>NZ_JBBVGR010000001.1:0-649566 GCF_038148855.1 Phycobacter sedimenti | reverse complement strand
GGGTGGGGGGCTGGGCGCTTGGGGGGTTGGGGTGGTGGCGGGGGGGGGTGCCCCGGCCGCTCACCCCGCCCGGCCGGGGGGGGGGCCCGGGGGGGGGGGGGGGCCCCGCCCCCCCCCCCGCCCGGGGGCCCCGGGCCCAACGGGGCGAGGGGGTCGCCAGACCCCGAGGCCGGGCGGGAGGGCTGGGTCAGCGGCGTGCTTGCCTCAGAGTTCGGTGCGCAGGTGCCAGAGTTCGGGGAACAGCTCCACATCGAGCATGCGCTTGAGATAGCTGACGCCGCCGGTGCCGCCGGTGCCGCGCTTGAAGCCGATGACCCGCTCGACGGTGGTGACGTGGTTGAAGCGCCAGCGGCGGAAATAGTCCTCGAAGTCCACCAACTTTTCGGCCAGTTCGTAGAGCTCCCAGTGCGTTTCGGGGGCTTCATAGACCCTTGTCCATGCTTGCTGAACCGCCGCATGGGCTTCATAGGGCTTTGAAACGTCGCGGCTGGTGACCTCCTCCGGCAGGGCGATGGTGTTCGACAGGATGCGTAGCGCCACGTCATAGAGCGAAGGTAGTGCCAGCTCGCTCTCAAGCTGCGCTGTGATCGCCGGATCATGGGCATGCGGGCGCAGCATCGCGGCATTGCGGTTCCCCAGCATGAATTCGATCAGCCGGTACTGGTGGGATTGAAAGCCCGAGCTTTGCCCCAGCGAATCCCGGAAATGCGTATAGTCTGACGGCGTCATGGTGCGCAGCACATCCCAGGCTGAATTCAGCTGCTCGAAAATCCGCGCAACGCGGGCCAGCATCTTGAATGCGGGACGGGAATCGCCTGCCAGCAGGCAGTCGCGGGCGGCGTTCAGCTCATGCACCGCAAGGCGCATCCACAGCTCGCTCGTCTGGTGCTGGATGATGAACAGCATCTCGTCATGGGCATCGCTGAGCGGCTTTTGCGCGTCTAGGATTGTGCCAAGCGACAGGTAGTCGCCATAGGACATGCGCCCGTCAAAGGACATCTCGGCGCCGTCCTCGGCCGGGTCAAAAGGGGTGGAGATTGGGCATTTGGTCATCGGGTCTTTCCTGTTCCTTGGGATAGCATACATCAGGGAAAGGAAAGGATCCTCCGGTTTAAGCGTCCACACATGGCCAGGCGGCGCCAAAGCGCCACCCAGCCCGCAGGCCTGCACAAGGGAAGGTGCTGCGCGCGCGGCTTCATCTCAGGTCACGGCAGCGCGCTGCTTGTATTCGGCGCGGTCCCACAGGCGATTGCTCATGACATTTTTCAGGATCTCCACCGCGCCCAGGACATCGCCCTCGTCGATGAACAGCGGAGTGAAGCCAAAGCGCATGATGTCCGGGGCGCGGAAGTCCCCGATCACGCCGCGTTCGATCAGCGCCTGCATCGCCGCATAGCCTTCGTGGAAACGGAAGGACACCTGGCTGCCGCGCTGGCTTCCATCGCGCGGAGAGGCCAGCGCCAACTCGGGGCAGGCGGTTTCGACTTCTGCGATGAAGAGGTCGCACAGGGCGATCGATTTCGCGCGCACATCCTGCATGTCCACGCTGTCCCATATATCCATCGAGGCCTCCAGCGAGGTCAGCTGGATCACTGGCGGAGTGCCGACGCGCATCCGCTCGATCCCGCGGCCCGGGCGGTAGTCCAGATCAAAGGCAAAGGGCGCCTCGTGACCAAGCCAGCCGGACAGGGCCGGGCGGGCCACATCCGCATGACGCGGTGCGACATAGATGAAGGCGGGGCCGCCGGGGCCGCTGTTGAGATACTTGTAGGTGCAGCCCACGGCAAAGTCGGCCTTGCAGCCCGCCAGATCCACCGGCAGGGCACCGGCCGAATGGGCCAGATCCCATACAGTCAGAGCGCCCGCTTCATGGGCCTTGGCCGTGAGGGCCTTCATGTCGTGCTTGCGCCCGGTGCGATAGTCCACCTCGGTCAGCATCAGCACGGCGATTTCGTCGGTGATATTCTCGGCCACGGCCTCGGGGTCGACCACGCGCAGTTCGTAGTCTTCGCCAAGGGATTTCAGCAGGCCCTGCACGATGTAAAGGTCAGACGGGAAGTTGCCATTGTCCGACAGGACCACCTTGCGGCCCTTGTTCATCTCAAGCGCCGAAGCAACCGCCTGATAGACCTTGATCGACAGCGTATCGCCCATGATCACGTGATCTGCCTCGGCGCCGATCAGCCGCGCAATGCGATTGCCGACCGCGGTGGATTTCTGCATCCATCCGGCCTTGTTCCAGCCGGTGATCAGCATCTTGCCCCATTCCTCGGTCATCATGGACGACACGCGCCCGGTAGCGGCCTTGGGGAGCGGACCCAGCGAGTTGCCATCAAGGTAGATTACCCCTTCAGGCAGGTCGAACAGGGCCTTGGTCGCGGCAAAATCGGTCATCGGAACCTCATGTGGGGGAGCGAAGCGGGGTGCCTCGATGTTTCATGCTTGAAGGATTTTGTATCCAATATTCAAAAATCTGTCCAGAGGCGTTTTTCTCCCGTACGCCATAACGAAAACGCCGCCAGATTTCTGGCGGCGTGTCTTTCAACGACAGCGGGCGGCTCTCAGGTCTGGCCGCCTGCTATCTCGATTGTCTGGCCGTTGATCGACTGGGAGCCGGGTCCCACCAGCCACATGGCTGCTGCAGCGACCTCTTCGGGTTCGATCAGGCGCTGGTGACGGTTGGCATGGGTCATCATCTTGAGTGCTTCGTCTTCGCTGACCCCGGCGCGGGCCGAAATCGAAGTGATATTGCGCTCGACGATGGGCGTATCCACGTACCCCGGGCAGATTGCGTTAAACGTAAAGGGCGTGCCCATGTAGTCTTCGCTCAGTGCGCGGGTCAGGCCGATCATGCCGTGTTTGCTGGCAGAATAACATGCGCCGCCCTTGAGGCCGCGCAGCCCGGCGATAGAGGCAACCGTGATGACGCGGCCCCAATCGGTCGCACGCATCGACTTGAGCGTTTCGCGAATGGTCAGGAAAGCGCCGTCAAGGTTGGTGGCCATCATGTTGCGCCAGAAGTCGAGCGAGGTCTTGTGAACCGCCTTGCCCTCGGCGATGCCCGCATTGGCGACGCAGATCTGGATCGGCCCGCGCGCCGCGACGGCGGCCTCGATCTTGGCGATGATGTCGTCTTCGTTGCGCACATCCATGGCCAGCGGATGCAGGCCCTTGGTTGCGACTTCCTCCAGTACCTCCTGGCGGCGCCCGGTGATGGTCACTTCCGCACCCTGCTCGGCAAGGGCGCGGGCGATCGCAAGGCCAATACCGGTGCCGCCGCCCGTGACCAGTGCGTGTTTGCCCTTCAGCGATTCAGTTGTCTGTGAAGTCATTCCATAAGTCCTCCCATATTTGCATCCAGCCTAACGGGCTGCAGGGGCAGGGCAAGAAAGCCGTCCCGTCACATGTGTAGATGGGGTTCGAAAGGATCGGTCTTTTTCCATCTGACCATTTACAATCATATTCATAAGTGTGAATTATTTGGCATCCATTTTTGGGAGGACACCATGAAACCATTGTTCACCAGCCTGCTGGCAGCTGCATTTGGCGCAGGCGCCGCATTTGCCAGCGAAGATATTGCAGACCAGTACCCGCAATCCGAACTGTACTCCAAACCGGTTGAGGTCATCCCGCATGTCTTCTCGGCGATCGGGGCCACTGCGCCGCCGACCTATGAAAACTCGGGCCACAACAACAACCTGTCCTTCATCGTGACGGATGAAGGCGTGGTCGTCGTCAATGGGGGCGCGTCGGCGCGGCTTGCGGCGGCCCTGCATGAGGAAATCAAGGCCCTCACCGATCAGCCCGTTGTTCTGGTGATCAACGAAAACGGCCAGGGCCATGCGATGCTGGGCAATTCCTACTGGGTGGACCAGGGTGTTGATGTCCTTGCCCATGTGGACGCGATTGAAGCTTTCACAAAAGAAGCCGATTTCATCCTGCAGGGCATGGAGCGCTACAATCGGGACAAGGCCGAGGGCACCCGGATCGTGACCCCGAACCTGTCATTCGAGGACAGCTACAGCCTGACGCTCGGTGGGGTGCAGATCGAAGTGATGCACATGGGCCCGGCCCACGATCCGGGCGACACCCAGGTCTGGCTGCCGCAGTCGAACCTGTTGATCGCTGGCGACATCGCCTTTCACGAGCGCATGCTGCCGATCTTCGAGGGGATCTGCACCTCCTGTTGGCTGGAAACCTGGGAAACCAAGCTCGAGCCTTTGAACCCGACCTACGTGATTCCCGGCCATGGGCACCCCACGAACCTCGCCCAGGTGCGGCGTTACACCTACGACTACCTCAAGGACCTGCGAGAAAAGATCGGGGCCCATATCGAGGCGGGCGGAGACCTGGCGGGAGCCTACTATGTTGATCAGGAGCGCTGGAAGGGACTGGATACCTTCGAGGAGCTGGCAACCAAGAATGCAGGACGCGTGTTCGAGGAAATGGAGTGGGAATAAGGTACGCTCCGTTTGCATGCCAAAGTATACGTAGGAAAACCCGTAGAATTGTGCAGGATCGTGCCGCATCCCGGAACAGAATCGCCGTATTGGGAGCATTTTGGACATTCTGTCCTTTTCTGTTTGCCAATTTGTGCAAATCGCTGGACCCATTGGCCGGATAGGGAGAGTTTGCGCCGGATGATCTTGTATTTCCTTCCTGACTTCGTGACGGTGCGGGCCTGATGCGCTGGATTGATCTTCCTCCCCTTTGGTTGCTGGCCTGCGTGGTAATCGCGTGGCTGCAGGCCAGCTATTTGCCGTATGGGCTGAGCTTTGGTGGCCCTTGGGCCGATTTACTGGGTGGGATCTTTGTTGGCGGCGGCATTCTGTTGATGCTGCTCGCTGTTGTCGAAATGCGGCGCCAGCGCACCACGATCATCCCGCATCAGACACCCAGCCATCTGGTGCAATCGGGGATCTTCAGCCGCAGCCGCAACCCGATCTATCTGGGTGACGTACTGGTGCTGACCGGGCTGATCCTCAGGTTTGACGCGGTGTTGTCCTTGCCGCTGGTGCCGATCTTTGTCTGGATCCTGGAGCGGCGGTTCATCGAACCCGAGGAAAACCGGATGCGACGGACGTTCCGGCAGGACTGGGCCAGATACGAAGGAAAGGTACGCCGCTGGGTCTAAAGGTCATGCGGCGGCGCGGCAAAATGATGCGGCGACGCGGCGAAACGCTTGCGCAAAAATATTGCGCAGGATAATCAAAATATTTGCGATCCGTACCCGGTGCTTTGCTGGCACGGGCAAGACGAGGGGGACCGACAAGGTGAAAATAGGTACACCAAAAGAAGTAATGAAGGGCGAGGCGCGCGTCGCGATGACGCCGGATTCGGCCAGGCAGCTGCAGAAGCTGGGCTATGACTGCGCTATCGAAAGCGGCGCAGGGCAGTTGGCCGGTTTCAGCGATGCCACCTATGAGGAGGCTGGCGTCGAGATCATCAAGACGGCGGCCGCCCTGTGGAAGAACTGCGACATCGTTGCCAAGGTGCGCATACCGACCGAAACCGAGCTCAAGCGGCTGACGGCGGGCAAGACGCTGATCTCCTTCTTCAACCCGGGCGCCAACGAAGAGGGGCTGGAACTGGCCCGCTCCAAGGGTGCCAATGTCATCGCCATGGAAATGGTGCCGCGCATCAGCCGCGCGCAGAAGATGGACGCGCTGTCCTCGATGGCGAATATCGCGGGCTACCGTGCCGTGATCGAGGCGGGCAACAACTTTGGCCGTTTCTTCACCGGTCAGATCACCGCTGCGGGCAAGGTTCCCCCGGCGAAGGTTCTGGTTGTCGGTGCGGGTGTGGCCGGTCTGGCCGCCATCGGCGCCTCCACCAGCCTCGGCGCGGTGACCTATGCCTTTGACGTGCGCCCCGAAGTGGCGGAGCAAGTCGAATCGATGGGCGCCGAATTCGTCTACCTCGACTTTGAGGAAGAACAGCAGGACGGTGCGGCGACCGGCGGTTACGCCTCTGTGTCCAGCCCTGAGTTCCGCGAAGCGCAGCTTGCCAAGTTCCGCGAGCTGGCCCCCGAAGTGGACATCGTGATCACCACCGCGCTGATCCCCAACCGCGAAGCGCCCAAGCTCTGGCTTGAGGACATGGTTGCGGCGATGAAGCCTGGCTCCGTGATTGTCGACCTTGCGGCCGAAAAGGGCGGCAACGTCGAAGGCACCGTGATGGACGAGAAGGTCGTCACCGACAACGGCGTCACCATCATCGGCTACACCGACTTCCCGAGTCGGATGGCCTCGCAGTCCTCGACGCTTTATGCCACCAACATCCGTCACATGATGACCGACCTGACCCCGGAAAAAGACGGTCAGATCGTGCACAACATGGAAGACGATGTGATCCGCGGCGCGACGGTCACCTTCGAGAAGGAAATCACCTTCCCGCCGCCGCCGCCAAAGGTTCAGGCGATTGCCGCGCAGAAGAAACCCGATGCGCCGAAAGAACTGACCCCGGAGGAAAAACGCGCGCAGGAAATCGCCGCGTTCAAAGCGCAGACCAAGCAACAGGTGACCCTGCTGGCCGTCGGCGCAGCGCTGCTCTTGGGCGTGGGTCTTGTCGCTCCGGCCAGTTTCATGCAGCACTTCATCGTCTTCGTGCTGGCGGTCTTTGTTGGCTTCCAGGTGATCTGGGGCGTGGCGCACAGCCTGCACACACCGTTGATGGCGGTGACCAATGCGATCTCCTCGATCATCATCCTGGGTGCGCTGATGCAGATCGGTTCTGGCTCCTTCCTGGTGATCCTGCTGGCGGCGCTGTCGGTCTTCATGGCCGGGATCAACATTTTCGGCGGCTTCCTCGTGACACGGCGCATGCTCGCCATGTTCCAGAAATCCTAAGGAGTACAGGTAGATGGAATACGGATTCACCACGGCGGCCTATGTGGTAGCAGCTGTGCTCTTCATTCTTTCGCTGGGCGGCCTTTCGGGGCAGGAAAGCGCAAAACGTGCGGTCTGGTACGGGATTGCCGGCATGGCGCTGGCGGTGTTTGCCACACTGAT
The DNA here is from genome assembly GCF_038148855.1 of Phycobacter sedimenti. NCBI lineage: Bacteria > Pseudomonadati > Pseudomonadota > Alphaproteobacteria > Rhodobacterales > Roseobacteraceae > Phycobacter > Phycobacter sedimenti. The sequence continues at coordinate 642,556 of NZ_JBBVGR010000001.1, read as the reverse complement.
CGGACCCGGCTCGGGCCTGTGGCTCCTGTCGCTGGTGCTGATCGCCGGCGGTGGCGTGATCGGCTACTTTCTGGCCAATCGCGTGCAGATGACGCAGATGCCGGAGCTGGTTGCGGCGATGCACTCGCTTGTCGGTCTGGCGGCTGTGTTCGTGGGCTTTATCGCCCATATCGAACTGGGCCGCGTCATGGCCATGGACGACAGCGCCAAACAATCGCTGGAAGGTTTTGCCAAGCTCCTGGCCAAAAAGGACGGTGTCGAGATCGCCATCCTGCGGGTCGAGCTGTTCCTCGGTATCTTCATCGGTGCGGTGACCTTCACTGGCTCTGTCATTGCCTATGGCAAGCTGGCGGGCAAGGTCGGCTCGGCAGCAACCAAACTGCCCGGTGGCCATATGCTGAATGCCGGTGCGGCAGGTATCTCGCTGCTGTCGCTGATCTGGTACTTCAACACCGGCGGCCTGCTGCCGCTGATCATCATGACCCTTGCCGCGCTGTTCATCGGCTATCACCTGATCATGGGAATCGGCGGCGCCGACATGCCCGTCGTGGTGTCGATGCTGAACAGCTATTCCGGCTGGGCCGCGGCGGCGATCGGCTTCTCCCTTGGCAACGATCTACTGATCGTTGTGGGTGCTCTGGTGGGCTCCTCGGGTGCGATCCTGTCTTACATCATGTGCAAGGCGATGAACCGCTCGTTCATCTCGGTGATCCTGGGCGGCTTTGGCGGCACTTCGGGTCCGGCGATGGAGGTCGAGGGCGAACAGGTCGCGATCGACGCGGACGGGGTTGCCACTGCACTGGACGAGGCCGACAGCATCATCATCATCCCCGGTTACGGCATGGCCGTGGCACAAGCCCAGTCCAATGTGGCCGAGCTGACACGCCGTCTGCGCGCCAAGGGCAAAGAGGTGCGTTTCGCGATCCACCCGGTTGCGGGTCGTCTGCCGGGCCACATGAACGTTCTGCTGGCCGAAGCCAAGGTGCCTTATGACATCGTTCTTGAAATGGACGAGATCAACGAGGACTTCCCGGACACCGATGTCGCCATCGTCATCGGCTCCAACGACATCGTGAACCCGGCGGCGCAGGAAGACCCAAACAGCCCCATCGCCGGCATGCCGGTTCTGGAATGCTGGAAGGCCAAGCAGGTCTTCGTCTCCAAGCGTGGCCAAGGCACCGGCTATTCCGGCATCGAGAACCCGCTGTTCTACAAAGAGAACACCCGGATGTTCTACGGCGATGCCAAGAAATCGCTGGACGATCTTCTGACCAAGATCAGCTGATCTTTCCTAGGCAAAACATCGAAAAGGCGCTCCTTCGGGGGCGCCTTTTTGCATTTCCTTCCGCTTCTTATTGTTTGTATGCCGTTGTATCCCTGTAAGTCATTGAATTGACGTGCTTCTTTACAGGGTTCGCGGTCTCGTTTATGCTCGGATCACCCCAATGGAGCCTCGCAATGCCCCCGATCCAGGATCACCCGTTGCGCTATCAGCTCGCCAATGAGCTGCATGCCCGCCCGTTTCCGACAATGACATGCCCAAGCACGGTGGTTTATCTTGCCGTCAAACAGCCCGAAGAGGCCGTGCACAGGGATCGCAGCCTGGACATTGCCCACCTTGCGGACCTTCTTGACCGTCACGGCGCTCCTCATCCCAAACCGGGTGCGACACACCACGAGGCCAAGCTGGGCCGTCACGTTCTGAAATGGGAGCAGCATACTGAATTCGTCAGCTACACCCTCTACAGCGATGGTGTCAGCGAGCGCCCCTTTGATCCGGTGGATTTCGAAGTGTTCCCCTCGGACTGGCTGGAGGCTGCACCGGGCCAGCGTATCACCTCGCTGATGGTCCGCGTTTTGCCGCGTCCGCCCGCCGGCGAGATCAAATCCCTGTTGCAGGACTGGCTTGTGCCCGAAAGCATGGCGGTGTCGCGCGTGCTGGACGACAGCGCGGTGGTGGCCGGAGATTTTCGCATCGATCCAGCCGGTCACATGCGCTTTGCCGCCTTCGTCAACCCGGAAACCGGCAGCCGCAGGATCGGTCGTATCGTCCAGCGCCTGTGCGAGATCGAAACCTACCGCGCCATGTCGATGCTGGGGTTTTCCCGCGCCCGGAGCCTGTCGCCCACCATTGGCGGCCTCGATACGCACCTCAGCGAAATCATGGTGGAGATGACCGGCAGCAGCGTTCCGGCAGAACAGACCCTGTCGCACCTTCTGACCGTCTCTGCCGAGTTGGAGGCCATGGCCGCCCGTGCCGCGTTTCGGTTTGGCGCAACCGGCGCCTATGAGGCTTTGGTCAACCAGCGGATCAAGCTGCTGCGGGAAGAGCGGCTTGAGGGCTTTCAGACCTTTTCGGAGTTCATGCTACGCCGTTACGAGCCGGCCATGCGGACGGTGAAATCCACCGAGGGGCGTCTTGTGACCCTTGCCGACCGGGCGCGCAGGGCAGGGGAGTTGCTCAGAACCCGTGTGGATGTGGAACGCAGCGCCCAGAACCAGGCGCTTTTGGAAAGCATGGACCGCCGGGCGGATACCGCTTTGCGGCTTCAGCACACGGTCGAGGGGCTGTCCGTGGTCGCGATCAGCTACTACGCGGTTTCGCTGGCGGCCTATGCAATCTATCCCCTCGCCGGGGCGCTTGGCCTCAGCAAGGGGATGTTGACTGCGGTAATCACTCTGCCGGTTGTGGCACTCGTGTGGCTCGCTGTGCGGCGGATCCGGAAGAAGCTGCATTGAGCGCCGCATGGGTGGCGATGCCGCCCAGGATGATCGAGGCGAGCGCCAGAATGGCTGCAACACCGAGGGTGGGAACGCCTGCAAGACCTGCACCCACGGTGCAGCCTCCGGCCAGAACACCGCCCACGCCCATCAGAACTGCACCCAAGAGGTAGCGACCGGTCTGCGAGGGGCTTTCAAAGCTCTGCCACTGGAAACGGCCAGTAGCCAGGGCCGCGATCAGTGCGCCTGCGAGCACGCCACCCACGAGGCCGGTGCCAAAGCTGCCGGATACGGCACTGGAGGCCACTACGTAGAACAGCGAGTCGGCTGACGGCGCGGTGAACGAGAGGCTCTCCATAGCGATGGGGTCGAATTCATCATAAAGCACATAGCCTGTGCCCACCCAGGCCAGCGGCACCAACAGGCCGATGACAGCCGCGCCGACAAGCGCCGGGATGCGATTGCCCGACCGCAGGGCGATCACCAGAGCGGCAATGACAATCAGGGCGGCCCAGACAAATCCTCCGCCGGGCAGGGCCGCCAATGAGGAGGCTTCGCCGAGGTGAACTGTGACCGAACCAAGGCTGGTGCGCAGCGGTGCCAGAACGCCTTTGAGCGTGGCATGGGCGGTGATGGCAAAGACTGCGATCACCAGAAGCGCGCGCAGGTTGCCGGTGCCGCTCAGGACCATCAGGCGGGACACACAGCCGCGCGTGAGGATCATGCCCGCGCCGAACATAAGCCCTCCGGCCACAACAGCCAGAACCGGCAGGTCAGCGGCCAGCAGGCGGTGATCCCCAAAGCTGATCCAGCCCTGCGACACGGCACTCTGGGTGCCCAGAACTGCAACGGCGAGGGCCAGCGCCCAGACGCCTGCCGCCTGGCGACGGTCGCTGCCGGTGATGGTGCGGCGCAGGCAGAAGCTGGTGAGCTGCGCCAGCACGCCAAAGACAAGGCCAATGCCAAGGGCAAAGAGAACAGACGCCTCGCGGGCCGTGGTCTCTTCAAGACCAAGTGTTTCGAACATGACGTTCTCCATCGGTAAATCGGAACTTTTTCCCGAAATGGCGGGAATATTCCGGCCTAGCAAGGGGAAGGCCTGTGATCCGAGGGTTTGTATGAGGGAAACTGTTCTGCGGTAGCGGCCTCAGCCGGTACACAGGTTTTGGCAAGGCAATGTTGCAAAGACAAACCGGCCGCCCAACAGGGGGCGGCCGGAGGCTATGTTCTTATTTGAATATGTGCGGGCGTTGAAACCGCTTTGCCTGATCCGGCCCGCTTAGCGTCCTCGGATTCGTGGATCCAGCGCGTCGCGCAGGCCATCGCCAAGATAGTTGACGCTCAGCACGGTCAGCGAGATCAGGATACCGGGCCACAGGACACGCTCAGGGAAGAGCGTCATGCGGTCCACCGCGTCGTTCAGAAGGCGCCCCCAGGTGGGGAAGTCCGGCGGGAAGCCGAAGCCAAGGAACGACAGCGCCGATTCCGTGATGATCGCGGTTGCGATCCCCAGCGTGGCCGAGACCATGATGGGCGACAGCACGTTGGGCAGGATGTGGCGCGTGATGATGCTGCGCGGGGTGGTCCCGATCGAGCGGGCCGCCAGAACGAACTCCCGCTCCTTGATGGCCAACACGTCGCCCCGCACGATCCGCGCTGTGGGCATCCAGGAGGTGATCCCGATCAGGCAGACGATCAGGACGAAGACGCCGCCCTCGGGTCCGATGCTTTTGGACAGGGATTCCCGGAACAGGACCGCAGCCACCAGGATCATCGGCAACAGGGGCAGGGCCAGGAACAGATCGGTGAGGCGCATCAGAAGGCCGTCGAGCTTCTTGAAGTAACCGGCAACAACACCCACGAGGGACCCAAGCAGCAGGGCCAGGATCATCGCTGCCATGCCAACCGCCAGCGATACACGGCCACCGAACATCAGGCGTGCAAGCGTGTCGCGGCCCAGGTTGTCGGTGCCGAGCGGATAGGCCCAGTCCATCTTGGCCGAGGGGTCCCAAAGTACGTGATAGATCGGGCGCATGTCACGCAGCTTGATGAAGTCGCGCCCCGTGGGGACGAACTGCGCATCGTTCCAGTAGACGAAGGGACCGACGATCACGCCAAGGCAGATGAACAGGAACAGACAACCGCCGAACAGGGCGCCACGGTGGGATTTGAACTGATCCCAGATGTCACGCCACTGGCTCCGGGCGGGTTTGTCGGATTCCTGCTGCACGCTCGAGTGCTGTACGGCCTTATCTTTGGCTGCATCAGTCATAGCGAATCCTCGGGTCAAGAATGCCGTACAGCACATCGGCGATCAGGTTGAACAGCACGATGAGTACGGCAAAGATAAAGGTCAGGGTTTGCACCATCGGCAGGTCATTGGCCTGGATGGCGCCGATCAGAAGCTGGCCGATGCCGTTCACCTTGAACACCTGCTCGGTGATGATGGCGCCGCCAAAGATCGACGGGATGCCGAGCGCGATCACCGTGACCACCGGGATCATCGAGTTGCGCAGCACATGAACCATCACAACCACATATTCGCTGAGGCCCTTGGCGCGGGCGGTGCGCACGTAATCCTGGTTCAGGTTATCCAGCATCGAAGCGCGCATGAAACGGCTAAGCTGCGCAGTGATCTGCAGCGCCAGAACCATCACGGGCATGATCATCTGTTGCAGCTGTTTGACGAAGCTGTCCCAGCTGTCGACCACCAGCGTGGTGTCATAGATCGACGGGAACCAGCCCAGCTGGACCGAGAAGATCACGATCACCAGAACCCCCGAGAAGAAGGGCGGAACCGAAAAGCCGACCATGGAAACGAATGTCCCCATCTGGTCGAACCAGCTGTACTGGCGATAGGCCGAGTAGATGCCGATCGGCAGGGCGATCAGGATGGCGACCACATAGGCGGTGCCAACAACCCACAGGGTCTGCGGCATCCGCTGAATCACGATGTCCATCACCGGCGAGCGGGTCTGCCAGGAAATCACGCGCAGATCGCCTTGCGAGAAGGTGGTGCCGAAATAATGGTCGATCATGACCTGGGGTTCGATCCAGAAGAATTGAACCAGCCATTTCCAGAACCGGATGTATGCAGGCTCGCCCAGCCCGAGGGCCTGACGCATCTTCTCTTTGACTTCGGGGGGAACGGTCAGCGGGACCTGTGCCATCGGATCGCCAGGGGCGAGCTCGAGCAGCATGAAGATCACGAGGCTGATAAACAGCAACGTCGGGACTGACAGGATCAGTCGCCTGATTGTAAAGGTCAGCATCAGTGAGGCGCCTTTGGATTTTCGTTTTTGTCAGGGCAGAGCAGCGGAAGGTCCGCCTATGCTCCATTTGTCCGGCGCGCTAAAGCGGATCAGGACAGGAATGGCAAGAGGCCCCGGCTGAAAACCGGGGCCTCGAGGGACCGAAGGTCGCTTACTTGATGCGATACCAGTCAGCGATGTCCCAGAGTTCGCTGTCCCAGACGTTCAGGACGTGACCGCCGAGGGAGTTGGCCTGACCGGACAGACGACCACGGTGAACCAGCGGGATCATGCCGCCTTTTTCAAAGATCATCGTGTTCAGCTGCTGGCCGATTTCCGCGCGCTTGCCTGCGTCGGCAGTCTTGGTCAGCTCTGCGTGCAGCGCGTCGAACTCTTCATCGCAGAAGCGGGAGATGTTCTCACCCTGCCACTGGGACGCCGGGCTCGGAGCCTTGTCGCACAGGCCGTTGCCGAAGTAGGACTGCGGGTCGGTGCCGTTGAAGGTGTTGGCATACATCTCAACGTCGGCATAGAACTTCTGGAAGGTGTCCGGGGAGCCCGGGTCACCACCGAAGAAGACCGATGCGTTGATGTTGCGCAACTCGGTTTCGATACCGATCTCGCTCCACCACTGCTTGATCAGAGCCTGGAAGTCCTGACGCACGGCGTTGGTCGAGGTCTGGTACAGGATCTTCATCGGCTTGCCGTCCGGGGTCTCGCGAACGCCGTCACCGTTGGTGTCCTTGTAGCCGGCATCGTCCAGCATCTTGTTGGCGCCGGCGATGTCTTGCACGTCGCAGCCTTGGATGTCGGCAGCGTAGATGGCAGGTGCCGGAACCCAGTTACAGGTCACTTTGCCGGCCTTGCCGTAGCCGATTTCAACCAGCAGCGGGCGGTCGATGGCCATGGACATGGCTTTGTAGACGGCCGGATCGCTCAGGAAGGGGTGCGGACGCACGACCGAACGCTCGTCCGGGCCAAGCGCCGGATCGGGGTTGGTGTTGTTCAGCATGATGCGCTCGACCAGCGGGCCGAAGCCTGCGATCGCCTTGCCTTTGCCGCCGGCTTCCATCTGGGCGATGACGTCGGGCGCCAGCTGCAGGTTCCAGGCGTAGTCGAATTCGCCGGTTTCCATCACGGCGCGACCGGCTGCGGTTGCATCGCCGCCACCTTTGAACAGGACCTTGCCGAAGGCAGGCTTGGCCGGATCACGGTAGTTCGGGTTCGCCGAGAAGGTGATCACGTCGTTCGGCTTGAACTCATCGACCACGAAGGGGCCGGTGCCGACCGGGTTGAAGTTGGCCTCGGTGCATTCAGGCGCCTTGGCGCCCAGGCACTCGGCGAACTGTGCCGCCTGGATGATCGGGCTTTCGCCGCCCACGAAGGGACCATAGGGGAAGGGGGTCGGGCCGCCGAAGGTGACCTTGACGGTCAGATCGTCCGGGGTTTCAACCGAGGTCACGCCTTCGAACTTGGTCACCTGTGCACAGCCACCTTCGGGGTGGGTGCAGTACTCATAGGTGAACTTCACGTCGTTCGAGGTGAAGGGGGTGCCATCGGACCAGGTCAGGCCGGGTTTGATTTTCCAGGTGATCGAGGTCAGGTCTTCGCTCACGCCGCCATTGGCAACGGTTGGGATCTCTTCCGCCAGGAAGGGCACCATCTGACCTTGGGGATCATAGCGGGCCAGCGGCTCGATAACCAGCGATGCGGCCTCGACGTCCTTGGTGCCGCCCGAAAGGAACGGGTTCATGATCGACGGGGCCTGCCAGTAGATGATGCTCACCTGGCCATCGGCGCCGCGCTCGGCAAAGGCTGCCGGAGCAAGCGCTGCCGATGCAATAGCCCCCATCAAAAGGGTCTTAGTTTTCATTTCACACTCTCCTTGTCGAACACAGAAACGGTGTTCTTAGTGTTATTTGGCCGGGCCAAATGACCCGCCCTGTTGCCGCATCGCTGCGGATGGTTCGTCGTACCACCGGGAGGCTGGTAGGGGCTGCAGTTGGCCTGCGCCACACTCCAGTGCGCCTGACCTTGCGTAGCCACGAATTCCCCCGGCGAACAGTGGGGGTATCGAAACAGAGTTTGCGGAAATTGCAAGCCTTTGGATCCAAAATTTCCCCCTGACCCCTCGCATAGGTTTGACGAAGGTTCGCGGATCAGCTTACATCACGTGCTTGAAACACTGCCATTGATGCAGTGGACAAAGAGAACGCCATAAGGGGACGACTGGGGTGCTGGATCAACCAATTGCACAAATTAAAGGCTTGCGGGTCGAATTTCAGACCAAGGACGGACCGGTCGTGGGGGTCGAGAACGTCTCGTTCGACGTCAATCCCGGCGAAACCGTTTGCATTGTGGGCGAATCTGGGTCGGGCAAGTCGGTCTCGTCCCTGTCGCTGATGCGCCTTGTGGAGTTTGGCGGTGGCGAAATTTCGGGCGGGGAATTGCTGTTCAACGGTCGTGGCGGCGATACCACCGATCTCGCCCAGGCCGAACAGGAGATGATGAAGCAGATTCGCGGCAACGAGATCGGGATGATCTTCCAGGAGCCGATGACGGCTCTGAACCCTGTTTTCACCGTGGGCCGCCAGCTGACCGAAGGGCTGCGCATCCACAAGGGCATGACCAAAAAACAGGCGGAAGAGCGCGCGCTCGAACTGCTGCGTCAGGTCCGCATCCCCGAGCCGGAGCGCCGTCTCAAGCAGTATCCGCATGAGCTGTCTGGCGGCATGCGTCAGCGGGTGGTGATCGCCATGGCCATGGCCTGTGAGCCACGTCTGCTCATTGCCGATGAACCTACCACCGCGCTTGATGTGACGATCCAGGCCGAGATTCTTGCCCTGATGGACCGTCTCAAGCGTGAGACCGGCACGGCGGTGATGTTCATTACCCACGATATGGCCGTCGTGGCGCAGATGGCAGACCGGGTGGTCGTCATGTACCGGGGCAACAAGGTCGAGGAAGGCACAGTCACCGAGATCTTCGAGAACCCACAGCACGATTACACCAAGGCTCTTTTGGCTGCTGTGCCGAAACTTGGTGAGATGATCGGCAAGGACTACCCAGAGCCGATGAAGCTGATGGGCGTCGAAGGTCAGAAGATCGAACCGATCAAGGGCACGGACGAGGTGCTGCTCGAGGTGAAGAACCTCACCACGCGTTTCCCGGTTAAAGGCGGGCTGTTGCGCCGCACCGTGGCCAATGTGCATGCGGTCGAGGATGTCTCTTTCAAGGTCTTTAAGGGGCAAACCCTGTCGCTGGTCGGCGAATCGGGATGTGGCAAGTCCACGGCGGGCCGCTCGATCCTGCGCCTCGTGGAGCCGCTGTCGGGCGAAGTGAACTTCGAGGGACGCAACATCCTGGATCTGAACAACTCAGACCTGCACAAGGCGCGCCTTGATATGCAGATGATCTTCCAGGATCCCTTTGCCTCGCTCAATCCGCAGATGCAGCTGATGGATCAGGTGGCCGAACCGATGCGCAACTACGGGCTGGCCTCGGGATCGGAATTGCAGGACCGGGTGGCGTCTTTGTTTGACCGGGTGCACCTGCCGCGCAGCTTCATGCGTCGCTTCCCCCATGAGATGTCCGGCGGTCAGCGTCAGCGGATCGCCATTGCCCGCGCGCTGGCCCTGAACCCCAAGCTGATTGTCGCGGACGAGGCGGTCTCGGCGCTTGATGTGTCGGTGCAGGCGCAGGTGCTGAACCTGATGATGGAGCTGCAATCCGAACTGGGGCTTTCGTTCCTCTTCATCAGTCACGACATGGCCGTGGTTGAGCGCGTAAGCCATCAGGTGGGCGTGATGTACCTGGGGCGCATCGTGGAAATCGGCCCGCGCGACCGTGTCTTCGCCAATCCGCTGCATGCCTATACCCAGGCGCTGATGAAGGCGGTGCCCATCGCCGACCCGCGCCAGCGCAAGAGCGAGAAGGATCTGAACTTCAAACCGATACCCTCTCCGATCCACCCGGTCGGCTACAAGCCGGAGCCGTCGGAATACCTGGAGATCGAACCGGGGCACTTCGTCCTGACCACCGACAGCGGGTATTGATCCCGTGGCTGAAGTTCTGTCGCCGCTCCAGCTGATGGAGAAACTGGTGTCTTTCCCGACGGTCAGCCGGGAGACCAACCTGCCTCTGGTCGAATGGGTGGAAGGGTATCTTTCTGCCCACGGCATCACGCCGCACCGCTGGACCGACCCCGAGCAGCCCCACAAGGCGGCGGTCTTTGCGCATGTGGGGCCGATGGTCGAGGGCGCCGTGGTCCTGTCGGGGCATACCGATGTCGTGCCTGTCGATGGCCAGCCCTGGGACAGCGACCCCTTCACGGTGGTCGAAAGGGACGGCAAATACTTTGGCCGCGGCTGCTGCGACATGAAGGGGTTCGACGCGCTTGCGATCTGGGCCCTGGTCGAGGCCCACCGGCGCGGCGTCAAACGTCCCTTGCAGCTGGCGCTCTCCTTTGACGAGGAAATCGGCTGCACCGGGGCGCCGCCGATGATCGAGGCGATGCAGCCCGTCCTGCCCAAGGGCAGCGCGGTCATCGTGGGGGAGCCGTCGATGATGAAGGCGGTCACCGGCCACAAGGGCGGCATCGGCTATGACACGCATCTCGTGGGCTTTGAGGTGCACAGCTCCCTGATGCATACCGGGGTCAGCGCCATCATGCAGGGCGCGCGGCTGATTGACTGGGCCAACCAGCGCAATGCGGAAAACGCGGTCCAAACACCGGGAGAGATCCCGGCCATGTTCACGCCGCCCTACACCACCTGCCACGTGGGCATGATCGAAGGCGGCACCGCCCACAATATCACCGCCAAGGACTGCCGCTTCGTGATGGATTTCCGCGTGGTGCCGGGTGAGAATACCGCAGATTGGGAAGCCGCCTACCTGGCCGAGGTGGCCCGCATCGAGGCGGAGATGCAAACGGTTCATCCCGACACGCGCATCGAGGTCAGCAAGAAATTCAATGTTCCCGGACTGGTCCCCGAGCAGGAGGGCGCGGCCGAAACTCTGGTGCGCGCGATCACCGGCGACAACGGCAGCCATGTGGTCAGCTACGGCACCGAGGCGGGACAGTTTCAGGAGGCGGGTTACTCGGCAGTGATCTGCGGTCCCGGAGACATCGCTCAGGCTCATCAGCCCAATGAGTTCATCACCGTGGCGCAGTTCAACGCGGGCCATGATTTCATGCAAAAACTTCTGGGGCGCCTTGCGGCCTGACCAGGTTCTGGCCAGCTGACGGGGTACGCCCGCTGGCCTTTTCGCCTTTGCCCCTGAGCAAAACATGTGCGCTCGCAAATATTTTTTTGAGACGTCCTGAGAGGGCATATTGAAGTCTCCGCCAATGGATGCTTCGTAAGCCCCTGAAAGAACGGGCCTGCTGGGGCTGTGCGCCAAAAGCACGTCAGTCTTGCGGGATGGGTTGCGGAACTCGTGGTTTGAGATACTTGCGAAAGCAATTGTTTTGCCAGACAGTGCCCGCAGACCACATTGAGACCGCTTCAACCAAGAGGGACAGGATGCCAGTCAAGAATCGTTTTGCCGAGATGCAGGAAGAGATCACCAAGTGGCGCCGCCATCTGCATGAGAATCCTGAACTCCTCTACGAGGTGCATAAAACTGCGGCATTTGTCGTAGAGCGGCTCAAGGAAATCGGACTCGACGAGAGCGCCATCACCACCGGCATCGGCCGGACCGGCGTGGTCGCGGTGATCGAGGGCAAGACCAACACTTCGGGGCGGGTGATCGGCCTGCGCGCCGATATGGACGCGCTGCCCATCCACGAGGCCTCGGGCGTGGACTATCCCTCCAATACACCGGGCGTGATGCATGCCTGCGGTCATGACGGTCATACCGCGATCCTGCTGGGGGCGGCCAAATACCTGTCGGAGACTCGCAATTTCGATGGCAAGGTCGTCCTGATCTTCCAGCCCGCCGAAGAGGGCGGCGCGGGTGGCAAGGCCATGTGTGACGATGGTCTGATGGAGCGCTGGGGCATTCAGGAGGTCTATGGCCTTCACAACATGCCCGGGCTGCCGGTCGGACAGTTTGCCACCCGCCCGGGCGCGCTCCTGGCCTCATCTGACGAGTTCGAGATCACCGTGACCGGCAAGGGCGGACATGCCGCCGCGCCCCATGAGGCAATCGATACCACTCTGGTCGCCTCGCAGATCGTGGTTTCGCTGCATTCCATCGTGTCGCGCAATGTGAACCCGGTGAAACGGGTTGTTCTGACCGTGGGCACTTTTGAGACCGACAGCACGGCCTCCAACGTGATTGCCCATCAGGCGCGTCTGCAGGGCACCGTGCGCACGCTCGACACGGAATACCGCGCGCTTGCCGAGGGCTGGGTACGGCAAGTGGCGGAAAATGTCGCCGCCGCCTATGGCGCCACGGCCAAGGTGGAATGGACCCCGGGCTATCCCGTCACAATCAACACGCCAGATGAAACCCAATATGCGGTTGCGGCTGCGCGGGCTGTTTCCCCGGATGTGATTGAAGAGACCGATCCGATCATGCCGTCAGAAGATTTCGCCTATATGCTGGAAGAACGCCCCGGTGCCTATATCTTCCTTGGCAATGGCGACACGGCCATGTGCCACCACCCGGCCTACGTGTTCGACGACGAAGCGATCCCCTTGGGGTGCAGCTGGTTTGCCGAACTGGTCGAACGACGAATGCCCGCCGCCTAAGGAGAGAAAAATGCCCGTCAAGAACCGCGCTGCAGAGTTTCAGGAAGAGGTCGCCGGCTGGCGACGCGACATTCACGAACACCCAGAGATCCTGTATGACACGCACCGGACCTCGGCGCTGGTTGCCGAAAAGCTGAAAAGCTTTGGCTGCGACGAGGTGGTGACGGGCATCGGGCGAACCGGCGTTGTGGCCGTTATTCGCGGTCGCACCGATACCAGGGGCCGCGCGATTGGCCTGCGGGCCGACATGGACGCGCTGCCGATGCAGGAACAGACTGGCCTGCCGCATGCCTCGATGATCCCCAATGCCATGCATGCCTGCGGCCACGACGGCCATACCGCGATGCTCTTGGGGGCAGCAAAATACCTGGCCGAGACCCGCAATTTCGATGGCACCGCCGTCGTGATCTTTCAGCCCGCTGAAGAGGGCGGCAATGGCGGCGAGGCCATGGTCAAGGACGGCATGATGGAGCGGTTCGGCATCGACGAGGTCTATGCCATCCACAACAGTCCCGGCATCGAGGCGGGCAAGTTCGCGATCCGTCCAGGCCCGATCTTGGCCTCGGTCGATGAGTTCACCCTGCACCTCAAGGGGCGCGGCGGCCATGGTGCCAAGCCACATATGACCGTCGATACGACGGTGATGATGTGCCACATGATCGCCGCGCTACAGACCATTGTCTCGCGCAATATGGATCCGATCGAGAAGGCCGTCATGACGCTGACCAGCGCCGAGACCTCCTCCAAGGCGTTCAACGTGATCCCCGACAGGGCCGAGGTGCGCGGCACCATCCGCACCCATTCCGAAGAGGTGCGCGCCATGATCCCCAAACGGATCAAGGAGATCGCCGAGGGTGTTGCGCAGACCTTCGGCGGCTCGGTCGAAGTCGAGATGCGCATTGGCGTGCCCGTTACCATCAACGATGAGGCCGCGACTGAATACGCCCGCGAGGCCGCCGAAGCCGTGACGAGCTGCGGAGACGTGCCGATCCTGATGGGCGGAGAGGATTTCTCCTTCATGCTGATGGAGCGTCCGGGCGCCATGATTCGCCTTGGCAATGGCAACAGCGCGGGGCTCCACCATCCCGAATACGATTTCAACGACGAGATCATCCCGGCCGGTATCAGCTGGTTTGCAGAACTCGTCGAAAGAAGAATGCCCGCGGCCTGAACCGCCGCGCGTGCCACCGGCGCAAATAGCGCCGGACAAAACAGATAACAAAAGGAGTGAATGATATGCCGGTCAAGAACCGTTTTGCCGAGCTTCAGGACGAAATCACCGCCTGGCGCCGCGATTTGCACGAAAACCCCGAGATCCTGTTCGAAACCCACCGCACTTCGGCGCTTGTGGCCGAAAAGCTGAAGGAATTCGGCTGCGACGAAATCGTCACCGGCATTGGCCGCACTGGCGTGGTGGGGGTGATCAAGGGCAAGTCCGACACCTCGGGCAAGGTCATTGGCCTGCGCGCCGACATGGACGCGCTGCCGATCCACGAACAGACCGGGCTGGAGTACGCCTCCAAGACCGCGAATGCCATGCATGCCTGTGGCCATGACGGCCACACCGCCATGCTGCTGGGCGCAGCCAAATACCTGTCGGAAACTCGCAACTTTGACGGCACGGTTGTGGTGATCTTCCAGCCCGCCGAAGAAGGCGGCGGCGGCGGCAAGGAAATGTGCGACGATGGCATGATGGCGCGCTGGAATATCCAGGAAGTCTACGGCATGCACAACTGGCCCGGCAAACCGATTGGCAGCTTTGCGATCCGTCCCGGTGCCTTCTTTGCGGCGACCGACACCTTCGACATCACTTTCGAAGGGCGCGGCGGCCATGCGGCGAAACCGCATGAGACCATCGACACCACCGTGATGACCGCCCAGGCGGTTCTGGCACTGCAGACCATTGCATCGCGCAACGCGGACCCGGTTGACCGCGTCGTCGTGTCGGTCACCTCGTTCGAGACCTCCTCGAAGGCCTTCAACGTGATCCCGCAGCGGGTCCAGATCAAGGGCACCGTGCGCACCATGTCCAAGGAGATGCGCGATCTGGCCGAAAAGCGGATCAAGGAAATCTGCGCAGGCGTTGCCGCGACCTTTGGCGGCACGGCGGACGTCACCTACAACCGCGGCTACCCTGTCATGGTGAACCACGAGGAGCAGACCGAATTCGCGGCCAAGGTTGCGAGCGACATTTCCGGCAGCTGCGATGAGGCACCGCTGGTCATGGGCGGTGAGGATTTCGCCTATATGCTGGAAGAGCGCCCCGGCGCCTATATCCTGGTCGGCAACGGCGACAGCGCCGATGTGCACCACCCGGAATACAACTTCAATGACGAGGCCATTCCGGCGGGTTGCAGCTGGTGGGCCGGTATTGTCGAGCAGCGCATGCCTGCCGCTTGAGGCGATCTTGACTGGAAAGAGAAGGCCCGGTTTTTTGCCGGGCCTTTCTTATGCTCGGCCCTCGGACCAGAGCGATTGATAGACGGCTTCGATCCCCTCGGCCTCTGATCTTGCGCTGAAACTGTGCTGGGCGATGTCGCGGGCATTTCGGGCCATTTGCGCGTGGCGCCCCGGATCGCTCAGGATGCTGCGTGCCGCTTCCGCCGCTGCCGATCCGGCCTCCAGCGGGACAATCATCCCGCTTCTGCCCTGCGCCGAAAAGGCGCGGTAATACCCTGCTTCGGAGCCCACAAACGGCACGCCGCTGGCCATCGCTTCAAGTGGGGCCATGCCGTAGCCTTCGTATCGGGGAAGCTGCACCACCAGCGACAGGGCGCGCATGACCTGGGGCAGATTGGTGGCCGGGATTTCACCGGGAAACAGGATGCGATCCGTGAGGCCCGCAGCCGCGATGCGGGTCTTCAGATCCTTCAGGAACCCCTGATGCTTTCGTGCGGCCCGCCCGATCACGAGGGCAACCGCCCCCGGCAGCGACGGCAACAGACTGATCATCGCATCGACAAAGACATCGGTGCCCTTTTCTGGCCGGATCCGCCCCACAGTCGCAATCCCGAGGTTTCCGCCATACCCAAGCGCCGCCCAGGCGGTTGCGCGGTTTTCGGCAGGCCGGAACAGATCGGTATCCACCCCATGGGGCACCACCGCGCGCACATGGGGGACGAATTCTGCGGCCTTTTCCGTGGTGGCGACAACCGCGTCCATCCGGCTGATCAGCCAGCGCGGAAAGGCCGAATGCCGCCGCTGCGCCGCCGAGGTGAAGACAATGCGGATGGGCAGGCGCAGTACGTCCCGTGCCCAGATTGCGGCACGCATCTCCGTATTCCTGCGAACGTGCCAGATAGCAAAGGGTTTGCCCTCTGGCGCCTTGTGGCACAGACGCCGTGCCTCGGCGGTGGAAATTGGGGCAGGGCATCCCGGCAGGGCACGGCCCACCAGGCGCAGATCGTGGGTCAGGGCCTGTTGTCGGACCACATTGGCGGCGGTGGCCGAAACGCCGGTGAAATTGCGGTTGAAGTTGGTGACAAAGAGATCAGCCATCGGACTGCGCCTGCGCTGCGGCCAATCCCAGCCTTTCGATGAGAAGCTCCGTGATCCCGTCGAGCTTTTGAGCCTGCTCCTTAGCATAGCCGCTCGCAGCGCCGCGCGCGGCCTCCAAAGCTGCGGTGTCGCTGAGCCAGTTTCCGGCTGCCTGCACCAGTTCCGCCGCATCGGCCACTTCAATCGCCCCGCCAGCGGCGATAAGCGGCGGAAAGGTCTCGGCAAAATTCTGGGTGCCGGGGCCTGTGATCACGGCTGCGCCAGCATTGGCCACCTCAAAGGGATTGTGCCCGCCGATGGGCAATAACGAGCCGCCCAGGAAAACGACGGGGGAGAGAGCATAGAAGGTGCCCAGTTCTCCTAGCGTGTCGGCAAGGTAGACCTGGGTTTGCGGTGAAAGCGCCTCACCGGTGCTGCGTCGGGCCAGGGAAAGGTCGGCTTTGTCGATCAGCGTGCAGAGGTCCTCGGCGCGCTCCGGGTGACGGGGGATTAGCACGAGGCAAAGGTCAGGATGGCGCTCCAGAAGAGCCTTGTGGGCGTTCAGGACGATTTCTTCTTCGCCCTTGTGGGTGGAGGAGGCGATCCACGCCGTACGCTTTCCGATTGCCTCGCGGAGCGCCTTCAGGGCTGTCTGGTCCACGGGCAGCGGCGCAGCACCGGCCTTGAGGTTGCCCCCCGGAAGGACCCGCGCGGGATCTGCTCCCAGAGAGATGAGGTCTTGCGCCATCTGGTCGTTCTGGCTGAGCAACAGATCGAATCGCGACAGGATGAACCGGGCGGTTGCGGCGCGCTTGTGCCAGCTCTGGAGTGATCGCGCAGAGAGGCGGGCATTGACGAGCGCCAGTCGGGTGCCGGATTTCCGGGCCGCATTGAGCGTGACAGGCCACAGCTCGCTTTCCACGAATATTCCTGCATCTGGGCGCCAATGGGCTAGGAAACGGCGGACCGGTCCAGCGGCATCCAGCGGTGCGAACTGGTGGACCGCACAGTCCGGCAGGCGTTTTTCGGCCATCACCGCAGAGGTGGCTGTGCCAGAGGTCAACAGAAACCCCGCTTCGGGCAGCCGTGCAGACAGACGGTTTATCAGAGTGATTGCCGCCAGGCTTTCCCCGACAGAGGCACCGTGAAACCAGATCAGCGGTGCATGGTGGGGCAGCGCTGGGCGCGGCTGGCTGGCGTGCCCCATGCGTTCGCGCTGGCGCGCCTCGGGAACACCCTGCGCGGCGAGTTTTGCCGCCACTTTGCGATAGGCAAAGGGCGCAATCATCGCGGTCGCGGCGCGATAGGCGTGAAACAGGGCCGTGGCCTTGCCGCCGGCGTGTGAGGAGGTCATCTCAGCCGCCGGTGTGGCTCATGTGGCGGGGCATCTGCCCGCCAAGCGTCTGACGGGAGTAGTCGAAATCATGCCCCTTGGGCTTGAGATTGATCGCAGCGCGGATCGCCTCTTCGAGCGGAGCCTCGGTGTCGGGGTGATCGCGCAGCGGCGCGCGCAGATCCGCCATGTCCTCCTGGCCGAGGCACATGTACAATTCGCCCGTGCAGGTAAGACGCACGCGGTTGCAGCTTTCGCAGAAATTGTGGCTGAGCGGAGTGATAAATCCGATCTTCTGCCCGGTTTCCTCAAGCCGCACATAGCGGGCCGGGCCGCCGGTGCGTTCAGCAAGGTCCGTGACCGTGTAGTGGTTTTCGTATTCTTTGCGCACATCCTTAAGGGACCAGTACTGATCGAGACGATCCTCATTGCCGATGTCGCCCATGGGCATGACTTCAATCCAGGTGAGGTCCATGCCCCGCTCTGCGCACCAGCGAGTGATCTGAGGCAGCTCCGGCTCGTTGAAGCCTTTGAGGGCCACCGCATTGATCTTGATCCGAAGGCCTGCCTTCTGCGCCGCATCAATGCCGCGCAGCACCTGGGGCAGGCGGCCCCAGCGGGTCACATCCGCGAATTTCTGCTCGTCCAGCGTATCAAGCGAGACATTGACGCGCCGCACCCCCGCATCAAACAGGTCCTGAGCGTACTTCTCCAGCTGCGAGCCATTTGTTGTGAGCGTCAGCTCTTTCAGGGCGCCGCTGTCCAGATGCCGGGACATGGCGCGGAAGAATGTCATGATATCGCGCCGCACCAGAGGCTCACCGCCAGTAATGCGCAGTTTCTCGACCCCCATGCCGACAAAGGTGGAGCAGAGCCGGTCCAGCTCTTCCAGCGTCAGCAGTTCCTTTTTGGGCAGAAAGGTCATGTTTTCCGACATGCAGTAGACGCAGCGGAAATCACAACGGTCGGTGACCGAAACGCGCAGGTAGGTGATGGCGCGGGCGAAGGGATCTATCAGCGGAGCAGTCATGGCAGAATAGGTAAAGCGCGCTTGGCCCTGCGGCAAGAGGGGAGTGCATTTTCATGAAACAAGGTCCGATTTTCATCTGGTCAGACGCCCGGACGGACCGTAGGTTCGGATCATGCGACTGTTGACCCTTACATCCTCCGCCCTTTCGCTTCTGCTGCTTGGCGGCTGCGGCGACTTTGAAATGCCAAAGCTTCCCAGTCTCAAGAAGGAAGAGCCTGCACCGCTGCCAGAACAGACCGGCCCGCAGGTGCCTTTGGATGCGACGGGCGGTGCCCTCGATGTGCCCGAGCAGACTGTTGAGGTGCCCGCGGAAGAGGAGGTCGCGCCCGAGACGGTCTTTACCGGGACAGAACAGGTTATCGCCTCGCTGGGTGATCCGGCGGTGCCCGGACTTTGGATGGAAACCTCTCTGGTCAGCAGTCCGCAAAAGGCGCGGCTGCGCAGTGCCAACGGGTCCGAAGTGGTCGTGACACTGAAACCCTCCCCGACGGGGGGCAGCGCGCGGGTGTCGATCGCGGCCATGCGCGCCCTCGGCGTGCCGCTGACCGAACTGGTGGAACTGCAGGTGCGCCCGGCGAGTTAGTCTGCGTCCGGCGCCTCGCCCTTGAGGTGTTTCCCGGCTTCCTTGCGGGCGAAGGGTTTCATCGCAGCACCATGCTCGGCCAGAAACGCGCGCGTGGCCTCGGCATCATGTTTACTGAGATCGCGCAGCCACCAGGCGACAGCTTTCTGGATGAACCAGTCCCGGTCGGGCACATAAGCAGCCGCCCAGCCCAGGATACGGCTCCGACGCGCCTCATCTTCGGGTTTGATATTGTTCAGCTTGGCCCAGGGCAGGGTGGCCACAAGGGCGGCGCGGCGGGTCCACATGTGATCGGAGTGTGTCCAGGTTTCTACCTCATCCAGTCGCGCGGGATCGGCCACCAGCCGTTTCTGCGCCGCCATGCAGGCGTGATCGGCGATCGCCCAGCTGTCGAAATCGGCCAGCCACGAAGACACCAGCGACCAGACAGCTTCGTCACTCTTGATGCGGGCCTGTGTGAGCAGCTTGGCTGCCGCGATGCGGGCTTCAAAGATATCCGTTTCCCACAGTGCACCGGCAAGTGCGACGCGGTCCTCTGTCGACATCGCCTGGCGCCAGCTCTTGGTCAGATCATTGACCGCAGGATTCGGGACGCCCAGCACCTTGCGCGTCTGCTTGTGATAGGCGGCCATCTGCTCGGCGCGCCCCGGCTCGACCAGCGCATTCAGCTGCTCCAGCGCCTCCTCCAGTGTCATGGCCTATTCCACCGTCACGGATTTGGCGAGATTGCGCGGCTGGTCCACATCGGTGCCCTTGGCCACGGCGGTGTGATAGGCCAGCATCTGCGCGGGAAGGGCATAGAGGATCGGCGTCAGGCTGTCGTGGATCTGCGGCATCCGGATGGCCTGCCAGACCTCATCGCCCGCCTCGGCCAGCCCCTCGGCGTCGGAGACCAGCATGACCTTGCCCTTGCGCGCCATCACTTCCTGCATGTTGGACACGGATTTGTCGAACAGCTCATCGCGGGGCGCCATCACCACCACCGGCATGTTGGCGTCAATCAGCGCGATGGGCCCGTGTTTCAATTCGCCCGAGGCATAGGCCTCGGCATGGATGTAGCTGATCTCTTTCAGCTTCAGCGCGCCCTCAAGGGCCAGCGGAAACATCAACCCGCGCCCTAGGAAAAGCACATCGCGCGCTTCGCTCAGCTTGAGAGAGGTCTGGCGGATCGTCTCGTTCTGCTCCAGCGCCGCAGACAGGACATTGGGCAGCCCGCGCAGGGCGGAAACATGCGCCTGAAGATCCTCGTCGCTGATCTCGCCACGGTCGGTCGCGGCCTTCAGTGCAAGCATCAAAAGCACGCTCAGCTGGCAGGTGAACGCCTTGGTCGAGGCGACGCCAATTTCAACACCTGCGTGGATCGGCAGCGCCAGATCGCTTTCGCGCGCGATGGAGCTTTCTGGCACGTTGACCACCGACAGGATCCGGTCCGCCTTCCCCTGACAATAGCGAAGCGCCGCCAATGTATCGGCCGTTTCCCCGGATTGTGAGACAAACAGGGCCGCTGTGCGCGCTGGGATCGGGGGCTCGCGGTAGCGAAATTCGGACGCGATATCGACCTCGACGGGAATGCGGGCCAGTTTTTCGAACCAGTATTTTGCGGTCAGACAGGCATAAAAGGCCGTGCCGCAGGCCACCAGTGTCAGCCGGTCAATTCTGGTGAAGTCGATTCCCTCGCCCGGCAGGTGCACAGCGTCTTCGCCCACCGGCAGATAGTGGCGGATGGCTTCGGCAATCACCGTGGGCTGTTCGGCAATTTCCTTGGCCATGAAATGCTTATGACCGCCTTTATCCACCTGGGCCGCATCCATCTGGATGGTCCTGACCGAGCGATTGGCCAAATCTCCGTTTGCGTCGCGGATCTCGAGGCTGGTGCGGGTCAGCACGGCGCAATCGCCTTCTTCCAGATAGGTGATCCGGTCGGTGAGTGGCGCCAGCGCGATGGCATCACTGCCCACGAACATCTCTCCCTCGCCGTGACCGATCGCCAGCGGGGACCCCTTGCGGGCGGCAACGATCAGATCCTCTTCGCCGTCGAACAGGAAAGCCAGCGCAAAGGCGCCGTCCAGTCGCGACAGGGTCTTGCGGGCTGCCTCTACCGGACCCATTCCGCTCTGCATGTAGTGCTCGGTCATCAGGGCCACGGTTTCGGTATCCGTTTCGGTCTGAAACTTGATCCCCACCTCGGCCAGTTCGGCCCGCAGATCGCGGTAATTCTCGATGATCCCGTTGTGCACCACGGCGACGGCACCCGCGCGATGGGGATGGGCATTCCCGACAGAGGGCGCGCCGTGTGTGGCCCAGCGGGTGTGACCGATGCCCGATTTTCCCGGCAGGGGATCGTGAACAAGAAGATCGCTGAGGTTCACCAGCTTGCCCACGGCGCGGCGGCGATCCAGCTTGCCTTCGTTGACGGTGGCGATCCCGGCGCTGTCATAGCCGCGGTATTCCAGCCGCTTCAGCGCCTCCACCAGCAGGGGCGCGGCCTCATGATTGCCAAGAACTCCGACGATACCACACATCACTTGGCTCCTTTTGTCTTGCGGGCCTTCTTGGCGCGCAGCATGTCCATCAATTTGCGCGCACGCCCCGGCTTGTTTTCTTGCGGGCTGCGCGCGATCGCGAGATCTCCATCCGCGACACTCTTTGTTACGACGGTGCCGCTGGCGGTCATCGCCTCGTTTCCGACGCGCACCGGGGCCACCAGAAGGGTGTTCGACCCGATGAAGGCCCGTGCGCCAATCTCGGTTCGATGCTTCATCACGCCGTCATAGTTGCAGGTGATGGTGCCGGCGCCGATGTTGGTCGCTTCCCCGACCGAGGCATCGCCCACGTAAGACAGATGGTTGACCTTGGCACCCGCTTTGATCTCGGCGTTCTTGATTTCAACGAAGTTGCCGATATGGGTGTCCTCCGCCAGCTCCGCGCCGGGGCGCAGGCGGGCATAGGGGCCGACCTTGGCGCCGCGGCTGACATGGCAGCCTTCCAGGTGCGAGAAGGCGCGGATCAGGGCGCCGCTTTCCACCGTGACGCCGGGGCCGAAAACCACGTTGGGTTCGATGACCGTGTCGCGGCCTACAACCGTATCATAGGCGAAATAGACGGTGTCGGGCGCCATCAGGGTCACGCCGTTCTCCAGCGCCTCGGTTCGGGTGCGGGTCTGGAACAGCGCATCGGCGCGGGCGAGTTCCGCGCGGGAGTTGATGCCCAGCGTCTCGGCTTCATCGCAGGCCACGGCGGTGACGCGTAGCCCCTTGCCGCGGGCCAGCGCCACAAGGTCCGTGAGGTAATACTCGCCCGACGCGTTGTCGTTGCCCACTTCAGCAATCAGGTCGAACATAGCGGGCGCAGCGCAGGCCATCAGGCCCGAGTTGCAGAAGGTGATTTCCCGCTCCGCTTCGCTGGCGTCCTTGAACTCCACGATGCGCTCCAGGCTGTCCCCTTCCATCACCAGCCGTCCGTAGCGGCCTGGATCCGCAGCCTCAAACCCCAGAACTACCAGATCGGCATTGGCGCGTGCCTCGATCATGCGGGTGATCGTCTCGCCGCTGATGAAAGGTGTGTCGCCATAAAGAACCACCACATCGCCGGTGAAACCGGCAAGCGCATCGCGCGCCTGATCCACCGCATGAGCGGTGCCAAGCTGTTCCTCCTGCAGCACCACTTCGGCGCTCTCGTCGATTTCCGCAACTGCGGCACGTACGGCCTCGGCGCCATGACCTGCGACGACCACGATGCGCTCCGGCTCCAGCGCGCGGCCCGCCGCCATGGCATGTTCCAGCATCGGCGCCTGCGCGATGGGGTGCAGAACCTTGGGCAGGTCCGAATTCATCCGCGTGCCTTTGCCTGCGGCCAGGATGACGAGGGCTGTGCTCATGTTATGTTTCTCTTTGTCTTTTCAGCGCCCCCGTTTTATCCGCTAACAATGGGCGCGCAAGGCGTTCAGCCATCAAACTAGGTTGCGTCTTGCAACATCAGGCGGCGGAAATGCGCCGAAGGGGAGCGATATGCGGACTGTGATCTTCGATCTCGACGGAACTCTGGCGGATACGTCGGGCGATCTGCTGGCGGCTGCCAATGCCTGTTTTCGCCAGATGGGACATGGAGATGTGCTGACCCATCCGAATGATGCCGGGATTGCTCTGCGCGGCGGCAAACGCATGCTGACCGAAGGGTTGAAACGTGTCGGCGCATACCGCGAGGCCACGGTCGAGGACTATTACCCCGTCTTGCTGGACGCCTATCGCGAGGCGATTGACCTGCATACGTTCCTTTATCCCGGTGCGATGGAGGCGGTCGAGGCGCTGAAGGTGCGTGGCTACGGCGTTGGCATCTGCACCAACAAGCCGGAGGTGCTGGCCGAACAGCTGATGCGCTCACTTGGCGTGCGCGATGTCTTTGCCTCGCTTGTCGGCGCAGACACGTTGCCGGTGCGCAAACCCGATCCTGCGCCGCTCTTTGAGGCGGCCCGCCGGGCAGGCGGGGATCCTGCCCGAACGGTTCTGATCGGCGACAGCGACACCGACCGCAATACTTCGTCGGCGGCTGGCGTGCCTTCGGTGCTGGTGACCTTTGGCCCCTCCGGCGAGGATATGGCGGCGCTGAAGCCCGACGCGCTGCTGCACCGCTACGAGGACCTGCCCGATTTGGTCGATCAACTGCTGCCCTGAGCGGGCTGGCCGAGTGCGTCTTCCCCCTTGACCAGCGGGCTGGGCGGCCCCACAAACGCATCATGAGCGAGATATTCACCGGCAGTTTCACCCAGCAGGAACCTATCCCCGAAGAGGCGATTGAAGCCGCCGTCGAGGTCATGCGCCACGGGCGCCTGCACCGTTACAACGTCGCGGAGGGTGAGGTTGGAGAGACCGCGCTTCTTGAGCGTGAGTTCGCGGATCAGGTCGGGGCGAAATACTGCCTCGCCGTAGCTTCCGGGGGCTATGCGCTTGCGACCGCTCTGAGAGCCGTCGGAGTGGGTCACGGCGATCGGGTTTTGACCAACGCCTTCACCCTGGCGCCGGTGCCCGGTTCCATCGCGGCGGTGGGCGCAAAGCCTGTCTACGTGGATGTGACCGAGGATCTGACCATCGATCTGGAGGATCTTGCGGCCAAGGCGGATCAGGCGCGTGTCCTGATGCTCAGCCACATGCGCGGGCATCTTTGTGACATGGACCGGCTGATGGAGATCTGCAACGCCGCCGGGATCATCGTGATCGAGGATTGCGCCCACACCATGGGAGCGGCTTGGAACGGGGTGCGTTCCGGGCGTCATGGGGCGATTGGCTGCTATTCCTGCCAGACCTACAAGCATGTGAATTCGGGCGAGGGGGGGCTGCTGGTCTCCGATGATGCCGAGATCGCGGCGCGCGCGATCATGCTGTCCGGGTCCTACATGCTGTACGGGCGCCATCTGGCGGGGCCCGACCCCGAGGTGTTCGAGCAGATCAAATTTGAGACCCCCAATATCTCTGGCCGGATGGACAATCTGCGGGCTGCCATCCTGCGACCGCAAATGCGATATCTGGATGCACAGGTCGCGCGCTGGAACGAACGTTACCGCACGCTTGAGAACGGGCTGCGCGGCACCCCCGGACTGACCGTGGTCGAGCGCCCCGCGCGGGAAACCTATGTCGGCTCTTCCTTCCAGTTCCTGCTGCTCGACTGGGCGGCTGAACGGGTTCAGGAGGTCTTGCGCCGCTGCGCCGCGCGCGGTGTGGAACTGAAATGGTTCGGCGGGGCAGAGCCTGTCGCCTTTACCTCGCGCTATGACAGCTGGCGCTACGCGGAAACGCCGCGACTGCCAAACAGCGACCGCATTCTTGCCGGGATCGTGGATATGCGGGTGCCGCTGACCTTTTCCCTTGAGGATTGCGCCCAGATCGCCCGCATCATTCGCGCCGAAGTGGGCGCCGTGTTCCAGGGCGAGGCTGCTACATAAAACGGGCGCGCGGAAATCCGGCTTGGGTGAAGATCTGCCAGATCCGCTCTTCGAGGCGGGCACTGCTGAGCGGCAGGCACATCTTCAGGAAATACCAGGCGAGGAACTGCTCGTAACCTTCGTCGCGGTCCAGCTCATCGGCTAGGACCCTGGAAAACTCCTGCGGGTCGTGAACCTGACCTGCCAGATGGTGAAAGTCCGAACGGCCAAAGAGGATCGCAGGCTTGCGATGCAGGAAACCTTCCAGGGCGACGGTCGAGTTGATGGAAACCGTGGCACAGCTGGCACTGAGGATGTCGTGAACATTGGCGTCGGTCACGATGATCCGGTTGTCCGCCTCGGCCAGGGCCAGGGTTTCCGCAATGTCGGAGACGTTGCTCGTCAGCGGGTGTGGCTTGACGATGATGCGCCGATCCCCCGCACCGGACTGCACCGCCCTCAGCATCTCGATGTCCGTGGTCGATGTTGCGCCGGAGGTGACCGGATAGTCGCCCTGAAAGAAGACCGAGATCGCCCCTTCGGGAAACTGTTGCGAGGTCTCGGGCTGGTCGTATTTCGATTTGCGGGACCGCACATAGCGTTTGTGCATGTTGTCAAAAAAGCTCTGTGCCCGACGCCGCGGCATCTGGTCAGGCTCATAGGGGGTGTCGCCGGTTGAGCTGAAGGCCTTCACGCCTCGTGGGTCCAGCTGCCAGAAGCGCCAGAAATACGCCACCCCTGCATTAAGCACGTTGGGCGCCCTGACCGACCGGTCGTCGATGATGTGCAGATTTCCATCGTCAAAACGGCTGTCGCGAATGGTGCGCGTGTCGATGCGAATATCGCCGTCGCGCTGGCGGCTTTCCACCCGAATGCCATGGGCTTCCATCAGCGCGCCCAGAACTTGGTAGAACTCAAGATGCCAGCCAGAAAATCCGCTCTGCAGGTCACTCGCTTTGAGATGAAGGACGATCTTGGTCATTGGGGATGATGGGTTTCTTGTGCGGTCAGAGCGCGTCGTGCTCGAGGATAGAAGCGGGGCGGGCGTCTGTCCATCTGTGGCCGCAGCATGGTGCGCGGCGGGATAAGGCCTGTCTTCTGTGCAACGTCACGCGTGCGGGTGGCAGAGCCGGTCCGCCAGAAATGGCTGATCGGGTAATGTGGTGCTTGACGGGCGCGGGTTTGATGGTGATAAATGAACGCATGTTCAAATAATTCGCGATGACTCGGGAGGAGACGCGGGATGTTCAACGCAAGCATGACCTTTGATCTGGGTGAGGATGTGAATGCGCTGCGCGATATGGTGCATCGCTGGGCGCAGGAGCGCGTCAAACCCATGGCGCAGGGAATCGATCAGAAGAATGAGTTCCCGGCTGAACTCTGGAAAGAGATGGGTGATCTCGGTCTGCTTGGCATCACGGTCCCCGAAGAGTTCGGCGGGGCTGGCATGTCCTACCTCGCCCACACGGTCGCGGTCGAGGAAATCGCCCGCGCAAGCGCGTCGGTCTCGCTGTCCTATGGCGCGCATTCCAACCTCTGCGTCAACCAGATCAAGCTGAACGCCAATGAGGAGCAGAAGCAGAAATACCTGCCGCGCCTGATTTCGGGCGAGCATGTGGGGGCCCTGGCCATGTCCGAGGCAGGCGCAGGTTCTGATGTGGTCTCGATGAGCTTGCGCGCTGAAAAGCGCAACGATCACTATCGCCTCAATGGCAACAAATACTGGATCACCAACGGCCCCGACGCCGACACGCTGGTGGTCTATGCCAAAACCGACCCAGAGGCAGGTTCCAAGGGCATCACCGCCTTCCTCATCGAAAAAGAGTTCAAGGGGTTCTCGACCTCGGTCCATTTCGACAAGCTGGGCATGCGCGGTTCGAACACGGCCGAGCTGATCTTTGAAGACTGCGAAGTGCCCTTCGAGAACGTGCTGGGCGAAGAGGGCAAGGGCGTCAAGGTGCTGATGTCCGGCCTCGATTATGAGCGCGTTGTTCTTGCGGGCATCGGCACCGGGATCATGGCGGCCTGCATGGACGAGATGATGCCCTACATGAAAGAGCGCAAGCAGTTCGGTCAGCCGATCGGGAACTTTCAGCTGATGCAGGGCAAGATCGCCGACATGTTCACGGCGATGAACTCGGCCCGCGCCTATGTCTACGAGGTGGCCAAGGCCTGCGACAGCGGCACGGTCACGCGCCAGGATGCGGCGGCCTGCTGTCTTTATGCCTCTGAACAGGCGATGGTGCAGGCGCATCAGGCGGTGCAGGCCTTTGGTGGCGCCGGCTATCTCAGCGACAACCCGGTGGGCCGCATCTTCCGCGATGCCAAGCTGATGGAGATCGGCGCGGGCACATCGGAAATCCGCCGCATGCTGATTGGCCGCGAGCTGATGGCGCATATGGGCTGATGCGGATTGCCTACTGGATCCCGGTCATTCTGCTGACGCTCTTGTTGGCGGTGATCGGGCTTCGGTACGGCATCCAGCGGCAGGGGCTCACGGAAACCGACGTGATCACCCTTTATGCACAGCGGTATCTGGCTGACCATGCGGGGTCCGGTCGGCCAGCTGCAGCGCAGGTGACGGATTGTTTTGCGCACCCCGGAAGCGGAGCGTGGAGCTGGCTGGTGGTCACATGCCGCCCGAAAGGGGGCGGCGCTGGGGAGATATATCGCTACGAAGTCAATGTTCTGGGCGGGTTGATCGGCTTTTCAGGGCCAGACACTGCGGGGCTGCCCCAACCAGAAGCCTGATGGCGGGCAAGGTTCATATGCGGGTGTGCAAGCAAGAGCCGACCCGGCATGTGAAAGAGAAAAAGGCGCCGCACGGGGCGACGCCTTTAACAACTGGAACAGCAGGCAGGGACGAGGGAAGCACCTGCCCAACTGCAACACGGGATCAGAAGCGGTGCACGTAGGCGACACCAATCACGACCGGATCAATCTCTGCGGTGCCGATCGAGGCGCCGTTCAGGAAGGCTTCGCTGTCGATATCCATGTAGCGCACGTTGAAGCGCAGCGCGCCGTTGTCCGAGACCTGCCAGTCTGCACCGGCGTTGATCGCCAGACCCCAGCTGTCGTCAAGGCTGAGCGTCCCGAGGGGCGAGCTTTCCTCAAAGAAGGTGGTGTAGTTCACGCCAACCCCCAGAAAGGGTTTGACCTTGCCCTTGGTCGGGAAGTGGTAGTTCAGCGACAGGGTCGGGGGCAGCTGCTTGGTGGTGCCCGCATAGCCGCCATTGATCGAGATGTCATGCTCAAACGGGGTCGCGGCCAGAAGCTCGATACCCAGATTGTCGCGGATGAAGTATTCAACCGTCAGCGACAGTTGGGTGTCGTCGTTGATCGTCGCCGCGCCGCCCGCAAGCGTGCCGTTGTTCGACTTGGGGTTCACGTTGGCGATACCTGCGCCGAAGGTCCAGTCGCCCTGCGACTGGGCAACAGCCGGGGCCGCTCCGGCAACAAGCGCCGCAGAGATGGCGAGAGCGGAAACCATGCGTTTCATGAGGGAAATCCCTTTTCTGTCTTTTACCGTTCCATTCTGTGCCATGGAACGAAAACGGTCTCTGATCTGGATCAAGGCCGCATGGGCTTTGCCTCTGAAATAAAAAGAAAATCGCGCATAGCAGCTATGCGTTTCGGGAAGGGCTGATCATGTCAGAGCCGCGCCATATTCCGGGTTTAAAACGTGACGGGGCATGGGATGTGCCCCGGGCACTGAACATGGCGGCGCAGGCCATGGCGCATGCGCCGGATGCCTGTGCGCTCATTGATCTGACCGGGCCAGAGCGGCGTGACATTTCACACGGCGAACTGGCGTCGATGGTCGACGGGTTGGCGCGATATCTTCTGTCACGGATCCAGCCGGGCGATCGCGTGGGCGTGCTGCTCAGCCAGTCGCCATGGTGCGCCGCCGCGCACCTTGCGATCTGGAAGGTTGGGGCGATCTCGGTGCCTCTGTTCAAGCTGTTTCAGCGCGATGCGCTGGCGTCGCGGGCAGGGGATGCGGGCGTACGGTTTGTGCTCACAGATCCCGAAGGCGCGATGCTGCTTGGTGATCTGGCCGAGGCGGTGATGGTGCAGGATGCGGGCATCGAGGGCAGCCCGGTCCCTTTTGCCGAAACCAGCTCGGAAACCCCAGCAGTCCTTATTTATACCTCCGGCACCACCGGCAGCCCCAAGGGGGCGCTTCATGCGCACCGGGTGCTGACCGGGCACCTGCCGGGCGTTGCCATCAGCCACGATCATCTGGGTCAGCCGGGCGATTGCCTCTGGACCCCTGCGGACTGGGCCTGGATCGGGGGGCTGTTCGACGTGCTGATGCCCGGTCTTGCGCTGGGTGTGCCTGTTGTTGCCGCGCGGCTCGACAAGTTCACGCCCGAGGCCTGCCTGGATCTGATTGAGCGGGCCGACGTGCGCAATGTCTTCTTCCCGCCGACCGCGCTCAGGATGCTGAAGGCCGCAGGCAAGGCCGTGCCCGGTCTGCGCTCGGTTGCTTCGGGCGGTGAGCCTTTGGGGGCAGAGATGCTCGCCTGGGGGCAGGAGGCATTCGGCCTTACCATCAACGAATTCTACGGGCAGACCGAATGCAATATGGTTGCCTCCTCCTGTGGGGTGGATTTCCCGCCGCGTCCGGGCTGCATCGGCAAGGCCGTGCGGGGGCATGAGGTCGCCGTGATCGATGCCGAGGGCAATCCCACCGACCATGAGGGCGATGTTGCGGTGCGGCGCGGCTCTGCCTCGATGATGCTGGAATACTGGAACCGGCCCAAGGAGACGGCCGAGAAATTCCAAGGTGACTGGCTGATCACAGGTGATCGCGGCATCTGGGAGGGCGACTATCTGCGCTTTGTTGGCCGCGAAGATGACGTCATCACCTCTTCCGGCTATCGCATCGGCCCGGCCGAGATCGAGGATTGCCTGCTGACCCATCCAAGTGTCGCCACGGTCGGCGTTGTGGGCAAGCCCGACCCGATGCGCACCGAGATCGTCAAGGCCTATGTGGTGCTGAAAGAGGGCGCCGCGGCTACCGAGAAAGAGCTGCAGGACTACGTCAAGGAGCGCCTAGCCCATTATTCCTACCCCCGCGAAATCGCCTTTCTGGACGGCCTGCCGATGACCGTGACCGGCAAGGTGATCCGCAAAGAGTTGAAGGCGCGAGCTGCGGCGGAGGGGGAAGCGTGACGGAAACGAGAAAAAGCCTCAGCGACCGGCAAGCGGTATGGTTCCGGTCTATGCTCAACCGACGTTGCGCGGAATGCGGAGGCAATATCCCGCTGTCGCAACTCAATGGCCGGGCACGCGGGCGTGTATGGCCTCCAGTGGCTGCATGTGAGGATTGCGGTACGCGCTGGAAGATTGCTCTCACGCGCGTGGCATATTTCTTTCGGTTTATGACACGTGCGGTACCTCTCTCACTGTTGAGTGTGTTTGCGATGGCGGGCGCGCTTGAGTACCTCATCCCAGAAATCACGTATACGACTGAGGGTGGCCTAATAAAACTGCGTGGCGTTGCCTTCCCGTTCTTCGTTCCCGCCATGCTGTTACCGGCTTTGGTTTTTGCCCACCGCCTCCCTTTGGAAAAGGAAACGACATGAAACTTCAATCCAAGGCAATGCCTTCCTCCGAAGGCTTCAAACAGAACCGCGCGGCGCATCTTGAGGCGCTGGCGCAGATCGACGATGCGGCGGAGGCGGCGCGTCTGGGGGGCGGTGAGAAATCCCGCGCCCGCCACCAAAGCCGGGGCAAGATGCTGCCGCGCCGCCGGGTGGCGAACCTCTTGGATCCGGGCTCTCCCTTCCTCGAAATCGGCGCGACGGCGGCCCACAACATGTATGATGGCGCGGCCCCTGCCGCAGGCGTGATCGCGGGCATCGGCAGGGTCCATGGGCAAGAGGTCATGGTGGTCTGCAACGATGCCACCGTGAAGGGCGGCACCTACTATCCGATGACCGTGAAGAAACACCTGCGCGCGCAGGAGATCGCCGAGGAGAACCGCCTGCCGTGCATCTATCTGGTGGACTCTGGCGGGGCCAACCTGCCCAATCAGGACGAGGTTTTCCCGGACCGCGACCACTTTGGCCGCATCTTTTACAATCAGGCCCGTATGTCGGCCAAGGGCATTCCGCAGATCGCCGTGGTGATGGGCTCCTGCACGGCGGGTGGCGCCTATGTGCCCGCGATGTCGGATGTGACCATCATCGTCAAGGAACAGGGCACCATCTTTCTGGCCGGCCCGCCCTTGGTGAAGGCTGCCACCGGTGAGGTGGTCAGCGCCGAAGACCTCGGCGGCGGCGATGTGCACACGCGCCTTTCCGGCGTGGCCGACTATCTGGCCGAGGATGACACCCACGCGCTGGCGCTGGCACGCCGCGCGGTGCAGTCGCTCAATATCACCAAGCCCCTGACGGTGAACTGGGCCAGTCCGGAGGAGCCCGCCTATGACCCAGAGGAAATCCTGGGCGTGGTCCCCGGCGATCTGCGCACCCCCTATGACATCCGCGAGGTGATCGCGCGTCTGGTCGACGGCTCTCGCTTTGACGAATTCAAACCGCGCTTTGGCGAAACGCTCGTCACCGGCTTTGCTCATGTCAAAGGCTGCCCGGTCGGCATCATCGCCAACAACGGCGTGCTGTTTTCCGAAGCCGCCCAGAAGGGCGCGCATTTCGTGGAGCTTTGCTCCCAGCGCAAGATCCCGCTGGTCTTCCTGCAGAACATCACCGGCTTCATGGTGGGCCGCAAGTATGAGAACGAAGGCATCGCCCGCCACGGCGCCAAGATGGTGACGGCGGTGGCGACGACCAATGTGCCCAAGGTGACCATGCTGGTCGGCGGTTCCTTTGGTGCAGGCAACTACGGCATGTCGGGCCGCGCTTATCAGCCGCGCTTTCTGTGGACCTGGCCGAACAGCCGCATTTCCGTGATGGGCGGCGAACAGGCGGCGGGAGTGCTGGCCACCGTGAAACGCGATGCCATCGAACGCCAGGGCGGCAGCTGGAGCGCCGAGGAAGAGGCCGAGTTCAAGCGCCCCACCATCGAGATGTTCGAGGAACAGAGCCACCCGCTTTATGCCTCGGCGCGGCTTTGGGACGATGGCATCATCGATCCGCGCAAATCCCGCGAAGTGCTGGCCCTGTCGCTGAGCGCTGCTTTGAATGCCCCGATTGAAGACACGCGCTTTGGCGTGTTCCGGATGTGAGGACGAGCCATGTTTGACAAAATTCTGATCGCAAACCGGGGCGAAATCGCCTGCCGTGTGATGGAAACCGCCCGCGCCATGGGCGTGAAAACCGTGGCCGTCTATTCGGATGCGGACCGCGAGGCGAAACATGTGGCCATGGCGGATGAGGCCTGCCATATCGGCTATGGTCCTGCGCCCGCCGACAGCTACCTTCTGGGCGATGAGATTATCGCTATGGCCAAGGCAACCGGCGCCCAGGCGATCCACCCGGGCTATGGCTTCCTGTCGGAAAACCCCGAGTTCGTGGACGCGGTCGAGGCGGCTGGCCTTGTCTTCATCGGTCCATCGGCGGATGCGATCCGCAAGATGGGCCTGAAAGATGCGGCCAAGGCACTGATGGAAGAGGCGGGCGTGCCGGTCGTGCCCGGCTATCATGGCAAGAACCAGGATCCCGAGCACCTGTCGGGCGCCGCCGACACCATTGGCTATCCTGTACTGATCAAGGCGGTTGCCGGCGGCGGCGGCAAGGGTATGCGTCTGGTGGAGCGGGCCGAAGACTTTGCCGAGGCGCTGAAAAGCGCACAGGGCGAAGCCACCACGGCCTTTGGCAACCCGGATGTTCTGATCGAGAAATACATCCAGCAACCGCGCCATATCGAAGTGCAGGTCTTTGGCGATGGCACCCACGCGGTGCACCTGTTCGAGCGGGACTGTTCGCTACAGCGCCGTCACCAGAAGGTCATCGAAGAGGCCCCCGCGCCCGGTATGACCGAAGAAATGCGCGAGGCCATGGGCCGTGCCGGCGTCCGCGCCGCCGAGGCGATTGGTTATAAAGGCGCCGGCACGGTGGAATTCATCGTGGATGGCTCCAACGGGCTGCGCGCGGATGGGTTCTGGTTCATGGAGATGAACACACGCCTGCAGGTGGAACATCCCGTCACCGAACTGATCACCGGCGTTGACCTGGTGGAGTGGCAGCTGCGCGTGGCTGCGGGGGAGTCCCTTCCGAAACAGCAGGATGAACTGACCATCACCGGCCATGCCTTCGAGGCGCGCCTTTATGCCGAGGACGTGCCAAAGGGCTTCCTGCCCGCAACCGGCACGCTGACGCACCTGGAGTTCCCCGAGATCTGCCGCGCCGACAGCGGTGTGCGGGCAGGGGACACCATCAGCCCCTGGTATGATCCGATGATCTCAAAGGTGATCGTCCATGGCCCCACTAGGGCTGTTGCGCTGTCTCGCCTGTCGCAGGCGCTGGCGAAAACCGAGGTCGGTGGCACGGTCACGAACCTTGCTTTCCTCGGCGCGCTGGCGGCTCATGAGGGCTTTGCTGCGGGTGATGTAGACACAGGGCTAATCGCACGGGATCTCGATGAACTGGTGCAGGCGCGGAAAGTCAAGTTCGAGCACAAGGCCGCTGCCGGCATGCAGGCGCTCGGCCTGATAGACCTTGATTGGGATGCAGGCTTTACCCTTTGGTCCGACCTGCGCCGTTCGGTTCATCTCAGCCACCAGGGCGAGGTCTTTGAGGCCACGGTCGAGGTGGGGGGGCCGGATGATCAAATCTGGGAATTTCCGGGGCACCCTGAGGACCAGATCTGCGCCTGCCGGATCGCCGGGTCCTGGGTTCTGAGTGGCGATCGCTTGCCGCCCATGGCGCAGTCCGGGAATACCATCACCGTTTTTGATGGCTACGGGCTGCAGTTTGAGGTGATCGACCCTCTGGATCGCGCCTCGGCTGCCGGGGGCGACATGAATGTGATTGAGGCCCCCATGCCGGGATTGGTCAAGGCCGTCTTTGCCGAGGCGGGGCAAGAGGTGAAAGAAGGCGACCGGCTCGCCATCCTCGAAGCGATGAAGATGGAGCATTCTCTGCTGGCTGCCCGTGATGGCATCGTGGCCGAGGTTCTGGCCGCCGCAGGCGATCAGGTCGAGGCCGGGGCTGCCCTGGTGCGTCTGGACGCAGCGGAAGACTGATCAGAAGTAGAAAAGACAGGGCGTTGGCGGCAGGCTGTCGCCAGCGCAAGGCAGGTGAGGTGCCGGATCGCCAAGGGAGGGTGCGCCATGACGCAAAGCGTTGAAATCTTCGAGATGGGCCCGCGCGACGGGCTTCAGAATGAAAAGCGGGCGATTCCCGTTGCGGAAAAGATCGCCCTGGTGGATTGCCTGTCGCGGGCAGGGTTCCGGCGGATCGAGGTCGCCAGTTTTGTCTCTCCAAAATGGGTGCCGCAGATGGCAGGCAGTGGTGAGGTTCTGGCGGGCATCAAACGCGCGCCGGGCGTCTCTTACGCCGCGCTGACCCCGAACATGCGCGGTTACGATGATGCAGTGGCGGCAAAGGCGGATGAGATCGCCGTCTTTGCCTCGGCGTCCGAAGGGTTTTCCAAGGCCAATATCAACGCCACGATCGAAGAAAGCATCGAGCGCTTCCTGCCGATCCTTGAGGCGGCGAAACAGATCGGCCTTCCAGTGCGCGGCTATGTCTCCTGTGTGACCGACTGCCCCTATGATGGCGCGACCCCGCCGGAACAGGTGGCGGAAGTGGCCGAACGCCTGTTTGAAATGGGCTGCTACGAGGTCTCGCTGGGGGATACCATCGGGCAGGGCACGCCGGAAACGATCACCAAAATGCTTGAGGCGGTTAAGGCCAGCGTGCCGGTTGAGAAACTGGCCGGCCATTATCACGACACCGCCGGACGGGCGATTGCCAATATCGACGCTTCGCTTGCGCAGGGTGTGCGGGTGTTCGATGCCGCCGTAGGCGGGCTTGGCGGCTGTCCCTATGCGCCGGGCGCGGCTGGCAATGTGGCGACAGAGACGGTGCATGCGCATCTGACGGCGCTGGGATATGACACGGGGCTCGATGCACGGGTTCTGGATGAGGCCGCCGGACTTGCCCGCGCCATGCGCGGCGTGGCGGTGTGACTGGAGCAGGAAAGAGAGCAAGACGATGTTCAATACGATCACTTTGGAAACGGATGAGCGCGGCGTCGCAACGCTGACCCTGAACCGGCCTGAAAAACACAACGCCATGTCCGGTGAGATGCTGCTCGAGCTGAAACAGGCCGCGCAGGATCTGGCTGCTGATGACAGCGTGCGGGTCGTGGTGCTGACCGGTGCAGGCAAAAGCTTTTGCGCGGGTGGGGATCTGGGCTGGATGCAGGCGCAGATGACCGCTGATGCCGAAACCCGCGCGAAAGAGGCGCGCGTTCTGGCGGAAATGCTGATGCTGCTGAATACGCTGCCCAAGCCGCTGATCGGGGCGATCCAGGGTAATGCATTCGGTGGCGGCGTTGGCATGGCCTCGGTCTGTGATGTTGCGATTGGGGTCGATACCCTCAAGATGGGGCTGACCGAGACCAAACTGGGCCTGATCCCGGCCACCATCGGCCCATATGTGATTGCCCGCATGGGCGAAGCACGCGCGCGCCGCGTCTTCATGTCGGCCCGCCTCTTTGATGCGGCCGAGGCCGTGGATCTGGGTCTTCTGGCGAGAATCGTTCCGGCCGATCAACTGGCTGATGCGGTCGAGGCCGAGGTTACCCCCTACATGGCCTGCGCCCCCGGCGCAGTTGCGGCGGCGAAAAAACTGACCCGCGACCTCGGGCCGCGCCTCGATGACGCTACAATCGATCACACGATCCAGGCCTTGGTGGAGCGCTGGGAAGGCGGTGAGGCCTCCGAGGGGATTGCCGCGTTTTTCGACAAGCGCAAGCCCAGCTGGCAGGCTTGATCGCGGGTTTCAAAGCCGCTTTTGCCCCTCTTTTGCGGGGTCTTTGCGGAAGACTTCCGCTCGATCGTATGACCAACTGTTTTTATCAGGCGCGTCCGGATTTCGGGCGCGCTTATCTTTTGAAATATATGTATAAATATGCATATGTTGATACGTTTGACGGGCGATGTGATGTGCCCGCGCCGCGCTGTTAAAGGAAGGTTTATCCAAACCAAATGCCTGTGTTGACGGTGGGGGGGCAGGGGAGTAGACACGGCCCAAGTCAACACGCCAATTGACGGCGCGCGAGAACCCGCGCGCGCGGAAAGGAGCCACTCGTGGAAGAGATGTTGCGGGAATACCTCCCGATCCTGGTGTTTCTGGCCGTCGCCATCGGCCTTGGAATTGTCCTTATTCTGGCGGCTGTCGTGCTCGCCGTGCGCAATCCCGACCCTGAAAAAGTAAGTGCCTACGAATGTGGTTTCAACGCGTTCGATGACGCCCGTATGAAATTCGACGTGCGTTTCTATCTGGTGTCGATTCTTTTCATTATCTTCGATCTGGAAATCGCCTTCCTGTTCCCTTGGGCCGTCGGCTTTGCGGATCTGAGCGATACGGCCTTCTGGTCGATGATGGTGTTCCTGGGCGTGCTGACAGCCGGCTTTGCCTATGAATGGAAGAAGGGGGCCCTGGAATGGGAGTGATGACCGGACCCAACACGGCAGGCGTCGACAAGGAAGTCGTCACCCAGGCCCTGAACGCCGAACTGCAGGACAAAGGCTTCCTGCTGACCTCGGCCGAGGATATCATCAACTGGGCCCGCACCGGGTCCCTGCACTGGATGACCTTTGGTCTGGCGTGCTGCGCGGTTGAGATGATGCATACCTCGATGCCCCGCTATGACGCCGAACGGTTCGGGATCGCGCCGCGCGCCTCTCCGCGCCAGTCGGACGTGATGATCGTCGCGGGAACGCTCACCAACAAGATGGCGCCGGCCTTGCGCAAGGTCTACGACCAGATGCCCGAGCCGCGTTACGTGATTTCGATGGGTTCCTGCGCCAATGGCGGTGGCTACTACCACTACAGCTATTCGGTTGTGCGCGGCTGTGACCGCATCGTGCCCGTCGACGTCTACGTGCCCGGCTGCCCGCCGACCGCAGAGGCGCTGCTCTATGGTCTGATGCAGCTGCAACGCAAGATCCGCCGCACCGGCACCCTGGTCCGCTGATCGGCTTTGGTTGGAGATTTATGATGACTGAAGCACTGAACGAACTCGGATCCCAGATCGCGGCCAAGCGCCCCGACTGCGTTATCGCGTGGGATGTGACCCATGATGAGCTGAACGTCGACGTGGCGCCCGCAAACATCGCGGGCCTTGTCGAGTTTCTGCGCACCGATGCGACCTGCAAGTTTTCCACCCTGGTGGACATCACCGCGGTCGACTACCCCGAGCGGGCCAAGCGGTTCGACGTGGTCTATCACTTCCTGTCGATGTACCAGAACCAGCGCATCCGCCTGCGGGTGTCTGTGCGCGAGGACGAGATGGTGCCCTCGATCGTGGATGTGCACCCCTCGGCCAACTGGTTCGAGCGCGAGGTCTTCGACATGTTCGGGATCCTCTTCACCGGCCACCCGGACCTGCGCCGTATCCTGACCGACTATGGGTTCCGCGGCCACCCGCTGCGCAAGGACTTCCCGACCACCGGCTATACCGAGGTCCGTTATGACGAGGCGCAAAAGCGCGTGGTCTACGAACCCGTAAGCCTGGTGCAGGAATACCGCCAGTTTGACTTCATGTCCCCGTGGGAGGGTGCCGAATACATCCTGCCCGGCGATGAGAAAGAGGGGGCGTGACCATGGGGCCTGGTCTTTTTACGCTGCTCCCCCTGCTGGCGTGGGGTCTTGCATTGATGCTACCCTTTTTCTGGATACTTCCCCGCTACGGGATACCGCGCGTCGCGGCGGTTCTCTGCGCATTCCCCCTTTTTGCCTATCTGGCAATTTGGATGGTGGCTTTGCGCGACCCTAAACCGGTAAATGATGGAGGTCTTGCATGATGGACGGCTCCAAAGGTTTCGATGACGCCCTGACGGGCGAGCAGAAGATCCGCAACTTCAACATCAACTTCGGCCCGCAGCACCCGGCCGCACACGGCGTGCTGCGTCTGGTGCTGGAACTCGACGGTGAGATCGTCGAGCGCTGCGATCCGCACATCGGCCTGCTTCATCGCGGCACCGAAAAGCTGATGGAAAGCCGCACCTATCTGCAGAACCTGCCTTACTTCGACCGCCTCGACTATGTGGCGCCGATGAACCAGGAACATGCATGGTGTCTGGCGATTGAAAAGCTCTGCGGTGTCGAAGTGCCCCGCCGTGCCTCGCTGATCCGGGTGCTTTACTCGGAAATCGGCCGCATCCTGAACCACCTCTTGAACGTCACCACGCAGGCGATGGACGTCGGCGCGCTGACCCCGCCGCTGTGGGGGTTCGAAGAGCGCGAGAAGCTGATGATCTTCTACGAGCGCGCCTGTGGTGCCCGCCTTCACGCGGCCTACTTCCGCCCCGGCGGCGTGCATCAGGATCTGCCCGATGAGCTGATCGACGATATCGAGGAATGGGCGATCGAATTCCCCAAGGTTCTGGCGGATATCGACGGGCTTTTGACCGAAAACCGGATCTTCAAGCAGCGTAACTGCGACATTGGCGTGGTGAACGAGCAGGAAATTCAGGATTACGGCTTCTCTGGCGTCATGGTGCGCGGATCGGGCCTCGCCTGGGATCTGCGTCGCGCGCAGCCCTATGAGTGCTACGACGAATTCGAATTCCAGATCCCGGTCGGCAAGAACGGTGACTGCTATGATCGCTACCTCGTCCGTATGGAAGAGATGCGCCAGTCGCTGTCGATCATCCGTCAGGCCATCCACAAGCTGCGCGAAGCCACCGGCGACGTGCTGGCCCGTGGCAAGCTGACCCCGCCGAAACGCGGCGACATGAAAACCTCGATGGAAAGCCTGATCCACCACTTCAAGCTGTACACCGAAGGCTTCCACGTGCCCTCGGGCGAAGTCTACGCCGCCGTCGAGGCGCCCAAGGGCGAATTCGGCGTCTACCTTGTGGCGGACGGGAGCAACAAGCCCTACCGCGCAAAGCTGCGCGCGCCGGGCTATCTGCACCTGCAAGCCATGGACCATGTGGCCAAGGGTCACCAACTTGCCGACGTGGCTGCCATCATCGGCACCATGGACGTCGTATTTGGAGAGATTGACCGCTAATGCTCCGTCGTCTGCATTCCGAACAACCCGATAGCTTTGCCTTTACGCCCGACAATCAGAAATGGGCCGAAGCGCAGATCACCAAATACCCCGAAGGGCGCCAGGCCTCTGCCGTGATCCCGCTTCTGTGGCGCGCGCAGGAGCAGGAAGGCTGGGTCAGCAAGCCTGCGATCGAATATATCGCCGACATGCTGGGCATGGCCTATATCCGCGTGCTTGAGGTGGCCTCTTTCTACTTCATGTTCCAGCTGCAGCCGACGGGCTCGGTGGCGCATGTGCAGATCTGTGGCACCACGTCCTGCATGATCTGCGGCGCCGAAGACCTGATCGCGGTCTGCAAGGAAAAGATCGCGCCAAAGCCCTTTACCCTGTCTGCGGATGGCAAGTTCACCTGGGAAGAGGTCGAGTGCCTCGGCTCCTGCACGAATGCGCCCATGGCGCAGATCGGTAAGGATTACTTCGAGGACCTGACCACCGAAAGCTTCACCAAGATCCTGGATGATCTGTCGGCAGGCCAACCGGTTGTGCCGGGTCCGCAGAATGGTCGCTACGCGGCAGAGCCGAAATCGGGCCTGACCTCGCTCACCGAATACGACAGCGGCAAGACGCAGTATAACGCGTCGGTGCAGCTGGCCGTGGATCTGGGCGACAGCGTCAAGCGCATTCAGGGCGATGAGGTGCCGATCCTGACACCCTGGATTGACAAGGATGGTGTGGTTGCAGGCCGCGCTGCCGAAGGTCAGCCGCCCAAGGCGCCCGAGGCTGCAAAACCCGCTGCCAAACAGGCCGCCGAGGCAAAGCCCGCCCCGAAAAAGGCACCGGTGAAAAAGGCAGCCAAGCCAGAGCCAGCATCGCCAGAAGGGGCAGCCGCCAAAGCGACGGAAGAAGCAGCGCCAGAGACTCTGACAGAGGCTCGCGGTGGCAAGGCGGACGATCTGAAGCTCTTGAAAGGTGTCGGCCCCAAACTGGAGCAAACCCTGAACGAGCTGGGCTTCTTCCACTTTGACCAGATCGCCAAATGGACCGAGGCCGAAGTCGCATGGGTCGACAGCCGCCTGAAGTTCAAGGGCCGCATCGAACGCGACGGCTGGATCGCCCAGGCGGCGCAACTGGCATCGGGCGAAGAGACCGAGTTTGCCAAAAAGGCCAAAGACGACGGCCGCTACGAAGATTAACCCGTCTTCCGCCCCAGTGATCATCGGGGCGGGGGAGCAGACATTGGGACCCAATGAGCACGGACAAGGACAAAGCGATTGCTGCCAAGGGACGCCATATCTCCCTTGTGATTGCCGGAACCATGCTGGCCTGGCTTGCTTTGACCCTGTTCATCGGTCCGGCCATCGGATTGCCGGGCCGCTACGCTCTTTTGTTCGATTTCCTCGCGCTGGCGGGGATGATCTATGCAGGGGTCAACATCGTTCAACTCTGGCGCATGCGTCAGGACAACCAAAGGTAGGCAGACATGCTGAAGGACCA
Source organism: Phycobacter sedimenti (assembly GCF_038148855.1). Taxonomy (NCBI): domain Bacteria; kingdom Pseudomonadati; phylum Pseudomonadota; class Alphaproteobacteria; order Rhodobacterales; family Roseobacteraceae; genus Phycobacter; species Phycobacter sedimenti. The sequence continues at coordinate 601,916 of NZ_JBBVGR010000001.1, read as the reverse complement.
GGACCGGATCTTTACCAACCTGTACGGGATGCATGAGCGGACGCTCAAAGGCGCTCAGGCGCGCGGCCACTGGGATGGCACCGCCGGTCTGATCGAAAAGGGGCGGGACTGGATCATCCAGACCATGAAGGACTCCGGCCTGCGCGGCCGGGGTGGTGCGGGCTTTCCCACCGGCCTCAAGTGGTCCTTCATGCCCAAGGAAAGCGACGGTCGCCCGGCCTATCTGGTGATCAACGCGGATGAATCCGAGCCCGGCACCTGCAAAGACCGCGAAATCATGCGTCATGATCCGCATACGCTTATCGAAGGCGCGCTGATCGCCTCTTTCGCGATGAACGCCCACACCTGCTACATCTACCTGCGCGGCGAGTACATTCGCGAGCGTGAGGCGCTGCAGGCAGCCATCGACGAATGCTATGACAAGGGTCTTCTGGGCAAGAACGCTGCCGGGTCGGGCTGGGACTTCGACGTCTTCCTGCACCACGGTGCCGGCGCCTATATCTGCGGTGAGGAAACCGCCCTGATCGAAAGCCTTGAAGGCAAGAAGGGCATGCCCCGCATGAAGCCGCCGTTCCCGGCGGGCGCGGGTCTTTATGGCTGCCCGACTACGGTGAACAACGTGGAATCCATCGCCGTTGTGCCCACCATCCTGCGCCGCGGCGCCGAGTGGTTCGCAGGCTTTGGCCGTCCCAACAACGCGGGCACCAAGCTCTTTGCGATCTCCGGTCATGTGAACAATCCCTGCGTCGTCGAAGAGGCGATGTCGATCCCCTTTGAAGAGCTGATCGAAAAGCACTGCGGTGGCATTCGCGGCGGCTGGGACAACCTCCTGGCGGTGATCCCGGGCGGCTCTTCGGTGCCCTGCGTGCGCGGTGAGAACATGCGCGATGCGATCATGGATTTCGACTACCTGCGCGGCGAGCTGGGCTCGGGCCTTGGCACGGCGGCGGTGATTGTCATGGACAAGCAGACCGATATCATCAAGGCGATCTGGCGTCTTTCGAAATTCTACAAGCACGAAAGCTGCGGCCAGTGTACCCCATGCCGCGAAGGCACCGGCTGGATGATGCGCGTCATGGACCGCCTGGTCAAAGGCGAGGCCGAGTTGGAAGAGATCGACATGCTGTGGGATGTGACCAAACAGGTCGAAGGCCACACCATCTGCGCCCTTGGCGATGCGGCCGCCTGGCCGATCCAGGGCCTGATCAAGAACTTCCGCGAAGAAATCGAAGACCGCATCAAGGCGCAGAAATCGGGCCGCATGGGCGCGATGGCGGCCGAGTAACGGACACCAAAGGAAGGCCAACGACCATGGCAAAACTCCCCAGATATGCAGATCGATACCGCCGGGCAAAAGACGCCCGCGCTGCTGTTCGCGTTGCGGGAGTCGGCGGTTTTTCCATGTCGGTGAACACTCTTTTGGCACTCGCCGCTGCAGGCGCACTTTTGATGGGCTGCGGAAGCTCCTTCAAGGATCGCACGCTTTACGACGGGATTGCGTTCAAGGCCAAGGCAAAGCCGGTTGACAAGAAAGTCTCTCGGGCTGATTTCCGCGTCGAGGTCTCCAAGGCTTCGCAGTCCTACAAGGGCGCGCGTCTGGCGGCGCATCATGCCGGGGTGACTTACTGCCTGACTGATGCCGGTTACGGCACTTCCGAGATCGTTTGGGACGTGGATCCTTACGACCCCGATGCCGAACTGCGTCTGGACGGCGATACCGCAGTCTTCCACGGGACGTGCCAGTCGTGAGCGATGCGCTGGCATATCCCGGCGCCTTTGGCCGCCTTGCGTTATTGAATAACGAGCCGGATCCCGTGTGTCCTGGGCCTTCCAATTGGAAGGAAAGCCCCATGAAACGACTGGTCATGTGCCTGATGTCGGCCGCCGCGTTGGCCGCGGCCCCTGTGGTGGGCCATGCAAAGCCACCGCTGCGCAGCGTTGCAGAGATTGAAGAGCCTTTGTTCGCCGTTGCCGTTGCCAAAGAGGTCGCCGACCATTGTGACACTCTGGCCGCCCGGTTCTGGAAAGGCGTTGGTGAGTTGCGCCGCCTGCGGGCGCGGGCCAATGACCTTGGCTATTCGGACAGCGAGATCCGCGCCTACATCGACTCGGACAGTGAAAAGGCCCGGATGCGGGCAAAGGGAGAGGCGCTTTTTTCGAGCCGCGGCGTCTCTTACGACAAACCGGAAACATTCTGTGCGTTCGGTCGCGCGGAAATCAAGAAAAACAGCGCGATCGGCGTGTTACTGAGGGCGAAATAGACCATGTCTGACCTCCGCAAGATCAACATTGACGGAACCGAGATCGAGGTGGACGGGGCGATGACCCTGATCCAGGCCTGTGAAGTGGCCGGGGTGGAAATCCCGCGCTTCTGCTATCACGAGCGCCTGTCCATCGCCGGCAACTGCCGCATGTGCCTGGTCGAAGTCGTGGGCGGCCCGCCGAAACCGGCGGCGTCCTGCGCGATGCAGGTGCGCGATCTGCGGCCTGGTCCCGAAGGTCAGGCACCGGTGGTGAAGACCAATTCGCCCATGGTGAAAAAGGCCCGCGAGGGCGTGATGGAGTTTCTCCTGATCAACCACCCGCTGGATTGCCCAATCTGCGACCAGGGCGGCGAGTGCGATCTGCAGGATCAGGCCATGGCCTATGGCGTTGATTTCAGCCGCTTCCGCGAAGCCAAGCGCGCGGTGGACGATCTGGATCTTGGCCCGCTGGTGGGCACCGCCATGACCCGCTGCATCAGCTGCACCCGATGCGTCCGCTTCACCACCGAGGTGGCCGGCATCACCCAGATGGGCCAGACCGGCCGTGGCGAAGACGCCGAGATCACCAGCTACCTCAACGAGACGCTGGATTCGAACCTGCAGGGCAACATCATTGATCTTTGCCCGGTGGGTGCGCTGACCTCCAAGCCCTATGCCTTTACCGCGCGCCCCTGGGAGCTGACCAAGACAGAAACCATCGACGTGATGGATGCGCTTGGCTCCAACATCCGGGTGGACACCAAGGGCCGCGAAGTGATGCGCATCCTGCCGCGCAACCACGACGGCGTGAACGAAGAGTGGATTTCGGACAAGACTCGTTTCGTATGGGACGGTCTGCGCCGCCAGCGTTTGGATCGTCCTTACGTGCGCGTCGATGGCAAACTGAAGCCCGCCACCTGGCCCGAGGCTCTGGCCGCGACCGCTGCCGCGATGAAGGGTAAGAAGGTTGCCGGTCTCATTGGCGATCTGGTTCCGGTCGAGGCCGCATTCGCTCTGAAACAGCTGATCGAAGGGCAGGGGGGCGCCGTGGAGTGCCGTACCGACAATGCCCGCCTCGCCATCGGCAACCGCTCCGCCTATGTGGGCACTGCGGCGATCGAGGACATCGATGCGGCGGGGGCGATCCTGCTGGTCGGCACCAACCCGCGCGACGAGGCGCCGGTTCTGAACGCCCGCATCCGCAAGGCCTGGCTGAACGGCGCGACCGTTGGCCTGATCGGTGCGGCCGTTGACCTGACCTATGAGTACGATCACCTCGGTACCGACCGGGCCGCGCTGGAAACGGCTGCCAAGAACGCTCATGATATCGCAGGCAAGGCACCCGTGATCATCGTTGGCCAGGGTGCCCTGCGCGAGGCGGACGGACTGGCCGTCATGGCCAAGGTGCAAGACCTCGCTGCCAAATCCGGCGCCAAGGTTCTGGTGCTGCACAGCGCAGCGGCCCGGGTGGGCGCCATGGACATCGGCGCCGTGACCGAAGGCGGCATGGCGGCGGCCATCGAGGGCGCGGAGGTGATCTACAACCTCGGCGCAGACGAGGTCGAGATCGATCCGGGCGCCTTTGTGATCTATCAGGGCAGCCATGGCGACCGCGGCGCACACCGCGCCGACGTGATCCTGCCGGGTGCCGCCTACACTGAGGAAAACGGTCTGTTCGTGAACACCGAAGGTCGCCCTCAGCTGGCGATGCGGGCCGGGTTCGCGCCTGGGGAGGCCAAGGAGAACTGGGCCATTCTGCGCGCGCTGAGCGCGGAACTGGATGCCAAGCTGCCTTATGACTCGCTGGCACAGTTGCGTAGCGCGCTGGTCGCAGAGGTGCCGCATCTCGCCAAGATCGACGAGGTGGCCGAAAATGAGGTTGTGGCGCTGGAAAGCGAACCGCTGGGCAAGGCGGACTTCCTGCCTGCGGTGAAGGACTTCTATCTGACCAACCCGATTGCGCGCGCATCGCAGCTGATGGCCGAACTTTCGGCCAATGCGAAGGCCCGCAAGACCGACAAGATCGCGGCGGAGTGATCCGCGCGGCACTCATATCGTCCCTGCTGCTGGGGGCCTGTTCACAGGCGCCCGGTACCGGTGAGGCTGCGCCCCAGTACAAAGGGGTGAAGACCAGTCTGCTGAACGGCGATCTGGTGCAGTTCAACGTTGCAATGTCCGGTGCCCGCTCAAGCGCGGACCTGGATGACTACGCCGAATGTGCGGCCGCGCAATATGCGCTGATCCGGGGTTACGGGTTTGCGCGCCACGTGCGCACAAAAATGAAACAAGAGGGTGGCGTTCAGACGGCAGATGCTGTCTACACCATCTCGCCTGCCCTCCCGCGCGGTCTGCGCACCATCGACGCCGAGGTCGTGGTGGCGGATTGCAAGGCAAACGGAATACCCACGGTGTGAGGACCTATGGCTGACTTCTTTAACACCCCAGGCGGCATCGCCGTTCTGATACTGGCGCAAGTGCTTGCAGTTGTTGCCTTTGTCATGATTTCGCTTCTGTTCCTCGTTTACGGGGACCGCAAGATCTGGGCGGCGGTGCAGATGCGCCGGGGCCCCAACGTGGTGGGCGTCTACGGCCTTCTGCAATCGGTGGCCGACGCGCTGAAATACGTGGTGAAAGAGGTGGTCATTCCGGCGGGTGCTGACCGTACAGTCTTCATTCTGGCACCGCTGACCTCATTCGTACTTGCGATGATCGCCTGGGCGGTGATCCCGTTCAACGATGGATGGGTGCTGTCGGATATCAACGTGGCGATCCTCTATGTTTTCGCGGTCTCCTCGCTTGAAGTCTACGGCGTCATCATGGGCGGCTGGGCGTCGAACTCGAAGTATCCCTTCCTCGGCAGCTTGCGCTCTGCGGCGCAGATGATTTCCTATGAGGTCTCGATCGGTCTGATCATCATCGGTGTGATCCTGTCGACCGGCTCGATGAACTTTGGCGACATCGTGCGCGCGCAGGATGGCGATGCGGGCCTGTTCAACTGGTACTGGCTGCCCCATTTCCCGATGGTTTTCCTGTTCTTCATCTCGGCGCTGGCGGAAACCAACCGTCCGCCGTTCGATCTGCCCGAAGCGGAATCGGAACTGGTGGCCGGCTATCAGGTGGAATACTCGGCGACGCCTTTCCTGCTGTTCATGGCCGGTGAATATATCGCCATCTTCCTGATGTGCGCGCTGACCACGCTGCTGTTCTTTGGCGGCTGGCTGTCCCCGATCCCGGGCATTCCGGACGGCGTTCTGTGGATGGTCGGCAAGATGGCCTTCTTCTTCTTCCTCTTCGCAATGGTGAAGGCGATCACACCGCGCTATCGCTATGACCAGTTGATGCGCCTTGGCTGGAAGGTCTTCCTGCCCTTCTCGCTGGTCTGGGTGGTCTTTGTCGCCTTCGCTGCAAAATTCGACTGGTTCTGGGGTGCCTTTGCACGCTGGACAACAGGGGGCTGATCATGACTCAGATCGACTATACCCGCGCCGCAAAGTATTTCCTGCTGCAGGATTTCTGGGTCGGCTTCAAACTGGGGATGAAGTATTTCTTCGCCCCAAAGGCAACGCTGAACTACCCGCATGAAAAGGGCCCGCTGAGCCCGCGGTTCCGGGGTGAGCACGCGCTGCGTCGCTATCCCAATGGCGAGGAACGCTGCATTGCCTGCAAGTTGTGCGAGGCTGTCTGCCCCGCGCAGGCGATCACCATCGATGCCGAACCGCGTGAGGATGGTAGCCGGCGCACCACGCGCTATGACATCGACATGACCAAATGCATCTACTGCGGCTTCTGCCAGGAAGCCTGCCCGGTGGATGCAATTGTCGAGGGGCCGAATTTCGAATTCGCCACCGAAACCCGTGAAGAGCTGTTCTACGACAAGGAAAAGCTGCTCTCGAACGGGGAACGCTGGGAAGCCGAGATCGCCCGCAACCTGGAAATCGACGCACCCTACCGGTGATAGGACCATGACCGAAACGCCAAAGAACCCCTTTGAGGCCATGATGGCCCAGGCCCATGAAATGGCCAAAGCGTTCAATCCGGCGCTTGAGCATTTCTCGCCTGCCGAGGCCATGAAAGGGTTCGAGGCGCTGTGGCCGACCATGCCCAAGGAGGCCATGGAACTGATGTTCGGCAAGACCGTCAACAAGGACGGTCTGGATGCCAAGACCCGCCTGCTTTTGACGCTGGCGGGGCTGACCATGCAAGGCGCACAGGCGGACACCGCCCTGCGCCAGACCGTGCGCCACGCCCTGGAGGCGGGCGCGAAGAAACAAGAGATCGTTGAAACGATCGGACAGATGTCGGTCTTTGCCGGCATTCCGGCCATGACCCGCGCGCTTGAACTGGCGCAGGAGGTCCTGGACGACAAAAGGGACGATGAGACATGAGCGTTTTTGCCTTCTACCTCTTCGCCATCAGCGCCATCACCGGCGGGCTGTTCACTGTGATCAGCCGCCAGCCGGTGCATTCGGTGCTATGGCTGATCCTGGCCTTCATTTCCTCGGCCGGGCTGTTCGTGCTTCTGGGGGCGGAATTCGTCGCCATGCTGCTGGTCATCGTCTACGTGGGGGCGGTCGCGGTTCTGTTCCTCTTCGTGGTGATGATGCTGGATGTGGACTTTGCCGAGCTGAAGGCCGAGATGGCCCGCTACATGCCGGTGGCGCTGCTGATTGGACTTGTGATCCTTATGCAGTTCGTCATGGCCTACGGCGCCTGGGAAAGCGCGCCGCTGGCCTCGGAGCTGGTCGCGCAGCCCGTCCCGGCGGACCGGCATAACACCGAGGCGCTTGGCCTCATTATCTATGACCAATATTTCCTTCTGTTCCAGCTGGCGGGTCTGATCCTGCTGGTCGCCATGATCGGCGCCATCGTGCTGACCCTGCGCCACCGCAAGGACGTCAAACGCCAGGACGTTGTCGCCCAGATGATGCGCGATCCGGCCAAGGCGATGGAACTCAAGGACGTGAAACCGGGGCAGGGGCTGTGAAGACACGCAAGTCCATATCTAATGTCCTGGTCGCCGTTTCCATCGCGGTTGTGCCGGTTCCTTCGTTGGCGTGCATCTATGCCGAGGAAGAGCGGTCAGCCAGTGAAGTGCGGGCCGACAGCAAACCGGTTGCCATTGATCGGCGCTGCCGGATGATCAATGGCGGAGCTTATGACGATCAGAGGCTGGGTGAGGCCGTTCGGCTTGATGACGGACGCTTCTTTCAGGTCATCAACGAAAACTCCGCGAAAGTTCTGCTGGGCGATTGCAAGACTCGAGAAGTGACAATTCTGCTGGGGCCGGAAACGATCATTGGGGAAACGAGCTGCGGACCACAAGCCGTTTATGCGCCACTTGTTGGGGACCAAGCGCCGTTTTCTCTGAACGCGGGAAAAGATCTTCACGAACTGGTTGAAGTGGCAGCTGCCGCTGGGGCTCGTGAGCTGAACCCCAACACTCAGTTCTTCGAGTTTTCAATTAACTTTACTGAGACACACAAGGTAGGTCGGGGCGATCGTTTTGATCTGCTGTGCGGGTGCAAAGTCTTCTACCCCAACTCGCCGGGAGCGAAATCATGATAGGACTTGAACATTATCTCACCGTTGCGGCGACGCTGTTCGTCATTGGGATCTTTGGCCTGTTCCTCAACCGCAAGAACGTGATCATCCTCTTGATGAGCATCGAATTGATGCTGCTGGCGGTGAACATCAACCTTGTGGCCTTTTCCAGCTTCCTTGGCGATCTGGTGGGGCAGGTCTTTACCTTGTTCGTGCTGACCGTGGCCGCCGCCGAGGCCGCCATTGGCCTTGCGATCCTGGTTTGCTTCTTCCGCAACCGCGGCACCATCGCCGTCGAAGACATCAACGTGATGAAGGGCTAAAGAACAATGGAAACCATCCTTCTCTTTGCCCCGCTCGTGGGCGCGCTGATCTGCGGATTTGGCTGGAAGTTCATCGGCGAAAAGGCCGCGATGATCACGGCCACGGGCCTGCTGTTCCTCTCTGCCGTGCTGTCCTGGACCGTCTTCCTGACCTTTGATGGCACCACCCAGAACATCGAGATCCTGCGCTGGATCGAAAGCGGATCGCTCTCGACCTCCTGGGGGATCCGTCTGGACCGCCTGACCGCGATTATGCTGATCGTTGTCACCACGGTCTCCAGCCTCGTGCACCTCTACTCCTTCGGCTACATGGATCACGATCCGCAGTGGAAGGACGGCGAAAGCTACAAGCCGCGCTTCTTTGCCTACCTGTCCTTCTTCACCTTCGCGATGCTGATGCTGGTTACGGCGGACAACTTGGTGCAAATGTTCTTTGGCTGGGAGGGCGTGGGCGTGGCCTCCTACCTGCTGATCGGCTTCTACTACCGCAAGCCTTCTGCCAATGCGGCGGCGATGAAGGCCTTTATCGTCAACCGTGTGGGCGACTTCGGCTTTGCGCTGGGGATCTTTGGACTGTTCCTGCTGACCGACAGCATCAGCTTCAACGACATCTTCGCAGCCGTGCCGGAGATCGCAGAGACTCAGGTTTCTTTCCTTTGGGGTGAGTGGAACGCGGCCAACCTGATTGCCGTGCTGCTGTTCATCGGCGCCATGGGCAAGTCGGCGCAGCTGATCCTGCACACCTGGCTGCCGGACGCGATGGAGGGCCCGACCCCGGTTTCGGCCCTGATCCACGCCGCAACCATGGTGACCGCCGGTGTCTTCCTCGTCTGCCGCATGTCGCCGCTGATGGAGTTCGCGCCCGAGGCAACCATGTTCATCACCGTGCTTGGTGCAACGACAGCCTTCTTTGCCGCGACCGTTGGCCTGGTGCAGACCGACATCAAGCGCGTCATCGCCTATTCCACCTGTTCGCAGCTTGGCTACATGTTCGTGGCTGCTGGCGTGGGCATGTACTCGGCGGCAATGTTTCACCTGTTCACCCACGCCTTCTTCAAGGCGATGCTGTTCCTTGGTGCAGGCTCGGTGATCCACGCGATGCACCATGAGCAGGACATGATGAACTATGGTGGTCTGCGCAAGAAGATCCCCTATACCTTTGCCGCGATGATGATCGGCACGCTGGCCATCACTGGCGTTGGTATTCCGCTGACCTACATCGGCTTTGCCGGCTTCCTGTCCAAGGACGCGATCATCGAAAGCGCCTATGCGGGCGGGTCATCATATGGCTTCTGGCTTCTTGTCGTAGCCGCTGCGATGACTTCGTTCTACTCTTGGCGCCTGATCTTCCTGACCTTCTACGGCAAGCCGCGCGGCGACAAGCATACGCATGATCATGCGCATGAAAGCCCGATGGTCATGCTGATCCCGCTTGGCGTTCTGGCGCTGGGGGCGGTCTTCTCTGGCATGATCTGGTACAAGAGCTTCTTTGGCCACACCGATACCGTCGGCAAGTTCTACGGCATTCCCTATGCGGAGGCTTCGGCTGACGGTCACGGCGATGCCCATGGCGAAGACTCACATGGTGCGGCCACGGACGATCACGGCGAAGCCGCCAAGGGGGAGCACCACTATGTCTTCACCGGCAAGCCGGGTGAGGGGGCGCTTTACATCGCGCCGGACAATACCGTGCTCGACGATGCCCATGCGGTTCCGAAATGGGTCAAGGTCTCGCCCTTCATCGCCATGCTGGGCGGTCTGATCATGGCGTTGTGGTTCTACATCTGGAACCCGTCACTACCCGGGCGCCTCGCCGAGACGCATCGCCCCTTGTATCTGTTCCTCAAGAACAAGTGGTACTTTGACGAACTGTACGATGCGATCTTTGTCAAACCCGCCCTGGCCATTGGCCGCTTCTTCTGGAAGAAGGGCGACGGCAAGACGATCGATGGTTTCCTGAACGGTGTGGCCATGGGCATTGTGCCCTTCTTCACCCGTCTCGCTGGCCGGGCCCAGTCCGGCTTCATCTTTACCTATGCCTTCTGGATGGTGCTGGGCATTGCCGCCCTTGTCACCTGGATGTCGATCGGCGGAGGAGCGCACTGATGGACAACATCCTTTCTATTGTCACCTTTATCCCGGCGTTTGCGGCGGGCCTGATGGCCCTGCTGCTCCGGGGGGATGACGCAGCGGGACAACGCAACGCCAAATGGATCGCGCTCCTGGCGACCTCGATCACCTTCCTGGCGTCGTTGTCGATTTACGCGAATTTCGACCCCTCAAACACGGGCTTTCAGTTCGTGGAAGAGGCCGAGTGGATCTTTGGCCTGAAGTACAAGATGGGCGTTGACGGCATTTCGGTGCTGTTCGTGATGCTCACCACCTTCGTTATGCCGCTGACCATTCTGGCCAGCTGGAACGTCACCACCCGCGTCAAGGAATACATGGTGGCCTTCCTGCTGCTTGAGACCCTGATGCTGGGCGTCTTCATGGCGCTGGATCTAGTGCTGTTCTACCTGTTCTTCGAGGCGGGCCTGATACCGATGTTCCTGATCATCGGCATCTGGGGCGGCAAGGAGCGGATCTACGCGTCGTTCAAGTTCTTCCTCTATACCTTCTTCGGCTCGGTGCTGATGCTGGTTGCCATGGTCGCCATGTATGCCGATGCGGGCACCACGGACATCGAAACCCTGCTGACGCACAGCTTCTCGGCGGCAAGCTTTGATGTTCTTGGCATCCATGTGGTCGGCGGCATGCAGACCCTGATGTTCCTCGCCTTCTTTGCCTCCTTCGCGGTGAAGATGCCGATGTGGCCGGTGCACACCTGGCTGCCGGATGCGCACGTTCAGGCGCCGACGGCAGGTTCGGTCGTGCTGGCGGCGATCCTTTTGAAGATGGGCGGCTATGGCTTCCTGCGTTTCTCATTGCCGATGTTCCCGGTGGGCGCCGATGTGATGACGGATCTGATCCTCTGGATGTCAGCCATCGCGGTTGTCTACACGTCGCTGGTGGCGATGGTGCAAGAGGACATGAAAAAGCTGATCGCTTATTCCTCGGTTGCGCATATGGGCTTTGTGACCATGGGCATCTTTGCTGCCAACCAGCAGGGCATCGACGGCGCGATCTTTCAGATGCTGAGCCACGGCTTCATATCGGCGGCGCTGTTCCTTTGCGTGGGCGTCATCTATGATCGTATGCACACCCGCGACATCGACGCCTATGGCGGCCTTGTGATCCGCATGCCCGCCTATGCGCTCGTCTTCATGTTCTTCACCATGGGCAACGTGGGCCTGCCGGGCACATCCGGTTTCGTCGGAGAATTCCTGACCCTGATGGGCACCTTCCAGAAGAACACCTGGGTGGCAGCCGTTGCCGCAACCGGCGTGATCTTCTCGGCGGGCTATGCGCTGTGGCTTTATCGCCGCGTGGTCTTTGGCGATCTGATCAAGGAAAGCCTCAAGACCATCAAGGACATGGATGCGCGCGAGCGGTTCATCTTTGCGCCGCTGGTGGTGATGACCATCCTTTTGGGCGTCTACCCGTCGCTTGTCACCGATATCATCGGTCCGTCCACCGAGGCGCTGATCTCGAACTTCAACCAATCTCTGGCCGCCGCTGACACCTCGTCGGCGACCCAGATTGCTTCGCACTAAGGGAGCCAAGGCAGATGATCCAAGCTGATCTCTCCATCGTCCTGCCAGAGATTGTTCTGGCGCTTTACGCAATGGTGGCGCTCTTGGTGGCCGTCTATACCGGCAAGAACAAGCTGGCCACGACACTGGTCTGGGCCACCGCTGGTCTGATGGTTGCCCTGGCGGTCTGGATCGCCGCAGCCGGTAGCGGCACCAACGAAGCCTTTGCTGGCATGTTCGTCGACGACGGCTTCTCACGCTTTGCCAAGGTTGTGATCCTGGTCGCCGCCGCTGCCGTGATGATCATGGGGCAGGAATACATGTCCCGCCGCGGCATGCTGCCGTTCGAGTACCCCATCCTGATCGCGCTGAGCGCGGTCGGCATGATGGTCATGGTGTCCGCAGGCGATCTGATGGCGCTGTACATGGGGCTTGAGCTGCAATCGCTGGCGCTTTACGTGGTTGCCTCGCTGCGCCGTGACAGCGTCAAATCCACCGAAGCGGGGCTCAAGTACTTCGTCCTCGGCGCGCTGTCCTCGGGTCTGCTGCTCTATGGTGCATCGCTGGTCTACGGCTTTGCCGGAACCACCAAGTTCGCTGGCATCATCCAGGTGGCAGAACATGGTGAAATGTCGCTTGGCATGCTCTTTGGCCTGGTGTTCCTGATCTCGGGCATGGCCTTCAAGGTGTCCGCCGTGCCGTTCCACATGTGGACCCCGGATGTCTACGAAGGCTCCCCCACGCCGGTCACGGCCTTCTTTGCCACAGCGCCGAAAGTGGCCGCGATGGGACTGTTCGCCCGCGTGCTGCACGACGCCTTTGGCGGCGCCATCGTCGACTGGCAGCAGGTGATTGTGGTTCTGTCGGTGCTGTCCATGTTCCTGGGCGCCATTGCGGCCATCGGCCAGCGCGATATCAAGCGCCTGATGGCGTTTTCCTCGATCGCCCACATGGGCTATGCGATGATCGGTCTGGCGGCGGGCACCGAGGCAGGCGTTTCGGCCATGCTGGTCTATCTGGCGATCTATGTCACCATGAATGTCGGTACCTTCTCCTTTATCCTGATGCTGGAAAAGGACGGCAAGCCGGTCACCGATATCATGTCGCTGAACCAGTTCGCATCACGCGAGCCTGGCAAGGCACTGGCGGTCCTGATCCTCATGTTCTCGCTGGCGGGTGTGCCACCGATGCTGGGCTTCTTTGCCAAGCTGGGCGTCTGGCAGGCGGGTGTTGAGGCAGGTCTCATGGGGCTGGTCATCGCCTCGGCCATCGCGTCCGTTATCGGTGCCTTCTACTACCTGCGGATTGTTTTCTACATGTACTTTGGCAGCGCTGAAGAAGAGGTCGAAGCGAAGGGTTCGCCCGTTCTGACCCTTGGGCTGATGGCCTCTGCGGCTCTGATGCTGATCGGTGTGGTCTATCAGTTCGGAATTGACGGCGCTGCGGCGGCTGCGGCTGCAACCCTTGTCAATTGATCAAGGCTATAGACAAGTTGAAAGGGCCCGGTCGTGCGACCGGGCCTTTTGCGCATAAGAATAAGGTGTGTCGGCTATGACCTGGCCTGTGGGATATGGAAAACGCGTTCTGCCAGAGGTGGATAGCACTCTGGATGAGGCAGCCCGCATTGCGGGTGATCTGAAAGGGCCCGAATGGATCCTTGCGCTGCGCCAGACAAAGGGGCGCGCGCGCCGTGGACGGGATTGGAAGGATCCCAAGGGCAACTTTGCCGCCACGCTTGTCCTGCGTCCAGAAGGTCCCGCAGATCAGGTGGCTTTGCGTAGTTTCGTGGCCTCCCTTGCGCTGTTCGATGCCTGCGTTGCAGTGACTGGTCGCACCGATGGCCTTGCTTTGAAGTGGCCGAATGATGTGCTGCTGAATGGCGGAAAACTGGCCGGTATCCTGCTGGAAAGTACCGGTCAGGGCAGTGGCGTTACCCATCTGTCGATTGGGATCGGGGTGAACCTGATGGAAACCCCGATGAAAGAGTGGCTGGAACCGGGTGCCGTCTGGCCGGTCTCGCTGCTCTCTGAAACCGGGATTCAGGTGTCTGCCGAGGAGTTCCTTGAGGCGCTCGCCGAGGCCTACGCCCGCTATGAGGAGCAGTTCATTACCTATGGGTTCGAGCCGATCCGCACCGCCTGGCTGGCGCGCGCGGCCAAACTGGGCGAGGTTATCACCGCACGCACCGCAACGTCCGAAACCGAAGGCACCTTCGAGACGGTGGACGCCCAGGGCAACCTTGTCCTAAACACCGCCAAGGGCCGCACTTGTATTCCGGCCGCGGATGTCTACTTCTAGGAAGGACGCAACGATGCTTCTGGCCGTTGACTGTGGCAACACAAATACCGTGTTCTCGATCTGGGATGGGGAGCAATTCGTCGGAACCTGGCGCACGGCTACCGACTGGCGGCGCACGGCGGACCAGTATTTCGTCTGGCTCAACACACTGATGCGGCTGCAGGGGATCGAGGCGGATATTACCGACATGATCATCTCCTCCACCGTGCCGCGTGTGGTCTTCAACCTGCGGGTTCTGGGGGATCGTTACTTTAATACCCGACCCCTGGTGGTCGGGAAACCCGACTGCCTATTGCCGGTCGAGGTACGCGTAGACGCAGGTACCGCCGTTGGCCCGGACCGGCTGGTCAATACGGTTGCGGGGTTCGATCACTACGGCGGCAACTTGGTGATGGTGGATTTCGGCACCGCGACCACATTCGACGTGGTGGCCGAGGATGGCGCCTATGTGGGCGGGGTGATCGCACCGGGTGTGAATCTGAGCCTTGAAGCCCTGCACCAGGCAGCAGCGGCCTTGCCCCATGTGGACATCTCGAAACCGCAGAAGGTCATCGGCACCAATACCGTGGCCTGCATGCAATCCGGCGTCTTCTGGGGCTACGTGGGCCTCGTCCGCGAAATCTGCACCCGCATCAAGCAAGAGCGCGGCGTGCCCATGAAAATCATATCAACAGGCGGGCTGGCGCCTTTGTTCCAGCAAACTGCTGATCTGTTCGACGCATATGAGGATGATCTCACCATGCATGGACTCCAGGTCATCCATAAATATAACAAGGATAACGGTACTCCGAATGAGCACTGAACGATTGATCTATCTGCCCCTCGGCGGGGCAGGTGAAATTGGCATGAACGCCTATGTCTATGGCTACGGCAAGCCGGGCAAGGAGCGGCTGATCCTGGTGGATCTGGGCGTTGCCTTCCCGGATATGGACACCAGCCCGGGCGTGGATCTGATCATGCCCGACATCACCTGGCTGAAAGAGCGGGTGGACCAGCTGGAGGCGGTGTTCATCACCCACGGCCACGAAGACCATATCGGTGCGGTCTCCCATCTTTACGGCGACCTGCGTGTGCCGGTCTATGCCCGCGCCTTTACCGCCAATCTGGCACGGCGCAAGATGGAAGAGCGCGGCCACGACCCCCTGATGGTGCAGACCGTCTCTGCCTGGCCCGAGGTGACCAAGCTTGGTCCCTTCACCGTTGGGGTTGCGCCCATGTCCCACTCCATCCCCGAAAGCGGGGCGCTGGTGATCGACACGCCCGTCGGGCGCGTGGTGCACACGGGCGATTTCAAGCTGGATCCGAACCCGCTTGTGGGAGAACCCTTCGATCCGGAAATGTGGAAGGAGATTGCCAAGGATGGCGTGCAGGCGATGATCTGCGACTCCACCAATGTCTTCTCGGCGCATCCGGGCCGCTCGGAGGCGGAACTCGCACCCGAGATCACAAAACTGATCGGTGAGGCCAGGGGAATGGTTGCGGCAACCACCTTTGCTTCGAACGTGGCACGGGTGAAAACCCTTGCCGAAGCTGGAGAACGGGCAGGGCGGTCCATCGTTCTGCTGGGCCGCGCCATGCTGCGCATGGTGGAGGCTGCCGTGGAGACCGGTGTGCTGACCGATTTCCCGAAGGTGATCCAGCCCGACGAAGCGCAGGATATCCCGCGCGAGAACCTGATGCTGATCACCACCGGCAGCCAGGGGGAGCGTCGTGCGGCAACCGCGCAGATGGCACGCGGCAAATACCGGGGCCTTGAACTGAAAGAGGGGGATCTGTTCCTGTTCTCCTCCAAGACCATTCCCGGCAACGAGAAGGGCGTGATCCGCATCATGAACCAGTTCTCGGAGCGGGGCGTCGATGTAGTCGATGACAGCTCGGGCCTCTATCACGTTTCGGGCCACGCCAACCGGCCGGATCTCGAACAACTGCACGCGCTGGTGAAGCCGAGGATTCTTGTGCCGATGCACGGTGAACATCGGCATCTGCGGCAGCATGCGCGTATCGGCGAAGAAGCCGGGATTGCCAGTGTGGTTGCCGTAAACGGAACGATGCTGGATCTTGCGGGCGATGGGCCGAGGATCGTGGACTACGTGGAAACCGGCCGGGTCTATCTGGACGGTACGGTCAAGATCGGCGCACTTGACGGCATCGTGCGCGACCGGATCCGTATGGCACTGAATGGCCACCTGGTCGTCACAGTGATCCTTGATGAAGAGGATGAACCGCTGGGCGAGCCTTGGTGCGATATCAAGGGCCTTGCCGAGACCGGCACATCCGACGCGGCCCTGGCCGAGGTGATCGAAGAGGATCTCAACCAGTTTCTGATGCGCGCCGGGGCCAAGACCCTGCGCGATGACGACAAGCTGGAGGGAGAACTGCGCCGGATTGCGCGTCAGACGGCGAACAACGAGATTGGCAAAAAGCCCGAGGTGACGGTTGTCATAAGCCGCATGCGCTGAACGGTTTGGACTGCTGAAAGCAAAAAAAAGCGCCCCGGCCAAATGGACCGGGGCGTTTTCGTGTGAGTGATGGTGAGAAAGTCTGTCTCAGGCGTGGTGGGGACGCTGGAAAATGCCAGCCACCTTGCGCATGGCCTTAACCAGTGCCGCGCCAGCAGCGCGAAAGATCTGCGCGATCGCCTCGCTGCGCATCGCGTAGGCACGCTGTTCGATGGCTTGAATGTCCTGGGCGGTCAGGATTGTCGTATCAGAAGAAGTCATGAGGGTATCTCGATCATGTCGTGAGTTGTCTGTTGCTTGACCCTCATCTAGGCCCGATGCGGACCGATGACATCTGGCAATATCGTCATTCCCGCCATGCTGCAGGTGCAAAGCAACCCTTGCGGGAGGCGCGCTGGTCGACTGGCTGCAAAAGAAAACGGCCGCACCTGGATGGGGCGCGGCCGCAAAAATTCAAATGCGTTCAGACTAGCTGGCGCGGCGCTCGTCAAAGGACAGCGCAATGAAACTCGGCATATGGTCGCCCATGCCAACAACCTTGCGATCATCGCGGCGGTCTTTGCTGCCGCCTCGGCTGCCGCGCGACTTCTTGCTGCCGGAGGTCGGTTCGGTTTTGGCGTCGTCCTGAGGGGGCGAGGCCTGAACTTCCTGTTCCTGGATTTGTTCCTGGGCTGTATCGGCAGCCTTGGCAGAGGGTTTGCCGCGCGAGCGGCTGCGGCTTGGCCTTGCCTTGCTCTCCTCAGCTGCGCCATCGCCATCTTCGCCGGCTGTGGCGGTGGCCTTGCGTGGTGGAGCCTTTTTCACAGGGTTTTCCAGCCGGGCAATCTGCTTCTGGACGAGGCTTTCAACTGCATCCAGCGCCTTCTCATCGCGGGGCACGCAGATTGTGATCGCCTTGCCCTCGCGACCGGCGCGGCCGGTGCGGCCGATACGGTGCACATAGTCCTCGGCATGGCCCGGCACATCGTAGTTGAACACATGGCTGACGCTCGGCACGTCGAGGCCACGCGCGGCCACATCGGAGGCAACAAGGATGCGCAGCTTGCCTTCACGGAAGCCCTCAAGGGTCTTGGTGCGCTGGCTCTGATCCAGATCGCCGTGGATCGGGGCTGCGTCATAACCGTATTTCTTGAGCGACTTTGACACGATATCCACATCCGTCTTGCGGTTGCAGAAGATGATCGCATTGGTCAGCTTGTCGCCTTCCTGATCGATCAGCGCACGCAGCACCTTGCGCTTTTCGCTGCCTTCTCGATCCTTGCGGGAGGCTTTGAACTCCACCACCGCCTGCTCGATGGTTTCCGAGGTGGTCGCCTGACGGGCAATTTCGATCCGTGCCGGGTTCGACAGGAAGGTATTGGTGATCCGCTCGATCTCTGGCGCCATGGTGGCCGAGAAGAACAGGGTCTGGCGGGTAAAGGGTGTCAGGCCGAAGATGCGCTCGATATCGGGGATGAAGCCCATGTCCAGCATGCGGTCTGCCTCATCCACAACCATGACTTTCACATCGGAAAGGATCAGCTTGCCGCGTTCGAAATGGTCCAGCAGACGACCAGGGGTTGCGATCAGAACATCGACGCCCTTGTCGATCAACTGGTCCTGCTCCTTGAAGCTGACGCCGCCGATCAGCAGCGCTTTCGTCAGTTTCAGGTGCTTGGTGTAGGTGTCGAAGTTTTCCGCCACCTGGGCCGCCAGTTCGCGCGTCGGGCACAGGACCAGACTGCGTGGCATGCGGGCGCGGGCGCGGCCCCGGGCCAAAGCGGTGATCATCGGCAGAGTAAAGGAAGCGGTCTTCCCGGTGCCGGTTTGCGCGATGCCCAGAACATCGCGTCCCTCCAAAGCGGGCGGAATGGCACCGGCTTGGATTGGGGTGGGGGTTTCATACCCGGCTTCCTCAATTGCCTTGAGGACCTTGGGGTTCAAGTTCAGATCGGAGAATTTTGTCATTTGCGTCCGTTGTTGCGGACACTGACCAGGCCCGCGCGTGTGTGTATCGGCCAGGCCTCGCAAGGTCATGCGGTTTGGCAGCTGCCGGCGTGTGGCGCGGTCTACCAAAATAAGGGGCGATCGTCAATTGAAGCCTTTTTTGACGACCATCCATCGAGCCTTTGCGACGAAAGAGAAGGGGTGTTCGTACAGAATTGGAGATTCAGGTGAAGGCAGGGAAGTGGAGGGTCCGCTTTTCGCTCAGCCTCAGGTCCCGGATTCGCAACAATCCTCTTTGTTTCAGCCTGGCCCTCAGGTCCGGTGTATCGGCGCAAACCTCGTGAAAGAAGGTTCTGAGGCCCTGTTCCCCGTCTTCCGCTTCGATCGCCGACAACAACTCGTGCACCGTAAGCCCTCCTTGCGCGCGGGGCAGGGCGGGTTTCAGTTCCGGCCGGTAGGAGCCCCTTTCCAGCCTGTAACGAAAATGATGGATCCAGCTGTCCCAGTCTTCGGCATGCAGATGACAGAGATCAACATCTGGCAAAATCGTCTGGCCCGGGTTCTCCCCATCAGGAAGAATCACGTTGTGAATGCGCAGTTGCGCCTGCTCCAGCCCCGGACGTACAAAAAGCTTCCCTTGCACATGGCTCAGAAAACCGCCGAGCAAATGGGCCCCGAATGTCGGATAGAGCGCTTCGGCAAGCCGCCGCCTGTCGGGTCCGCTTGGAATATGCCCTTTGAAGGCGGTTCCATCTCCTCCGGCCAGGACTTCAATGGGCAAGGCCCTCGCGCATCTGCTCGTCCCGGGCAGGCGGGCCAAGATCTGAGACAGCGGGGTGTCCGACCAGAGAAATTCGTCGACATCCATGTGGATCAGCCAATCCAGATCCCTGCTTTGGCGCCGATAGGTTCGCGTTGCATTGATCGTCTGTCGAACCTGATGCTTGCTCGGCTTGCCGGCCTTGCGCCGTTGCGCCCAATGGGCGTCATCGCAGTCAATGACGCGAATTTTCGGATGCTGGGCCAGCAGGTCTCGGGCTTCGGGGCAGGGGGCATCCAGATAAATGAAAATCCGGTGGGCCCCTGCGTCCAGATGATAGGCTGCCCAGTTCAATAGATCCAAGGCGGGGGCCTTCACCGTGGCGACGATGCCCCAGGTATCGGTGCCCACGTCTGTGGTCATGTGGCGGCGGGTTTGCGCTTGTAGTGACGCAGCCGTGCGAAAATGCTGCGATCATCGGTCATCACCATGCGCAACATGCGGGCGCCCAGGGGGCGGAACACCGGATCTTCTTCGACACACTGCCAGAGTCGCGCAAGCATGTTCATGTCAAGATCGCCCGAGCGCAAGGAATAGGCGGTCATGTCGAATGCAAGCGGATGATCGGACTTGCGCCGCTTGAGGTTGGGAAAGGCAAAGTTGCCCGGGCGTCCTGAGAGTCTGCGCTCGCTGTCGTGCAGCTTGATCAGGTCAAAGAGCATCGACAGCCCCTGGCCGCCGCGCCGCTGCGCTTCGGTTTCGCCATGATCGCCAAATGTGGATGCGGCCGAAATCAGCCAGCGCGTGTCGAGACAATCAACAAAGCTGCCACCGCGCTCTTGCCAGATGCGTAGAAACAGGTCCCGGGCAAGCTGGGGGGGATCGTCCCGGCGCAGAATCGCAATGCAGAGCGCATGTACGGCCGCCAGCTCGCTGTGTCCGGCAAAATCACGTCGGATTTTGAACCACTTGGTTTCGATATGCTGCTTTTCGCCGGGTGCGTCCTCTGGGGATTCCGGCGCAATACTGGCCGCTTCCAAAGCGGCGAGATCGCTCGGCAGAGATTGCAAAAGCGCGGCGCTGCCCTCGTAAGGGCGCCGCTTCTTTTCGAGGCGGCGCATGAGGGCATGAAAGCCCCCCGGATAAATCTCTTCGGCAATATCCATGCCCGCCCGTGCCCAACCTTGATGGTCTGAAATTTCGCCTCAGACCATCATTTCCTTGGTCGCGGTCAGTTTCAAGTCCGGATAGTCCCGCTCCACCCGGTCGATGTCCCATTGCAGGCGCGTCAGGTAGACGGTGTCGCCATCGTGGTCGGTGGCGATATGCTGCTTGTTGGCGTTGATGAACTTCTCCACCGCGGGCTTGTCGCCGTTGACCCAGCGGGCCGAGGTGAACTGCGAGGGTTCGAACCGCACCGGCAGGCCGTATTCCATCTCGATCCGGCTGGCGAGCACCTCGAACTGCAGCGCGCCGACCACGCCGACGATGAAGCCCGAGCCGAATGAGGGCTTGAAGACCTTTGCCGCGCCTTCCTCGGCGAACTGCATCAGCGCCTTCTCAAGATGTTTGGCCTTCATCGGATCGCCTGCGCGGACGGTCTGCAAAAGCTCGGGCGCAAAGGAGGGGATGCCGGTGGCCCGCAGGGCTTCGCCTTCGGTGAGGGTATCGCCGATGCGCAACTGGCCGTGGTTCGGAATGCCGATGATATCGCCCGCCCAAGCCTCTTCGGCCAGCTCCCTGTCCGCGGCCAGGAACAGCACCGGGTTCGAGATGGCCATCGGTTTCTTCGTGCGCACATGGGTCAGCTTCATGCCGCGTTTGAAATGTCCCGAGGCAAGGCGCACAAAGGCGACGCGGTCGCGGTGCTTAGGGTCCATGTTGGCCTGCACCTTGAAGACGAAACCGGTGACCTTCTTTTCCTCGGGGCAGATCTGCCGGGGGCTGGCCTGCTGGGGCTGCGGCTCCGGGCCATAGGTGCCGATGCCGTCCATCAGTTCCTTCACTCCGAAGGAGTTGATCGCAGAGCCGAACCAGATCGGAGTCATGTGCCCTTCCAGTACCGATTGCGGATCCAGAGATGGCAAAAGTTCCTTTGCCATTTCAATCTCTTCGAGGAACTTTTCGAGCAGGTGCGCGGGCACGTGTTCGGCCAGTTTCGGATCATCCAGCCCTTCGATCGAGATGCTTTCGGCCACCTTGTTGCGGTCGGCGCGGTCCATCAGCTCCAGCCGGTCGCGCAACAGGTCATAGCAGCCGATGAAATCCCGTCCCACCCCGATGGGCCAGCTGGCGGGCGTCACGTCAATCGCCAGCATCTCCTGGATTTCATCAATGATCTCAAAGGTATCGCGGCTTTCCCGGTCCATCTTGTTACAGAAGGTCAGGATCGGAAGATCGCGCAACCGGCAGACCTCGAACAGCTTCTGAGTCTGGCTTTCGACACCCTTGGCACCGTCGATCACCATCACCGCCGCATCCACGGCCGTCAGCGTCCGGTAGGTGTCCTCGGAAAAGTCCGAGTGGCCGGGGGTGTCCACCAGGTTGAACCGGAACTCCTTGAAATCGAACGACATGGCCGAGGCCGAGACCGAGATCCCCCGGTCCTTTTCCATCTGCATGAAGTCCGAGCGCGTGCGCCGCGCTTCGCCCTTGGCGCGCACCTGTCCGGCCATCTGGATGGCGCCCCCGTAAAGGAGGAATTTTTCGGTCAAAGTGGTCTTGCCCGCATCCGGGTGCGAGATGATCGCAAAGGTGCGGCGGCGCGCGATTTCGGGCGGCAATTCGGGGCGATTGGACTGGGTATCAAGCATGTTCGCGCGTATATCAGGATTGCGCCCCGTGGCAAGAAAAACAGGCGGCGGCCCGCGTGCACCCCCTGTACACCGCCCGTACACCGGGCATGCACTGCGCGTTGCAGCGGGGGCGTTCGGGGGCATCAGCCGTCTTTAAGACAGATGCCCCATGCTGATCCCTCTCGCAGATCCATGCAGCGCACAGCCCCAAGCCAGACAGCCCCAAGCCCATGCCCAGCCGCCAATACCACGATGTCGAAATGCAGCAGGAGCTGGACGATCTGCAATCCGCCCTGCGCCGTGACTGGCTGGACAAGAGCCTGCCCGAGGACTGGCACGGCATGGACAGCTGGCAGCGCCTCGACTGCCCCAAGACGCGGGTGACGATCCGGCTGGATACCGACATGGTCCGCTGGTTCCGCAAGCTTGGCCCCAATTACAGCCGCCGCATCAATGCGGTCCTGCGCATCTACTGGATGGCGCTGCTGTCGGGCCACATCCAGGCCCATGAGAACGACGACACCATTCTGCGCATCGCGCTGAATGCCAGGCGCAGGCTTGAGGAGGAGCGGGGGCAGTGAGGGGGGGCAGCCCAATGCTGACATCTGCGCAGGAGGGAATTCACGGTCTGTCGTTCCCCAAAATGGAGACGCTCCGCGGCCCTGTTCTGCGCGGACGCATTCTTAGGGTCTTCCTTGTCCCGACGTCACATGCAAACGGGGCGTTCAGAACGTCAGATTGAACCCGAACTGCACCCCAAAGCTTTCATAACCGGCCGTGCCGATGCCGTCATAATATGCGTCCACCGTCAAAACCGCTCCATTGGGCAGGCTGTAGTTTGCCCCGGCCTTTACCTTGCCGCGTCCCCCCTCATATTCCGGCACAACCAGAGAAGCGTTCCCCGACCCTTTGGTAGATGAGCCGACAAAAGCGAGGCCCCCGGTCAACTCCAATGCGCCGCTGCTTCTGGGCAGACGGACCTGGTGGCGGACATCGAGGCCAAGCTCGGCCTGGAGCAATTCAAAACCCTGCTCTGGAATGAAGTTGCCAAGCCCATCGATGTAGGCCTTCTGAGTGTCGGTTGTGTAGGACAGCTGCACAGAAGGCATCCACGTTGTCCGACCCTGGCCGATTTCTCCGGTGACCTTGAACTGTGCGAGCAGCCGTTGCGTCTCAAATCTGTCAGAATAGGTTCCGAACGGCGAGATATCGTTCTTCGTCTGTCCATAAAGCAGCATCCCTTCAAAGAACAAAGGATGGGCCGGGCTGCGGGCCACGAAATAAGGGCCGATCAGCCAGCCATGGCCGTCGATGCGGCTGGCACCTTCCTCCTGGCTCAGAAAGTCGAATTCAATCATCCCGCCGACCAGCAGATTGGGAGACAATTCCACGTGGCTCCCGATGACCCCGAAGGCATAGCGGGTTTTTCTGTAACCCTCCTGTGTCCAGGAGCCGTTCAACCGTGCCCAGACGCCATTGTCTGCGTCAGGCGCGCTGGCGAAGTCAAAATCACCTCTGCTGCGTGTCACGGCCACGTTCAGGGCACCGCTGTTGCTGCCGGAGAGAAACCCGGTGAGGTTCGGCTGGCTGGCGATCAGCTGCGTCGCCCGCGATTGAATGAACTGCGCGATGACCTTTTGCGTTTCCTCAACGACAGCGTTGGAAATGGACAAGGTGTTCGACGCCGTGTTGGCGTTGCCTGCCGCATCAGTTGCGATGGCAGCGGGAATCGATATCTCGGTATCCCCTTTGCCGGTTGTCGTGACCGTGGCGTGATAGTCCGCGCCGCTTCCTGAAAGATTCGTGACGGTGCCATTGGCAATGGAAATGTCGCTTGCGGCAAAACCGATCACATCTTCGGAAAAGGTGATCGCAATCTCAATTGAAGCCGCTCCGGCAACCGTTGTGCTGGATGATGAGATACTGACCGATGGCGCGGTGGCGTCATATGTCGTGGTGACCTCATTCGATGCGGCGGCGTTCACGTTCCCGGCCGCATCGCTGAAGGTGCCCGCCGCCACCGACAGCGCCACCGGCCCGTCCGCAACCGGCGTCAGCACGGCGGTGTAGCTGGTGCCGGAACCGGACAGCGTGGCGGTGGCATTGGTCAGGGTGAGGTCGGCGAGGGTGAAGTCCGTGCTGGCCTCAGACAGGGTGATCGCGGCCGACTGCGCTCCGTTCAGCGGCCCGGTGAACGCGCCGATGGTGATCGTGGGCGCGGTGCCGTCGTGGCTGGTGGTGACCTCATTCGATCCCGCCGCATTAACGTTCCCCGCCGCATCGCTGAAGGTGCCCGCCGCCACCGACAGGGCAACCGGCCCGTCCGCGATTGGCGTCAGCACGGCGGTGTAGCTGGTGCCGGAACCGGAGAGCGTGGCGGTGGCATTGGTCAGGGTGAGGTCGGCGAGGGTGAAGTCCGTGCTGGCCTCGGAGAGCGTGATCTCTGCCGACTGCGCTCCGTTCAGCGGCCCGGTGAAAGCGCCGATGGTGATCGTGGGCGCGGTGCCGTCGTGGCTGGTGGTGACCTCGTTCGATGCGGCGGCGTTCACGTTCCCCGCCGCATCGCTGAAAGTGCCCGCCGCCACCGACAGGGCAACCGGCCCGTCCGCAACCGGCGTCAGCACGGCGGTGTAGCTGGTGCCGGAGCCGGAGAGCGTGGCGGTGGCATTGGTCAGGGTGAGGTCGGCGAGGGTGAAGTCCGTGCTCGCCTCTGACAGGGTGATCGCGGCCGACTGCGCTCCGTTCAGCGGCCCGGTGAAAGCGCCGATGCTGATCGTGGGCGCATCATAATCCGGAAACAGATCAACCGTTGAGGGCGCCGACACATGGCCCAGGCTGTTTTCCACGGTGACAGAAACGGTCCCACCGGTCATATTCGCGGCAGACGTTGCAGAAAACGTGCCGCCCGTTGCTGTGACCGTTTCCACGCTTGCGTCGGGAAATGTAACGCGCACTGTACCGTCTGTCTCGGCCGTTCCCTCAATCGTCATGGAGCGGTCCGCATTGATGAGGGTCGCTGTCAGGACCGGGCTGATCGGCACGACGCCCGGCGTAATGGTGAGGGTGAACTCTTCCTCGATCGCCTGATTTCCAGCCGAGTCCGTCGCGTTTATCTTGATCAGATTCGCCCCGATCGGAAAGTCATATGGGCTGGTGATTACACTGCCGCTGAGCGTGAAGACCGGGCTGATGCCGCTGTCAACATTGTCATCGACGATCGTTGAGAAGCCAATGCGGCGGGTTCCGGTCGAGTCCGCTTCCAACGTCAGATTGCCAATGGGGCGTATTACTGGCGCGGTGCCATCGTATGTCGTGGTGACCTCATTTGACCCCACCGCGTTCACATTTCCCGCCGCATCGCTGAAGGTGCCTGCGGCCACCGATAGCGCCACCGGTCCATCTGCCACCGGCGTCAGCTCTGCGGTGTAGCTGGTGCCAGAGCCGGAGAGCGTCGCGGTGGCATTGGTCAGGGTGAGGTCAGCGAGGGTGAAATCGGTGCTGGCCTCAGACAGGGTGATCTCTGCCGACTGCGCTCCGTTCAGCGGGCCGGAAAAGGCGCCGATGCTGACGGTGGGGGGCGTGCCATCATATGTGGTGCTGACCTCATTTGACCCCACCGCATTCACATTTCCAGCCGCATCGCTGAAGGTGCCCGCCGCCACCGACAGCGCCACCGGCCCGTCCGCCACTGGCGTTAGCACCGCCGTGTAGCTGGTGCCAGAGCCGGAGAGCGTCGCGGTGGCATTGGTCAGGGTGAGGTCACCGAGGGTGAAGTCCGTGCTGGCCTCCGACAGGGTGATCGCGGCCGACTGCGCTCCGTTCAGCGGCCCGGTGAATGCACCGATGCTGACGGTGGGGGGCGTTTTGTCAGCTGTGAATGCTACTTCATTTGAGGCGACCCAGTTTTCAAGCCCTCCGCTGTCGGAAAAGCCCCCTTTTGGGACCGACGCAGTGACTGCCCCATCCGCCACGGGGCTTAAAACGATGGTGTAACTGCTGCCGCTGCCGGACACGGTCGCGGTGGCGTTTGTCAACGTCAGGCTGGAGGCTGTGAAATCGGAGCTGCTTTCGGACAAGGTGGCGATCACGGTATAGTTTCCGCTGCCGTCTGGCCCGCTGGCGCTGCCGAGCGTTACCGTTGGTGCTGCATTGACAAGGGTCTGGCTGACCGTAACGGTTGTTCCCGTTACCCCGCTGATTTCGGCGAGATAGGCATAGCGATCACCGGCGCTGGTATGTGTCGCTTCAAAGGAAACCCCGATATAGTCATGTGCGGCATAGGTTCCTGCAGCGCCTTGCTGAACAAGGCTAGAGATATCCGTAAGACTGCAGTACGTTTCCAGATTCGCAGCAGTTATCGCCGAAAAAGTGGTGCTGACACCTCCATTGAAATAAGATGCCCCCCCTGCCGCTTGGGTTGGTACAGAACCACTCCCAATCGATGCAACGCGTACAGACGCCAACCCACCATTCAGATTTTGGACGAAGGCGTACAACCGGCATTGGGAATTCAGGTTTAAACTCCGGTCGATACGCGATGGGGCATCAAGGGCCGCTGCGGGGGATACAAAGGCCAACAAGGGCGCACAGATGAGGGCAAGGTAGCCAAAATAGATTTTGCGTTTGCTGGCATTCATTTTGGCCTCATCGCCATCAGGCCCACCCGTCAAGAGAGCCCGCATCAAAAATCCAGCCATCGCAAATTCATCCGTCGTTGTCGGATAGCTGCCATGGTCGCATCGATGTCAGCCCGGATCAGTCCCGTGAACCCACACCAACCCAACCACGACCCATCCGGTGTCGTGTCAAATCGGCCTGTTGTCTGCGCTGAAGGGGTGCCCCCCCGGATCATCCTGATGTCAGCATCTTGGGGGCACGGCCCGCGCCCCGGGTTCTCAGACGCCGCGTTTATGAAATCGGATCAAAGCTCTGGCTAGGGCTCTGGCCTTTTATGATAAATTTTTACCTGAAATGATAAGTCTTTCCACCGCAAGGGCCTGGGTTTCTAACGCTCCTGCGCGGCGCGTGCGCGCGTGTCCGAAGGGGTTTCCCCAAAGTGCTGCTTATAGGCCCGGGTGAAGTTGCCAATATGAGCATAGCCACAGGCAAAGCCGATCTGTTTGACCGAAGTGGTGCCATCGCGCAGTGCTGCCTGCGCTTTGGCCAGGCGCGCGGTGCGTGTGTATGCCGCAAGAGTGGTTCCGAACACCTCCTGAAACACCCGCCGCGCCATCTGATCGCCCATTGAGAACCGCTCCAGCATTTCACCTTCGGCAAAGCTCTGGCCCGGATCGGCATCGATGGCAGCCTTGAGCAGCCGTACCCTATGGGCCTGCCACGGCAAAACGCTGCTACTGTCTGCATCGTCCAGTGCCAATTGACCATAGCCGAACAACACCTCGGACAGAAAGCTGATGGCCAGACCTTCTGCCCTGACGCTGCCGAGCCCGGTCGCCGCGCGCAGCTGATACAGCCGCTGCGCTGTACTGCGCACCAGCATGTCAGTGGGAACCGGTACAGCAAGGTCGACGGTCTCATCAGCTGCCATCAAGCGCGCAAGCTGCGGGCAGGATGTTTCATCCAGGCGGCCCTTCAGGTCATGACGATACATCGCCACGCAAACATGGCGCAGGACTTGTCCCGGCTTCACGATCAGCCGGAAACCGGGTGTATCACTGCGGATCACGGATGTTCCGTCTTGCGTCCAATGCTGCCCATGGCCATTCCCCATGATGATGCTGGCCTCGCCCGACAGAAAATACTGGGCAGAGATGTGCTGGCCGTTTTCATCCTGGGCAAAGCAGATCTCGGTCGGTTCAGCGACCTCGATAGACGAGGTCACAAGCATCGTTCCGCCCGGGAAGACGTTGAAACCAAGGTAGTCAGACCCTTGCGCAGAAACTATACGCTTGCTTGCGGCTTGCCTTTGCATATGACCGCCTTGTACCACCATGTCATTCACGCTTCATCGCCTCCTATAAGTCGCCGCGATGATTGACTTTGCTGCAAATGGGGTCAAGCCGCGCCCGGACCGAGCGGCCGCACAGGTTTCAACTTCTGCTTCGCAATGCGGCATCAGGTTGCTTTGCTTTTTTGCGCCTTGCGCCCCTGACAGACCTACCTCAGCGATGCCCGTTTCAGCAGTTCCACCAGATCCGGGCGGTCCAAAAGGGGCCTTGGCACGTCCAGCCCGTGGCTGTCGCGGCGCTGGTGGGGGCTTGAGATCCCGGCAATGCGCTCCAGCAGTTCGGGGGGCAGGGCGGGTTCGGTCACAGGGTCCAGGAACAGGCTTTCGGCTGCGATCCCCTCGGCATAGACGATGTGATGGCGGTCAAACAGCAGTTGGAAATAGTCCACGAATCCGCCGTCCTGCACCACCACGCTGTCGCCGTTCACCAGGTGGCGGGCGGGGATCAGCAGCTCGGGCGTGCCGACACCCAGCGCATCGTGGCGCTGATAGACCATCAGCCGGTGGTCGGGGCTGACCAGCAGGTCGCGCGCATTGTTGAGCGTGCCCTTGCGGATCAGGATCGGGGCCATGGCGCCCACGGCGCGGCTGGTGGTCTGGCCGATCCAGCGCAGTTCCTGCACGCCATCGTCGCGGGTCAGGATCCGGTCTCCGGGACGCAGATCCTCGATCGGCCTCTGGGCGCCACTGCCAAGCGTGATATGTGTGCCGCGCGTGAAAGAGACCGAGGCCATCTGTGCCAGCCGGGCGCGGGCGCCATCGCGATCGGCGCTCAGCAGCGTGTAACCGACCTGCGGCATAAGCGGCGCAAGGGGGGCAAGGTAGATGGCCGCGATCATCCCCTCGCCGTCGACCTCGACCAGCACCAGGGCATCCACGTTGGTGCCGATCTCGGGCATCAGGGTCAAAGTGCAATCCAGGTGCAGAATGGCGCCGGGATGGCCCAGTTCGGTATCCGGTGCCACGGTGAAGGTTCCATCGCTGTCGCTGCTGAGCGACAGGCGCCGGGATTGCGTGCCTATGCCCAGACTGTAGATGTCGTCCAGAACCAGATCCTCCAGCACGCCCAAAGGGTCGCCCATGTTTGCACCGACGTCCACACGGAAGGCTTCGGCCGGAAAGGCGGGAATGGATCTGGTGGCGAAGCGCGCCTGTGTCACGTGATGGTTCTTTCGCACTGCTGAGTGGACAGGTTCTACCCGACGATTATGGCATGAAACGGGCCGGAAGGCGCAGAAATTCGGACCACTCTTCCGAGTCTGGTCATTCCCTCGCGGAAGGTGCACTCTCTGGCCGGAAACGCAGAATCCCGATGGAGGACGAACATGGATCTTGGAATTGCAGGCAAGCGCGCATTGGTCTGTGCCAGCAGCAAGGGCTTGGGTCTTGGCTGCGCCGAGGCGCTGGCCGAAGCAGGTGTGAACCTGGTGATGAACGCCCGCGGCGAAGAGGCGCTGCTGGCCGCCGCTCAAGGCATCCGCGACACCTATGGTGTTGAGGTTGAAACCGTGGCGGCCGATGTCACAACGCCCGAGGGGCAGAAGGCGGTGCTGGATGCTGCGGGCGGTGTCGACATCCTGGTGACCAATGCTGGCGGTCCGCCTCCCGGCATGTGGTCCGACTGGGAGCGCGACGATTTCATCAAGGCGCTGGATGCGAACATGCTGGCACCGATCGCGCTGATGAAGGCGCTGCTGCCCGGAATGATGGACAAGGGCTGGGGCCGCGTGGTCAACATCACCTCGCAGTCCGTGAAGGCACCCATTGCCGTTCTGGGCCTGTCCAACTCGGCCCGCGCGGGCCTCACCGGCTATGTGGCCGGCACCTCTCGGCAGGTTGCGGGCAAGGGGGTCACCATCAACAACCTTCTGCCCGGCATCCATGCCACCGACCGCGCCGTCTCGCTGGATACCGGCGTGGCCAGCCAGCAGGGCATTTCCATCGAAGAGGCAAAGGCGCAGCGCGAGGCGACCATCCCGGCGCATCGCTATGGCACGCGGCAGGAGTTCGGCGCGGCCTGCGCCTTCCTGTGTTCGCAGCATGCCGGCTTCATCGTCGGCCAGAACATCCTGCTGGATGGCGGCGCCACCAACATGACGCTGTAACGGAATGGCCAGCGGTTTTTCCCTGAAGGACCAGCTGTTCAATCTGGAAAAGACCCGCTACCTGGCGGGTCTTTTTGCTGCCGTGGATCCGGGGTTCGATGCGGGCAGGTTCGAGGCGCAGGTGATGGGGCGCCTGCCGGAACTGGAACTGAAACAGCGCATCAACTGGATCGCCGAGGTGCTGGCGCGCCACTATGCAGCCCCCTTGCCCCAGCTGGCGCCGGTGCTGCAGGCCGCCCTGCCGCCGCCGCTGGATCCGGCCAAAAGCGACGATGATTTCGGCGATTTCATCTTTGCCCCCTTGGGAGAATTCGTCATCGCCAAGGGGCTGGAGGATGATCCCGATCTGACGCTGGATCTGCTGGAGGCACTCACGCAGCGGTTTTCCATGGAATATGCGATCCGGCCCATGCTGAACCGCTGGCCGGATCTGACATTGGAGCGGATGCAGGGCTGGGCGGTGCATGAGCACTATCACGTGCGCCGACTGGTCAGCGAGGGTACGCGGCCGCGCCTGCCCTGGGGAATGGGGATCGACCTTGATATCCGTGCGCCCTTGCCGCTTCTGGACCTTCTGCATGGGGACCGCGCGCGGTTCGTAACGCGCTCGGTTGCCAATCATCTGAATGACATTGCCAGAAAAGAGCCGGATCTAGTGGTGGAAACCCTGCACCGCTGGCGCGATGGGCAACAGCAGGCACAAAAGGAAATGGACTGGATCATCCGGCACGCCTGCCGCGGGCTGGTCAAGGCGGGCCATTCGGGGGCGCTGGGCCTTCTGGGCTATGACCCGGACGCCCCGGTCTCGGCTGAGATCACGCTTGATGCTGGAGCGGTGTCCATCGGGGATGCGCTGTCCTTCTTTGTCGATCTGTCTGGCCCCGTGGACCAGCCGGTTCTGGTGGACTACCGCCTGCAGTTCCAGCGCCCCGGCGGGAAGACCTCCGCCAAGGTGTTCAAGCTGAAACAGGCGCATCTGAAGAACGGGCGGCTGTCCCTTTCAAAACGCCACCGCATGAAGGGGGATGCCACCACCTTAACGCTGGTGCCCGGCGCGCACCGGATCGAGGTGATGGTCAATGGATCCGTGCGGGCCGAGGCAGCGTTTGAGCTGATGCAGTAGGGCGCCCTTCACGCTTGCGTCACTGCGGCGCTCTGCCGCTTGTCCGGGGCCGGGGGGCGCGATACCCATGGGCCGCCAACACGGGGAAGGGACCAGAGATGAAACATGAAAGCGTGCAGAACTACTATGGCGAGGTCCTGCAGGGCAGCGAGGATCTGCAAACCAATGCCTGCTGCACGCCGGATGACATGCCGGATCATGTAAAAGAGATCCTGTCCCGGATCCATGACGAGGTGCTGACGCGCTATTACGGCTGCGGTCTGATCGCGCCCGAGGCGCTGGAAGGCGCTTCGGTGCTGGATCTGGGCTGCGGCGCTGGGCGCGATGTCTATGCGCTCTCGGCCATGGTTGGGGACAAGGGCCGTGTCGTGGGCGTTGACATGACCCCGGCCCAGCTGGAGGTGGCACAGCGCCACCGCGACTATCACGCAGCGGCCTTTGGTCATGGGGCCAGCAATGTGGAATTCCATCACGGCTATATCGAAAAACTGGACGAACTGGATCTGGAACCCGGCTCCTTTGACGTCATCGTCTCCAACTGCGTGATCAACCTTGCGACCGACAAGGGCGCGGTGCTGCGCGGGGCGCATCGGCTGCTGAAGGAGGGCGGTGAGATGTATTTCTCGGACGTCTACGCCGACCGCCGCGTGCCCGAGGCGATGGCGCAGGACGAGGTTCTGTATGGCGAATGCCTGTCCGGGGCGCTGTACTGGAACGATTTCCTGCGCCTGGCCCGCGAGGCCGGGTTCAACGACCCGCGCATGGTAACGGCGCGGCCCCTGACCATCGAGAACCCCAAGCTGGAGGCGCGCGTCGCGCCGCTCAAGTTCCTGTCGGCCACCTACCGGCTGTTCAAGCTGCCGGATCTGGAGCCCGATTGCGAGGACTACGGACAGGCGGTGATCTACAAGGGCACCATCCCCCACAGCCCCCATGCGCTGAAGCTGGACGATCACCACGTGATCGAGACCGGCAAGGTCTTTCCGGTCTGCGGCAACACCTGGATGATGCTGCAGGACACCCGCCTTGCGCCGCATTTCGACTTCATCGGCGATTTCTCCAATCACTACGGGATCTTCGCAGGCTGTGGCGGTGCCTCGCCCTTCAATGCCTTCGACGAGGGGACAGCCGCTGCATCCTGCTGCTGAGTGTTCAGGGACGGCGCCCTTGCGTGCGCTTTTCGGGGTTGCTATCTGCGGGCAATCCCGATTGTTTTGATCGGCATCAGTGAGAGGCCCCATGACCGCCGTATCCACCCCGCCAAACCTTCCGGTTCCCCGGCTCGAAATCCGCAACATCCGGCGGTTCTTTGACGGGCGCGCGGTGGTGGACGATGTCTCGCTCACCATTCAGGCGGGGCAGGTCACCTGCCTTCTGGGGCCGTCGGGCTGCGGCAAGTCCACCACCCTGCGCATGATCGCAGGGGTGGAGATGCAGGACGAGGGCGAAATCTACGTGGATGGCAAGCTGATCTGCGACACGGTCTTTCGCGTGCCCCCCGAGCGGCGCGAGATCGGGCTGATGTTCCAGGACTTTGCCCTGTTCCCGCATCTCAGCGTTGCCGACAACGTGGCCTTTGGCCTGAAGGGCTCCAGGGATCAGAAACGTGCGCGGGTCGAGGAACTGCTCGCCAAGGTGTCGCTGTCCAAATACATCGACGATTTCCCGCATCAGCTGTCAGGGGGCGAACAGCAGCGCGTCGCACTGGCCCGCGCCCTGGCGCCGCGCCCGCGCATCATGCTGATGGATGAGCCGTTCTCCGGACTTGATAACCGCCTGCGCGATGGCATCCGCGACGAAACCCTGACGCTCTTGCGCGAAGAAGATACGGCGGTTCTGCTGGTGACCCATGAACCCGAGGAAGCCATGCGCATGGCCGATGAAATTGCCCTGATGCGGGGCGGGCGGATCGTGCAGCAGGGCGCGCCTTATAACGTCTATACCCGCCCGGTCGACAAGGCGGCGGTGGCGTTCTTCAGCGACGTCAACGTGCTGAACGCGCAGGTCAACGGCGCGCTGGCCAAGACCCCCTTTGGCCAGTTCCTCGCCCCCGGCGTGCCCGATGGTACGGACGTAGAGATCGTCTTTCGCCCCCAGCACGTGCGCATCGATTTCGATCGTGCGGGCAAGGGGCCACTGCCGACCCCCAGCGATGGCGTTCCGGCCCGCGGCGTGGTGGAACGCGCGCGTTTCCTTGGCCACGAAAGCCTGGTGGAGTTCCGCATGGATTTCGACGGCTCGCTCCTGAAGGTGACGGTGCCGAACGTGTTCCTTCCGGAAGTGGGCCGCGTCCTCTGGCTCACCGTGCCGCGCAACCGCTGTTTTGTCTTTCCCAAAGGGTAGGGGGAGGCGACCCAAAACATCGCTTTGCCTAGTTCACCGGTCACGACTTTGACCAGGGAAACAGGCCCGTCCTGCACCGCGGCAAGCCGAACGCTCGTCATGATTGCGCGAGCGATGCCACACGAGCCTTCCCGTTAAATCTGTTTTGTTAGGGCTTAAGTCACCAAGTCGCGCGATACTGCAGAGGATGTCCGAGTGTTCGGAGCGTCTTTAGTGAAGTTTTCAACTTTGAAGACATGGAATGAGTGAATATGGTCCGTACGCAAGCCAATGGTTCGCGGCCAAAATGCCTGATCGTCGAAGATGACGAATTTGATCGCATGATGATGCTGCGCACTGCCAAAGCTGCAATGAACGATGCCGTGATCACGGCAGTCGACAGCTTGCAGGCAGCAAGGTTGGTCATCAGTCGCGAACCGATCAGCCTGCTCCTGATGGACAACTCCTTGCCGGATGGAAAGGGTATCGACTTCGTCCTGGAATTGGCCAAGGTGCCTAGCCTGGCCGAAATGCCGATCATCATTGTTTCGGACTGGCCTTCGCCTTTCATGTGGGACAAGGCCAGTGCCGCGGGCGTCAGGCGTATTGTTACAAAATCCGGCCTCAATCCCCAGGTGATCCGTGAGGTGCTGAATGGAGCATGAGGAACGAATGGTCCAGATTTCCCATGTGTCGCAAATGCAGCCTGCCCCAGCGCCGGGGGGACCGGGCGGGGCCGATCTGTCCAGCAGGATCAGCACAACGATAACCACGTCCTGGGACTGTGCCGGTTCCGGGCCGTCTGCCGGGTAAAACCTCTTCATCTTATGGGAAAAAAGGCTTTACATCTATGTTGAGTGCCACCGTGTCTGCCTCGAACGACAGCAAGGACTGTGCTGGATGCAATGAGATGAACAGGTTGGCGCACAGGATCGGGCATGATCTGCGCGCGCCCCTTCGCGCCATGGCAATGCTCCCGGAGTGGATCGCCGAAGAGTTCGAGGATGCGCAAACCGATATTCCGCCACGGGCCCATAAGTTCCTTGATTTGATCTCCAGCAAGGCGGCCCAGATGGAAGGGCAGCTGGCGGGGCTGCTGGAATACGCACTGCTCGGGGAAGCCACGGCAACGGTCTGCAGCGTGGACATCTCTTCAGAGCTGACCAATATCGCCCAAAAATACCTGGATGACGGAGCATATGAGATCGAGGTTGCTCCGGACGTATCAACGTTGATGGTCGCCCGTGAAGATTTTCAGGCTCTCTTCTCACACCTGATCTCGAATGC
Source organism: Phycobacter sedimenti (assembly GCF_038148855.1). Lineage (NCBI taxonomy): Bacteria > Pseudomonadati > Pseudomonadota > Alphaproteobacteria > Rhodobacterales > Roseobacteraceae > Phycobacter > Phycobacter sedimenti. The sequence goes on along the minus strand of NZ_JBBVGR010000001.1, from coordinate 567,134 downwards.
GGTTCTGCACAATGACCAACCAGATCCACATGTCCGCGTGACGGCTCATCTGGACGGTTCAATGGCAATCTTCCGTGTGGAAGACAACGGCCCCGGCATCAAAGAGGACGACCATCAGCGCATCTTCGAACCCTTCGAAATTCTGGTGGCGCGGGATAGCGCCAAAGGGTGCGGGTTGGGCTTGGCCGTTGTTCAGAAAATCGCCGATCGCTGGAAGGGGCGCATCACTGTGAGGTCAGAGTTGGGACAGGGGGCGTGTTTCGAATTCCAATTCCCGGTCGAGGAATGCGACCCGGCTCCGCAATAATGCATGGATGAAAACGGCCGAGGCCAAGACCCCCTTTGGCCAGTTCGCGTGCCCGGTGGTACGGACGCAGAGATCGTTTTTCGCCCCCAGCACGTGCGCATCGATTTCGACCGTGCCGGCAAGGGGCCACTCCCGACGCCCAGTGACGGCGTTCCGGCCCGTGGCGTGATCGAACGCGCGCGTTTCCTGAACCACGAGAACCTGGTGGAGTTCCGTATGGATTTTGACGGATCACTCCTGAAGGTGACGGTACCCAATGTGTTCCTGCCCGAAGTGGGCCGCGTTCTGTGGCTTACCGTCCCGCGCAACCGGTGTTTCGTCTTTCCCAAGGGGTAAGCTGTCCCCCCAAGACTGCTTGGTCGAGCCGGGCGAATTGACTCTAGTGTGATATTTTGTTAACTAATCGTTAACTTTCTGACGTGTGACACTCTTTCTCGGAGACATTTCATGAGCATCAAGAAATTGGCTGGCGCGGTGCTGGCACTTGCAATCTCTGCCTCTGGCACCATGGCTGCGACGGTTTTTGACAATGGCGTAACCGGCTCAAATCACAACCGCAATGCGGGCAGTATTTATGGGATAGCTGATGATTTCACCCTGAGCGGGAACACGACAGTCACTGGCGTGAATTTCGCTTTTGGGTTCACAGGCTCAGACCTGTCTCAGGCGCGTCTGGACATCGGTATCTATGACAGCGCAATGAACAATCTTCTTTTGCTGACCAACCTGTCTGTTTCAGGAACTCAGATTGCGACCTCAAGCGGTTACCGGATCTTTGACGTGATCGTTAGCGGGCTTAACCTCAACCTCGCCGCGGGGACATACTGGTTTGGCTACAACGGTGTGAACAATCTCGGCGGCTATTCCGATTGGGGGGTGGTTGATGCAGCGGGCAACCTGCGCCAGTCCCGCGACAACATGGCCTTCAATACATACTATACTTATCAGCGTGAGCAGCAGTTCTCGATCCTCGGGACCTCGTCGATTGCTCCGGTTCCCCTTCCGGCCACGGGGCTTCTTCTGATCGGAGCCTTCGGCGGTCTGGGCCTGCTGCGTCGCCGCAGAAAGGCCTGAGCGCAACAGAAGACGCAGCGAACCAGCGCTCGCCAGATGGTGGGCGCTTTTCGTTTGGTGGTAGGATGAATTTGCAAAGGGCAGGGCTCCCTTGATATGGCCACGATCCGCCCCCGTGAGCAATCTGCCTTACTTTTCAAAGTCCAAGTGTGTCGTACCGTCTTGCACCGGGCACTCTTCAATGCACTGTTAACCGGCGGGAGATAGGTTCCCCGGTACATGAGGTGCATGAACCCTATTCGATGCCCTTGCCGAGCATGCTGAGTGAACCAAGACGTGGACCTCCGGAACATAGACCGACGAAGAAACAGGGGCGAAATTACCCCTCAGATCGAGGACGCCGGCTTGTTCAAGCGCGAGCTGCGGGACGTTCCCGTCGAGCTCATTCCCATCCTGAGCCGCAACAACCGGGGCGACCTGGTGATCAAGGGAATCGTGAAACCCAATGCGGAGATCGAGGTGCTTTTTGCCGGTCGCCGCCTGAAGGACGTCGGCGGGCTGCTGGAACGGATCAAGGTCATGCGCGCGCAGGGGCTGCGCACGGCAAAAAGTGGACATGAAGCCATGCTTCGCATCCGGCGATTGCGGCTGCCGGTGCGGGTGCGGGGAAACTGGCGTATGCGATTTGAGACCGATGAATCTGGCTGGGATCTCAAAAGCTATCAACTGCTGGCCGCACAGTGGGCCTTTACCGACCTCAAAGGCTTCCATGTCTTGTGCGGCTCTCCTCCCGATCTGCCGGAGGATCGATTGCAGGACAGGGCGCGGGCGGCCCGGGCACAGCTTGCCGCCTCGCGGGCACGGGTTGCGGAACGCGCGCGCGCCGCAGAACAGGCTCGCAATAGGTCGTGACGCCTGCGTCCGCCAGCCATGCCAACCTGCAGGTGAATGACACCATGCCGCGGGTTCGGGCCTATACGGACGTTTTCATGCCTTGGGGTTCGGATCATAATCCGCCAGCCGCTTTCCCGGCTCATCCACGAACAGTTCGGGCAGGGCGGTGGCCTCTTCGATGAGATCGACCCGGAAGACGCGGAAATCCTCGCGCGCCTCGCACCATGCGGTCAGGGTCCAGACGCGGCCCCAGTATTCCATGTGCAAAGGGCGGATCTTGCGGCGGCTTACCTCTCCGTCGATCCGCCGGTAGGTGATCTGCAGTTTCTGACGCGCCTTGATCGCGGCCCGCAGGGTGGGCATCTGAGCAAAGCCGCGCGCGGCATCGGCAAAGGGGTAGACGGCGAATTTCCAGGCATCCGCCTCGGCGATGGTTTCCGCGGGCAGGACCGCATCCACCTTGGCGGCCAGCGATTGCGCGGCGGCCTTGAGGTCCGGGTCGGCGGCCTCGGCGACGATGGCCATGCCAAGGTTCAGCGCCTCCAGCTCCTCGGGCGTCAGGGTGAGGGGGGGCAGAGTGATCGCCTCGCGCACCATGTAGCCGACGCCGCGCTCGCCCTCGACCGGCACGCCAGAGGCCACCAGCGTGTCCATGTCGCGGTAGATGGTGCGGGTCGAGACCTCCAGCCGCGCGGCAATGTCCTGCGCGCGGTGCAGTTTCCCGTCGCGCAGGATCTGGATGATTTCAAAAAGGCGGTCGGTGCGGCGCATGACCCTAGCCTTGGCCTGCGCCGCACCGATTGGTCAAGCCGCCATCTGCCACAGGATGTCTTCGTGGCGCATATCGAGGCTGCCGGGTTCGATCGCCTGCATCAGCGCGGCGGCAAAGGGCTGCCTGGAAAAGGCCTCTGCCGCGGCCTGCGCGCTGGCATGATCGCGCCAGACCACGTGATCGCTCCAGCGCCCATCGTCGCCGCAGGACAGGCGGCGGACCATGAAGCCGGGCTGGTCGCGCACGAAAGCCTCGCTTTGCTGGCTGAGCGCGACAAAAGCCTCAGGGGTGATTCCGCCCGCCAGGGTGAAGGTGACGATCTCGGCCACGGGGTTGGTTTGGGCGGGGGTGGTTTTGGTCTGTGTCATCTCTTGGGTCTCCGTTGTGATGTGACAGGCTGGACCTAGCAGGGTTCAACTGACATAAACCTGTCAGTTGGGTTTCGCTGGTCGGTGTTTCAGGCGCTTTTCGTCCAGGATTGGCAGTTCTGAAGTCCCGTGCGTCTTTGCGCGCGAACCGCGCGCCCGTAAAACCGATGCTGACAAAGGAAAACCGGTGCGGATAGGCGCCGGACAAGAAGGAGACACTCACATGCTCAACAATATCGGCCTTCCCGGCATTCTGCTGATCGCCGTCGTGGTTCTGGTCCTGTTTGGCCGCGGCAAGATTTCTTCGCTGATGGGCGAAGTCGGCAAGGGCATCACCGCCTTCAAGAAGGGCGTGAAGGACAGCACCGACGAAATCGAGCAGGATGCAGCCGTCGAGGCAAAGGACATCACGCCCGAGACCGAAAAAGACAAGGCCTAACCGCCCATGTTCGATCTTGGGTGGACCGAACTTCTGGTGGTCGGGATCGTCGCACTGATCGTGGTCGGTCCCAAGGACCTGCCTGTGCTGTTCCGCAATGTCGGGCGTTTCGTGGGCAAGGCCAAGGGCATGGCCCGCGAGTTCAGCCGCGCGATGAACGATGCCGCCGACGAGGCCGGCGTCAAGGATATGGCACAGGGGCTGAAGGCCGCGACCAACCCGGTCGGCACCGCCATGGACGGGGTCAAGGAGGCGGCGCAGGACATGGCCAAATCCATCGACCCGACCAAGTTCGACGCGGAGAGCGAAACCGGAAAGCTGGCTGCCGAGCGCGCTGCGGACGCCAAGAAGATCCAGGCGGCCACGGCTCGCGCGGCGGCGGAACGCAAGGCCAAGGAGGCGCAGGAGGCGCTCGCCTATGCCGAAGCGGCCGAAAAGGAGCTTGAGGCGGGCGCGGCCCCTGCGGCTGAGGACAAAGAGACCAAATCATGAGCCAATCCGAAGACATCGAGGATTCCTCTGCGCCGCTGATCGAGCATCTGGCGGAGCTGCGCACCCGACTGATCCGGGCGGTGGGGGCCTTTATCGTCGGGATCGTGCTGGCCTTTACCGTGGCCGAGCCGATCCTGCAGTTCCTGCTGGGGCCGATCGAGGCAACGCTGCGCGAGCTGGGCGATCCGTCACCCACCTTGCAGTACACCAGCCCGCAGGAATACCTGTTCACTCTGTTCCGCATCTCCATGGTGTTCGGCTTTGCGCTGTCCTTCCCGGTGATCGGCTATCAGTTGTGGCGGTTCGTGGCGCCGGGCCTTTACAAGAGCGAAAAGAACGCCTTTTTGCCCTTCCTGGTGGCCTCGCCGGTGATGTTCCTCCTGGGGGCGTCTTTTGCGCATTTCGTCGTCACCCCGCTGGCCATGGCGTTTTTTCTGGGCTTTGCGGATGTCTCGTCGATCTTTGCCAACCTGCTGTCCGGGGCGGTGGAGGATCTGCCCGTTGATGCGGCGGTGGTGCCGGAAACCGCCGAAGGGGTACGCATCACCTTCTTCGGCAAGGTGAACGAGTCGCTGGACATCACGCTCAAGTTCATCATGGCCTTTGGCCTGTGCTTCCAGCTGCCGGTGCTTCTGACCCTGATGGGCAAGGCCGGTCTGGTCAGCGCCGAGGGGCTGGGTTCTGTGCGCAAATACGCAGTTGTGGCGATCCTTGTGCTGGCCGCGCTGGTGACCCCGCCGGATGTGATCACCCAGCTGATCCTCTTCACCGTGGTCTATGGCCTATATGAGATTTCGATCTTTCTGGTGGGCCGGGTCGAGAAGAAGCGCGAAGAGAAACTGCGCGCCGAAGGCTACTATGACGATGAGGAGGAAGAAGATCCTCTGATGGCCGAGTTCGACAAGGACGACGACGACAGGTAAGGCGTCGAAACAGATCAGGACGCGCCCTGCGGGGCGCGTTTCTTTTTTCTTCTCTGCATTTGGCGAGTGACGGGGGTTCAACTATAGGTCTATGTTGTCGGCGGTGCGGCGTCTGACCGGAGAGGCCTGCGCCACGTGCCGCGACCAGAGCTGAATGGGAAGGGAGGCCCTTTTTGCTCGATTACAGCCACAATCACCTGTTTGTCCTTGCTTCGCTTGCGATCGCCGTGATCGCCGGGTTTTCCGGCCTGTCGCTGGTGCAGGGCGCCTCGCAGATGTCGGTACCGGTGCGCAAGATCGTTGTCTCCATCGCTGCGGTCATTCTGGGCAGCGGCATCTGGTCGATGCATTTCGTGGCCATGCTGGGGCTGGAGCTGCCCGTTGCCTATTACTTTGATCCGCTGATCACGCTGATTTCGGCGCTGACGGCGATCCTGTTCATGGGTCTGGCGTTGCTGATCGTGCATTTCGGCACCCGCACCCGGAGCAAAATCCTGCTGGCGGGGGTGATCATGGGCAGCGGCATCGCGGCAATGCATTATATCGGCATGTCGGGGATGGAACTCTGCCTGCCAAGCTATTCCGCGCCCCAGATCGTGATTGCCTTTGCTGCCTCCATCGCGCTGAGCATGGCGTCGTTCCAGGTGTCCTACGGGCAGCGCAGTGCCCGCAATATCCTGCTGGGCACCGTTGGCTTTGGCGTCGCGGTCTTTGCGGTGCATTTCATCGCCATGGCGGGCACCGGATTTACCCAGTCGGCAGAATACACCACCTTCGTTCCACCAATGAGCCGGGGCGTGCTGGCCTTCGGCGTGACGCTTTCGGCCTTCGTGCTGTCCGGCAGTTTTCTTTTGTCCGGGGTGACATTTGCAACGCACCTTGGGGGAGCGGGCAGCGATGGGAAAGGGGAGCGGGCACCTGATCCTGCATCCGATGGGCTGGGCCCTTCAGCCGAGACACCGGCCCAGTCTCTGACCGCGCAGGCAGAGCCCGTCTGCGAAGGCCGTATTCCTTATGAGGCCGACTCGCGTACCCACTTCATCAGCCCGGCCAATGTCTCTGCGATCCGGGCCGAGGGGCATTACACTGTGCTTTACGCGGGCGAGAACAAGCTGTTCTGCCCCTGGTCCATCTCGGAGGCTGAGACCCGCATCGGTAGCGGCTCCTTTGTGCGGACCCATCGCAGCTACCTTGTGAACCTCGACCACGTGACCAGTTTCGAGCGCAAGAAGGACAACGGCGTGTGCTATTTCGATGAAACACCTGCTCTGCCCAAGGTTCCTGTGAGCCGCTCCCGTCTTGCGGATGTGCGGGCCCGGCTGGGGATGTAGGCGGGCGGGCTTTTGCTGGCGGCGGGTGCCGCTGTGTTTGCCCGCAATTGATTGCTGTGATCGCTGTCTTCCGGGTTATGCGGTTCTCGACGGGCAGGGAAGGCGCGCCTCCATTTCCTGAACCTGTTTCCTGTCCTCAGTCTGGTCACCACCTCCCGTATCCGGGCCAAAGGACACAAGGAGAGCCGCGTGGTTTCATCTGGTCGATCTTCCTTTCCGCAAGGGGACGGCCGGGTCACAGGCGGGCTGTCAGCCGGTATACGATTGTCGACTCGCGCTGAAATTCAACCCTGACACGTATTCACGTTTGCGATTTCGTCCAAAGGGCCTGTTTTCGCAACTCGTGCAGGTCATTCGCATTTCGTGAAAGCGAGTTCGGCGGTCGTTCCCCGGTTCTCGTCGGCCCACCTGTGGCCGCTTCTAATGTCGCCAATCCGGCATTCAGGGAGGAAACGGATGATACCTTCAGAGTTCGAATACCACCGGCCCGGCAGTATTGCGGCGGCGCTGGCGGTTCTTGAGGAACACGGGGATGATGCCCGCGTCATGGCGGGCGGACACAGTCTCATTCCGATGATGAAGCTGCGGATGGCGGATGTGCCGCATCTGATCGATCTTCAGTCCATTGACGAGTTGAAAGGCATCACGGTCGCGGGCGGCACCGTCACCATCGGCGCCATGACGACCCAGCACGAGCTGATCACCGATGATGCGCTGGCCGACGCTGCGCCGATCATGCGCGAGGCGGCGCTGCTGATCGCCGATCCCCAGGTGCGCTACATGGGCACCATCGGCGGCAACGTGGCCAATGGCGATCCGGGCAATGACATGCCGGGCCTCATGCAGTGCCTTGATGCGACCTTTACCCTGCAGGGGCCGGATGGCACCCGCGAGGTTCAGGCGCGCGACTTTTACGAGGCGGCCTATATGACCGACCGCGAGGATGACGAGATCCTGACCAAGATCTCCTTTGCCGCGCCGAAAGGCGGGCAGGCCTATGAAAAGCAGAAGCGCAAGATCGGGGATTACGCAACGGCTGCGGCTGCGGTGATCATCGAAAAAGCGGACGGCAAGGTCGCCTCGGCCTCGATCGCGATGACCAACCTCAGTGACACGCCGGTCTACTCGGCGGATGCGGCGGCAGCGCTGGTCGGCACCGACTGCGGCGCCGATGCAATGGGCGATGCCGTCACCGCCATGCTGGGCGACATCGACCCGACCGAGGACAACCGCGGTCCGGTTGAGTTCAAGAAACACGTGGCTGGCGTCATCCTGCGCCGCGCGATCGAGCGCGCCTGGTCGCGGGCCTGAGGGAGGATACCATGGGAAAACAAATCATCACCCTGACCGTGAACGGTGAAAAACACGAGGTCGCCGCCGAGCCGCGCGAGCTTCTGGTGCATACCCTGCGCGAGACCCTGAAACTGCGCGGACCGCATGTGGGCTGTGAAACCTCCCATTGCGGGGCCTGCACGGTGGATATCAACGGCAAGTCCGTGAAATCCTGCACCATGTTCGCCGTTCAGGCGGATGGCGCCGAGGTTACCACCATCGAAGGGATCGCCACGCCTGACGGCATGCATGTGCTGCAGGAAATGTTCCGAGAGCATCACGGGCTGCAGTGCGGCTATTGTACCCCTGGCATGATCACGCGGGCCTATCGCCTGCTGCAGGAAAACCCGAACCCGACCGAGGAAGAGGTCCGCTTCGGCATCGCCGGCAACCTCTGCCGGTGCACGGGGTACCAGAACATCGTCAAGGCGATCCTCGCCGCCGCAGCTGAAATGAACGCAGCCAAGGAGGCAGCACAATGAAGGATCTGGAGGACCGTCAGGAACGGATCGACAATCTCAAGGGGATGGGCTGCTCGCGCAAGCGGGTCGAGGATGCCCGGTTTACCCAGGGCAAGGGCAACTATGTGGATGACGTCATTCTGCCGGGCATGTTGCACGGGGATTTTGTCCGCTCGCCTTATGCCCATGCGCGCATCAAGTCGATCAACATCGATGCCGCCATGGCGCTGGATGGCGTGATTGCCGTGCTGACCGCCAAGGATCTTGAACCGCTCTCCCTGCACTGGATGCCCACCCTGGCCGGTGACAAACAGATGGTGCTGGCCGATGGCAAGGTGCTGTTCCAGGGTCAGGAGGTCGCCTTTGTCGTCGCCAAGGACCGCTATATCGCCGCCGACGCGGTGGAACTGGTCGAGGTGGACTACGAGGAACTGCCTGTTCTGGTGGATCCCTTCGAGGCGCTGCAGTCCGATGTTGTCCTGCGCGAAGACATCAAGGACGAGAAAGAGGGCGCACATGGTGCCCGCCGCCATCACAACCACATCTTCCTCTGGGAAGAGGGCGACAAGGACGCCACCGAACAGGTCATCGATGAGGCCGAAGTGGTTGCCGAGGAGATGGTTTACTACCACCGCACCCACCCGTGCCCGCTGGAGCCCTGCGGTTCGGTCGCCAGCATGGACAAGATCAACGGCAAGCTGACGCTCTGGGGTACGTTCCAGGCGCCGCATGTGGTGCGCACCGTGGCCAGCCTTCTGTCGGGGATCGAAGAGCACAACATCCGCGTGATCTCGCCCGATATCGGCGGCGGGTTCGGCAATAAGGTGGGCGTCTATCCCGGCTATGTCTGCTCCATCGTGGCCTCCATCGTCACCGGTCAGCCGGTGAAGTGGATCGAGGACCGGATGGAAAACCTGATGGCCACCGCCTTTGCCCGCGATTACTGGATGAAGGGCAAGATCAGCGCCACCAAGGAGGGCAAGATCACCGGGCTGCACTGCCATGTAACGGCAGACCACGGCGCGTTCGATGCCTGCGCCGACCCGACCAAGTTCCCGGCCGGTTTCTTCCATATCTGCACCGGGTCCTATGACATCCCGGTCGCCTATGTGGGCGTTGATGGCGTCTATACCAACAAGGCGCCGGGCGGCGTGGCCTATCGCTGCTCCTTCCGGGTGACCGAGGCGGCCTATTTCATCGAACGCATGATCGAAGTGCTGGCGATGGAGCTGAACATGGACGCTGCCGAGCTGCGCCGGATCAACTTCATCAAGGCCGATCAGTTCCCCTATCAGTCGGCGCTGGGCTGGGAGTATGACTCCGGCGATTACCACACCGCCTGGGACAAGGCGCTGGCGGCGGTCAAATACGATGAGCTGCGCGCCGAGCAGGCGCAGCGGGTGGAGGACTTCAAGGCCGGAAAGACGCGCAAGCTTCTGGGCATTGGTCTGACGCATTTCACCGAGATCGTCGGCGCGGGCCCTGTGAAGAACTGCGATATCCTGGGTATGGGGATGTTCGACAGCTGCGAGATCCGCATCCATCCCACCGGATCGGCCATCGCGCGCCTTGGCACCATCAGCCAGGGGCAGGGGCATGCGACCACCTTCGCGCAGATCCTAGCGTCCGAAATCGGTCTCTCTGCCGACAGCATCACCATCGAGGAAGGCGACACGGATACCGCGCCCTATGGTCTGGGCACCTATGGCTCGCGCTCGACCCCGGTTGCCGGTGCTGCCACCGCCATGGCAGGGCGCAAGATCCGCGCCAAGGCGCAGATGATCGCGGCCTATCTGCTGGAAGTGCATGACAACGATCTGGAATGGGACGTGGACCGGTTCGTGGTCAAGGGGGCGCCCGAGCGCTTCAAGACCATGAAGGACATTGCCTATGCGGCCTACAACCAGGCCATTCCGGGCGTTGAGCCGGGGCTTGAGGCAGTGAGCTACTATGATCCGCCCAACATGACCTATCCCTTTGGCGCCTATATCTGCGTCATGGAGGTGGACGTCGACACCGGTGAGCATGAAATCCGCCAGTTCTACGCGCTGGACGATTGCGGCACCCGGATCAACCCGATGGTCATCGAAGGGCAGGTGCATGGCGGCCTCACCGAGGCGCTCGCCATCGCCATGGGGCAGGAGATCGCCTATGACGATATGGGCAACTGCAAGACCGGCACGCTGATGGATTTCTTCATCCCGACCGCCGTGGAAACGCCCCATTACACCACCGACCACACCGAAACCCCCAGCCCGCATCACCCGATCGGCGCCAAGGGCGTGGGCGAAAGCCCCAATGTGGGAGGCGTGCCGGCCTTCTCCAACGCAGTGCACGATGCCTTCCGTGCCTTTGGCCTGCGCCAAAGCCATATGCCGCATGATCACTGGCGGATCTGGAAGATCGCAAACGAACTTGGACTGCACGGCTAAGGCCGAAGACCAATCGCAAAAGAGGGAGGCCGCCGCGCGTGGCCTCCCGGACCTCGCCAAACCCGGCCCAAAGACGGGGCCCTTGTGCAGCGACCTGTCGGATCTGACCCATGACCTATCTCGACCTTCAGAATGACCTGGCAGAACAGGGCTATGTCGCCTCCGATGATCTGGCGATGGCGCTGCATCTTGCGGTGACGCTGGGCCGTCCACTGCTGCTCGAAGGGGCTGCCGGTGTCGGAAAAACCGAGATCGCCCGCGCCCTCGCCGCAGCCCGCGACACCCGGCTGATCCGGCTGCAATGCTACGAAGGGCTGGACGCCGCACAGGCGATCTATGAATGGAATTACCAGCGCCAGCTATTGGCCATTCAGGCCTCTGGCAAGACCGGCAAAGAGGCCGAGGCGCAGATTTTCTCCGAAGAGTACCTCTTGGAGCGCCCGCTGCTCCAGGCGATCCGGCAGGATATCCCCCCGGTGCTGCTGATTGATGAGATCGACCGCGCCGATGAAGAATTCGAGGCCTACCTCTTGGAGGTGCTCGCCGATTTTCAGATCACCGTGCCGGAGCTTGGCACCATCACGGCCAAAAGCCGCCCGCTGGTGATCCTGACCGCAAACGGCACCCGCGATCTGTCGGATGCGCTGCGCCGCCGGTGCCTCTATGCCCATGTGGACTATCCCGACCGCAAGACCGAACTCGCCATTCTGGACGCGCGCTGTCCGGGGCTGGGTGCGGCGCTGGCCGGGCAGATCGTCGGCTTCGTCCAAGACCTGCGCAAGGAGGATCTGGTCAAGAAACCCGGCGTCGCCGAGATGCTGGATTTTGCCGCCGCGCTCTCTGGCCTTGGCGTTGCAGACCTCACCGAAGATCCCGCCGCCCTGATGGCGGCCATGGCAACCTTGCTGAAGACCGAGGCCGACCGCGGCGCCGTTCCCGCAGAGGTCGCGCAGCGGCTGGCGGGGCGCGCCGCATGAGCCGGGTCACGCGCTTTGCGGGCCGCGATCCCGGCCCCGGCGCCCGCGTTGCGGGCTTCATGGCGCATCTGCGCGCCCATGGCTTTGCGCTGGGCGTGGCCGAAACCGGTACCGCGCTTGCGGCCCTTGGCGCAGTAGAGGCGAGCAATCCGTCAGAGGCACGCGCCGCCCTGCGTGCCGTGTGTGCGGGCCGGGCCGAGGATGTGGAGCGGTTCGATGCGCTCTTTGACAGTTTCTGGATGGATGCGGGCCGGGTACGGCAGAAGACCGTGCCCAGCGACAAGACAAACAAGAATGATGACATGCGCTCTTCCCGCAAGGACGCAGGCGAAACAGAGGCAGAAGGTGCAGGCACCATTCACGCCCCCGGCGGCAGCGGCGGCGGGGAGGCGGAAAGCGACGGCGTTGGGCGGCTTGTCGCCTCGGACGTGAAGAACCTGATGAAAAAGGATCTGCGCGATCTGGTGGATCCCGAGGATATCCGCCAGGCCGAGGCGGTTGCCGTACGGCTGGGGCAGGCGCTGCGCGACAAACGCTCCCGCAGGCGCAAGGCGGCGCGGTGGGGCAGGGCGGTGGATTTTCGCCGCACCATCCGTAGGGCGGTGGCCACCGGCGGCGTGCCCCTGCGGCTCGCGCGGCGCACACGCCCCGACCGCCCCGTGAAGATCGTCGCGCTGTGTGATGTCTCGGGATCCATGCTGGTCTATGCGCGGCCCTTTCTGGCCTTTCTGGCCGGGCTGATGCGGGCCGATCCGGCCTCGGACGCTTATCTCTTTCACACCCGTCTTGTTCGCATTGCCGATGCTTTGCGCGAAGAGGACCCGATGCGTGCCCTCAATCGCGTCACCCTGATGGCCGAAGGCATCGGCGGTGGCAGCCGTATCGGCGGTGCGCTCCAGCATTTTGCGGGGTCCTACGCGCGCCGCTTTGTCGATGGGCGCTCGGTGGTGATCATCCTGTCGGACGGCTACGACAGTGATCCGCCCGAAGATATGGCAACGGCGCTGGAGGCGCTGAGCCGGCGCGGCTGCCGGATCGTCTGGCTCAACCCGCTGAAGGGATGGAAGGGCTACGAGCCGATTGCACGCGGCATGGCGGCGGCACTGCCATTTCTGGATCTTTTCGAGGCGGCCAACACGCTGGAGGCGCTGGCCAGCCTCGATCAAAAACTGGGGGCGATATGAGTTTCATCATGGCAGGACATTCATCACTGGGACCACGGCTGCAGCAGGATCTGGCCCGCGAAACCGAGGCAAGGCGCAGCGCCGGTGAACCCTTCGCGATGGCGACGGTGGTGCGCACCGTGGCGGCGACTTCGGCCAAACCGGGCGCAAAGGCGCTGATCGATGAAAAGGGCGAGATCGTCGTCGGCTTCCTGGGCGGTGGCTGCGTGCGCGGGGCCGTGGGCCGTGCTGCCCGCGAGGCGATCGAGACCGGCGCACCGCAGCTTCTGTCGATCGGCCCCGAGGAGCTGCTGGCCGAGGCGGGGGTAAGCGCGGGCGAGGAACGCGACGGCATCAAATACGCCCGAAACGGCTGCCCCAGCAAGGGCGTCTTGGATATCTTTGTGGAGCCTGTCCTGCCGCTGCCCGCGCTGGTGGTCTGCGGCTCCGGTCCCGTGGCGCAGGCGCTGGTGGAGCTGTCGGCGCGCTTCGAGTTCGACCGCACATTATGCTTGCCGGGGCCGCAGGAGGTGGACCTGCCGATGCCCGACCGGGTGGTGGAACATTTCGAGGAACACCCGATCTGGGACAGCGCGCCCTTTGTCGTGGTCGCCACGCAAGGACGCGGCGATGAGGCGGCGCTGCGCCGCGCGCTGTCGCAGAAGGCGCGCTACATCGGCTTTGTCGGCAGCCGCCGCAAGTTCGCGACCCTGTCGCAGCGCCTGCAGGACAAGGGCGTGCCGCCAGAGGCACTGGCAGCCGTCAAGGCACCCGCGGGCGTCGATATCCACGCCATCACACCGGATGAGATCGCGCTGTCGATCCTCGCTGAACTGGTGCAGCGCCGCCGGGCGCTTCAGCGCGGGGAGGGGACCGATGGCTGACCTCTTTCTGCGCCTGTGGTGGCGCCTGTTTCCCCGTTTGAGTGACGAGCAGGCCAAGGTGCTGGCCTCTGTCAAATTCCCCTGTTGCTAGAAGGAAAACCCACATGGAACTGAGCGACGAAATCTTCATCAACGCCCCGCGCGACGAGGTCTATGCGGCCCTCAACGACCCGGAGGTGCTGCAAAAGGCGATCCCCGGCTGCGAAGAGCTGATCAAACATTCGGACACCGAGCTTGAAGCCAAGGTCGTGCTGAAGATCGGCCCTGTGAAGGCGAAATTCTCGGGGCAGGTGACCCTGTCCCCCGATGCCCCGCCCGAGCGTTTCTCGCTCGAAGGGCAGGGCAATGGCGGCGCGGCCGGCTTTGCCAAGGGCGGCGCCGAGGTGGTCCTGACCGAAAAGGACGGTGGCACGCTGCTGACCTATACCGCCAAGGCCGATATCGGCGGCAAGCTGGCGCAATTGGGCAGCCGCCTGATCCAGAGCACGGCCAAGAAACTGGCGGCCAAGTTCTTCAAGAGCTTCTCCGAAGAGATGGAGCAGACCCAGGCCGCCTGAGGTCGATCAGGCAGCACTCACTCACTCATAGAACCGAGAGAAGAAAGGGGGCGGCGCGCAGGTGTCGCCCTCTTTTGTGTCCGCCTGGCGATCTTAAAGCACCTTGTTGCCGGTGCTGGAACATGCTTTGTCACATCCGAAAAACTGACGGAGGAGCCGATGACCGTGCCAATGAGTGAGGACGCCTTGAGCCGCATTGCCGAGGCCCTGGAGCGCATGTCCCCTGCGCCGCTGGAGGCGCCCGATTTCGACGCGGCCCCGGCCTTTGTCTGGCATGTGTCTCCGGACCGTCTGGCCCCGGTCGAAACCGTAAGCCGGGTTGATCTGGACCTTCTGGTGGGCATCGACCGCTCACGCGAGACCCTGCTTGAGAACACCCGCCGATTTGCCGAAGGGGCGGCTGCCAACAACGCCCTTCTGTGGGGCGCGCGGGGCATGGGAAAATCGAGCCTCGTCAAGGCGGTGCACGGTAAACTTGTCGGCGATCACCCTGACCTCAAACTGGTGGAACTGCAGCGCGAGGACCTGCCATCGGTGGCGCGGCTGCTGAACCATCTGCGCGCCTCATCCAAGCGGTTCATCCTGTTCTGTGATGATCTTTCGTTCAGCCATGACGATCAGCACTACAAGAGCCTGAAGGCGGTGCTGGATGGCGGTATCGAAGGGCGCCCTTCGAACGTGGTCTTCTATGCCACCTCGAACCGGCGCCACCTGATGCCGCGGGACATGATCGAAAACGAACGCTCCAGCGCCATCAACCCCTCCGAGGCGGTGGAGGAGAAGGTTTCGCTGTCCGATCGGTTCGGGCTGTGGCTTGGTTTCCACCCCTGCGATCAGGACGAATTCCTGTCGATGATCGCCGGCTACTGCGCCGCCTATGGAGTCGCGGCAGATCCTGAACAGATCCGGGCGGAGGCCATCGAGTGGCAGGCCACCCGCGGCGCGCGCTCGGGCCGGGTGGCGTGGCAGTATTTCACCGATCTGGCCGGACGGCACGGCGTCACCCTGGCTTAAGGCATGGAGGCATCCGAGCGCATATACCCCGCCGGATGCCTGTGTGGCGCGGTGCGGCTGGTGGCGCATGGCGCGCCGCTGCGGGTGGGGATCTGCCATTGTCTGGACTGCCGCAAGCACCACGGCGCCCTGTTCTATGCCGCCGCTGTCTTTGCCGACGGGGCAGTTTCGATCACCGGGGATACTGCCTCCTACGAGGGGCGGTATTTCTGTCCGCGCTGTGGCTCTTCGGTTTTTGCCCGCAGCGGGGACGAGATCGAACTGCACCTTGGCGCCCTTGATGCGCCGGACCAACTGGTGCCTGAGTATGAGCTCTGGACCCGGCGCCGGGAAAGCTGGCTGCCGGAGTTTCCAGGGTTGGTGCAGTTCGCAGGGAACCGCGCAGACGTGGATGACAACTGACCGTCATCCTGCAGGGCGCATCCCGTCGCGCGCCGATTGGGCGTCAGTTGAGATAGAGCAGCGGATCCAGGCTCTCGGTGCCCGAGCGTACCTCGAAGTGCAGGAACGCGTCGTCCCCCGCGCGCAGCTTGGCGATGGGCTGACCGCGTTTGACCGTTTCGCCCTTTTTCACCGAGATGTCCGTGACGTTGATATAAAGCGTCAGCAGCTCTTTGGAATGGCGGATCACCAGGATGGGGATGTTGTTGGAATCCTTGGTGATGACGGCAACGGTGCCAGCCTCGGCGGCCTTGACCTCCTGTCCGGGCTTGCCGGCGATGTCGATGCCGTCATTCTTGCCCTTGGAGTAGGTCGAGATGATCTTGCCCAGCAACGGATAGGCCATGGCCGCAGTGCTGCTGCGGGTGGGTTCAGGCACCTTTACCGTCGGCAGCGTGCCGGCTCCTTCGGAGGCGGGCGCGACCTCTTCCGTCGGCAGCGGTCTGGTGGCGCTCGGGGGCGTCGGTGTGGCGCTGCCGGCGCCGGGCGCCGTCACCGCGGCCGTGCGGGCGGGGGCTGGCTGATCCTTGACCGGGATCAGGAGATACTGGCCTTCGCGGATCGCGAAATCGCTGCCAAGACCGTTCCACTCGGCCAGCGATTTGACCGGCACCTGATAGAGGCGGGAGATGGTATAGGCCGTCTCGCCGCGCATGACCTTATGGCGGACCGGCTCAGGGCCCTGCTGAACCTGCGTGGGGGCAGGACGCGGGGTGGGCTGCAGCGTGGTGGTGGTGACAGAGCCGGGATTGGGCGACGTGCTGGGCGCCCGGTCGATGGCCTGACCGGCGAGCGAGGCAATATCAACGCCGCCGGGCTGCGCGGATCCAGAGACCGTCGGGCTATTCGGCGCCCGGCGGGGAAGGGCCAGCACCTCGTCCTTGCGCAGGACGTCGCCCGGCTGCATCCCGTTGAAGCGGGCAACCTCGCTGGCCGTGAGACCAACCCGAGTGGCCACGTCGGCCACCGTATCGCCGCGTTGGGCCACGGCCACCTGGTAGGACGGGTAGGTGATCAACCCGCGCGCATCCGGCATCGGCCTGTCAGCGGTGGCGTCCTGTGCCGCTGGCGCGGTGCTGAAGCCGCCCAGCTGCCCGCGTAAATCGTAGTCCAGCGGCCCTTCGCAGGCGGCCAGCAGTGCCGCGGCGGGAAGCAGGGTCAGCAGCCGTGCCGCGCGGCGGGGCAGGATGTTGGCTGTCTTGGTCATCTCGCTCTCCTCGAAACACGTCTTCGGATGACAATCCGTCATCTGTGCGCCCCATTTATGTATCTTTTCCCAAACCCTCAAGCAGGGGAACAAAACGAACCGGGCGCAACTCGTCATACTCCAGCCCTGCCTCTGTTTTCCGCACCCGGATCAGGGTCTGGACCGTGTCCGACTGGCCGACGGGCACCACCATGATGCCGCCGGGTTTGAGCTGTGCCAGAAGCGGGCCCGGCGGGTCTTCGGCGGCGGCGGTCACGATGATGCGGTCAAAAGGGGCCTGATCCGGCAGGCCAAAGCTGCCATCGCCCACCAGCGATGTGACATTGGGCAGGCTGAGGGCGTCAAACAGGGCACGCGCCTCTTGCACCAGACGGGCATGGCGGTCGATGGTATAGACGCGGCGGGCCAGTTTCGAGAGGATCGCGGCCTGGTACCCCGATCCCGTGCCCACTTCCAGCACCGTATCGCGCGGCGAGACCTGCAGCGCCTGGGTCATCAGGCCCACGACCGAGGGCTGCGAAATCGTCTGGCCGCAGGCGATGGGCAGGGGCGTGTCCTCATAGGCGCGATCGGCAAAGATGCCGCGCACGAAGGGGCCGCGGTCGATCTGTTCCATGGCGTTCAGAACCTGCATATCCGTGACCCCGCGCGAGCGCAGCGCGAACAGGAACTGCATCTTGGTTTCGGGATCCGGGCCTGTCATTCAAGAACCTTGAGCGCATGGAGCACATCATGCGCCGTCAGATCCGCGCGCATGGGGGTGACCGAGATATAGCCTTCGAGGTTGACCGCAGCGTCGGTGTCGGGTGCCGTGTGCACATGTTGATCCCCGCCCTTGATCCAGACGTAGCGGCGCCCGTTGGGCGAGAGCTGCTCTTCGGCCGAAAACCGTTGGCCGGAGCGCAGCCCCTGCGCCACGGCGCGCGCGCCTTTCACGGCGGCGGCGGGAACCGGGGGGAAATTGATGTTGTAGAACAGGCGGTAATCACCGGAGGCTTCCTGCGGGCTGGCCTTCAGGATGTCCCGGATGAGCGCGGCAGCATGCTCTGCAGCAGCTTCGAACGGGTTGTCCAGACTGGCATTATGGGGGCCGAAATACTGCGACAGCGCGATCGCGGGTATGCCCTGCAGCGCGGCTTCCATGGCGCCGCCCAGCGTGCCCGAATAGAGCGCGTTCTCGGCTGAGTTGTTGCCCCGGTTGATGCCGGACAGGACCAGATCGGGCACCACGTCCTCCATCGCCACATGCACACCGGCCAGGACGCAGTCGGCCGGGGAGCCTTCGGTGGCATAGCGGCGCTCGCCCAGCTGGGTCAGCATCGAGGGGCGTGTGTAGCTGATGCAATGGCCAACGCCCGATTGCTCAAAGGCCGGCGCGACGGTCCAGACCTCGCCCTTGGGGCCAGCGACCTCGCGGGCAATGGCCTCCAGAACCAGAAGTCCCGGTGCATTGATGCCGTCGTCATTGGTCACGAGAATGCGCATAGGTCCCCCTGCGGCTGCCTGTCCTTCGTTTTGATCTGAATAGGACGTTGAAAATACTGGAGCAAGACTTTCACGGGCAGGCGCTGTGCTATCTCGCCTGCGGGGCATCGGTGCCACAGCTTTGGGTCTTTTGGGGCCGACGACGTCGCCGGCGCAGGCAGCGGGTGCGCTCCCGCCCACTTTGGGTGCATTCAAGGAATGCCCCCGCGCAGTTGGGCGTGGCAGGCTGACGCCTGCCAAACAGCCGTCGCGGAGCCGTATCGCACACCTGCGGCGCGTCGAAGGCGCGGCGCCCGGCCCAACGCCGAGCCTCATGTCTTTGATATGATTGAGAGGGGGCGGGAGCCTTCCGGCCAGTTGGCCGGGGGCAACCGCCGACCTATGCAGCGCCCAGGATCTGCGGCAGCAGGCGCGCGGCCTCGTCCTGGACAGGCGTCAGGGCCTCGCGATCCTCGCCGGGGAAGAACCTTGCGCGCAGGGCGGTGGGCATCGGCTGCGGCTCAAGGATCTGGACCTCGGGGCCGGTCTTGGCGCTTTCCGCCTGCCAGCTGCGCACCAGCGCCATCTGCGCCGCTTTTGTCGCTCCATAGGCACCGAAGAATTTTTCCCCTGCGCGTGGATCCTCGAAGAAGACAGCGTGCCCCGCCTGACCCAGCAAGGGCGCCACGTAGGGGATCAGCACCGAGGTTGCCGTGGCATTCACGGCAACGGATTTCTCCCAGTCCTTCGGTGCAACAAAGGGGGCAGGAGACAGCGGAGCGGCATGGATGGCCGTATGCAGCCACAGATCAAGCTGCCCCCAGCGATCATGAATGCCGCGGCACAGGGTGGCCATCGCCTCGGGCACGGTGATGTCCATCGGCGCCAGGGTGGCGCTGCCGCCCTTTGCCTTGATCCGGTCATCAAGCTCTTCGAGTGCGCCGGTGGTGCGGGCCACGGCCACGATGTGATGGGTCGGGGCAAGCGCCTCTGCCAGGGCGGCGCCAAGGCCGCGCGATGCGCCGGTGATAAGAGCGAGTTTCTGTGTCATGGCAGCCTTTTGGAACCGTTGGCCGGAAGGGTCAAGAGGAGCAGCGGGGCGCGCTGCCCCCTGCGGCGATTAGGCATCGTAGACCAGCGACGGCAGGTCGTGCCCATAGGCATAAAGCAGCTCCAGCAGCTCTTCCAGTTGCAAGCCGTTCTGCTGGAGCCGGGCCAGGGGGTGATTGGGTTCGGAGACCTGCAGTTCGGGATATTCCCCCTCGGGGCGCATATGCAACATGCAGGCAACCGGCGCGCCGCTTTCGGGCGGGATCGCATTGGCCAGCCAGGCGGGGCGGCTGCCGAGGCTTTCCATCTCGCGCATCTCGAAGAGATCGAGATAGGCGTCGAAATCGTCCACGCTGAGGCTTGCCCAGGTGCCCAGGATGAACTCGGCCCCGCGGCTGGCCTCGATCGGCAGCGCAAGGACCGCACGCACAAAGCGCAGATCACCGATGCGGCAGAAATCCTCGGTCAGCACGTCACCCCGATCCGTCAGAACGGCCGAATTGTCCTGAACCACCAGATCGTCCGGGCAGGAATCAGGCCTGTCACAGCTGAGGCTGAGCAATTGCGCAAAGGTGGCGCCACAACAGCGGCAGGTGCGCGCAGAGGTCAGCATTCGGGCAAGGTGGGCGTCCAAGGAAGGGCCTTTCGTCGTGATCATGTGTTATTCAGCAATAGGAAAAGGCGCCGATCCCACGGATCAGCGCCCTCCCTGACTGTGCTTGTCGCCCTCTTACTCTGCCGCGGCCTTCATTTCAAACCCCCGTTCGAT
Organism: Phycobacter sedimenti; assembly: GCF_038148855.1. Taxonomy (NCBI): domain Bacteria; kingdom Pseudomonadati; phylum Pseudomonadota; class Alphaproteobacteria; order Rhodobacterales; family Roseobacteraceae; genus Phycobacter; species Phycobacter sedimenti. The sequence continues at coordinate 546,843 of NZ_JBBVGR010000001.1, read as the reverse complement.
CATATCCGACGGGGTCACGGGATATTCACCCGAGAAACAGGCATCGCAATACTGCGGGCAGCCCTTGTCGCGGCCCTTGGCCTCGCCCACGGCGCGGTAAAGACCGTCCAGCGAGATGAACTTGAGGCTGTCCACCGCCAGATGTTCCGCCATCTGATCCTCGGTCATGGTGGCGGCCAGCAGCTTGTCGCGGTCGGGGGTGTCCACGCCGTAGAAACAGGGCCAGGCGGTGGGCGGAGAGGCGATGCGGAAATGCACCTCCTTGGCGCCGGCATCGAGGATCATCTCCTTGATTTTGCGGGATGTCGTGCCGCGCACCACGGAATCGTCCACCAGGATCACCCGCTTGCCTTCGATCAGGGCACGGTTGACGTTCAGCTTGAGGCGTACACCCATGTTGCGGATCTGTTCGGTCGGCTCGATGAAGGTGCGGCCCATGTACTGGTTGCGGATGATCCCCATGGCATAGGGGATGCCCGATTGCAGCGAAAAGCCGATGGCAGCCGGGGTGCCGCTGTCGGGCACCGGGCAGACCAGATCGGCCTCGACCGGGTTTTCCTTGGCCAGTTCGCGGCCGATGGCTTCGCGGGTTTCATAGACGGAGCGTCCGCCGAGGATCGAATCGGGACGCGAGAAATAGACATGTTCGAAGATGCAGAATTTCGAGGGCTGGCGGCGGAAGGGGAAATGGCTCTCGACGCCCTTGTCGTTGATCACGACCATCTCGCCCGGTTCGATCTCGCGGATGAACTCGGCGCCGATGATATCAAGCGCGCAGGTCTCGGAACTCAGCGCATAGCCATCGCCGATCTTGCCCAGCACCAGCGGGCGCACGCCCAGGGGATCGCGCACGCCGATCAGCTTGGTGCGGGTCATGGCGACGACGGAAAAGGCGCCTTCAACCTTGCGCAGGGCTTCTTCCATGCGGTCGGGGATCGACCGGCCCATGGAGCGCGCCATCAGGTGGATGATGCATTCGCTGTCGGACGAGCTTTGGAAGATCGAGCCGCGCTCGATCAGCTCGCGGCGCAGGGCGTTGGCGTTGGTGATATTGCCGTTATGGGCAATGGCCGCGCCGCCCATGGCGAATTCGCCAAAGAAGGGCTGCACGTCGCGGATCGCGGTCTGGCCTTTCGATCCGGCAGTGGAATAGCGCACGTGGCCAATGGCGAGCGGGCCTGGCACCGTGGCCATCACGTCCTGCGAGGTGAAGTTGTCGCGCACATAGCCAAAGCGGCGCACGCTGTTGAACCCTTCGACAGGATCGTGGGAGACGATGCCGCCCGCTTCCTGTCCGCGGTGCTGCAGCGCATGCAGACCGAGTGCTACGAAGTTGGCGGCGTCCTGGACGCCAACGACGCCGAACACGCCGCATTCTTCGCGCAGTTTGTCGTCGTCAAAAGGATGGGCGGGGGGCATCTGCGGCATCGGCAAGGCGTGTGGCTCCGAATCCGGGAATGGGTGATGGCCCTCACATAGTGCCTTAGAACCGGGATGTCATCAAAGGATCACAATCCGATTGGTAAAGGCGGATTTGTCGCGCATGAAAAAGGGGCACGATCTCTTGACCTTGTGCCCCTGGGCTTGAGCCCTCAGTTGGTACTGCTCGTTATGCGGGTCTGCCTGTATTACCCGGATCTGTTCTGTTGAAGCGCTCAGGCCGCCAGGGCCGGAGCAAAGATCGCGTCGAAGGGCGCAGGATAGCGGGCGTCCTCGGCCCCCATGCCGGCATGGGACAGGGCGCGACCCTCTTCGCTGGCCAGCACCTGGCGCACTTCGGTCAGGGACAGTTCGCAAAAGGCGCCGTCTGCGCCACCCTCACCGGACAGCATCAGCATGCCGCTTTCGGCCCAGATCAGTTCTTCCTCGTCGCAGGTGATATGAATGCGGCCGATGCTTTCGGGGGCGGTGGCCTTGATGCCCTTGTAGCCCGCCAGGTGGATCAGCTTGGCGGTGATGAGCGGTACACCGAACAGGCGCTCTGCGGCGTCCAGTTCCAGTGCGACGGTCTGATCGGCAGGCAGCAGCAGGTCGGTGTCATTGCCAAGCGCGCCGGCAGGAACATGCATCAGCGTGGTCAGACGCGGCACGGCGTGGCGGATGGCTTTGACCTCCTGCGCACCCCCGTCAAAGGTGTAGATCATGTCGCCCGGCTTGACGTCGCGGGCCTGCACGAAACCACGGTCTGTCTCGACCAGTGTGGAGGGCAGGAAGCCGCCTTCACGAGGGCGCAACGGGGCTGCGTCAAAGGAAGAGGTCAGCAAGGACGTGCTTTGAAACAGGGAAAAATCCAACAGCACGTCCACCGGCTGGTAGTCGGCAAAAGAGTTGAAGTGATCCAGCAACATTTTCGTGTCCCTTCTGAGAGCGAGCGGCTTTCTGCCTGTCGTTGGATCTAATTGGCCCCCGAATTTGGCCGAAAATGGGGCAAGGGTGCGGCCAATTTCGAGTTTGCCCCGTTTTTCGGGGACAAATTCCGGTTTTTTCCCCGGATTGTTAACCAATTGCCGGTGGGTAAAGAGGTTTTGTTAACTTTTCCCCCTTGTCAGCGTGAATTTGCCGGGGATGGCTCGTGACGGTGATTCTGGGGCCGGATGTCAGGTCGAATCATGCACTCCGCCGCTACTGGGAAGGCCGCCGCCAAGGTCAAACCCACTCGGCGGTCGTAGCTGAAACCCCTGGAATACAAAAAAGAAAAGAGCGCCAATCTGGCGCTCCTTGCATCAATCCCTGGAAGATGGATCTCTTTTGATCAGCCCTCACAGGCGCCAATCAGAGCCTCGTATTGCTGGGTGACCCAGCCAAGCGCCTCTTCGGGGTTGCGCTCTTCGATCTTGCCGATCATGCGCTCGAACACCACCGCCGAGCGGCTTTCGTCAACGATTGTGAAACTCTGACCGGTCATCACGACGTTATAAAGGAAGAAGGCAATCGCCACCAAAAGGATGCCGCGCAACACGCCAAAGAAGAAGCCCGCGCCCTGGTCCAGCCCGCCAAGGGCCGAGCGCTGCACCAGCGAGGCAAACAGCGGCGTGAAGAAGGAGGCGACGATCAGCGCCAAAGCAAAGACGGCGGCAAAGGCGGCGATGATCGAAAGCTCGCAGCTGTCGGCGATGAATTCGCCCACCACCGGGATCTCGGCCATCAGCGGCTCGACCTGCGGGGCGAACATGAACGCGAGGATGCCGGCCACGACCCACCCGGCGATCGCCATCGCCTCCCGCACGAGACCACGCGAATAGGCGAGCAATGCCGATACAACGATGACCAGGGCCACGACCCCGTCGATAATGGTGAAACCTTCCATGTCCCTCGCCCGTTAGCCTACAGTAAAAGTCTTTCGGCGACTTTAGCCTGCCCCGAAGAATTCGCCAACAAATCCGGTCAGGTCGTTCACTTTGCGCTGGGCAATGCCTTTGACCGATACGGATTTGCCGCCGCCGGGGGCAATGGCTGAGGTGAAACCAAGTTTTTGCGCCTCTTTCAACCGGTTTTCTGTCTGGGGGGCGGGTCTGAGGGCGCCAGATAGCGAGATTTCTCCGAATATTGCCGTGTCGGCCGGAAGAGCGGTATCTTCGCGGGCGCTGAGAAGGGCGGCGGCAACCGCGAGATCTGCCGCAGGCTCGGAAATCTTCATGCCGCCCGCCACGTTCAGATAGACGTCAAGCCCGGCAAAGGGAATGCCGCAGCGCGCCTCCAGCACCGCAAGGATCATGGCAAGGCGCGAGGAGTCCCAGCCCACCACGGCGCGGCGCGGCTGGGAATGGGGGGAGGGGGCCACCAGGGCCTGAAGTTCCACCAGAACGGGCCGGGTGCCTTCGATACCGGCAAAGACCACCGATCCGGGCGAGGGCTGGCCACGCTCGGACAGGAACAGGGCAGACGGATTCACCACCTCGGACAGACCTGCGCCGGTCATCTCGAAGACGCCGATCTCATCGGCCGGGCCGAAACGGTTCTTTACCGCGCGCAGGATGCGGAACTGATGGCCGCGCTCGCCCTCGAAGTAGAGGACGGTATCGACCATATGCTCCACTACGCGGGGACCGGCGATCTGGCCTTCCTTGGTGACATGGCCGACCATGATGATGGAGATGCCGTTGGTCTTGGCAAAGGTGGTCAGCTCATGCGCGGCGGCGCGCACCTGGCTGACCGATCCGGGCGCGCTGTCCACGTGATCCGCCCACATGGTCTGGATGGAGTCGATGATGGCAAGCTGGGGCTTTTCGGCCTCCAGCGTGGTCAGGATGTCCCGCAGGTTGGTTTCGGCGGCGAGCTTCACCGGCGCCTGCGCGAGGCCCAGCCGCTGCGCGCGCATGCGCACCTGGGCGCTGGCCTCTTCGCCGCTGACATAGACGGTCTTGACCCCCGCTTTGGCAAAGCGCGCGGCGGCCTGCAAGAGGAGCGTCGATTTGCCGATGCCGGGATCGCCTCCCACCAGGATGGCGGAGGCGGCCACCAGACCACCGCCCAGCACCCGGTCGAGCTCTCCCACGCCAGAGTGGCTGCGCGGGGGAGGGGTTTCCTCGGTCGCCAGATCCGAAAGGGGGATGGTGCGCCCGCGCCGCATGCCGAGGCTTTTCTTGGCCGGGCCACCGGAGGAGAGACCCTTGTCCTCGGATATGGTGTTCCACTCGCCGCAGCCCTCGCAGCGGCCGGACCATTTGGAGAAGCTGGCGCCACAGGCCGAGCAGGAGAAGGAAGATGATTTTGCCATGGGGATGTTCTGCCCCATGTTCAGGGTTTGTTCAAGTCATGAAGCAGGCTCTCCCGCCCGTCGCGTGATCCCTGCTGGGATCCGCTCCCGTTGGGCCCGGCACCGCTGTCGCGGTGCTGTTTGTTTGCTGGGGAAGCGCTTCAGGGGCAGGTTTGCCCTGAAGGCGCCATTTCGAGTGTGGGGTGATCAAAGCCGCGTCAATGATCTGTGACCTTGCTGCGCAAGGCGGCGCGAGGCGCCGTCATTGACCCGGATTTGATCGAAGTCTGCGTTCTGTCAGCAGGCCGAGGGCGATGGAGGCGAGGATGCAGGCGGAGAAGAGGTAGAGGCCCCAGCCGGTCTCAATCGTGACGTAGCCGATGCCCTTCGCAATCGTGATGTAGAGGGCGATGAGGAAGATATCTGCCATGGCGAGTTTGCCGAGGATATGCAGCACGGGCTGGGCGCGGGGATCCAGGAGGCCCCATTGAACGAGCGCAAGGCCGATGGTTTTGAGGTAGGGCGCGAAGATGGCAAAGACCGTCACCAGCAGAGCAAGCACCACGTCACTGCCCCACAAGGATTGCAACCCGGTGATGACGCTGATTTCACTGAGGCCGAACATGGGTAGGAGACCGGCGCGCATCAGGGGGGCAAACCAGGCAATTGGGTAGAGGATCAAGAGCGAGAGGGTGGCGAGGCGGAGCATGATTAGGAGCCGGTGTTTTGCGTTTGCCTAGATGTGTGCCTTTTGCCGCTGATTTGGAAGAGGGAAATCCTAGGTGGTCTTCGTCAGACGGAATTCTTGCCTGGGGGGCCATTCGCAGGTGTGCTTGAGCGAATACGAGGGAACGGCATCAGTCATAGTTCTCGTCAGGCCACAGTAGACCAATAAACAGATAGGTTGTGGCCAAGCAGAGAACCAACGCAATTGATGCATGAAGCCGGAAATAGCCCAGTCTCAGGACGTTGAGCAGAAGGATGCAGACAGTTCCCGTGAAAAAGGGTGCCAACAAGATTGGGATCCCTAAGAAGAATGGTGGAAATCCCGGGCCGATTGTCAGGAACAGTCCGATCACAATCGAAAAGAAGCACAGCGTAGGCAGCGCCATCAGAAGTTGGCTTGTCAGGTAAAGAGGTGTTTCATCTTTTAGTCTGCTTCCCAGCGATATTGCGGCAAAGGCTCCGGCGAAAGGGCTGCAAAGAAGGATCAGCACCAGAAAACCCAACTATCGCACCGCCTCGATCGGACCCTCCGCGCGGCCGTGGATGAACTGGTCGAGGTAGGGATCTCCCGAATTGTCCATCTGGCTCACCGGGCCGGTCCATTTGATCACCCCGTCGTGCAGCATGGCGATATTGTCGGCAATCGCGCGCACCGATGTCATGTCATGGGTGATGGTCATGGCGGTGGCGCCCATCTCGACCACGATCTCTCGGATGAGATCGTTGATGACGCCCGCCATGATCGGATCCAGCCCGGTGGTGGGCTCGTCGAAAAAGATGATTTCCGGCTCGGCGGCGATGGCGCGGGCTAGGCCGACGCGTTTCTGCATGCCGCCCGAGAGTTCTGCGGGCAGGCGGTCGGCCACATCGGGTTTCAGGCCCACGCGGCGCAGTTTTTCTATGGCGATTTCGCGGGCTTCCTCGGCGGGGCGTTTCAGCGTGCCGCGCATCAGGCGGAAGGCGACGTTCTGCCAGACGGGCAGGGAGTCAAACAGCGCACCGCCCTGAAACAGCATGCCAAAGCGGGCAAGGAAGGCATCGCGGTCGCCCGCATCCGCCGGTTTGCCATCCACCAGGATGGTGCCGCTGTCGGGTTTGATGAGGCCCAGGACGCATTTCAGCGCCACGGATTTGCCGGTGCCGGAGCCGCCGATGATCACCATCGAGGTGCCTTTTGGCACCTCCAGCGTCATGCCGCGCAGAACCTGGTTGGAGCCAAAGGCCTTATGAACATTGTCGAGCTTGATCATACCGAGAAGAAAACCCCCGTCAGCAGGAAGTTGGCGGCGAGGATCAGCACGGCGGCGGCCTCGACCGAGCCTTTGGTGGCGCGGCCAACCCCTTGGGCGCCGCGGCCCGACTGCATGCCGTAGTAGCAGCCCATCAGCGCGGCGAGGGTGCCAAAGGCGGCGCCTTTCACCAGCGAGGAAATGATGTCGAGCGGCTCAAGGAAGTCCACGGTGTTCTTGAGGTAGGCTGCGGCATTGAAATCGAGGTTGTGCACCGCCACCGCATAGCCGCCCGCGATGCCGATAATGTCTCCGATCCCCACCAGCAGCGGAACGGTGACAAAGGCCGCCAGAACGCGGGGCGCGACGAGGTATTGCATCGGGTTGGTCGAGAGCGTGACCAGCGCGTCGATCTGCTCGGTCACCTTCATGGTGGCGATCTCGGCCGCGATCGAAGAGGTGACGCGGGCGGCGATCATCAGGCCAACCAGCACCGGGCCAAGTTCGCGCACCATGCCGATGGCGACGATCTGGGGCACCACGGCCTCGGCGTTGAAACGGGCGCCGCCGGCGTAGATTTGCAAGGCCAGCGCGCCGCCGGTGAAGATCGCGGTGAGGCCCACCACCGGCAGCGACAGCCAGCCGATATGGAGCAGAGCGTTCAGCGTCTCGCGGCCATAAAAGGGGGGGCGCAGCATGTGGGTGAGGGTCGACAGCCCGAACAGCGCCACCCGGCCAATGGCCGACAGCCAGTCCAGCGCGAGGCGCCCGATCCGGGCCAGAAGGTCGAGCGGGTTCATCCCTGGTAGGTCCTTGCGTAGCGCCGGCCCATCGAGGTCAGGATTTCATAGCCGATGGTGCCTGCCGCATTGGCCAGGGTATCGACGGTCTGCACCTCGTTCAGAAGGGTCAGGATTTGGGGGTCTTCCGGCAGATCGGTCACGTCGATGGTGATCAGATCCATCGAAATCCGCCCCACCACAGGGCAGGGGGTGCTGCCTGCATAGGCCGACAGCCCGCCCTTGGTCATGGCGCGGGGCAGCCCGTCGGCGTATCCGGCCGCGACGGTGGCGATGCGGCTGGGGCGGTTGGCGATCCAGGTGTTGCCATAGCCGACGGTTTCGCCGGGCATCAGATCGCGGATCTGGATCACCGGCAGATCGAGGGTCACAACGGGCACCGCATCGCCAAAGGGCTGGCCGCCATAAAGGCCGATCCCCGGACGGCAGAGGTCAAAGTGATAATCCGGGCCAAGCAGGATACCGCCGGTGGCCGCAAGGGAGCGCGGCACCTCGATCCCGTCGGTCATCTCGTGGAACGCTTTCAGCTGCTGGGCATTCATCGCATGATCCGGCTCGTCGGCGCAGGCCAAGTGTGACATCAGCAATACCGGGTTTTGTCCCAGCGCGATATCGCGCACCGCGGCCCATTCGCCGGGCTCCATCCCCAGCCGGTTCATGCCACTGTCGAGCTGCACGCCAAAGGGGTGGCCGGGCAGGCTTTCGAAATGCCGCAGCATCTGGTCCAGCGAGTTGAGCATCGGCGTCAGTTGGAACTCGCGCAGCAGTTTGGCGTCGCCCTCCATATGGCCGGAGAACACCGAAATGCCGGGGCCGGGGCCGAGGGCGCGACGCAGGGCGACGCCCTCTTCGGCAATAGCCACAAAAAAGTTGCGCGCACCGGCTTTGGCCAGTGCGGTTGCGACGCGGCCCGAATCCAGGCCGTATCCGTTTGCCTTGACCACCGCTGCGGTTTCGCAGTTGGTCTTTGCGTCGAGGTTGCGCCAGTTGGTGACCAGCGCATCGAGATTGATTGTCAGTCGTGCCGTGCTCATGGGCCGTTCATGACATGCGCGCCGCAGGGGTCAAGGGGGAAACGCAGGGGGAACGGGCTGTTGTGGCTCGGATTGGCAGCTAGTGGCTTGTTTCGGGAACACCCCAGCTTGAGTTCGTTTTCCTTAGGTGCCCTGTCACGCAGCACCCCGGTTTCTGGGGGCCTGGGGTTTTGCTATGAGAAAAGTCCCGGATAGGGGAAGATTTTTTGAACGGGAGACGCTGGTTCCCCTCGATGACTTCAACTGCTATGTGCTGTTGAAAAAAATTACTTTTCAAGACTTTGGAGTTTGCAAAATGCGCATCATATTTCTGCTACTCATTTATACTTGGTCGACTTCTTTGGTCGCTGCGGAAACTTTTCGCTGTGAGATGAAGGGAGACGCGATTGGCCGCGATTTGTATATTAAGTTGAGTGATCAGACTAAGACAGCGGTAGTTCTGGATGGTGCCATTCAAAATTTCTTCGGACGCCCGATTTCGGTGAAATACCGTTCAACGAATACCGGTCGCGCATTGCTTCGATGGTTCTTGCCGGTTGGCGGCAGTGCAGAATACCTTGCGGCCCTGAATACTGAGGCCGGAAGGATCAATTTGACTGTCATTCTTGGAGGAGTGAGTGACTCACCAGTCACTTATGGCGCTCGCGGGACCTGTAAGCCAACTGCTTCTGCCTCATTCCTGGATGGTTATCCAATACAGGAAAAGCCACCATCCAAAATGGTCCCAAAGTCAACGGCAGCTATATGTCCAGCTGACGGTGGAATGCCGAAGCAGGATGGCACCTGGCACTACAACTGTCATAACAAAACATTTCGAAAGGTGAATAGGGTATCGTGCAAAACCTATCCATGTTGGTAGGGGGCGCAAGATGTTTTGAACAACAGGAAAGTGGGGCTCCTCGAATGACCTTTCTTGCTTTCGTCCCTAGCCAGCATCGCGCAGGTAACAAGGGTCGTAGTGGATCTGTCCCCTTGGGGCTGGAGTACCAAAGAGGGTGAACTGCGGGGAGAAGATGAAGTCACCGCCCCTTCGAGCTGCCGCATGTCTTCGTAGTCGACAGTGATAGCTTTGCTATGAAGTGATGCGGCCCTAATGTTCTGTCAGCGATGTCACGATCGCATTAGTCATGAACAGCCTTCAGACCACACCCACGCGCTTGCGACGATGTCTATTGAGAGAATGGGCTGGCACGTTTGCCTTGCGGCGGCTTTGTGAGAACGCCAACTGATTTGTTGCGCGGGTGGCGTCAATTCACTTCGGCATTATGGCGTTGGAGTGCCAGAAGATCCGCACGCAGGTGGCCAGTCCCTGATCGTTCAGTTCTGCCACCAGGGTGCCGTCCAGCTCCATCCGGGGAAGGGGATCGCCGGGTTTGCGATCCGGCAGGCCGGTGCCGGTGGATTTGGCCCAGATCTGGAACAGTTCCTCGCTGGCCACCTGGTAGGTGACGTTCCAATGGCCGATGCCCCCTGTCGGGGTTTCGGCCAGCACGCTTTCTGTCAGGCTGATATCCTGCTGCAGCTTGATCCGGTCCCAGTAGCGCGCCAGTTCTTCCGGGCCGGTCTGCACCTGAAAGGGCGTGTTCCAATACTGACCATCGGGCGTGAACAGTGCGGCGAAGCCTTCGGAATCCTGCCCTTCCCACACCCGTTTGTAGGCCTGCATGAAGTCGTGAATGCTCATGATCTGCCCTTCGCGGAACGAGGTTATTCGTAGCCGTCCGGCTGCTGCTGCCAGGATTTGGCGAGGTTGCCAAATCGGGTGAACTGCGCTTCGAACGACAGTTCCACCGTGCCGATGGGGCCGTGACGCTGCTTGCCCACGATGACTTCGGCCTTTGCGTGCAGGCGCTCCATCGCGGTCTTCCACTCTTCCATCTTGTCCAGCTCGTGATCGCCGGGCTTTTCACGCTCTTTATAGTATTCCTCGCGGAACACGAACATCACCACGTCGGCGTCCTGCTCGATCGAGCCCGATTCCCGAAGATCCGACAGCTGCGGGCGCTTGTCCTCGCGGCTTTCCACCTGACGTGACAGCTGCGAAAGCGCGATCACGGGGATGTTCAGCTCCTTGGCGATGGCCTTCATCCCCATCGAGATTTCGGCGATCTCGTTCACCCGGTTGTCGGACATGCCGCGGCAGAGCTGCAGGTAGTCGATCACCAGAAGGTCAAGGCCGTGGGTCCGTTTCAGGCGACGCGCACGGGCCGCGAGCTGCGAGATCGGCAGGGCCGGAGTGTCGTCGATGAACAGCGGGCAACTTTCCAGATCCTTGGCGGCCTGGACAAAGCGGCGGAATTCCCCTTCGGTCATGTCGCCCTGGCGGATCTTGTGGCTGGAAATCTCGGACGCTTCGGCCAGGATTCGGCCCGCCAGCTGTTCGGCGCTCATCTCGAGCGAGAAGAAGCCGACAACGCCGCCATCCACCGCGCCCTCGGTTCCATCAGGCTTCACACCCTTCTTGTAGGCCTTGGCCACGTTGAAGGCGATGTTGGTCGCAAGCGAGGTCTTCCCCATCGAAGGACGCCCGGCGAGGATCAGAAGGTCAGAGGGGTGCAGGCCGCCAAGCTGCTTGTCGAGATCGGTCAGCCCGGTCGAGATCCCCGCCATGCCGCCGCCGCGCTGGTAGGCCTCGTTGGTGACATTGACCGCCTCGGTCACCGCTTTCAGGAAGGATTTGAAGCCGCTCTCGGTCTGCCCCTGTTCGGCCAGCTGATAGAGCGACTGTTCCGCCTCGACGATCTGTTCTTTGGGTTCCGACGTCACATCGACGCGCCGCGCCTTGTCGGCGATCGATCGGCCCAGAGCGATCAACTCGCGCCGGATCGCCAGATCATAGATCATCTGCGCATAGTCGCGCACCGCAAAGACCGAGATCGACGCCCCTGCCAGTTTCGCCAGATAGGCTGGCCCGCCCAGTTCCTTGAGGCCCTCGTCATCTTCCATGAAGGCCTTCAGCGTCACCGGCGAGGCCAGGGCGTTCTTGGAAATCCGCGCGGCGGCGATCTCATAGATGCGCGCATGGACCGGGTCGTAGAAATGCGAGGAATTGATGATGGATGCAACGCGGTCGTAGACGTCGTTGTTGGTCAGGATCGCGCCCAGAAGCTGCTGCTCGGCCTCTACCGAATGGGGCAGCTCGTTTGCCTCCATGCCGCTGGCCTGTTGCCCGGGCTCGGGCAGCGGGGCGGGGGGCTGGTCGGCGTCGAATGGGGTCAATTCGTTCATCGCGGCTCTCTTCACTCGGTCCGGATAGATAGGTCAATTCGGGGGCCAAAAGCCATCTGGAAATCTCTGTGGGCAGCCTGTGGAGAACTGCCCGGCACCTGTTGACGCTTTCAGCTGACGGGACCAGAGAGGCGTCGGTCACGCCATATATAGCAGCATGACACGCTTGTGCGTCCAAATAAAGGTCCGTGCCCGTCAACGCCCGTTGAGGTGTTCGCGGGGGCCGGGTTCGGCCCCCAAGTGCCATGTGTGAGCGCCCGCGCGTTTAGGCGGATTTATGCGCATCCTGCCAGGCGCGCGGATCCTTGAGGAATTTCTCCACCTCGTCCAGCGTCTCGGTCGTGAAGGCGCCTTGCGCCCGCGCTTCGGCCAGAACGTCCCACCAGGTGCACAGGTAATGCAGTTCAACCCCGTGATCGCCCAGCGTCCTGGTCGTCTCCGGAAAGATGTCGTAGTAAAAGATCACCGCGGTATGGCCGCAGGTGGCGCCTGTTTCCCGGATCGCATCCACGAAGGACAGTTTCGAACCGCCATCGGTGGTCAGATCCTCGACCAGAAGCACGCGCTGCCCCTCGCTCATGGCGCCTTCGATCCGGGCATTGCGGCCATAGCCCTTGGGCTTCTTGCGCACATAGGTCATCGGCAGCGCCATCCGCTCGGCCACCAGCGCCGCAAAGGGGATGCCGGCCGTCTCACCGCCCGCGATATTGTCAAACGCCTCAAAGCCCGCATTGCGCATCACGGTGACGGTCATGAAATCCATCAGCGTCGAGCGGATGCGCGGAAAGGAGATCAGCTTGCGGCAGTCGATATAGCTGGGCGAGGGCAGGCCGGAGGCCAGCGTGTAGGGCGTTTCGGTATTGAAGTTCACCGCGCCGATTTCCAGCAGCATCCGGGCAGACAGGCGGGCGATTTCTTCGGCAGACGGGTAGGAGGAGGGGATCATGGGCAGTCCTCTGTCAGGGGTGTTCCCGCTGCGGATGCGCAGCGGGGCATGTATCAGGCAACGGTCCAGTAGACCGGAAAGCCGGGATCAAAGACGGTGACGGGACCGTCGCCGCTTTCGATCTTCTCGGGGAAGGCGACCGGGGCGTCCTGTTTCACAAGCGTGATCGTCTCGGCGTTTTCCGGCAGGCGGTAGAAGGCGGGGCCGTTTTTCGAGGCAAAGCCTTCCAGCTTGTCCAGCGCGCCGTCCTCTTCGAAGACATGCGCCAAAAGGGCCATGGTGTTGGTTGCGGTGAAACAGCCGGCGCAGCCGCAGGCGCTTTCCTTGTTGGGGTCGGTATGGGGCGCCGAATCCGTGCCAAGGAAAAACCGCGCATCGCCCGAGGTGGCCGCGGCGCGCAGGGCCAGGCGATGCTCTTCGCGCTTGGCTACGGGCAGGCAGTAGTAGTGCGGCTTGATCCCGCCCACGAGGATGTGGTTGCGGTTGATGATCAGGTGGTGGGTGGTGATGGTCGCGCCGAGGTCTGCCTCATTGGACTTCACATAGTCCACGCCGTCACGGGTGGTGATGTGCTCCATCACAACGCGCAGGCCGGGGGTGGCGCGGCGCACCGGGTCCAGAACACGCTCGATGAACACCGCCTCGCGGTCAAAGATATCGATGTCGCCATCCGTGACCTCTCCGTGGACGCACAGCGGTAGGCCGATCTCGGCCATCTTCTCCAGCACCGGGCGCACCTTGTCGAAATCGCGCACGCCCGAGGCAGAGTTGGTCGTCGCCCCCGCCGGGTACAGCTTGACCGCCTTCACCAGCCCCGAGGCATGAGCCGCCGCCACATCGCCGGGATCGGTATCCTCGGTCAGGTAAAGCGTCATCAGAGGCTCGAACGTCATGTCACCGGGCAAGGCGGCCATGATGCGGTCGCGGTAGGCGGCGGCCTGCGCGCCGGTGACCACGGGCGGCACCAGGTTCGGCATGATGATCGCGCGGGCGAAATGGCGGGCGGTTTCGGGCAGAACGGCCTGCAGCATGGCGCCATCGCGCAGATGCAGATGCCAGTCATCGGGGCGGGTGAGGGTGAGCGTGTCGGTCATGGCGCTGCGTTAGCACAGGGGCGTGCAAAGGGGAAGCGGCGCCGACGCCTTTGCCGCTAGGCTTCGGGGGGCAGGGTAAAGTCGCCGTCCGCCGCCCGTTGGCGCAGGTTCTGCAGGCGCTGGCGGAACCTCGGCGCCCGCAGCCGCGCCGAGACATTGCGGCACAGCAGCGTCATCAGGTAGGGGCGGTCCGTCTTGTCCAGATGCGCCATCACGTTGCGCAGGTAGGCCGGGTTGTTGCGCCGCGCGCGCAAAAGGCGCGAGAAGGCTTCGTCGCTCAGCTTGTCCGACCCGGCCATGGACAGCAGCTGATAGAGGATCTCCATCTCGATCAGACGTGTCTGAACCGCATCGCCGAAATTGGGCAGGCGTCGCCGGGTGACGTTGGGGCGTGCAAAAAGCGCCGCATGCATGGCGTCAAGACGCTCGTACGGGTCGTAAAGGACAAAGGCGTGATCGGCTGCATCCAGCATCTCCGGCGCATAACCATAGCGATCGGTGAACGAGGTGCGGCGCATCTCGATGAACCGCTCGTCCCATTCGGTCATGCGCGGATCAAGCGTCGCCTGAGGCTGGATGGCAACCACCGTGGCACCGGGCGCAGCCACGGAATAGGCGCAGGCCGCATAGCCGCAGGGGCCGGCCCCATAGAAGAGAACCTTGTCGAATTCCTCGAAGAAACCATCGTCGATCAATTGGTCGAAGAAGGCATAGACCTGGTCGTCGCGGAACCAGGTATCTGCGTCCGAAATCAGGCACAGATGCGACCAGCCAAGGTTGCGCACCAGGTCAAATCCAAGGGGCTGGGCCAGGTCTGACAGGTTCTGGATCCCTTGAATGGTCTCGAAGGTCACCAGAAGCGTATTGCCTTCGTCGATGAAGGAGGCGCAGTGACGTTTGCTCAAGGGCTGGAACAGCCCCAGCTCTTCGCTGAGCGCAGCAAGACGGGTTTTCCACTCGGCTGGTTTCAGCCCGGAAAGATCGGTCTCAAGCGTGTCTGCGCTGTCCTGCATGCCTATGCCCTTTTGTCTCCGCTGCTTTGTCCGGCGGATGCTTTTGGATCTGATAGCGGCGAAATGGGGCAAAATTGAGAAAAACTCATGCCAGTTTGCGACCTGGTCCTCTGCATCGTGACCGGTGTCGCGCCTAACCCTCGCCGGTTTCGGGGGCACCGGATGGGGCCTTGCGTGCGCGCTGCGCCTCTTCGCGGCGTCCCAAAAGGGCAAATCCGGTCAGGGTGCGCGCAGTCACCGCGTTGATGGGGCGCGAAGGCGGCGTCATCAAAAGGCGGGAAAACAGGGCGCGATAGGGTTCTTCCAGCATCAGCTCGCGAAACCGCTGATGCCGCCAGCTGACCGCGTCGGCATGAAGACGGGACAGTTTGGCGTCTTCCATCAGTATGGCCCGGATGGCATCGCGGGCGGCGGCGTAGCGGGTTATGGTGGCGTCTTCGTCGGTGTTGAAATTCCGCTCGACCCAGTAGTCCAGCCCCAGCAAGTGATCGGAGTGCACCGCACGGCCCCGGTCGGCCTTCAGCACATAGCTTTCCATCGCGCCCAGCGGGTAGTGATTGAGCTGGGCCAGCCGGTGATTGGGCTGTCCATAGTCGGAAAACAGCCGCTTTGTCTTGAAGGCCGACCCCAGCTCACGCCCCTCGCAGTCGAACCAGCGGAAGCGATCCAGATCGGCGTCCTCACGCAGCCCGCGCGGGCGGTGCACGCCGGTTTTGCGGTAGGTGCCGTCGTTGCGATACAGCGTCTTGAACATGGCCGCGCGCCAGGGCCAGTGGACCACCTCGGGCGCGCAGCGGGTGAACTGTTCTGTCACCGGGCGGTCTTCATAGCGCGGCGTGTCACCATTGCCGAACAGCCGCCAGGTGAGGGTGATGGCATCCGCATCCGGCAGGGCCTCCAGAAGATCGTTCAGCGTACCGCGCCCTGCGTGGATATTGACGAACTCGTCGATATCCAGCGCCAGAATCCAGTCTGCCTTCTTCACCAGCCGGTGCCTGTCGGCGAGCTTCATGGCGCTGAACTGGATGCCGCCCTTTCCATAGGGGCCTTCGTTGCGCACATGGGTAAGGTGGCCGAGCGCATCCAGCCGGTCCAGCATCCTGTCGGTGCCGTCCTGGCAGTCGTTCGAGAACACAAGGAAATCGGTGAACCCCACGGCGCGGTGATGGGCCAGCCATTCCAGCAGGAAGGCCGCCTCGTTGCGCACAGAAAGGATGGCCAGGAAGCGCACCACCTGTTTTCCTCGCTACCAGTCGGACCGGAAGACGGCGACCTTGCCGTGCGACCAGCGCGGAAAGAACACCAGCCCGGCGTCGTCCAGGCATTTGAAGACCTTGCGAATGCCATCCTTGCCGATCCACTGCGGGTGAGTTTCGATCAGCACGGCGCGCAAAGCGGAGAGATCCATCTGGGGCAGCACGTCCACCTCGGCCCCCTCAATGTCGCAGATCAGGACGGTGGGCTGCAAGTCGGCCATCACCCGGTTCATGTCCAGCGTCGGCACCTCGACCTTTTGTACTTCGGGGCTGTCATCTTCCATCGGGCTGAGGGAGGAGGCGAGGAAATTGGGGCGCACGTAAAAAGGAGCCGTGCCGTCTCGCTCGCCCAGAACCGCATGGGTCACTTGCGCTGTCCTGGCGCCGTTCAGGGCATGAACCCGGCGGATATAGGGGATCAACGCAGGGTTTGCTTCAAACGCATGGACCGCGCGCGCGGGGGTCTTGGTTGCTACCAGCGTGGACATGAAACCGATGCCGCCGCCCAGCTCCATCACCACATCACCCTTTCGGATCAGTTTTTGCGCGGCGATGGCCTCCTTTGCCTCATAGGCGCCAGTGCGCAACAGCTTGCGCGCGCGGGGCGGCAGGACCGCCTTATCAAGTGGGAAGCGCATGTCGAGGCAGGTCAGCACGGGGTCGGCAGTCGCGGCGGCGGTCATCTGTTCAGCTCTCCATATCCAGCGCCAGCGCATAGGCGACGCGCTCGGTTGCGCTCAGCTTGACCTCAAGCGCCTGCCTGTAAAGGGTCTCGAATTCCTCCATCCCGTGCAACTCTTCCGCCTTGGCGCGGTGCCAGGCAAGGCCTTTCTCGTGCCAGGTTCGCAAGGCATCATCCTTCATCAGCCGGTCGTATTCGGACTTCAGGCGCGGCAGGTTGCGCTGGATGGTGGTATCCTTGTGGTCGTTCCAATCCATGCGGATCCAGTAGTTGAGGCCAATGGAGCGATCCACATGCAGCGCCCGCCCGCGCTGGCGTTTGATCAGAAAGCTCTCGGCTGATCGCAGCGCGTAATGGTTGAGCTGCAAGAGATCATATCCGACAGAGGCGCGCGATGAGCGCCAGCCGTTGTCGATCGCCTCGCGGGTGATGTCACGGCCCGAGCCATTCACCCAGGCCACCTGATCGCGCATCGCGTCCTGCAGCTTGTTGGGGCGGTGGCAGCTCAGTTTCTGATAGGCACCGGTGTTTTTGAACATGGTCTTGAAGCCCCAGACGGTATGCGGCTTGGGGCAATACTTCGGCGCGCAGGCATCGAATTGACCGATGACGAAATCGTCGCTCAGGTCGGTCACGCCATTGTGGCCGAACAGGCGCCAGGTCATGGCCACATTGGTGGCACCCGGCACACGGTCGATGAAATCCTGAAGCGTTCCATTGCCGCAGCGCACGTTGATGAATTCGTCCACGTCGATATGGATCAGCCACTCGGCGTTTTGGATCACCGGTTCTTTGAGCGACTGGTTCAGGGCGAACTGTTGCGGAGACTGGCCGCGCCAGTCGTCATTGTTTCGGTGCTGAAGGACGCCCATCTCCTGCAGCCGGTCGAGGATCTCGGCGGTGCCGTCCTCGCAGCCGTTGGTGTAGATCATAAAATTGTCGACGCCGATGGCGCGGTGGTAGGCGATCCATTCGACGATATAGGGCGCTTCGTTCTTCATGCAGCCGACGATCACCGTACCGCTGCTGCCTTCGGGCAGGGGGCGGCGGGGCGCTTCGGTGAAAGGCGCGGCAGGTGCGGCCTCGTCCAGCGCGTCCATGTCGTTGTGTGGCCTGAACGCAGAGCCTTGCAGCATCTCGAAGTTCTTGAGCGCCAGCGGCGTCATGACCCTGCGGGCCGCCTCGCTGGGCTGAGCGGCTGTCGAGGCCGTCTTTGCAGGGCGTTTCACCTCTGGGGCAGGCTCGATATGCGGCAGGAAACTGGCCAGATACTGCGAAGCGCGATAGCCCATCTGCGGGTCGGCTTCCTGCCAGACCTTTGCGGGGGGCACGTCAATCGGAAAACTGTCGGCGTGAAGGGCCGGATGGTGCGCGACCAGCGCCGCGTTCGCATCGGCAAAGCGCGCGCGAATGGCCGACAGGCTGTCCGGCGAGATCGGATCCCCCGGAACATGAACCTCATTGAAAAACGCCTGCCGCAGCTTGAGCGGCACCATGACGCCCTTGTGCCGGATCAGCCGCAGCAATAGCTCGTTGAGCTGCCGCGCTCGGGTGATCCAGGCGGCGGGCGGAGCCGGTTGCACCTTGCCGGGTTTGGCGCGCCCGATCTGCGGGGCAATGCCGAACATCTCGCGCAGCTCTTCGGTCGCTTCTGGACCGTAGATACGCGCTTCGTCATAGGATCGAAACTGTAGCGTGGCCGCTCCGAAGACCTCTTCCCAGCGTGCCTGAAGGCCTGCGAAATCCAGCCAGAAGGGGGCGCCCTCGGTCTCTTCAAAAATTCCGGCCTCGGGGGCGATCTTTGGCAGCGTGCCAATGCTGGCGAGCCACCAATCCGGGGCCCCTATGAGGTCGAGATCCCGAGACAGGGGCGCGGCGCGGCCATTCAGAACCTGCGCGCCATAGCCGTGCGCCAAAAGGCGGGCGGGATCATCAATCTGCGCAATGATGCGGATGTCATCCGAGAGGGGCGCCAGCATGTCCCGCATCCGTTCCAGCTCGCTGCGGCGCGACAGCCGCGTGCCCAGTTGCGAGGCGGAGAGGATCAGCGCATCGGGCTGTGCCTCAGACACTTCGCGGGCCAGATCCTCGACCAGTTTCTCCCGCAAGAGCGACTGTTTTTCAGGATCGGCAAAGCCGCGCGCTGCGCGCAACAGGTCCACGTGATCCGGGTCGGTGGCGGCCATGAACAGCCGGGTGTGGTTGCTGCCGCCGGGGGAGGTGGGAAACAGCACGCCCTTGCCGCGCAGCTGGTCGCGTTTCTGGGCCAGCACCTTTTGCAGACGCTCCGCGCCCACATGTTCAAGGCCGATATGAAGATGGATGCGCATCGTCTAACCACCGGCCTTCTTGTTCACATTCGCCTTGCCCCACCAGGGCAGATCCCGCCCCAGAAAGGCGCTGATGCGCTGTTGCGCATCCGCATCGGCGACGTTGATCTCAAGGTAGTCGGGATCCTCCCGGAACCAGTGTTTCAGCGCCTCATAATGTCCGTCGATCCAGATCATCTGCTGCTCAGCCGTCTTGCCGTAGCCGATGGGCAGGCCGGGAACGGTGCTGGCAGGCAGGCGCGCGGTACCAAGGTTGTTCCAGGCCATGATCGAGCGTGAATGGCTCTCCGCATCGCGCCGGGTGGCAATGAACTTCAGATCCGGGTTCTGTTCCTTCAGCACCTTCAAGAGGGCAAAGTCGAACTGCGGCCAGACCGAGAACTTGCCGTGGATGAAGCTGATCTCCGACAGGGCGTCATATCCGTCGAGAAAGGCCATGGGATCGCCGCGCTCATATAGCCCCTTGTAAAGAAGGCTGCCGACAAAGATGCGCCGCTTGCCGGGCTTGTCCTGTTCGCGGTCACGCAACCGGTGGTCCGCAACGCTATAGCCCGCCTGCGCCAGCGCCTTGCCGAGCGTTGTGGTGCCCGATTTCGGCAGGCCCAGGTTGATCACTCTGAGGCTCATTGTGCGGTCTCCTGATCCCAAAGGCCCAAGTCACGCAACAGCGCCTCTTCCTGCGGCGGCAGGGTGGGAGCGGCGCGCAGCTGGTCGCGCATGGCTTGATAGCTGGGGTGGGCCAGCAGTTCGTCCCGTTTTACCCGGTGCAGGCGCACGCAATCGGCATGCAGGGCGGCGATTTCAGGATCGAATTTCAATTCGGCCAGTGCGGCCTCCAGTGCGGGCAGGTAGCGCTGGATAGATCGGTCCTCAAAGGCCGCATCATTGCGCTCGCGCCAGTAGGTATCATCAAAGGCGCGGTTCTCGCGGTTTACATCGCCCCGGTCGTTCTTGACCAGATAGCTGTCGAGCGAGCGCAGCGCATAGTGGTTGAGCGTGGCATGCAGGCGCGCGCCCCTGGCCGGAAATTTCCGGATGCGGTCCCGATTTGCGGCCACCAGAAACTTGAACGGCACCTGTCGCCCTGCGCCATCCGTCCAGGCGGGGCGTTTGTCCTTGGCAAGCGCTTTGCGAAAGAACGGGCGGTGGGCGCCATAGTATTGCAGGGGGAAATCCTGGCGCACCAAGGTCTTCACCTCGATGGCCCGATCGGCGCACCAGATGTCCGGGTTGTGGGAGCGGGTGAACTGCGCGATCACCGGCGCGTCCTCAAAGGCTTCAATCCCGTCATTGGCAAAGAACTGGAAACTGACCGAGACGGCCTGCGGATCACCGCAGGCATTGATCAGAGCGGGGATCGTATGGTCACCCACGTGAATGTTCAGGAATTCATCCACATCGGCGACCCAGACCCAGTCGGCCTGGGTGACGATATCATGGCGGCGAGAGTCCTTCAGCGCCTCCATCTGGTAATTGCGCCCCTCGGCAGGGTTGGCAAGGTGCTGCACCAACCCCCGCGCCGCCAAGGCATCCAACAGGCGGTCGGTGCCGTCGCTGCAATCGTTGGAGTAGAACAGGAAATCAGTGACACCGATCAGCCGGTTGAAGGCGATCCATTCCAAAAGGAACGGCCCTTCGTTCTTGACGCAGGTGACGGCGGTGATGCGCATCATGTGGCCTCCGCGCTGCCGCGGCGGTGCCTGCCAGTATGAAAGGATCCCTTGATCACCATTCGATCTGCTGCCTTGTCGCCTGCATTTCGCCTCTCGTTTCCGCGCATAGCCATGTCGCAGCCGGGGCGTGTTGTTGCCAAGATCCATGGCAGGGCAGGGGTAATGCGTCAATCATGGCTACGTATTTACGCGTTAACCCTTTTCGAAGTGTTGCCGATGAAGCGAAAATCTGGGGGCAGACCAGCCTTGACCGCGCGCTGCCCCCGTGGCCTTTTGGGGCGAGCTAGCGGGGAGGCAAGGCATGACAGAGGCGCAATCCATCGATCAGGTGCAGGAGATGCTGGGGCAGCAGGGCTATGTCTGCGGTCGCGCCCTTGCGACTGTGGTGTTCCTGTCTTTGCGTCTGGGACGTCCCCTGTTTCTCGAAGGCGAGGCAGGCGTCGGCAAGACCGAGATCGCCAAGGCGCTGTCGGCGGCGCTGGGCCGTCGCCTGATCCGGCTGCAATGCTATGAAGGGCTCGATGCCTCCAGCGCGGTCTATGAATGGAACTTTGCCGCCCAGATGGTGGCGATCCGCACCGCCGAGGCGGCTGGCGGCGCCGACCGCGCGGCCCTGCAGACCGAACTCTTTTCCGATGAGTACCTGATCGAACGCCCGCTCTTGGAGGCGATGCGCCCCGATGAGAACGGCGCGCCCGTTCTGCTGATCGACGAGCTGGACCGCACAGATGAGCCGTTCGAGGCGTTTCTCCTGGAGGCGCTCAGCGATTTTCAGGTGACGATTCCCGAACTCGGCACCATCAAGGCGCCCGAGCCGCCGATCGTGATCCTGACCTCCAACCGCACCCGCGAGGTGCATGACGCGCTGAAACGGCGCTGCCTCTATCACTGGGTGGATTATCCCGATTTCACCCGCGAAGTCGAAATCCTGCGCGCTCGCGCGCCGGAAGCCTCCGAGAAGCTCAGCCGCGAGGTGGTTGCCTTTGTGCAGGCGCTGCGCACCGAGGATCTTTTCAAGAAACCGGGCGTGGCCGAAACCATCGACTGGGCCAATTGCCTCTTGGCGCTCGACGTGATTGACCTGTCGCCCGAGGTGATCGCCGACACCCTGGGCGCGATCCTGAAATACCAGGACGATATCGCGCAACTGCAGGGATCGGAGGCGAAACGTATCCTCGACAAGGCCAAGCAGAAACTGGAGGAGACGCCGTGACCTTGGCGCTGATCTGATGGTTGAACTGCCCGAACTCTCGCTGCCGGACGATCCCAAACTCGTCCAGAATATCACTCATTTCGCCCGCGCCCTGCGCAAGGCGGGGCTGCCCATCGGCCCGGGGCGGGTGATCGACGCCGTGCAGGCGGTGGCGGCGGCAGGCTTCACCAGCAGGCAGGATTTCTACTGGGCGCTGCATGCCTGTTTCGTGACCCGCCCCGAGCATCGCACCGTCTTTGCGCAGGTCTTTCGCCTCTACTGGCGCGACCCTAGGTTTCTGGAACACATGATGGCGGCGATGCTGCCCGCCATTCGCGGCGTGCAGGAAGAACGCGCCGCCAAACCGGCGGAAAAACGCGCCGCCGAGGCGCTGCTGGATGGGGCGAACGAGCAACTCGACCTGCCCGAAGGGCAAGACGAGGAGGGCACCGAATTCGAGATCGACGCCGCGCTCACCATGTCCTCCGAGGAGCGCCTGCGCAGCCTTGATTTCGAGCAGATGAGCACGGATGAAGTCGCCCGCGCCAAACGCATCCTTGCTCAGATGCGCCTGCCGGTGCAGCCGATCCAGTCCCGCCGCCTGATGGCAGCGCCGCGCGGGGAGCGGGCCGATTGGCGCCGCACCCTGCGCAATGCCGCGCGCCGGGGCGGGGACCTTCAGGAGATCGCCCGCGCCAAGCGGCGCATTCGCTGGCCCAATCTGGTGGTGATCTGCGATATCTCCGGCTCGATGAGCCAGTACAGCCGCATCGTGCTGCATTTCCTGCATTCGGTCGCCAACCAAAAGGGCGCCGGCTGGGCGCGGGTGCATGGCTTCACCTTTGGCACGCGGCTCACCAATATCACCCGCCATCTGGCCACGCGCGATGTGGATGCCGCATTGGCCGCAGCCGGCGCCGAGGCGCAGGACTGGGAGGGCGGCACCCGCATCGGATCCTGCCTGCATGACTTCAACCGCGACTGGTCGCGCCGGGTGATGGGGCAGGGGGCGGTGGTGCTGCTCATTACGGATGGTCTGGACCGGGACGACCCGGACCAACTGGCACGCGAAATGCAGCGCCTGCACCTGTCATCGCGGCGGTTGATCTGGCTCAATCCGCTCTTGCGCTGGGAAGGGTTCGCCCCCAAGGCGCAAGGCATCCGCGCCATGCTGCCCCATGTGGACAGCTTTCGCGCCGGCCACTCCATTGCCTCGCTGGAAGATCTGGCGCGGGTGATCTCCTCCCCGCAGGATAAGGGCGAAAAGGCCCGCCTGATGGCGCTGCTCTGATCAATTCCGAAAACTGAATGTAATTGATCTGGGTCAAGCCTGACCCCCATCCGACCTGCTATATTCCATCAATGGAATGTAAAATGGGAGGCTGATGATGGCCATGAACTGGAAAACCGGAGGGCTCCTGTTGGGGGTGGTCTTCTTTCTGGCGGTGATGCTGGTCAAGCCGATTGGCGTGTCCACGCAATTCGTGATCCTTGACGGGATTATCGGCGATGCGGTGAACAGCGAACTGGTGACCAAGACAGAGGAAGGCTACACCTCGACCAACGCCTATCTGGCGAAATCAAACGGCAAGTATGCCAAATCGGTGATGAACCCGCTCAACTACAGCTTTATCTTCGTGCTGGCGATGGCGGTGGGCGGCTTCCTGTCGGTGATGGCGCGCGGCGGGATTCCGGCGCGAGAGCGCAGCATCCCGGATCTGTGGCGCGCCAACATGGGCGACGGGGTCGCCCTGCGTTATGGTGCGGCCTTTGTCGGTGGCTTCATCGTCCTTTACGGCGCGCGTCTGGCGGGCGGCTGTACCTCGGGGCACATGATGTCGGGCATGATGCAGACCGCGCTGTCGGGCTATATCTTTGCCGCCGGTGCCTTTGCCGCTGCGATCCCCGTATCCCTGATGCTGTTCAAGAAGGAGGCCTGATCCATGATGTCCATCGTTCTCGCAATCGTTATCGGTGTGGCCTTTGGCGCGGTTCTGGACCGTATCGGCGCCTCCAACCCCAACCTGATCGGCAAGATGCTGAACCTCACCAACCTCAATCTGGCCAAGACCATCCTTCTGGCCATCGGCACCGGCTCGGTCCTGATGTTCGCAGGCCAGATGCTGGGCTTTGTCGACGTGGGTCATATGTCGGTCAAGGCGGCTTATATCGGCGTCTTCATCGGCGGCTTGATGCTGGGCGCCGGCTGGGCGCTGGCGGGTTATTGCCCCGGCACCGGCGTTGTCGCGGCCGCCTCGGGGCGCAAGGATGCGCTGTTCTTCATCGCGGGCGGCCTTCTTGGTGCGGCGGCTTATATGGTTACCTACCCGATGTGGAAATCGAGCGGTTTGCTGGATTCGGTCGCGGGCGGCAAGGTCACCATCGGCACCGTTCCGGGATCCAAGTTCGACGGGATCACCGCGCTGCCGGGCGATATCCTCGGCATCGTTCTTGGCCTTGGTTTCATCGCGCTGGCCTTTGCCCTGCCGGAGCGGTTGACGCCCTCGAAATCCAATCTGCAACCGGCTGAATAGGCTCCCTCCCGGGCTTGTGACAGCCAAAGCGCCCGCCGGTCTCGGCGGGCGTTCTTCGTTTTCGCGTGCGTTTTGTGGCTTGAAACCTGCCCGCTTCGGGTCAACCTTGGGGGCAACAGGGGCGGAAGACACGCCGGGAGGATTGCATGACGGGGGAAACCGCGCGGTTTGAGAACGCGCCGGAGGTGGCGCTGGAGTGGCATGAGAATGGCACGGGGGCAGCCCTGGCGACAGTGGTGCAGACATGGGGGTCGGCGCCGCGCCGGGCCGGATCGCAACTGGTCGTGGGCGGCGATGGCCGTATCGAAGGCTCGGTCTCGGGCGGCTGCGTCGAAAGTGCGGTGGTCTTTGAGGCGCTGGAAGCCATCGAGGACGGCCAGCATCGCTTGCTCGAATTCGGGGTCAGCGACGATGATGCCTTTGCTGTGGGGCTTGCCTGTGGCGGCACCATCAAGGTGCTGGTGGAGCCCGTGGGCGGTGCCCTGCCGGCCGAGATGCTGAAAGAGCTGGTCGCGGCCCGCAAAGAGCGTATCGCGCTGGCCTATGAGGTCAATCTGGAGACCGGCGCACGGCGACTGGTGCGAGATGGCTATGCTGACCGCCTGCGTATGGACCGCTCGGGGGTCGAGGAGGACGGCAAGACCTTTGTCGCAATTCACAACCCGCCGCTGCGGCTGATCGTGGTGGGGGCTGTGCACATCGCCCAGGCTCTGGTGCCGATGGCGCGGATCGCGGGCTATGATCCGGTGGTGATCGACCCGCGCGAAGCCTTCGCCGCCGCCGCGCGTTTTCCCGGTGAGAGGCTGATGGATGACTGGCCCGACGAGGCGGTGGAAAAGCTTGGCCTTGATGCCCGCACTGCGCTGGTTCTGCTGACACATGATCCGAAACTGGACGATCCCGCGCTAGAGGCGGCGCTGGGCGCAGATTGCTTCTATATCGGTGCGCTGGGCTCGACCCGCACCCATGCCAAGCGGGTGGACCGGCTGACGGCGGGGGGATTCACCGCAGAGCAGATCGCCCGCATCCACGGCCCCATCGGCCTTGATATCGGCGCGGCGGGTCCGTCTGAAATCGCCGTGTCGATCCTGGCGGAGATGACGGCCGTGCTGCGCGGGAAACGCCCGTGAAGTTTGGCCCCCTTCCACTGGATCAGGCCGAGGGTGCGATCCTGGCCCATTCGCTGCAGTTGGAAAGCCGCAAGATCGCCAAGGGCACGGCGCTGACTGCCGCAGATCTACGCAATCTCGCCGCAGCGGGTCTGTCCGAGGTGATCGTCGCCCGGCTGGAGGAGGGCGATCTGCACGAGGATGCTGCTGCACAGGCCCTCGCCCGCGCCATCGTGCCGGATGAGGCCGCGCAGGGGTTGCGCCTTTCCGGCGCGGGGGCGGGGCGGGTGAATCTTTATGCGAAAACCTGCGGCGTGGTGCAGCTCGACCGGGCGCGGCTGGAGGACGTGAATGCTGTCGACCCGATGATTTCCATCGCAACCGTGCCAGAGTATCACCGCGTGGATGAGGGCGGCATGATCGCCACCATCAAGATCATCGCCTATGGGGTACCAGAGGTGGATCTGAAACAGGCCGCGAGTGGAGCTGCTGGCGCGCTGCGGGTGCTGCCGCCTGTATTCAGGACCGCAACCCTCATAGAAACGCGCGTATCCAAGGAGATCCCGTCTGAAAAGGGCCGCGCGGCCATGGCGGGGCGGCTCGACCGGATGGGGATGGAGCTGACCGATCGCGTGGTTGTGCACCACTGCGAAGCAGAACTGGCAGAGGCTATCGCCGCAGCGCCCGGAGAGGTGATCCTGATCCTGACCGGCTCGGCCACATCCGACCCCCTTGATGTCGCCCCGCAGGCCCTGCGCCGCGCGGCGGGAGAGGTGACGCGGTTCGGCATGCCGGTGGATCCGGGCAACCTGCTGTTTCTTGGCCGCTATCGAGGGAAACCCGTGATCGGCCTGCCGGGGTGCGCGCGCTCGCCCGCGCTGAATGGAGCCGATTGGGTGCTGGAGCGGGTGATCTGCGGCGTCGATGTGACATCCACGGATATTGCCGCCATGGGAGTCGGAGGATTGCTGAAAGAGATTCCCACCCGCCCGATGCCGCGTCGCTCGGAGCCGCGCAAGGGCGGGACAGGATGACCGCCTGATCGTATGACGTAACGCTCTATTGTGCAGAATGTCCCACAAGCTCAGGCGGTTATACGCCTGATTTGACCGTTTGACAAAAATGTTGGGGGCGAATGCATTTCAGGGGGTTCGCGCAAGGGGAATCCCGTGCTTAACTCCCTCTCAGCCAACAAAAGTAGCGAATGGGAGGAATTCATGGCGAAGGTCTCAATGACCGTGAACGGCAAACCCGCCAGCGGTGATGTCGAGGGGCGCACGCTTCTGTCGTCGTTTCTGCGCGAGGATCTGGGTCTCACGGGAACACATGTGGGCTGCGACACCAGCCAGTGCGGCGCCTGCGTGGTGCATGTGAACGGCAAGGCAGTCAAATCCTGCACCATGCTGGCCGCCGAAGCAGACGGCGCAGAGGTTTCCACAATCGAAGGCCAGGCGGCCCCCGATGGTACGCTCAATACAATCCAGCAGGCGTTCCAGGATCATCACGGGCTTCAGTGCGGCTTCTGCACGCCGGGCATGGTGATGTCGGCGGCGGCCTTGTTGAAGGACAACCCCAAGCCGACCGAGGCCGAGGTCCGCGCCTATCTCGAAGGCAATATCTGCCGCTGCACCGGCTACCACAATATCGTGAAGGCGATCATGGCCGCATCCGGTCAGGACGTCTCGGCCATCGCTGCCGAATAAGTCAAAGGGCTGAGGGCGCGCAGGGAGGCGCCGCCCCGGCAGAAGCATTTGCATGACCAAGAGATGCGCAAAGACGCATCATCCAGGGAGGAGATTTGGAAAATGCCAAAAGATCACGGCATTGGCGCCAGCCCCAAGCGGCGCGAAGACGTCAGGTTCCTGACGGGAACCGGCAACTACACCGATGATATCAACGTAAACGGCCAGGCCTATGTGCATTTCCTGCGCTCGGACGTGGCCCATGGCAGGATCAACGGGATCGACACCGCGGCGGCGGCCGCCATGCCCGGCGTCATCCGCATCTTCACCGGTGCCGATTTCGAAGGGGTCGGATCCATTCCCTGCGGCTGGCAGGTGACCGACCGTCACGGCCAGCCGATGCAGGAGCCGGCCCATCCGGTTCTGGCCCAGGGCAAGGTGCGCTACGTGGGCGATGCCATCGCCGCCGTGGTGGCCGAGACCCGCGAACAGGCGCGCGACGCCGCCGAGGCGATCGAGCTTGATATCGAAGAGCTGCCCGCCGTCATCGACATGAAGGAGGCGGTCAAGGAGGGCGCCCCCAAGGTGCATGACGATCTCACCTCGAACCTTTGCTATGACTGGGGTTTTGTTGAGGAAAACAAGGGTGCGGTCGAGGAAGCCTTTGCCAAGGCGGCGCATGTGACGACGCTGGAGCTGGTCAACAACCGGCTCATTGCCAATCCGATGGAGCCGCGCGTGGCGGTGGGTGATTTCAACCGCGCCACGGGCGACTCGACGCTTTACACCACCTCGCAGAACCCCCACGTGATCCGCCTTTTGATGGGCGCCTTCGTGCTGGGCATCCCCGAGCACAAGCTGCGCGTCATCGCGCCCGATGTGGGCGGCGGGTTCGGCACCAAGATCTTCCACTACGCCGAGGAAGCCTTCTGCACCTTTGCGGCCAAGGCGCTGAACCGGGCGGTGAAATGGACCTCGACCCGCTCCGAGGCCTTCATGTCGGATGCCCATGGCCGCGATCACGTGACCAAGATCGAACTGGCGCTGGACGGCGACAACAACTTCACCGCGCTGCGCACGGATACCTACGCAAATATGGGCGCATATCTGTCGACCTTTGCGCCCTCGGTTCCGACCTGGCTGCATGGCACGCTGATGGCGGGCAACTACAAGACGCCGCTGATCTACGTGAACGTGAAGGCCGTCTTCACCAACACGGTGCCGGTGGATGCCTATCGTGGCGCGGGCCGCCCCGAGGCGACCTTCCAGCTGGAGCGGGTGATCGACAAGGCCGCCCGCGAGTTGGGAGTCGAACCCATTGCGCTGCGCCGTCAGAACTTCATCACCGAATTCCCCTATGCCACCCCGGTGGCGGTGGAATATGACACCGGCGATTACAACGCGACCATGGACAAGCTGGAAGAGATCGCCGATTTCGCAGGCTTCAAGGCGCGCCGCGCCGAGAGCGAGAAGAACGGCAAGCTGCGCGGCCTTGGCGTCAACTGCTATATCGAGGCCTGCGGCATCGCGCCCAGTAACCTCGTGGGGCAGCTTGGTGCGCGCGCGGGTCTGTATGAGTCCGCCACGGTGCGGGTCAATGCGACTGGTGGTCTGGTGGTGATGACCGGCAGCCACAGCCACGGGCAGGGGCATGAAACCTCCTTCCCGCAGGTGATCGCGGATATGATCGGCATCGACGAAAGCATGGTCGAGATCGTTCATGGCGACACTGCCAATACGCCGATGGGCATGGGCACCTATGGCTCGCGCTCCCTCGCCGTGGGTGGCTCTGCCATGGTGCGGGCGACCGAGAAGATCATTGCCAAGGCCAAGAAGATCGCGGCCCATATCCTGGAAGCTTCGGATGCGGATATCGAGCTGAAGGACGGTCAATTCTCGGTTGCGGGCACGGACAAGTCCCTTGCCTGGGGTGATGTCACGCTGGCGGCCTATGTCCCCCACAACTACCCGCTTGAGGACATGGAACCGGGGCTGGAGGAGACCGCCTTTTATGATCCGGCGAACTTCACCTATCCCTCGGGCGCCTATGCCTGCGAGGTGGAGGTGGATCCCGAAACCGGAAAGGTCACCATTGAGCGTTTCGCTGCGGCGGATGACTTTGGCAATATCGTCAACCCGATGATCGTGGATGGTCAGGTGCATGGCGGTATCGGTCAGGGCATCGGTCAGGCGCTGCTGGAGGGCTGCGTCTATGACGAGAACGGCCAGCTTCTGTCCGCCTCCTACATGGACTACGCCATGCCGCGCGCCGATGATGTGCCTTTCTATCAGGTGGATCACTCCTGCCAGACGCCCTGCACCCACAACCCCCTGGGCGTGAAGGGCTGCGGTGAGGCCGGCGCCATCGGATCGCCCCCTGCGGTGGTCAACGCGGTGGTGGATGCGCTGCAGGCCGCTGGTAAGGATGTGACCCATATCGACATGCCGCTGAGCCCGAACAGGGTCTGGACGGCGCTCAACAGCTGAACCGGGGCAGGGGCGCCGGGTGCGCCCCTCCAACCCGATAGTTTTGGACAAAAGAACAAGGGGCCACGCCCCGGAATTCTTTGGGAAGGAAAACGGAATGTATAATTTCGAGTTTGAAAAACCGGCCACCATTGCCGATGCGGTCGCCGCGCTCGGCGCGGAGGACGCGCAGGCGCTGGGCGGCGGTCAGACGCTGTTGCCGACGATGAAGCAGCGCCTTGCGATGCCCTCGAAACTTGTCTCGCTGGCCGGGATCGGTGAAATGCAGGGCGTCTGCCGCGAAGATGACGGCAGCCTTTCGATCGGCGGCGCCACAACCCATGCCACCGTGGCTGCCGAGGCCGCCGCGCATTATCCCGCGCTGGCGGATCTGGCCAGCCACATTGGCGATCCTGCGGTGCGCAACCGGGGCACCATCGGCGGCTCGCTGGCCAACAACGATCCGGCGGCCTGCTATCCGGCGGCGGCGCTGGGGTCTGGCGCGACCATCATCACCAATGCCCGCGAGATTGCGGCGGATGACTATTTCCAGGGCCTCTTCACCACGGCGCTGGAAGAGGGCGAGATCATCACCGGCGTGCGGTTCCCAGTGCCCGAGGCTGCGAACTATCAGAAGTTCGTCCAGCCTGCGTCACGCTTTGCCATGGTAGGGGTATTCGTTGCGAAATACGCCGACGGGGTGCGCGTCGCTGTGACCGGCGCCTCCGAAGAGGGTGTGTTCCGCTGGAGCGAAGCTGAACAGGCGCTGGGCAAGGAGTTCCGCGCGGATGCCATGACCGACCTGCGCATCAACCCGGCCAACATGATGGGCGATATCCACGCCACCAAGGAGTACCGCGCCCATCTGATCGGTGTTCTGACCAAGCGCGCCGTGGCGGCTGCGGCAGGCTGAGGTCTCGTGGACTCATACGAAAAAGGGCCTCGCGATGCGGGGCCCTTTTTTTAGATGCAGGTGTGTGCGGCTCAGGATGCGGGCAGGTTGCTCGGATCGAAGCCGCACATCGCGCCCGCCTCGCTCAGGCTGGCGGAAAAGCCCTCGGTCGCGAACGAGCCATAAAGCCAGACCTCGCCATGGGCGGCGCGGTCGAAATTCACGCTGACGGTCGATTGCGACGCCCGCAGCGCGGCGATCATCTCGGGCACGAAGCCGTCCGTCATGTCAGCCCGATAGCCGTGCAGCCCCTCTGCGGCCAGCATTTCATCCCCAAGCCAGATCTCCTGACCGTCGACTTCAAGGATAACGGTGTCGTCCTGATCCCAGGGGGCACCGTCCTCGCCCGGCCAGGGTGCGTATTCATAGGCAAAGCCGGAATTGTAACCGCCGGGGCCAAAGGAGAAGACCAGGGCGCCCGAGGTATCCCGCGCGGCGCGCTGGGTGAAGACATAGCAGGTCTGGCCGACCTTGGCGGCCGCCCAGTTGCCGCTTTTATACGTCGCGGCCGAGACGCCGGTCGCAGCGAGAGGAGAAAGGGCCAGGAAAGTGGCGGCAAGAGCCGGAAAAATGCGCATGGTGGTGTCCATCTTTGAAAATCCGTGCGCAAGAAGAGGCTTGCGCCGATAGGTGCGGGAATGCTTGGCACATAGGGCTTAAGAATGGCTTGCGCCAGAACGAAGAAAACCCGCCTGGACGCGCCAGACGGGCCTTGTCGTCACGCGGAGCGCTTACTTCTGCGGAAGCGGGCCGATCATCATGATCATCTGACGGCCTTCCATCTTGGGCATGTTCTCTACCTTGCCCACTTCCTTGATGTCTTCGGCGACGCGTTCGAGCAGCTCACGGCCCAGGTTCTGGTGCGCCATCTCGCGGCCCCGGAAGCGCAGGGTGACCTTCACCTTGTCGCCATTTTCGAGGAACTTGAAGACGCTGCGCATCTTGACGTCGTAGTCATGCTTGTCGGTGTTCGGGCGGAACTTGACCTCTTTGACCTCGATGATCTTCTGCTTCTTACGCGCTTCGCTTTCGCGTTTCTGCTGTTCGTACTTGAACTTGCCGAAGTCCATGATCTTGCACACCGGCGGGTTCGCGTTGGGCGAGATCTCCACAAGGTCCAGCCCTGCTTCCGCTGCCATCTCCATCGCCTTGGCGGGGTGGACAACGCCAACGTTCTCCCCTTCGGCGCCGATCAGACGGATTTCGGATGCACGGATCTTTTCGTTTGTACGCGGGCCGGTGTCACGTGTCGGCGGCGCATTATGAGGTCGGCGGGCTATGGGTTCAATCCTTTGATGGTTGCCAATTTTCGAGCACGAAATCTAAACCGCGCCGCTGCGTCTTTCAAGCCGGAACCGTCTTGCGGCCAAGTGAAAAGCGCGATTGCCGCCATTGCGAACGGAGGAATGCGGCGCAAGGGCGATCTGCGTTTCGCGGTATGGCCGGGCAGTGATAGGTTTGCGCAGTGGCGTGATGCATCGCTGTCATGTCGTGGGGGTTTGATTCGCTGTCGCCCGGTAAAGGGGTCTGGGCAAAAGTCTGCTTGGTCTATGGGGGCGCGCTGGCGGTGGTTGGCTGATGCGGCGCAACGCCCGCTTTTCCCCCTTGTGAACAGCCCGGTGCGGGGCCACCTAGCGGTCATGCCACAGAGGCGCTCTTGGTTGTGAAGGTGGAACATCGATTCAGCCAATGCCAGCAGGAGCCGCCGAGTCAGGATTAGGAGAGTCCACATGAAACCCGTAATTGTTACCGCCGCTGCCGCCGTCGTTGCGCTCGGTGCTTACTATGTTCTGAGCACACAGCAGGATGCCCCCGCGCCCGAGCAGGTATCGGATGCGGTGACGGCCCCCGCGACTGAGGCGCAGCCGGTCGTCCAGCCTGAGCCTGTCGAGACCCCGGCGGAGCAAGCCGAAACTGCAGTCGAAGAGGCCGTCGAGACGGCCACCGAAGCCGCACAGGACGCGGTCGATGCGGCAAGCGATGCCGTGGAACAGGCCACCGAGAGCGCGCAGGAGGCGGCCGAAGGGGCCTCTGCGGCTGTCGAAGGTGCGGTTGAGCAGGCCGGTGAAGCGTTGAGCGAAGCCGGCGCCGAGGCCGCTGAGCAGGCCAGCCAGGCCGTCGAGGCCGCAGAGCAGGCCGCCCAGGACGTGACAGATACCGCGACAGAGGCAGCCGAAGCCGCGGCGGATGCAGTCGAGAACACCGTAGAGGCGGCAACCGATGCAGCGTCCGAGGCGATCGAGGACGCCACCGCTTCGGATCTGGCGACGCTCTTGACCCCAGAAGGGTTCGACTATGACGCCGTGATCGAGGCGATCGAGGGCTCGGACCTGTCCCCGGTTCAGAAGTCCCTTCTGACCACGACCGTGGAAAAGGCCAAGGACAGCCCTGAGCTGTTGTCCGCCGCGCTGGATCAGGTCAAGGCTGCCTTGGGTCAGTAAAGGTCGAGCAAGCCGACAACATGTAAACCAAAGAGGCCGCGCTCTGGATCCAGAGCGCGGCCTTGATTTTGTGTGGCTTGCAGGAAGCCGCAGGATCAGTCGAGAAAGGCCTTTTCCACCACATATTGCGCGGGCTTGGAGTTGGCGCCTTCCTCAAGGCCGGCGGCTTCCAGCATGTCCTTCAGTTGCAGGTTGAAGGCCAGGTTGCCGCAGATCATCGCGCGGTCGCTCTCGGGGTTGAGCGGTTCCACGCCCAGATCCTTGTAGGCTTCGCCCGAGTTGATCAGGTCGGTGATGCGGCCCATTTTGGCGCTCTCTTCGCGGGTGGTGGTGGGGTAGTATTTGATTTTCTTCCAGAAACCCTCGCCGATCAGCTCATTGAGCAGCTCGTCGTCTTTCAGGCTTTCGATCAGCTCGCGGCCATAGGTCAGCTCGCCCGCCGTGCGGCAGGTGTGCGTGATGATCACCTCGTCGTAATCTTCATAGGTTTGCGGCTCGCGCAGCAGCGAGGCAAAAGGCGCAAAGCCGGTGCCGGTGGCAAAGAACCAGATGCGTTTGCCGGGCAGAAGCGCGTCATGCACCAAGGTGCCCACGGGCTTGGGGCGCAGGATGATCTCGTCACCGGGCTGGATGTGCTGCAGCTTCGAGGTCAGCGGGCCGTCCTGCACCTTGATCGAGTAGAACTCCAGCTCTTCATCCCAGGAGGGCGATGCAATGGAATAGGCGCGCAGCAGCGGCTTCTGCTTGCCGGTCTTGGGGTCTGGATCGCCCATCAGGCCGATCATCACGAACTCGCCCGAGCGGAACCTCAGGGATGCGGGCCGTGTCACCCGGAAGGAAAACAGGCGATCCGTCCAGTGCTTGACCTCGGTCACGGTCTGGGCGTCCGGCAGGGTCGGGGTCGCCTTTGC
Source organism: Phycobacter sedimenti (assembly GCF_038148855.1). Lineage (NCBI taxonomy): Bacteria > Pseudomonadati > Pseudomonadota > Alphaproteobacteria > Rhodobacterales > Roseobacteraceae > Phycobacter > Phycobacter sedimenti. The sequence continues at coordinate 512,849 of NZ_JBBVGR010000001.1, read as the reverse complement.
GGGCTTGGCGTCTTGGGCAGTCTCGGTCACGGGCGTCATCTCGTTCATCGGTTTCACTGCCGGTCTCGTAAACCGGCACCTCTGATTAATCTTTGATACAGGTCAGGAAAAGCACTGATTTGCCTAAGGGCCTGCCGCGGGGCGACAGGCCGCAGTGTTTTTCCGGTGTGAGTGCAGAGGGGCGGCGCGGCTATTTTGCCGCCCGTGCACGGCCCAGTCGGGCCTGGTAGTCGTGAGCCTGCCAGTTTGCACGGGCCAGCCACTGATCCTCGGGCTGGCGGGCGGCGAGATCCTCGTCGATCTCCACCTCGTCAAAGCCGCTACGCCGGGCCATGGCGTATTGATCGGCCAGCACGTGGCCATAGGCGCGCAGGCGTCCGGCATAGCCCATGTGCCGCAACTGTCGCGCAAGCGTAAAGCCGCGCCCGTCCGCGAAGCTGGGGAAATGGATGCGGATCATCTCCAGGCCGGGGATGCGGTTCGAGAGGGTGGCCAGATCGGCATCCGGAGCCAGGTCCAGCGCGGTCTCCGTATCAAATCCATCGGTCCAGTCATTGGGTCCAAATCCGGTATCGGTCACGATTACGGTCATGTGTCGATTGCTCCTGTGCGGGTGAGTTTGCCATCCACGATATGGATGCCGCATTCTTCCTTGTTCTGATCGCGCCAGCGTCCGGCGCGGGGGTCTTCGCCCTGCGCCACTTTCGAAGTGCAGGGCGCGCAACCGATCGACGGGTAGCCCTGCGCCACCAGCGGATGACGCGGCAGACGGTTTTCTTCCATGTAGGCGCGCACGTCCTCGGGTGCCCAATGGGCCAGCGGGTTCACCTTCATGCGTCCGGTGCCCTCTTCCACCTCGAAGAATTCGAGCGCGGCGCGGCTGCCCGCCTGGAACCGCTTGCGCCCGGTGATCCAGCCGTCGAACCCCGACAGCGCCTTTTGCAGCGGCACGGTCTTGCGCAGGTGGCAGCAGGCGTCGGTGTCTGAAAACCGCAGGGCGCCGTAAGGGTCCTTTTCGGCGATGTCGCTGGCGCGGATGATCTGTACATTGCGCAGGCCCAGACGCTCGCTCACCTCCTGCTGGTAGATCAGCGTTTCGGTGAACAACAGCTCCGTATCCACAAACAGAACCGGCGTCGCCGGATTGATCACGGCCGCCATGTGCAACAGCACCACGGATTCCGCACCAAAGCTGGAGACCAGAGCGATCTCTCCGGCGTCCCGCAGCGCGCCCTCCATCACGGCGGTGGCCGAATGGTGCCGGTAGCGCGCATTGAGCGCCTGCACTTTTTCGGCCAGAGCCGTGGCATCTGCAGCCCCTGTAGGGCTGCTGTCTGCAAGGTTCAGCATCGCCTCAGGCCACCTTCTTGCGCGCTTCGGGATAAAGCGCGGCCTTGAACGGCTCCATGCCCAAATGGCGATAGGTCTCGATAAAGGTCTCGCCCTCATCGGTGCGCAGCTGCAGATAGGCCTCAATCAGGCGTTCCACTGCCGGCACGATCTCGTCATAGGCAAAGCCGGGACCGGTGCGGGTGCCGATGGCCGCCGTTTCGGTGGCATCGCCGCCAAGGGTGATCTGGTAGTTTTCCACCCCGGCGCGATCGAGGCCCAGAATGCCGATATGGCCCACGTGGTGATGGCCGCAGGCGTTGATGCAGCCCGAGATCTTGATCTGCAGATGGCCGATGTCATGCTCCAGCTTCAGCTCATCGAAGCGGGTCGCGATGTCCTGCGCAACCGGGATCGAACGCGCGGTGGCCAGCGCGCAATAGTCCATGCCGGGGCAGGCGATGATGTCCGAGATAAGGCCGATGTTTGCGGTGGCCAGACCAGCCTGTTTCAGGCGGGCATGGATCGCGGGCAGATCGGATTTATGGACATGCGGCAGGATCACGTTCTGCTCATGGCTGATGCGCAGCTCGTCATAGGCGAATTGCTCGGCCAGATCGGCCATGACGCGCATCTGCTCGGCGGTGGCATCGCCGGGCGTTGCCCCATGCGCCTTGATCGAGATGGTGACGATGGCGTGATCGTCCTTGCGGTGCTCGGCAAGGTTGGTGTCCGCCCAGGCGCGGAACACCGGATCGCTGTCATAGGCCCACTGGTAGGCTACGGTATCGCCGCTGCGCAGGGCGGGGGGCGTGAAATGCGTCTTGATCTCTTCCAGCAGCGCACGATCGGCACCGTTGAACTCTGCGCGCCGCTCGATAAAGCGCTCTTCGACCAACTCGCGGATCTTGTCGATGCCGTTCTCCTGCACGGTGATCTTGATGCGGGCCTTGTATTTGTTGTCGCGGCGACCCAGGAGGTTGTAGACGCTGAGCACGGCCTCAAGATAGGGCAAGAGATCCTCTTTCGGCAGGAACTCCCGCAGGACCTTGCCAATCATCGGCGTGCGGCCAAGGCCACCGCCCACGATGACCTCGAACCCGTTTTCTTCGTCCCGTGACACCATGCGCAGCCCGATGTCATGGGCGCGGGTCACGGCACGGTCTGCTTCGGCGCCGGTCACGGCGATCTTGAACTTGCGGCCCAGGAACTGGAACTCCGGGTGGTCGGTGGACCATTGCCGGATCAGCTCGGCATAGGGGCGGGGGTCTTCCAGCTCTTCCCTGGCAGCGGCGGCAAAGTGATCCGAGGTCACGTTGCGCACGGTGTTGCCAGAGGTCTGGATCGCGTGCAGGCCCACCTCGGCCAGCGCATCCAGCATATCGGGCACATCGCGCAGCTTTGGCCAGTTGTACTGGATGTTCTGCCGGGTGGTGAAATGGCCGTAGCCCTTGTCCCATTTTTCAGCCAAAAGGGCGAGCTGGCGCATCTGGGCGCTGCTGAGCGTGCCATAGGGGATCGCCACCCGCAGCATATAGGCATGGAGCTGCAGATAGAGCCCGTTCATCAGGCGCAGGGGCTTGAACTCATCCTCGGTCAGGCTGCCGTCGATGCGGCGCTCCACCTGGGCGCGGAACTGGGCGTTGCGCTCGGCCAGAAAGGCGGCGTCGAAATCGTTGTACTTATACATTCTCGAGGGCCTCCAGCTTGGCTTCCTGTTTGCCATGGGCATAGTTCGATGGGCCTTTGCGGCGGAAATCCTCGCGGAAATGCACCGGCTCGGGGCCGTTCGGCCCGGCTTTGGCGTCGGTCAGATAGATGCCGACTACGCTGAGGGCGTCACGCTCGGCCTCCAGAAGGCGCAGCTGCGCTTCGGCCTCGTCCACGATCAGCTCGGCCTCGGCCAGATCGCGGCTCCAGGCGCCGTCTGCGGTGAAGTAGATCACATCGCCTTCCAAAAGGTCGTTGGCGGTGATGACTTTGGGAGTAAACGGGCGTGGCATCAGGCAAGCTCCACTTGCAGTTTGTTGGTGAGGTCGGTCAGGGCGGCGATGCTTTGGCGCGGCGCCAGACCAAGAAAGGTGAGGGCCGGGCCATCAAACCCGGCGCCGACAAGATCGGTGGGCAGGCGGTCCAGTGTGGTCTCCAGCACCCGCTGATCTGCGCGCGACGCATTTTCCACAATGGTCACCGGGGTTTCGCGATCGGCGCCATGCATCAGCAAACGGCCCTGCACGAAGCGGGCGGATTTCTTGCCCATGTAGATGGCGGCGACCTCGCCGGGGCGGGCCAGCGCGGCCCAGTCATGGTCGGCAAAGCCGCGCATGTCGTGCCCCGTCAGGAACCGGACCGAGGAATTGCGCCCGCGCTGCGTGAGGCTTTGGCCGATGGCGGCTACGGCCGCAGAGGCAGCAGTGATGCCGGGCAGGATCCGGTAGCCGATCCCGGCTTCATCACAGGCGGTCAGTTCCTCATCAAGGCGGCCAAAGACGGTGGGATCGCCGGATTTCAGCCGCAGCACCTTCTTGCCTGCCTTGGCATGGGCCACGATGCGGGCGCAGATCTCTTCCTGCGACATGGAGGGGCCAAAGCCCTCTTTCCCCACATCCTCGAGCGTGACGCCGGGGCCAGAAAGGGCGAGAATCTCATCGCTGACGAGGCGATCAAACAGGATCACATCGGCCACCTGCATGGCGCGCAGCACCTTGATGGTCAGAAGATCCGGATCGCCGGGGCCAGAGCCTGCAAAGGTCACTTCACCCGCAGCAGGGCAGCACATGCCGCCCGCGTGCCGCGTGCTGGCAGGGGGGAGGATCGGGGTAAAGCTGGACATGTGGCGCCTCATTCATGCTGTTTGACTTGAGTCTGAATATAGGAAATATTCCCATTTGAGCGCCATATGTCCGCCCAAATAAGGACAATTGTTCCATCCGTGGGGGGCTTCAGTGGCCGAGGTTTCGATGCAGAGGAAAAATTGGAATGACAGTGCGGATTGATGCGACGGATCGGAAAATCCTGGCCGAGCTGCAACGCGATGCCAGTCAGTCGCTGGATGAAATCGCCAAACAGGTGGGCAGTTCCAAGACCCCGGTCTGGAATCGCATCCGCAAGCTCCGTGAGGCAGGAGTGATCGGGCGCCAGACCGTGATCCTGGATGCCGAGGCGCTGGGGTTCGAAGCCTGTTTCTTCGTGCTGATCCGCACGTCAGAGCACGAGGCCGAGTGGCAGGCGGCCTTCCTCAAGGCGCTGCAGGATCGCCCAGAGGTGCAGGAGGCGCACCGGCTGGCGGGCGATATCGATTATATCCTGAAGGTGCGCGTGAAGAATGCCCGCGCCTACGACAAGTTTTATCAGGCCCTGATATCCGAGGTGCGCGTACACAATGTGACGGCGCTGTTGTCGATGGAGGAAATCAAGTCCACCACGCTGCTGCCGCTCGATGCGACCAAGTAGCACCAGAAAAGGCGCGCCGGGAAGAAGGCGCTCCTTTCCGGTGTCTCAGCGCTCTATCATCAGCCGGGTCAGCCCATGGAAATGGTAGCTGTTTGAATACTCCGGCGGTTCAGTGAGGCGCAGGTTCGGGCAGCGCTCGAAGAGGATCGGCAGGGCGATCTGCATTTCCAGCCGCGCCAGCGGTGCGCCGACGCAGAAATGAATGCCGCCGCCGAAAGAGGTATTGAGCGTGGCGGGCCGGGAGGGGTCAAAGACTTCGGGGTCATCCAGCACCGCCTCGTCGCGGTTGGCCGAGCCGAGCATCAGCGCCACCTGATCGCCGCGTTGAAAAGTATGCCCAAAGACCTCTGCCTCTTCATAGGCGTAGCGGGTGAACATATGCAGCGGCGGGTCATAGCGCAGGATCTCTTCAACCAGCCGCTCGATGCCGTCCGGGGCCAGCCACTCCGGTTTCCAGCCCTGCTGCAACATGGTTTTCACGCCGTTGCCGAGGGCATGAACCGAGGCCTCGTGCCCGGCGTTCAGCAGCAGGATGCAGGTGCCGATCAACTCGTCCGTCGAAAGGCTTTCGCCGTCTTCCTCGGCAGCGATGAGACGGGTCAGAAGATCCTCCTGCGGATCGTCGCGGCGCTGATCGATGTAGGCCCGCAGGTAATCCGAAAACTCCTGACTGGCGCGGGCGGCCGCGTGTTCCGTCTCGGTGGTGCGCCCCGCCTGATACATGGCAACCATGCGGTGCGACCACTCCAGAAGCTGCGGCGCCATCGCCTCGGGCACGCCAAGCAGGCGGCAGATGGTTACGATGGGCACCTGCGTGCAAAAGGCGTTCAGCAGATCAAAAGGCTGCTGCGGGAAGCTGTCGATCAGGTCATGGCACAGGCGGATGATGCCCTCTTCGAGGTCGTTAATCGCGCGCGAGGTGAAGGCCCGCATCACCAGCTTGCGCAGGCGCGTGTGGCGGGGTGGTTCTGCCTCCAGCATGGAGTGTGCCTCGACCTGCAGGAACGGGGCCAGATGCGCAGGCCCTTCGCTGGCCATCTCGGGCGGGATTTCGCGGCCGAACCTGCGATCGCGAAGGAGCATATGCACGGCTGATTTTCGGAAAGCGGCCACCTTGCCGTAGTCCTGCCAATAGTGCAGCGATCCTGCCGCGCGGGCCTTTTCGTAGAACGGGTAGGGATCCTGCACAAAGGCCGGATCGGTGGGGGATTGATGCAGGGTTTTCATCGGTTTCCGTTCTTTGGTCTTCGGGGCGCGACTTTTGCCTTGGCGGCTGGTCTTTGCAAGGCGAGTTTCATAGGGTCCGTCTATGACGCAATACAGCCCGTTTCAATCCTGGCGCCGGGGAGCGGTCCTTTTGGCCTTTGCCGTGGCCGTTGCCGGTCTGGCGGCTGCGGTTTGGGTCTATGGCTACCGGCAGGCGCTGGACTCGTTGGCCGAACGCAGCGCGGCGGACCTGGCGTTGGCCTCGGATCGGGTCAGTACGCAACTGCAGATCTACCAGGAGCTGGCGGTTCTGATGGCGGATCACCCCGTTCTGGAAGCGCTCGACAGCGATGCGGGGCGCCGTACGGCGGCTCAACGTCTGCGAGAAGTGGCGGACAAGACCGCGGCGCTGGATGTGTTCTATGCGGACCGATCCGGCCGGGTCATGGCCTCTGCCGAAGGGGTGGCCGGAGAGACGGTCGCCGCAGAAGAGTATTTCAAACGCGCCATGCAGGGGGCGCTTGGCACCGGGCAGGCGGTGTTGCTGAACGAGGGTAAGCGTGCCTATTTCTACGCGGCACCCACTTTTGCGGCCAGTGGGGGGGTGCTTGGCGCTCTGGTGGTGGTGGCCGATGTCGAGGATGTGGAGCAGACTTGGCGCGGCTCTTTGCCTGCCGTCTTTTTCACAAACCGTCGCGGCGAAGTCTTCATCTCCAACCGGCCCGAGCTGTTGTTCTGGCGGCGCGGAGACGCCTTGCCCGGTGGTGACGCAGACCAGGGAGAGCCGGTATCCTTTGAGGAACGGGTGGTCGGCGATCATGAGATCTGGCAGATCTCAGGCAGCGCCTATCTGCCGCGCCAGGCGCTGCATCTGACGGTTGACCTGCCGGTGATCGCCTTGCAGGGGGAGATCTTGGTCGATGTTGCACCGGCCCGGCGCATTGCCGCGCTGCAGGCAGCGGCGCTGGCGGGGTTGTGCCTGGCCTTTGGCACGCTTCTGTTCCTTGCCACCGAGCGGCGGCGGACCCTCGCCCGGGCCAATGCGGTTCTGGAAACACGGGTTGCCGCGCGCACCGAGGCCCTGCAGGTCACGAACAGCCAGTTGCGCCGCGAGGTGCACGAGCGACAGGAGGCGGAGGCGGCCCTGAAACGCGCCCAGGAAGAGCTGGTGCAGGCGGGTAAGCTGTCGGCGCTGGGGCAGATGTCTGCGGGCATCAGCCACGAGCTGAACCAGCCGCTGATGGCAATTCAGCAATATGCGGAAAATGGCGCGGCCTTCCTGCAGCGGGAAAACCCGGACCGCGCCGCCGAGAACCTGGGCCGTATCGCCAGCATGGCCGACCGCATGGCACGGATCATCAAGAACCTGCGCGCCTTTGCCCGCAATGAAAGCGAGCCCATGGGACGCGTCGATCTGGTGCAGGTGATCGATGCGGCGGTCGAGCTGACCTCGGCGCGGCTGGAGGCCGATCAGGTGACGCTGGACTGGACGCCGCCCGCAGACGGGTCGCCCGTCTTTGCCTGGGGCGGAGAGGTGCGGCTGACGCAGGTTTTCGTGAACCTGATCAACAACGCCGCCGACGCCATGCTGGGACAAGAGGACCGTGCGATTTCAATCGCGCTTCAGGCGGGCCCGCGCCTGCGGGTCGAGGTGCGCGATATCGGTCCGGGCATCAAGGAACCGGAAAAGATGTTTGAGCCTTTCTACTCCACCAAGGCTGTGGGCAGCGCCGAAGGGCTTGGCCTTGGGTTGTCGATCTCTTATGGGCTGGTGCAGAGTTTCGGCGGCCATATCCGTGGCAGCAACACGGAGCATGGCGCGGTCTTTACCGTCGAATTGGATCCCTGGAGCGAGGAAGGTGCCGCATGACCCGGCGGGTGCTGTTTGTGGATGACGATGCCGCCGTGCGCGAGGCGCTGGCGCAGACGCTGGAACTCAACGATCTTGAGGCGGTGACGGCGGGCTCCTTCGTGGCGGCCAAGGATCTGATCAGCCCCGAGTTCGCAGGGGTGATTCTGTCGGATATGCGCATGCCGGGACGCGATGGCTTTCACCTGCTGAACTATACCCAAGGGGTTGATCCGGAACTGCCGGTGATCCTGCTGACGGGTGAGGGCGATATTCCCATGGCGGTGCGGGCCATGTCGGAAGGTGCGTTCGATTTCCTTGAAAAACCATGCGCCACAGCCGATCTGATGGCGGTGCTGGAACGGGCGCTGAAGACCCGCGCGCTGGTTCTTGAGAACCGTCGCCTGAAACGCCAGCTCGAACTGGGCGATCCGGCGGCGCGGATGCTGTTTGGCACCTCGACCCAGGCCGAGGAGCTGCGCAGGCGGGTGCGGGCGGTGGCCTCCACCGGGGCCGAGGTGCTGGTCAGCGGCCCGGCCGGCAGCGGGATTTCCAAGGTGGCAGAGGTCATTCACCTGATGTCGCCGCGCGCGCAGGGCGCTTTTGTCAAACGCCCGGCAGCGGGCATGACGGCTGAGGGGTTCGAGGCGCTTTGCCAGGAAGCGGCAGGGGGATCGCTGTTTCTGGACGAGATTTCGGCCCTGCCGGAGGCGGTGCAATATGCGGTGCTCGAAGGGCTGGAGCAGGGAACGGACACCCGCGTCATCGCCGGCAGCACCAGCGATCTGGCCGATCGGGTGGCCGAGGGGTCCTTTCATGCAGACCTGTTCTACAAGCTCGACGTGATGCGGGTGCGGATCCCGTCCCTTGCGGAACGTCCCGGTGATATCCCGGTTCTGTTCCGTCACTACGTGGCGCAGGCCGCAGAACAGGCCGGGATCGAGGCGCCAGAGGTCAGCCAGGAGCATCTCGCGATGCTGATGGCGCAGGATTGGCCCGGCAATGCGCGCTCGCTGATGTCCGCAGCCATGCGGTTTGTTCTTGGCATGCCCGAAGAGGTCTCGGCCGGGGCGGATCTGGGGTTGGCGGAGCAGTTGGCGCAGGTTGAGCGCTCCTTGCTGATCGCCGCCCTCGGGCGCCAGAACGGGCGAGCCTCGGCGGCGGCTGAGGCGCTGAAACTGCCGCGCAAGACCTTCTACGACAAGCTGGCCCGATATGGCATCCGCCCCGAGGATTACCGGCGTTGAACCTGGCATGATTCCCGGCGGCAGAAGTTCGCGCTAACAGTCGTGCCGGGAACTGTGCGGATTTCCGCACAAAGGGATGCGGGTCTGTGCGGGTTTTCGCACAGCGTGCAAATGCAGCATCGGCGCCCATTCTGTGAGCGCCCGGCATCTGTATGAAAAATTTGTGAAAATTCAGAAATACGGTGATTCCCGAATCAAGTCTTGAGAGGGGTAGGTCGATTCGTGATCCTTTCGGCGGGGCCTTGGCGCAGGACGCCAGGGCTGTGGAGATACAATTGGAATGGAACCTGGGAGGATTACCATGAAATTCCTGACTGCGACCGCCGCCGCTCTGGCGATGACCGTATCCGCTGGCGCCGTGCAGGCGGCTTGTGACGATGGCGAAATCGTCGTCAAGTTCAGCCATGTGACCAACACTGACAAGCACCCCAAGGGGATTGCGGCCAGCCTCTTGGAAAAGCGCATCAACGAAGAGATGAACGGCACCATGTGCCTGGAGGTCTATCCGAACTCCACGCTCTACAATGACAACAAGGTGCTCGAGGCAATGCTGCAGGGTGATGTGCAGCTGGCGGCCCCCTCGCTGTCGAAGTTCGAAAAATTCACCAAGCAGTTCCGTCTGTTCGATCTGCCCTTCATGTTCAAGAACATCGATGCAGTGGACGCTTTCCAGGCCTCGCCCGACGGGCAGGCCATGCTCGACTCCATGCAGCGCCGCGGCCTGCAGGGGCTCGCCTACTGGCACAACGGCATGAAGCAGATGTCGGCGAACAAGCCGCTGGTCGCACCGACCGATGCCAATGGTCTGAAGTTCCGCGTGCAGTCCTCTGACGTGCTGGTCGCCCAGATGGAAGCCATCGGTGGCAGCCCGCAGAAAATGGCCTTCTCCGAGGTCTACGGCGCGCTGCAGCAGGGTGTTGTGGACGGTCAGGAAAACACCTGGTCCAACATCTACGGCAAGAAGTTCTTTGAAGTGCAGGACGGTATCACCGAAACCAACCACGGCATCATCGACTATCTGGTGGTGACTTCGGTTGACTGGCTGGACAGCCTCGAGCCCGAAGTGCGCGATCAGTTCCTGACCATCCTGTCCGAGGTGACAGAGGCGCGGAACTCGGAATCCACCAAGGTGAACAACGAAGCCAAAGAGGCGATCATCGCCGCAGGCGGCACCGTGCGCCAGCTGACCGCCGAGCAGCGTCAGGCCTGGGTCGACACCATGAAGCCGGTCTGGGCACAGTTCTCCGGCGATGTCGGCCAGGACAAGATCGACGCCGCACAGGCCATCAACGCGGGCTTCTGATAGCCCCACCCCGGAGCGCGCCGCCCGAAGGGGCAGGGATGCGCTCTGTTTCGCAGGCGGCGTGGGGATCCGCCGCCTGCACCTTTTTCATAACAACAGCATGGGGGACACTGGCATGTCGGGGGCAAGAACCGGCCCAGCCGGGTTTATCAATTCGCTCGAAGAAACGCTGATCGCGCTCCTGCTCGGGCTAATGACAGTTATCACCTTCGCCAATGTGGTGGCGCGTTTCGTCTTCAACTCCAACATTCTCTGGGCGCTGGAGCTGACGGTGTTCCTTTTTGCCTGGCTGGTGCTTCTGGGGGCCTCTTATGCGGTGAAAACCCATGCGCATCTGGGCGTTGATGCCATTGTCAACACGCTGGCCGCACCTGCGCGCCGGGTGCTGGGGCTGATCGCCGTCGGCGCCTGCCTGGTGTTTTCGCTGCTGCTGCTCAAGGGCGCCTATGACTACTGGGCAGTGTTTGCGGATCTGCCGCCCACCTCGGGGCGCTGGTTCCCGACAGGCTTTGACATGAAGGCCCGCAGCCAAAGCTTTTATGAGGTGCAGGATGTGCCGATGATCGGCCTCTTCGCCTTCCTTGAGGACCTCATCAACTACGGCGATTCATACGAGAAACTGCCAAAAGTCGTACCCTATCTGATCCTGCCCCTGTCGATGCTCTTGCTGGTGATCCGGTTCGTTCAGGCCGCGCTGCGGATCTGGCACGGTGAAGCGGACCGACTGGTGGCCAGCCACGAGGTCGAAGACGAGATGGACGAGGCCCGCGCCCGCGCCACCGAGGGAGAAAACTGATGGAAGTGGTTCTGCTCTTTGCCATGGTCGTCGGCCTGATGCTGATCGGGGTGCCGATTGCGGTGTCCCTCGGCCTCAGCTCGACCCTGTTTCTGCTGATCTACTCGGACAGCTCGCTCGCCTCTGTCGCGGGCACCCTGTTCGAAGCCTTCGAGGGCCATTTCACCCTGCTGGCGATCCCCTTCTTCATCCTGGCATCGACCTTCATGTCGACCGGAGGCGTTGCGCAGCGGATCATCCGCTTTTCCATCGCTTGCGTGGGACATTTTCAGGGCGGTCTGGCCATCGCGGGCGTCTTTGCCTGCATGATGTTCGCGGCCCTGTCCGGATCGTCGCCTGCCACCGTTGTGGCCATCGGATCCATCGTGATCGCGGCGATGCGCCAGGCGGGCTATACCAAGGAATTCGCCGCAGGCGTCATCTGTAACGCCGGTACACTGGGCATCCTGATCCCGCCGTCCATCGTGATGGTGGTCTATGCGGCCTCGGTGGATGTGTCGGTGGGGCGGATGTTCCTTGCGGGTATCATTCCGGGCCTTCTGGCAGGCCTCATGCTGATGGTGACGATCTATGTCATCGCCCGCATCAAGAACATGCCCAAGGGACAATGGGCCGGCTGGGGCGAGGTTGGTGCGTCGTTCCGCGAAGCCTTCTGGGGGTTGTTCCTGATCGTGATCATCATGGTCGGCATCTATGGCTACCCGTGGTATTCCGCAGAACAGGGCCTCTACAAGGAATCCGCTATCTTCACCCCGACCGAGGCGGCAGCCGTGGCATCGGTCTATGCCTTCTTTGTTGCGACCTTTGTTTACCGTGACATGGGGCCGCTGGCCGGAACCGAGACGCGTCCGCGCCGCTCGGTACTGCAAGCCCCGCTGGCGCTGCTCTCTGTCTGGGTGCACAAGGACACCAAGAAGGCGCTGTTTGATGCGGGCAAGCTGACCGTCACGCTGATGTTCGTGATTGCCAATGCGCTGATCCTGAAACATGTGCTGACGGATGAACAGGTGCCCCAGCACATCGCCAACGCGATGCTGTCTGCCGGCTTTGGTCCGGTGATGTTCCTGATCGTCGTGAACGTGATCCTGCTGATCGGCGGTCAGTTCATGGAGCCCTCGGGCCTCTTGGTGATCGTCGCGCCGCTGGTCTTCCCGATCGCGATCGAGCTGGGCATCGACCCCATTCACCTTGGTATCATCATGGTGGTCAACATGGAGATCGGCATGATCACACCGCCGGTCGGTCTGAACCTCTTCGTCACATCCGGCGTTGCTGGCATGCCGATGATGGGCGTGGTGCGGGCGGCGCTGCCCTTCCTGGCCGTGCTCTTCGTCTTCCTGATCATGGTGACCTACATTCCGGCGCTCAGCACGATGATCCCCAATGCGCTGATGGGGCCGGAGATCATAACCAACTAGAGTTTGACCAGTGTTCTGGTATGAGTGAAGGCGCTCCGGGCAACCGGGGCGCCTTTTTTGTCGACCAGTTGCCAAAGAAATGCCCGGCGCATAGGGCCGGGCGGTGTCATGTTCTGGGTCTCTGGCCGGTGTCTCAGGCGTTTTGCAGCGCCGCGATAATGGGCGAGAAATCCGCCGCCGTCAGACTGGCGCCGCCCACAAGCGCGCCGTCCACGTTCGATACGGCAAAGATTTCTGCCGCATTGCCGGGTTTGACCGAGCCACCATAGAGCAGGCGAATGCTGTCTGCGGTTTCAGTCCCAAACCGCGCGGCCAGCTCGGCGCGCAGGAAATCATGGACCTCGGCGATCTGTTCAAGCGTCGGGACCTTGCCGGTGCCGATGGCCCAGACGGGTTCATAGGCCAGGACCAGCGTTTTGCCGGTGACGCCACCGGGCAGGGAGCCGTTCAATTGGCGGCCCACCACCGCCAGGGTTTCACCCGCTTCACGCTCTTTCAGGGTTTCACCAAGGCAGACCACGGCGATCAGGCCCGCAGCGATGGCCGCTTCGGTCTTGGCGCGCACAAGGGCGTCGGTTTCCCCGTGATCGGCACGGCGTTCGGAATGGCCCAGGATCACCGCAGTTGCGCCTGCATCCACCAGCATTTGGGCCGACAGATCCCCGGTATGCGCGCCCGAGGCTGCGGCGTGGCAGTCCTGCCCGCCAATCTGCAGGGCCGTGTCCGAGGTCACCTGCGCCGCGCGGGACAACAAGGTTGCGGGCGGGCAGATCAGGATATCGGTGCCCTCGGGGGCGGGGTGGTGTTCTGCAAGGGTCTCCAGCTCGGCCAGAGAGGCCCCGGTTCCGTTCATCTTCCAGTTTCCCGCCGCCAGTTTCTGCCGCATCTGTCGCTTCCCTGCTGTTGCTTTTGCGACGTGGTATCACTGCGCGTCAAAGGGGGCAATTGTGCAAGGTGCCGCTGGGTCGGCGGGTATGGAAAAGGGCGGCCATGGCCGCCCCGCAAACAAGATCAGTGAGGCGGATCGTCAGGCGCCGGGCATGTCCTTGAAGCTGATCGACTCGCCGCAGCCGCAGGCTTCGGACACATTGGGATTGTTGAACTTGAATCCGCTTTCCAGAAGCGTGGTTTCATAGTCGATCTCGGTGCCAAACAGGAACATCTGCGCCATGGGTGCGATCATCACGCGGGCGCCGTCCTGTTCCACGACCTCGTCGTTGGGATCGGCGTCCTCCACGTATTCCATGGTGTATTCCATGCCAGCGCAGCCGCCCTTTTTCACGCCGATGCGCAGGCCCGCATGGCCCGCCGACTGCATCAGTTTCGAAATCTGCGCCGCCGCCTTGGGGGTGATGGTCACGGCCTGTTTGCCGGGAATGCCGAACATGAGTGTCTCCAGTTTCGCGCGTTGCCCTTAATTTAGGGCCGCGCGGGCGCAGGCTCAAGAGGCTGGGCGCGAAAGGGGCGCACAGGTTGCTGTGCATCCCCGAAAGCCACCCTAAAGGCCCATGCAATTGGCATAGTAGGTCACCGTTGCGGGCCAGTCGGAAAACACCCCCACAACACCGACATCCTGCGCCAGCACGTCCAGCACCTGATAGTAGGCCGAGGCATCCGAGATTGCCGGTTTCACCGAGCGGAAGTACCATCCGCCTCCACTGTTCAGCGGGCCGGAGCGTTCCATCGACCAGGTGATGATCTTGAGGCCAGCCTCTTGCGCCTTGATGGCATAGGGGGAGGGGACGATCTTGCCATCCTCAAGGGTCAGCAGCATCCAGATCGGCGGCGCGATGTAGTTGACGCCCATGTCCGACAGCTCTTGCATCGTTGGTTTGAAGGTGCCCGGATCCATGGGATCGACCTTGCCCTCGTCCGCGTCCTCCTGCGCGTAGCGATCATCAAGGTAGACCGCCTGCGTGCCGAACTCCGGTTCGTGTTCGATCCAGTAGAGGATATCGCTCAGGTCAAAGCTTTGCAGCCAGACATCCGATGCGGGCACGCCCGCTGCCTTGTATTCATCGACCAGCTTCTGCGCGTAATCCGCCTGGGTGAAGTCGTTGAAGGGCATCTTGACCGCCGGGGCCTTCAGTTCGGGGGTGAACTTGGCGCCAAGGGAACGAAACAGCGTAATGGACTCCGCATGGGTCAAGCTGCGCGCGCCCTCCACATAGAGGGTGCTGCGCCAGGGCGCGGTGCCGCCCTGATAGGCTTCGGGCGTCGTGGCAGTCTTGTCGCGGCTGTCCATCTTGGGGTTGAGGCTGCGGAACTCCTCCAGCGTGATCTCCGAGGTGCGGCACTCGGCCGTGGCATCGGTGCTGCCGGTGGCGGGCGTAAAGGGCGTGATGCAGGTCGCTGCCAGACCGGTGGTCAGGATATTGGTCGTGGTGTGCAGATCGTTCTGGGCATGGCGGCAGACCAGTTCCAGATCCTTGGTGAAGGTGACATCGCACTCCAGGATCCCGGCGCCCATCTGCGCGGCGGCCACGTTGCTTTCGACAGTATGCTCAGGGAACAAGAGCGGCGCGCCGCGGTGGCCGATGGAAAAATCCGTGCGCTTTGGGGTTTGTGCGGCACAGGATTGGAGTTTCTCCTTCAGCGTGCCCTCAGGCAGCTTATCGATCAGATAGGCCGGGCGCGGCCCGTAGGTGAGGCCGGTGTCACCGGCGTGGACGGGCACGTCGGCAAGCGACAGAACAAGGCCGGGCAGGGCCAGAGCGGTCAGGGCAAATGAAAGGCGCAAAAGGGATCTCCTGAAAAACGGGTCTTGAAATGAAAATCGCGGCGCCGGGTAACACCCGCGCCGCGATCCTGTGAAACATTTGTAATGATGCGCGGCAGGCGCCTTACATGAAGCCCAGTTCCAGACGCGCCTCGTCCGACATCATCTCCATGCCCCAGGGCGGCTCCCAGGTGAGTTCGACATCGACGGATTTCACACCCGGCACGGGCGAGATGGCATCGACGATCCAGCCTGGCATCTCACCGGCAACGGGGCAGCCCGGCGCGGTCAGGGTCATGATGATCTTGACGTCGTTCTCATCGTTGATGTCGATGGTGTAGATCAGGCCCAGTTCATAGATGTTGACCGGGATTTCAGGGTCATAGACGCTACGGCATGCGTCGGCCACCGCATCGTAGAGCGGATGGGAAACGGAAGACGGCGCGATCAGCGGCGCCCCTTCAAGAGGTTCGGAAGCGTTTGTCATGTCGGTCCCTGACTGGTTATCCGACGATTTATATAGGGAACAGGGCAGGCGCCGTCCAGTGACTGTCGCGCTATCAACTGATTCAGCCGATGCCGCGCAGGGAGCAAACCAAGGACTGTGCGTGCCGACCGGTATGACGCAATCTGCATGACCCAGCCTGTTGCCAGAGGTGATTTGCCGACGGGCAGGCCTCTGCTATGGTCATGCCAAGCGGGGCTGTGATGGTTCTGCCAAACAGGGACAGGAAACAAGAACGTAGTCAGTTACAGGCGGAGGTCGGATACAAGATGAAACACAGGATAGGCATTCTGTCACTCGGCTGTTCAGCGCTGATGAGCGTCGCTCCGGCGGCTTACGCGGCCGAGCGCTGGGAGTTCACCCTTGCGCCGTATCTGCTGGCTCCGCTCATAGATGGAGAGACCACGCTTGGACGGGCAGGTGGAGACCTGTCTGTTAAGCCAGCCGATATCCTGCGCAATCTTGAAGGCGGGGGGATGGTCCATCTCGAGGGGCGGCATGACAGCGGTGTCGGCTTTGCCCTGGATTACGCCTTCATGAAGCTTGGCAAGGGCGCGCAAAGCCCTGTGGGGCAGATTGATGCCGGGATTGAACAGTCCATTCTCGAACTCTATGGCACCTATCGTCTGTCTGAGGGCGCCAGCCGTACCGACATCTACGCCGGGGTCCGGCATTGGGATATCGATGTGGATCTCAATGTTCTGGCTGGGCCGGCAGCAGGCCGCATTCTCCGTGGCGGAGAGTGGAGCGACCCGGTCATCGGTCTGAGATGGCAGAAACCGGTCGCCACGGATGTCCGTTTCATCTTTCAGGGAGATATCGGCGGCTTTGGCCTCGGGTCAGATTTTACATGGAGCGCCATGGGAGGGCTTGCTTTTGATCGATGGGAAAACACCTCTGCCTTCGTGATGTATCGTGCGCTGGGAGTCGACTATCAGTCCGGCACGCAGGGCACGGAGTCCTTCTTCGCCTATGACACCGTCACCCATGGGCTTCAGGTCGGGATCGGCTTTCACTTCTGACGGGGGCCTTGCAGGCGGGCTGTTCCGGCGCGCGTCAACGCCGACCCCATTGTCAGACTAGTCGTTGATATCCGTCTCAAAGGTCTTCACCTGGCCGCGGGGCAGGGCAAAGGCGCGGCGCAGGACAAGCCATGCAACGAGGGAAATGAGAGCAAAGAGAAAGATCAGCGCGGGCAGGCCGAAGGTGGCGCCGCCCACTGCCAGCAGGAGCACCCCGACCCCCAGCGTGCCGATGGCAAAGCCCAGGAAAACAAACCCCGGCGCCAGCACCTCGAGAATCCCCAGCACCAGCGCGGCGGCGCACCAGACCCACCACAGCGCCCAGAACGGGGCCGCCATCACTTGTTCCCCTTCAGCATCTTGAAGGCATCGCCAAAGGCTTCAAGCGCCTGTGCAGGCACCAGGATGGTCTGCTTGCCGGTGCCCGCGCCAAGGGTGTTGAGCGCCTCCACCTGTTTCAGGGCCACCTGATACTGCGCCGCCTCGATACCGTTCTGGGCAATCGCCTTGGCCACGACTTCGGTTGCGTAGGCCTCCGCCTCGGCCTCGATCCGGCGGGCCTTGGCGGTCTGTTCCGCGGCGTACAGTTCGGCATCGGCGGCCAGTTCCACGGCGCGTTTCTTGCCTTCGGCCTCGGTCACCTGGGCACGGCGGGCGCGTTCGGCATTCAGCTGCTGCAGCATGGCATCGCGGGTCGCCTGATCGAGGTTCACATCCAGGATTTCGGCGCGGGTCACCTCGATGCCCCAGTCATCCACCGCGCTTTCGACGCTTTTCTGGATCTGGGCAATCAGCTGCGAGCGGTTGGACTGCACCTCATCGAGGTCCATCTTGCCAATCTCGGCGCGCACGATACCCGCCACGGTGGTGGCGATGGCGCCATCCACGTCGCGGATGCGGTAGACGGTCTTTTCCGGCTCAAGGATGCGGTAGAAGACCGAAGTGTCGATCTGAACCAGAACGTTGTCCTTGGTGATCGCGTCCTGCGTGGCATTGGGCAGTTGGCGTTCCAGGATCGACACCTTGTGGCGCACCACATCCAGGAAGGGGATGATGAAGTTGATGCCCGGCCCCAGCACCGATTGCAGGCGGCCAAAGCGTTCGACCACGAATTTCTCGGACTGCGGCACGATGCGCACGCCCTTGAGGATCACGACGATCAGGAAGACCGCCCCGAGGATATAAAGAAGGCTGTCTGAAAGAAGGGAGATGATCTGATCTTCGCTCATGGGGTGAATTCCTGAATTAAATCTATTCCCAAGATCGGGATTGGACGGGGCGGGGTCAAGCCCCACTCCCAAAGGCCCGGTCAGCCGCGAGCGGCGCCCTGCCTGCGCATCCTTACGGGGGCGGGACGCACGTTGGTTTCGATCTCGTCGTGGATCAACCCGGCAATGTTCTTTTTGGAGGTGCGCTCGATCCCTTCCAGACCGGGCGAAGAGTTTACCTCCAGCACCTTGGGGCCGGTTTCCGAGCGCAACAGGTCAACCCCGGCCACATTGAGGCCAAAGGCCCTGGCTGCCCTTACGGCGGTGGCGCGCTCTTCCTTGGTGATGCGCACGGATACCGCGCTGCCGCCCAGGTGGAGGTTCGAGCGGAAATCGCCCTCCGCGCCTGATCGTTTCATCGCTGCGACAACCTTGGAGCCCACGACGAGGCAGCGGATGTCTTCGCCGTTGGCCTCTTTTACGAACTGCTGCACAAGAAAGTTGGCCTTGAGGCCGCGAAAGGCGGTGATCACGGATTCGGCGGCCTTCTTGGTTTCGGCCAGCACCACGCCCTTGCCCTGGGTGCTTTCGAGCAGTTTGACGATCAGAGGCGCACCACCGACGATGTCGATCAGGTTCTTGGTGTCCTTGGGGGATGCGGCAAAGGCGGTGGCGGGCATGCCGATCTTCTGGCGCGCCAGCACCTGATGAGCGTGCAGCTTGTCGCGGCTGGCGGTGATCCCTTCGCTGCCATTGACGCAAAAGGTGCCAAGGGTTTCGAACTGGCGCAGAACCGCCGTGCCATACTGGGTGATCGAGGCGCCGATGCGCGGGATCACCGCATCATAGCGGGGCAGGCGCTTGCCGTCGTAATGCACCTCGGGCGCGAGGGCGTTGATGTCCATGTAACAACGGGTCGTGTCGATCACCTCGACCGTGTGGCCGCGTTTTTCGCCCTCTTCCACCAGGCGGCGGGTGGAGTAATTGTCTTCGCGGCTGAGGACCGCAATGCGCAGAACCCGCTTGGGGGCGGCTTTTCGGATGCTCTTTGAGGCATAGACGGAATAATCCAGTTCTGGCTGGCAGAACCGTTCGGCCGGGGCGACGGCGACGTTCTCTCCCAGCGCCTGACGGCCCAGCAGCATATGCAGCGCCATGCCGCTGCGGTCGGTCAGCGTGACCTCGATCGGCCAGCTTTGCCCCGCGACGACCAGATCGGTGGAGATCACATAGCGCATCTCGCTTTCGCCATTCGAGGATGTCACCTCGCGCCGGTCCACGATATTGGCAGAGCAGGGAATCGCGAGGTTTTCGCCGGGAATGGGGTGGACGGTAAACCGCACCTTGGGCGCGGAAGCCGGGCCGAACGTCTCGATGTCGGTCGCATGCAGGGCCGAGGTGCGCGCGCCGGTATCCACCTTGGCCTTCATTGCGGGCAGGCCCAGATCAGGCAGGCTCACCCACTCCTCCCATCCGAGGGTCAGTTTTGCTGCTTGCTCATCAGTGGACATGCGCGTGGCTCCTTGGCATTAGGGGAATCTTATGGTCGTCAGATGACAGAACTAACGCAGGAAGTCGAAATGTCAGAGCTTTTCAAGTTTGAACTGAAGGCAACGGACGGAAAAGCGCGCACTGGTGTGATCCAGACACCGCGCGGCGACATTCGCACGCCGGCCTTCATGCCGGTTGGGACCGCCGCAACCGTGAAGGCGATGATGCCCGAAAGCGTGCGGGCCACCGGCGCGGACATCCTGCTCGGGAACACATATCATCTGATGCTGCGCCCCACGGCTGAACGGATCGACCGTCTGGGGGGCCTGCACAAGTTCATGAACTGGCACCGCCCGATCCTGACCGACAGCGGCGGGTTCCAGGTGATGTCGCTGGCGGGGCTGCGCAAGCTGACGGAAAAAGGCGTCACCTTCAAAAGCCATATCGACGGCTCCAAGCACGAGCTGACGCCGGAGCGCTCGATGGAGATCCAGCGGCTTCTGGGCAGCGATATCGTGATGTGCTTTGACGAATGTCCCGCCTTGCCTGCGGATCGTGATCGCATCGCGGAAAGCATGCGCCTGTCGATGCGCTGGGCGGAGCGGTCCAAGGAAGCCTTCGGGGATCGCCCCGGTCACGCCCTGTTCGGGATCATGCAGGGTGGGCTGGAGCAGGACCTGCGCGAGGAAAGCGCCGAGGCGCTGAAAAACATCGGCTTTGACGGCTATGCGGTGGGCGGCCTTGCGGTGGGCGAGGGGCAGGAGGCGATGTTCGGTTGTCTGGACTACGCGCCGGACATGCTGCCGCAGGACAAGCCGCGCTACCTGATGGGCGTGGGCAAGCCCGACGATATCGTCGGCGCGGTTGCGCGCGGCATCGACATGATGGACTGCGTGCTGCCGTCGCGGTCGGGGCGCACGGGGCAGGTCTTTACGCGCCGGGGCGTGGTCAACATCAAGAACGCCCGCCATGCCGATGATCCGCGCCCCTTGGATGAGGAATGCAGCTGCCCGGCCTGCTCGAATTACTCCCGCGCCTATCTGCACCATGTCTTCCGCGCCAACGAGATGATCTCGGGCATGCTGCTGACCTGGCACAACCTGCATTACTTCCAGGAGATCATGGCAGGCATGCGCGAGGCCATCGCCGCAGGCACCTTTGACGCCTGGCAGGCCGCGTTCCATGCCCAGCGGGAAGAGGGCGATATCGAGCCGTTGTGACGGCTTTGCGAGGGGCCTAGGTGTTGGGCTGCTTGACATTGGTCCAGCAGTGGCGTGGAGAGCCACAACTTGAGGGAGATCTTCAGGATACTGGATTGATATGTTGAGATTTTCAAAGACGTTTGCGGCATGTGCGATTGGCCTTATGAGCCTGTCGGCCTGCATGGATGGCAGCGGGTCTACGCCCCGGCCTGCCTTCCAATTGAGTCTGCAGGATGTTTCCGGACTGCGGCTCTATCAGCGCGGGGGGCACCGCTCATTCTACGCAGGCGGTCTGACACCTGACACGGTCTCTGCCTCTGTGATTTTTCACAACCGCGGCCCCGGTGGGCACGATGGTGTCAAGGGGAACACCGCCTATTTTCGGGTTTTTGTAGATACCTACGAGAGTGACCACCGCGGCTCTGACCGACTGCCGGACAGCGTGCTGTCGGGGTATTCCAAGCCCGAGCTGATCGCGCTCCATGAAGATTTGACGGCGCGCCGAACCTCCAAACCTGTGCTCGAGCTGGCCAAGACGGCCGCGCGCGCGACGATTTGCACAGGCGGAACGGTTGCATTGGACGATCGCCCGATCCGGGAGGGCGTGCCTTTGACGCCATCGCAGCAGGCTCAAGTTCACGCAACGCTCGGAGGGGAAACGGAGCGTGTTTTGGATATGACGGCAGAGGATTTTGAACGGCTTGGAATTGGTTTTGTGCTCAACCGTAAAACCGTGCCAGTTCCCAATTATTACTACAAGACGCATGCCTATAGCGGGACCACATCTGCGAGGATCAGGTTGAAATGCGTCTTCTAGGCCCCTTTATTGCGGCAGCGCTGCTGGCAGGCTGTGAGACGGCACCAGTCGCGACATCCCCCGCCGTGGCTGCGCAAAGCACGGCGGCAGCGCCGACCTTCCCGTCGGCAGGTTCAACCTTTCTCCAGTGGGACAAGGGGCACGGCTATCAGGTTGCCTTCTACGGCGACGGGGATATCTGGCTTTGGTATCCGGGAAACACGGTGGCTTTGCGCGGCGAATGGATGCAGGAGTACGCAGCGGGTCAATACTACCTGTGCTTCACCTATCCGCGCAGCTCATACAACCCTGTGACCGGTGTTCCTGGCGGGCAGAAACAGTGCCAGCCACAGGCCATTCTCGCAGGTGCGCTGAAGGGGGCAATCGCCGGAGACGCGTTCGGTTTGGCCACCGGAAAAGTGCCGTATGTCCTGCGCAGGAACCAGCGGCCAGCGGGGTTCTGATGGCCGAGGCCGGGGCGTTGAACAAAGGCCCCCGGCCCTGCGTCGATCGGTTGTGAATGCCTTTGCGCTCGGCAGCCGCAATGGGCAGAAAACCTTCAGTCCCGGCGTCTGCGGCAAACCACGGTCAATGCGCCGCGATCTTCCTTGTAGAAAGGATGATCCGGCGGAACGTAGATCGGGTTCTTTCTGAGCGGGACGCGGTGTTTGCCATAGGTTCGCTGGAGCAGGATTTCGCCCCCGGCCAGCTCAACCGCCAGAGACAGGCCCTGCGGAGTGAAAAACAGGGTATGAGGATCCTGGCGGGCGTTGAGGTGGAGGTATGAATGTCCCCCCTGGGGCACCTCGATCAGCATCACGCCGTCGCGCGTGAGAGAGTTGATCAGAATTGCCAATGTCGCGATCAGCGCCTCCGGAACCAGATGTTCTATCGCATGGGAGGCAATTATGGCGTCGAAACTCGACGGGCGAAGTTCCCCGATGGCCGAAAACCGCTTTGCCTTGATGTGATCGAGGTACTTGATGCTTTTTTCGTCGGGCTCGAAGGCGAATTTTTCTTGCGCGCCGGACAGGAAAAGCCCGTATCCCGGCCCGCTGCCGAAATCCAGCATGCGCGTCACCTGGCTGCCGTGCTGGCGCAGAACGGAAATCTGCCTTTGCGCCCGCCCGAAGTACCGTTGCAGCGCGCGGGACGAGTTGCGGTACTCTTCCGAGAAATAGACCTCGGGCTCGATCTCGCGGTCCTTGCGATTGGACGAGGCGTAGTCCTGTTCGTAATAACCTTGCAGAAGCTCTGCCGATCCCGGAACCTGGCCGCTGCCGCAGTTGGTGCAGTAGAGGACTTCCTGCTCGCTGAACGGTTTCACGTTGGAGGGGTAGTCGCTCTTGAACCTGACCGCATTTAGGCCGCAGACCATGCAGGGGCCGGGGCGATCGAGCACTGTAAATGCCTCGGGTTCGAATTTCGGAGACAGCACAATTCGCTTGGCGACAGTTGCGACATTCTCGGTCTGAGCGACGCTTTTGCCTTTTGCGAGGCTGCCCTTTAGTCGTTTCAAAATGGCCATTTCGTACACTTTTTAGGATCGTCGTGTACACTAATGAAGTGCAATGCGGTCATGTTCAAGTGGCAGGGACGCAAAAAAGAAGAACCGGTAACGAGGCCCGGAAATGAGGGCAGTTAACCAGACGAGACGCGCCATTTTGTGTCCTCTGGTCCGATCTTGAAGCGTTCTCACCGCCCTTTGGTCTGGCTGACAGAGCGGGGAGCGCGGCGGTCTTGCGGTGCTTGCGGAGGGACATCATCGGCGACTGATAGAACTGCTTGAGGGCAAAATGTGTCAGTGCAGCAAAGACTGCTCCCCGCCGCCGGGAGGGGCGCAAGGCAGTCGCGGGTTAACGAATGGGTAACCAAGTTTCACTAAAGTGTTAACCAGCGTTTCAGCAGGTTTTGTGCGCGGCAGACAAAGCCCCGGCCTCTGGATGGTCATGATTTGGTAGCCTTAAGCCCAAAAGTGCCCTTGTGGTCCCCTTCCGCCAAGGGCAAAGTGCGCTCCAAACAATGAGGCATCCGCGCGCAAAAGCGGTTGAAAAGACCCGTGCGCCGACCCAAGTAATAGTTCCAAGAGGAGACGACGACGGCTGCCTATCCTGGGGCCTGGACGTCTTGCCAAAGAAAAGGACCGAGTATGCAAGAGCCACTCAATTCTTCCTATCCTGTGCTGCCGCTGCGTGACATCGTGGTGTTCCCGCACATGATCGTGCCCCTCTTTGTGGGTCGGGAGAAATCGGTACGCGCCCTGGAAGAGGTGATGGCCGATGACAAACAGATTCTGCTGTCCAGCCAGGTTGACCCGTCCGAGGACGATCCGGCCAATGATGGCATCTACCGCGTCGGCGTGCTGGCCAATGTGCTGCAGCTGCTGAAACTGCCCGATGGCACCGTGAAAGTGCTGGTCGAAGGTCAGTCGCGCGTCAAGATCACCGATTTTCTGGAAAACGACAGCTATTTCGAAGCCCGCGCCGAGCGGATCAGCGAAATGCCGGGTGATGTCACCACCACCGAGGCGCTGGTGCGCACCGTGGGCGATGAATTCGAACGCTATGCCAAGGTGCGCAAGAACATCCCCGAAGAGGCGCTGAGCGCCGTTGGGGAAACCACCGAGCCCGCCAAACTGGCAGACCTTGTCGCCGGTCACCTGGGTATCGAGGTGGACCGCAAGCAGGAACTGCTGGAAACGCTTTCGATCAGCGAGCGTCTGGAAAAGGTCTATGGCCTGATGCAGGGGGAAATGTCCGTCCTGCAGGTCGAGAAAAAGATCAAGACCCGCGTCAAATCCCAAATGGAGAAGACCCAGCGCGAGTACTACCTGAATGAGCAGATGAAAGCCATTCAGAAGGAGCTGGGCGATGGCGAGGAAGGTTCGGGCGAAGTCGCCGAACTGGAAGAGAAGATCGCCGAGACCAAACTGTCGAAAGAGGCGCGCGAAAAGGCAGAGGCCGAGCTGAAGAAGCTCAAGAACATGTCGCCCATGTCGGCAGAGGCCACCGTGGTGCGCAACTACCTGGACTGGATGCTGTCGATCCCGTGGGGCACCAAATCCCGCGTGAAGAAAGACCTGAACCGCGCTCAGGAGATCCTCGACAAGGATCACTACGGGCTTGAGAAGGTCAAGGAACGCATCGTCGAATACCTTGCCGTGCAGCAGCGCTCGGCCAAGCTGAAGGGGCCGATCCTCTGCCTCGTCGGCCCTCCGGGCGTGGGTAAGACCAGCCTCGGTAAATCCGTGGCCAAGGCAACGGGTCGCGAGTTCATCCGCATCAGCCTTGGTGGCGTGCGCGACGAGAGCGAGATCCGCGGCCACCGCCGGACCTATATCGGCTCGATGCCGGGCAAGATCATCCAGGCGCTGAAAAAGGCGAAGACCACCAATCCGCTGATCCTCTTGGACGAGATCGACAAGATGGGCCAGGATTTCCGTGGCGACCCCGCATCGGCCATGCTGGAAGTGCTGGATCCGGAACAGAACTCGACCTTTGTCGATCACTACCTCGAGGTGGAATACGACCTCTCGAACGTGATGTTCCTGACCACGTCCAACAGCTACAACATGCCGGGTCCGCTTCTGGACCGCATGGAGATCATTCCGCTGTCGGGCTACACCGAAGACGAAAAGCGCGAAATCGCCAAGCAGCACCTGGTGACCAAGCAGGTCAAGAACCACGGCCTCAAGGCCAAGGAGTTCGAGCTGACCGACGAGGCGCTGACCGACATCATCCGCACCTACACCCGCGAGGCGGGCGTGCGGAACCTGGAGCGCGAAATCGCCAAGGTGGCACGGAAATCGCTGACCAAGATCGTCAAGAAGGAAGCCGAGAGCGTCAAGGTCACCCATGACAACCTCGACGAATTCCTGGGCGTTCCGAAATACCGCTTTGGTCTTGCTGAAAAGGAAGATCAGGTAGGCGTGGTGACGGGCCTTGCCTATACCTCGGTTGGCGGGGAGCTTCTGTCCATCGAGGCGCTGCGCCTGCCGGGCAAGGGTCGGATGAAGACCACCGGCAAGCTGGGCGATGTGATGAAGGAGTCGATCGAGGCTGCCTCCAGCTATGTACGCTCTGTCGCGCCGCAGCTGGGGATCAAGCCGCCGAAGTTCGACAAGTGGGATATCCACGTGCACGTGCCCGAGGGCGCCACGCCCAAGGACGGCCCATCGGCCGGTCTTGCGATGGTGACCTCCATCGTGTCGGTGCTGACCGGGATCCCGGTGCGCAAGGACATCGCGATGACCGGCGAGGTCACCCTGCGCGGCAATGCGCTGGCCATCGGCGGCCTCAAGGAGAAACTGCTTGCGGCGCTGCGCGGCGGCATCAAGACCGTCCTCATCCCCGAGGAAAACGCCAAGGACCTTCCGGACATCCCCGACAACGTGAAGGAAGGTCTGGAGATCATCACGGTCAGCCATGTCTCCGAGGTGCTGAAACACGCGCTGGTCGGCACGCCCGAGCCGATCGAATGGGACGAGGAGGCCGAAGAGGCCGCCGCCGCCCAGGCCGCGCTGGAGGCCAAGACCGCTTCGGCAGCTGCAACCGCGCATTGATCGCGAACATCAGATCATAAAAAAGGCGGTCCAAAGCGGGCCGCCTTTTTTGCATTTTTGCTGCAGGTTTCACCACAAATCGGGTTGGCGAAAAGCCGTAACGCAGCTTGCTGCCCCCCTTAGCGGCTCCAGTGCGGCTGATCGCAGGGATTGCCCGAGCCATCCATGCGGAAAGGACAGGGGCATGGGCGCCGCCGCGTCATCCTCTGTGATTTGGACAAAGCCGACCCGGGAGTAGAAGTTGATGTCGCCATAGGTCAGCACCACATCGGCGCCGTGCTCTTTGAGGTGGTCCAGCCCATGCCGCAGCAGGGCTTGCCCGATGCCCTTGCCCTGTTGATCGGTTGCCACGGCCACCGGCGACAAGAGGAACACCGTGCGATCATCCTCGCCATATTGCATGCGGGTCAGAAGGATGCAGGCGCAGATCTGTCCCTGATCCTGAGCGAAGAAGGCAAACAGATCTTCCTTTGCCGTGGTGGCAAATATCTCTGTCACCAGCTCTGCGATCATCTGGCCTTCTTCGGCCCCTTCGGATTCTGTGAAGGACGACGTGAAAAGCGCGACGATTTCGGCTTTGCGACCCTCAAAGGTGGATGGAAATTCCATGGTCCGCTCCTGTGATCTTATCGTTGATTGAGTTGCGCGCGCACGGCTTTGATGCCGAGGCGCGATGCGCGATAGGGCTGCCCGCCGCGCGACTGGATGAAGCGCCGTTTCCTGAGGCGCTGGAATACGCTGAAGGTGCAGTCCGACAGGACATGACCTTCGCGGGTGTAGCAGGTGATGCTGCCGATCTTACCGTTTTTGCTGCGTTCATGGTGGATTACCCCGCCAAGGGCGAGTTCGTGCAACACGCGTTGCTCGTGCTTTGAAATGTTCAACGGAGGTCTCGATCTTATGAGAGTACAAAACAACAGGCCACTCAGCCAATCGCGTGAGTGTCCTTGGTCTGTTCTGCGTTCCCCTAGCGTGATGCCGGGAACGGGCTTATGCCCGGGTCTCTTTCATAAAATCTCCATAGCATGAGGCCTCCGCCTCACGTCTGATACAGCAGATAGTCGCTCATTGTGGGGATGACAAGTTCCGTGGGCCAAGAACGGGCAGGGGGTGGTATGGAACCGCCCTGTCAACCTGTTGGAGAACTAATGGGCAGAACTACCGGGCGCCGATGCCCGACCTTGTATCGCAAGACTCTTGACGTTCTCGAGCAGTTCGTTGACGGCCACATCGTCCTCTGCGTCAAAGGAATGAACGTCAAACAAGGGGCCGGGGGCCTTAGGCGGATAGATGTACAGTTCGAAATCGCTGTCGAACACCTCGATGTCCATCGGAACCGAACTCCACGACAGGATGGTTGTCGGCCAATACCCGCGTGAAGCATGGTCCGGAAGCAGGTTCATGGTCCTCAGGCGTACGAGCAGGTGTTCGGCGTTGGATAGTGAAGCTTTCGACGGCTGTTGGGTCTCTGGCCAGTTTCGAGGTATATTCTTCCAGATGTCCGTCATCAAGGCTCTCGCAGGTGGTCTAGCCGCATTCATTGTGGCGCAGCATGTGCCAGGAAGGCATGTCCGGTCAACGTGCAGGGCGCCAACCGGACAGTCTGATACCCTTCAGGCCTGTTTGGAGCTATGCTGCCGCAGCCCGTGCCATCCTTTTCCTTACCGACGCGATGGCGACGGCATCGGGGCTGATGTTTTGCTGGCGGGCCTGGTTCAGCACCTCTGCCATGGTCGCATCCAGCGCGCTGAGCTTTTCGGACACATAGGTATCGCGGTCCGTGATCTGTAGGATTTCCGTCGCCACGTTGATGATGCCGCCGCCATTGGCGATGAAATCAGGAGCAAAAAGGATGCCGCGCGCCTGCAGGGCCTGCGCGTCTTCTGATGTGGCCAGCTGGTTGTTCGCGCCGCCTGCCACGATCCCGACCCGCAGCTGCGGGATGGTCTCCGCGTTCAGAATGCCGCCGACGGCGCAGGGGGCAAAGATATCGGCCTGAACGCTGTAGATCTTCGTCGTGGCAACGGGGCGGGCGTCAAACTCGGCTTTTGCCTTCTCGAGGCGGGACGCGTCCACGTCTGTAACGATCAGCTTTGCTCCTGCATCGCGCAAGAGGCGGCACAGGTGCCAGCCGACGTGGCCAAGGCCCTGCACGGCGACCGTGACGCCGCTCAGACCTGCACTGCCCGCCTTGTGGGCGCGGGCGGTGCGGATCGCGTTGAAAATGCCGCGTGCCGTGATAGGCGAGGGGTCGCCGCTTGCAAACTCGCCGGATGCAAGACCGGCCACAAAGGGCGTTTCCTCGGCCAGAATGCCCATGTCGGCCGGGCTCATCCCCATATCCTCGGCCGTGATATAGCGCCCGGTCAGGCTGTGGATCGCGCGGCCAAAGGCGCGCAGCATTTCGGGCGTCTTCTGGGTTGCGGGATCGCCGATGATCACGGCCTTTCCACCGCCCAGCGGCAGGCCCGCCGCGGCGTTTTTGTAGGTCATGCCCTCGCTCAGGCGGCGGACATCCTCCAGCGCCTGCGCCTCGCTTTCATAGGGGCGCATCCGCAGCCCGCCTGCTGCCGGGCCAAGCTGGGTGGAATGGATTGCTATGAACCCGGTCAGCCCGCTTGCGGCGTTTTCAACGCGATAGATGGCTTCATGTGTGGCTGAGGAAATCTGGCTGACAGTCATTCTGGCGGGCTCCTGCTGGGAGGGGGGGAACTGGGAGGGGGGTAAAGAGATTGCCGACCAGCCTAATGCAGAAGAAAAGCGGAGTTTCTCCAAATATCACCCAAGATGCGTTAATTTTTGGAGTTTTCAGCTATAAATTGGTGAGTCAATAGAGGGAATCAACATGGACGCGATGGACCGCAGGATTATCTCTGCATTGCAGCGCAATGGTCGCATCAAACTGTCGGACCTGTCCGAACAGGTTGGATTGTCACCGACGCCCTGCGCCCGCCGCGTTTCCATGCTGGAGGAAGCGGGGGTCATCACCGGCTATTCTGCGCGGGTGGATCAGGCACAGGTGGGGCTTGCGGTCACGATCTTTGTGGCTGTCGAACTGGAACGTCAATCCAAGGATGCCCTGCAAGCCTTTGAAAATGCAGTGAGTAAATTTGATCAGGTGATGGAATGCTACCTGATGACCGGCAGTCGCGATATTCTGCTGCGGGTGGTGGCTCGGGATTTGACCGATTTCGACCGGTTCCTGGAAGAGCAACTGATGCGGGTTCCCGGTATTCGCAACACGCGCTCCAGCTTCACGCTGCGCACGATGATACAGCGGGATGTGCTGCCCACGCGTTAGTGGAAATCGGTTCCGTCCCATTCCGCTTGCCGGAGAGGGCGGTCTCCCAAAAAGGCGGAGCGAAAGGGAAGATTCTTGAAATCTTGCTCTTGCAGCGGTCCATTTCAGGGGGTAATACCCCGTCTCACGGGTGATTAGCTCAGTGGTAGAGCGCTTCGTTCACATCGAAGATGTCAGGAGTTCAAATCTCTTATCACCCACCATTCCCTCTTTGCTGACAGCATGTGGTCAAGGCCGGCGGAGCGCGGCTGAGAAGCGATGGCTTCGCGCCATGACGCAGGCTTTGTCACATCTGCCGTGACTCAGGGGTGGCAGAGATTCAGTTCTGCCCGTCTTCCAGTTCCCACGGCGCGGTATTCTCCGCTTGCCAAATGCCGCGGGAATGGGCCTGCGCATTTGAGGCCTCTGGTAGGTAGCGCCCTTCGTTATGATGCGGCCAAGCCAGGCCTTCTTCGACCAAAAGGGCCCCGACGTCGATGCCATCAGCATCACAGGTCGCCAGATGGCGCCCGTATACGTCCTGTTTCGAACTGTAGCATTCGACGCTTTGCGCGCCCATGACAAGATCGCGCATGCGCTGGCGCGCTTCCGCGCCGCAGTCCCAATAGCTGCCTTGTGCTGTGGTGCAACGCTGAGAGGTTCGCGGAGCATCGATTTCTGCCAGGCGAATATTGTAATCGCCCATGGCCAGCGAGTCTCCGTCGATCACCCTGAAGTCCCGTCCGGCCCCCGATACCAATGGGGTAATCTGTCCGGCGAGTTTCTCAATGCCATGAAGTTGAAGGAAAATCTTGGCGGAAATCGGATCGCCGGGTTGCAGTTCGGCGGAAATCGCTGCGCTTGCAGCGAGCGTAAGCGCGAGGCGGGCAAAGAGGCTTTTGATCTTCATGGGGAAAAATCTCAGTGCGATTGGTGTTGGCGATGGCTTTACGATGCGCTTCAATAGGCAAAATTTGGTTAATGCCCGGTGGCCGCCGCCTTAAAACTTTTGCCGCTTGTGCGTTTTCGCCGTCGCTCTGATGCCGGTTTGCAATGAAAGAGGGTGGCCAGAACTCCTGTGCCTACGGTCTCAGGCGCTCCAGGATGTCGAGGTTGCTGCAAA
Organism: Phycobacter sedimenti; assembly: GCF_038148855.1. Classification (NCBI taxonomy): domain Bacteria; kingdom Pseudomonadati; phylum Pseudomonadota; class Alphaproteobacteria; order Rhodobacterales; family Roseobacteraceae; genus Phycobacter; species Phycobacter sedimenti. The sequence goes on along the minus strand of NZ_JBBVGR010000001.1, from coordinate 482,341 downwards.
ACGAGGGTGCACCGGACGGGCGGTCTGCCGAGTTCCGCCAGTGCTGGCATTTGAGGGCGCATGTGGAGGAATTGCACCGCTGAACCATTTGTGCGTAGTCCACGGCGGTTATCTTGCCACTTTTCATCGCTGCGCCGAGGTCAACGCCGGCAGCGCGGGCCGCAGAGGATACCAGCCCAATGGATTTGCTGAGGTATCCCGGCGCGGCCTGTCTTTGCTGAGCCTTACTGGACAAGGCGTTCTCCGATTGTTGCTATCGTTTTTGTGCTGCCGCAGATGCTGGGCCTAGTTGGCATGTTGGCGGCTCGTGCGGTTGATGTGAGGCGTGCCATGAGGGCGCCCGTGGCCTGCGTTCTGCAGGCGGGGCAATTCTGCCCGGATATGCCTTTAGCTTCCGCGACAAAACGGGCTGCATTGTGGCATCGGCAGGGGCATTCGCCAAGTTTCCGTTAAAACTCGTTAGGGTTTTAACAAAAGTTTCCCAAATCCCTCCCTTTCTTAGGGCATTGCCAGCGCGCCAGATCACGGATGCAGTTGCAGCGTGCGGATCCGGCGCCCACGGTCTGCATAGCCGTTTTTGCTGGGGGGCAGGTCGTCCCGAGGTGTGGCTATGCTCGTGCGAGCCAGAGAGAAACTGATCACTCGATACCGGGATTGAAGTATCCATAAGCCTGACACCTGAGGATGTTCAACATTGACCGTCTGCCCCGTAACTCTGAAATATCGGAACCGTCTGACAAGGGCGCAGGCAAGACAGCGGAGCATAGCCACGTCAGACGATAGAACGGGGCGCTTCCAGGCTGCTATGCGGGTATTCCGGACCTGTATTGACGCAAGGGAAACGCATAAGGGAACCCGTTGAATAAAAAGCGCATTGACGCTCCGCTTCCTGGGCAACAAAGTCGCGCCATGACCCATGCTCTTGAGACCAGCCGCCTTCCATACGCTTTTGATGCCGCGCTTGGCACCGAGGCCCGCTCGCTTGTGCCCGGGCTGACAGGGGCCGCAGCAGAACTGGTCGCCGGTGCAGGCGGCTCAAGCCCATATTTGATGGGGTTGATCTCGAAAGAGGCAGACTGGCTCCCGGAGGCGCTGGACGCCCCGGCGCAGGCTTTGGACCGGGTGTTTGCCGACTGCCGCGAGATGGCGCCGGAGCAACTCAAATCCGGCTTGCGTCAGGCCAAACGGCGGGTGGCGCTTTTGACGGCCCTGTGCGATCTGGGCGGGGTCTGGCCCCTGGAACAGGTCACCGGGGCGCTGACGGATTTTGGGGCGCTTTGCGCCGATGTGGCGATCAAGGCCGAGATCGCCGCCCTGATCCGGCGCAAAAAGCTGCCGGGACTGACCGAGGATGACGTGGAAACGGCGGGCGGCCTGACCATTCTCGCCATGGGGAAGATGGGCGCGCATGAGCTGAACTATTCCTCCGACATCGACCTGATCTGCCTTTTTGACGAAACCCGCTTTGATCCGGGTGACTTCTTTGAGGCGCGGCAGGGCATGGTGCGCGCCACCCGCAACATGTGCGCGCTTTTGAGCGACAAGACCGGCGATGGCTACGTCTTCCGTACCGACCTGCGCCTGCGTCCCGATCCATCGGTGACGCCGGTGGCCCTCGCGATGGAGGCGGCAGAGCGCTATTACGAAAGCCTTGGGCGCACCTGGGAGCGGGCCGCCTACATCAAGGCGCGGGCCTGCGCAGGCGACATTGCTGCCGGGACACGTTTCCTGACAGCCTTGCGTCCTTTTGTCTGGCGTCGCCACCTTGATTTCGCGGCCATCCAGGATGCCCATGACATGCGCCTGCGGATCCGCGAGAACAAGGGCACGGGCAGCGCGATCACCGTGCCGGGGCATGACATGAAACTGGGGCGGGGCGGCATCCGCGAGATCGAGTTTTTCACCCAGACCCGACAGCTTATTGCGGGGGGGCGTGATGAAAGCCTGCGCCTGCGGGGGACGGTCGAAAGCCTCGCCGCCCTGGCGGCCAAGGGCTGGATCCCGCGCGATGTGGCAGACACGCTGACGGGGCACTACCGCTTTCACCGCGAGGTAGAGCACCGCATCCAGATGGTGCATGACGCTCAGACCCACCGGATGCCGCAATCCGAAGACGGTATCGCCCGCGTCGCCTGCCTGATGGGGCGCGATCCGGCTGATCTGCTCAAGGACATCCGGGACCGCCTGACCGAGGTGCATGCCCTGACCGAGGATTTCTTTGCTCCCGATGCGGTGCCAGCATCCTCGCCTGCCGTGCCCGAGGGGCTGGACAAGGCGGTGATTGCCCGCTGGCGGACCTACCCGGCGCTGCGCTCGGCGCGGGGCGCGCAGATCTTCGAGCGGCTGAAACCTGAGCTTCTGTCGCGCCTGTCCCGCACCGCCAAGCCGGGCGAGGCGCTCCTGGCGCTCGACGGGTTCCTGTCGGGGCTGCCTGCAGGGGTGCAGCTTTTCTCGCTATTTGAGGCCAATCCGCAGCTGATGGATCTTCTGGTCGATATCGTCGGCACATCTGCAGATCTGGCGGCTTTTCTGTCGCGCAATTCCGGTGTCTTTGATGCCGTGATCGGCGGGTCGTTTTTCGATCCCTGGCCTGGCAAAGAAACCCTCATCCGGCAGCTTGCGGATTTGCTGGAGGCGGAAGGCGACTATGAGGCGCAGCTTGATGCCGCCAGGCGCTGGTGCAAGGAATGGCATTTCCGCATTGGCGTGCACCATTTGCGTGGGCTGGTCGATGCCGAAGGCGCAGGCGTTCATTATGCCGAACTGGCCGAGGCGGTGATCGCGGCTCTTGTGCCCTGCGTTGAGGCGCAGTTTGCAACGAAACACGGCAGTCCGCCGGGACGCGGCGCGGCGGTGGTGGCCATGGGATCGCTCGGTGCGGGGCGGATCAACGCGCAGTCCGACCTTGACGTGATCGTGATTTACGACCCGCAAGACGTCGAGACTTCGGATGGCAAACGCCCGCTGGCCACGCGCACCTATTTCGCGCGTCTGACCCAGGCCTTGATCACCGCGCTGACGGCCCCCATGGCGCAGGGGCGGCTTTACGAGGTGGACATGCGATTGCGCCCCTCGGGCAATCAGGGGCCGGTGGCCACCAGCCTTGCCGGTTTTACCGACTATCAGCACAACGAAGCCTGGACCTGGGAGCATCTGGCACTGACCCGTGCCCGCACCATTGCGGGCCCGGATGATCTGTGCGCAGACATCGAAAAGATCCGGGTCGGCGTCCTGTCCCGCCCTCGGGCCCGCGGAGAAACCCTGACCGAAGTTGCCACCATGCGCGCCCGCATAGCGGCGGCAAAGGCGCCTGCCGGGATCTGGGATGCCAAGACCGGACCGGGGCGGATGATGGATATCGAACTGGTGGCCCAGGCCGGGGCGCTGTTGTCGGCCAAGGGCGTGCGCGATGTGGCTGGCGGGCTGCAAGGGGCTGTCGCCTGCGGCTGGCTGAGTGTCGCTGAAAGCCAAATCCTGTCTGATGCCTATCGCCTATACTGGTCGGTGCAGACCGCGGCGCGTCTGTTGTCGGCCAAGGGGCTCGAGGCGGCCACGATCGGAGAGGGGGGCGCGCTGTTTCTCTGCCGCAGCAGCGGGTTCGAAACGCTTGAGGCGCTTGAGGAGGATCTCGCCGCGCGCTATCTGGCATGCAGCGACATTATTGATGCGGCTTTGAAACGGGAAGGGGCCGATGCCGGCACGCAGTGAACAGGATCCGATGGACCCAAAAGGTCTGATCCGCGAGGCCTTTCGCATCGAAGGTATCGACGCCAGCCAGTGCCGCAGCATCTTCCTGGACTGGGCGCTGAGCCTGCCGGCGGGGCAAGACAGCCGGGATGCCATCGGTGCCCTTCTGGAGCGATACGCGGACCAGCCGCAGGATCATCCCATGCGGGCCGTTCTGACCGAAGGGCTGGCCGAGATGACCGGGCCCCGCAGGCGCGGCGGCTGGCGCAGCCGGGATCGCTGAGCGAAGCCACGCATCCTCTTCCCCTCGATCCGCCTTGGGTCTATGAGGGGGCATGACAGATACAGCCTCCACCTCCGCCGCGCCCACGCGCGCCCGTGTCAAACTGATGCCCAAGGCGAACGCCCGCGCGATCCGCCACGGCTTCCCTTGGGTCTATGCCAACGAGTTGGTGACCGACCGGCGCACCCGCAAGCTGGCGCCGGGTACACTGGCGGTGCTGGAGGACGAGGCCGCGCGCCCCATGGGCCTTGTGGCGGTCAACCCCGAAAGCAAGATCATCGCCCGGATGCTGGACCGCGACCCCGAAGCGGTGATCGATCAGGCCTGGTTCGCCGCCCGTCTGCAGCGCGCGCAGGAGATGCGCGCGCAGCTTTATGATGCGCCTTATTACCGTCTGGTCCATGCTGAGGCGGACGGTCTGCCTGGCGTTGTGATCGACCGGTTCGGGGAGGCCTGCGTGGTGCAGCCCAACGCCGCCTGGGCCGAGGCGCATCTGGAGGCGCTGACCGCCGCCCTTGCCGAGGTGACCGGTGCAACTGTGATCCTGAAGAACGCCTCTGGCCGCACCCGGGGCCTTGAGGGGCTGGACGATCAGAATGCAACGCTGTTGGGCGAGACGCCCAGCGACCCTGTGCCGGTGGTGATGAACGCAGCCACCTATATGGCCGACCTCACCGGAGGTCAGAAAACCGGCCTGTTCTTTGATCAGCGCGAAAACCATGCCTTTGCCGCGCGGCTGGTGGCGCCGGGTGCCAAGGTGCTCGATGTGTTTTCCCATGTGGGCGGTTTTGGCCTTGCCATGTTGGCCGCTGGCGCGGCTCATGCCACTTGCGTCGATGGGTCTGCAGCGGCGCTGGATCTGGCGGGGCAGGGCGCTGCCGCCGCGGGTTGGCAGGATCGCTTCACCGCGCGGCAGGGCGATGCCTTTGATGTGCTGACGGCCTTGGGCGCAGAGGGCGCGCGGTTTGACGTGGTGATCTGTGATCCGCCCGCCTTTGCGCCGTCCAAGAACGCGCTGGAGGCGGGCCTGCGCGCCTATGAACGGGTGGCCAAGCTGGCCGCGCCGCTGGTGGCGTCGGGCGGCTATCTCGGCCTTTGTTCCTGCTCACATGCAGCGGATCTGACGCGCTTCCGCAATGCCTCGGCGCGCGGGATCGGCAAGGCGGGGCGGCGCGGACAGCTTATTCACACCGGATACGCAGGCCCCGACCATCCGCAGATGCCGCAGCTCGCGGAAAGCGGCTACCTCAAGGCCGTCTTCTTCCGGCTGGACTGATCTTCGTGAAGCTTCTCCTCGACACATGCGTCCTTTATCCCACCGTGATGCGGGAAATGCTTTTGGGAGCGGCGCGGCTGGGGCTTTATACGCCGCTCTGGTCCGAGCGCATTCTCGAAGAATGGCGCCGCGCGGCGCAGAAACTCGGCCCCGAGGGCGCGGCGCAGGCGCAGGGCGAGGTTGCGCTGTTGCAGGCGAACTGGCCGAGCGCCGTGGTTCCGCCCGCACCGGGCGTGGAGGCGCGGCTCTGGCTGCCGGATGCGGCGGATGTGCATGTGCTGGCCGCCGCGATTGCTGGCCATGCCGATGGCATCGTCACTATGAACACCAAGGATTTCCCGCGCCATACCCTGTCCGAAGAGGGGCTGAAACGCATCGGCCCGGATGAGCTGCTTTATGACCTGTGGCTCAAGGAACAGGCGGGGATGGAAGCCGTGGGCAAGGCTGTTCTTGCCGAGGCCAACCGCCTGTCAGGGGGCGTCTGGGAGATGCGGCCCCTTTTGAAAAAGGCGCGTCTGCCCCGGCTGGCCAAGGCGCTGGCGGGCTGAGCGTCAGATTTCTTTCAGGATACCGGCGGCGATTTCAAACGAATGCATTCGCGCGCCATGGTCGTGGATCTGGCCGGTCAGGATTACCTCGTCGGGCTGATATCTGCCGATGATCTCCGAAAGCTGGTTCCGCACGGTTTCAGGGCCGCCGACGGCGGTGATGCGCAGCGCCTCGTTGACCCCTGCCAGAACATGCGGCTGAAGATGATCGTGGATGTCATCGACCGGGGCGGGCAGCTTGCCCGGGCGGCCCAGACGCAGGCGGGCAAAGGCCTGCTGCATCGTGGTGCGCAGGCGAATGCCTTCCGCGTCGGTATCGGCGGCAAAGACGTTGATCGCCATCATCGCATGGGGCTTGTCCAGAAAGACCGAGGGCTGGAAGGACCGGCGGTAGACCTCCAGCGCCTCCTCCAGCGCCTGCGGCGCGAAATGCGAGGCAAAGGCGTAAGGCAGGCCCAAATGCGCGGCAAGCTGCGCGCCATAAAGGCTGGAGCCGAGGATCCACACGGGCACGTTGGTGCCTTGCCCCGGAAAGGCGCGCACCGGGGCCTGCGGATCTTCGGGCGCCATGAAACCGATGAGGTCGATGACATCCTGCGGGAAACTGTCGCCACTGGCCGCAGCCCCCATGCCACGGCGCAGTGCGCGGGCCGTCTGCATATCGGTGCCCGGCGCACGGCCCAACCCCAGATCGATCCGGTCGCCATAAAGAGAGGCCAGGGTGCCAAAGGCCTCGGCCACCATATAGGGCGCGTGGTTGGGCAGCATGATGCCGCCGGCCCCGATGCGCATAGTGCTGGTCTGGCTGGCGATATGGCCGATCAGCACGGCAGTGGCGGCGCTGGCGATCCCCGGCATGTTGTGATGCTCGGCCAGCCAGTAGCGATGATAGCCAAGGCGTTCGGCGTGGCGGGCCAGTTCAGTGCTGTTTTTCAGCGCCTGCGGGATGTCCGTCCCTTCGGGCACCGGAGCAAGGTCGAGCAGGGAATAACGCATGGAAAGGGGCCTCGTGACGTTTGTCTCTGACCAGATGTGGGCCTTCCAGTCACGGGAAGCAAGTCATGCCGCATGAAATGACCCGCCGTCACCACCGGTCGCTCAGCCCTTGGCCCAGTCCGCCTCAAGGCGTTCGATGGCGGCGATGCGCTGGTCGGTTTTCGGGTGGCTCATCAGCCAGGCCGGGGCCATGCCTGCGCGCGACTGTGTCAGCTCTTCGAGTTTGCGGAAGAGGGTTTTCTGCGGCTCGACCCCGATGCCCGCCTTCATCAGAAGGGCGGCGGCATATTCATCCGCCTCATATTCATCCCCGCGCGACAGGCGGGCGGCCAGCAGGTTGGCAAGCAGCCCCGCGATCCAGGGGCCGACAAAGGGAATGTAGCGGCCCAGGATCATCATCAGCGCCGTGCGCAGGGCGTTCTGGCCGGAAAAATCGATGATCCGCTTCTTCGAGTGCCCCAGCGCCACATGGCCGATCTCATGGGCGATGACCGAGGCCAGCTCGGCATCGGTGACCTCGCCCGCCTCATACTTGCGATAAAAGCCTCGGGTGATGAAGATGCGCCCGTCCGGTGCGGCAAGGCCATTTACCGGGTCCACCTCGTAGATGAAGACGGGAATGTCCGCGACCTCAAGCGCTGCCGCCAGGCGGTCGGTCAGCTTTTTCAGGCGCGGATCGGCAAGGCGGGTGGAGCGGGCGTCCAGCTCGCGGTGGGTCCGCCAGACGGAAATCCGGTAGGAAATCAGGCCATAGATCACGGCCAGAAGGATCGGGGTCAAACGCAGCATGGCCTAGATATGGGGCGGCGCAGGCCTGCGCTCAAGCAGAATGTTTGCTCTGTTCCTCGGGGGCGTCCATTGCGCCATCTGTTGTCAGCTTAGGCGCCGGCCAGCCGCTGAGGCAGATCGCATCCTGCAGGGCGGCATAACAGTCCGTATCTATCGCAGTTCCAGCGAGATCGTCCATGATGGCATAGGCTTTTTCCAGGGGCATGGCTGCGCGATAGGGGCGGTCGGCGGTCAGCGCATCGAAGATATCCGTAACCGCAAGTATCCGCATGTCCAGACTGAGCGCGTCTGCGCCCACGCCATGGGGGTATCCCTTTCCGTCCAGACGTTCATGATGGGCCGAGGCCACGTCTGCCAGTTCCTGAAAGGCGGCGATGCGGCTCAGGACTTCATGGCCCAGGACGGGATGGCGTTTGATCTGGGCGAATTCCTCGTCCGTCAGTTTGCCGGGTTTGTCGAGAATGCTGTTTGAGACGCCCAGCTTGCCGATGTCATGCAACAGGGCCGCGCGTACCATCCAGCGGCGGTGGGCAGGGGCATGTCCCAATTGTTCGCAGATCATGCCCGTATAGCGGGCGACACGTTCCGAATGGCCGTGGGTAAAGGGGCTCTTGGCGTCGATCACCAGCGCAAAGGCATGGCTGATCTCATCCAGATAATCCTCATCCAAGTGTAGGGTATGGCTGGCTGGCGCGCGGGCAAAGACATCTTCTTCGCGGGCAGGATCGGTCAGATCCTCTGCAAAACCGGGGCGGCGGATCACTTCGGTAAAGACCGGCACCAGATCCGGGTCGAACCACTTGCCGGCGCGCGCTTCCAGTTCCAGTGCGGCGGCTTCGGCGCCTAGTTCCAACGTGAACACATCCGTGACCTGCGCCATCAGGGCAATGCGCGACATCAGCGGGATCTCTGCGCCCTTCAGGCCCATGGGCCGACCGGCGCCATCCCAATGTTCGTCAAGGCAGGCGATGGCCGTGGCCACCTCTTCGGAGAACCGCATCTGGCGGGCAATCTCTGCACCCCTGTCGCACCGGGTCTGGATCAGCTCCTGCGCGATGGCGTCATTGTTGGACAAAACATGGCCCAGCGTCTTGATCCGCTGCATCACCGGGGATCGCACGGCAGTATTGCTGGTCAGAAACCGGATCCCCTTGCGGGTGCCGCGCACGGTCTTGAAATCGCGTTTGAAGCTCAGATCGTCCGTCAGATAAAGCTGGCAGATCCGCGCCGCATTGGAACTGCATCCCAGATCCTTCATCAGCAGCGCAAAATAAAGATCTTCCCGATGCTGGTGGGACAGCGCCAGCGCATCTGCCACCTCCAGCCCGATCCAGCAGCAGCGCACACAATGGCCTTTGGGCTGGCCTTCGGTCATGTCAAGCGCATGGCTGAGTGCGCCAAGCAATTCGCCCAGACGCAGGCTGGAGGCCGCCGGGTAGGGGTGGACGGGATCTGGGGTCTTCATCTACGCCGCATAACCTCAATCGCTGCACCGGCAAGGCCAAACCAGAAGACCCGGCAACACGGGCTGCAGTCTAGGAAGAGAGGCATAACGTCAGATTAATGGAAAAGGCCGGTTTGCGGGAGTGGGTCAGTGTTTCAGGAGCGGATCGGCAAGGCGGATCGAACGGGCATTTGGCGCGCGGTGGGTCCGCAAGACGGAAATCCGGGAGGAAATCAGGCCATAGATCACGGCCGACAGGATCGGGGCCAATCGCAGCGTGGAGGAGATGCAGGGCGGCGGGCCTACCCGCTCAGGCGGTTTGTTGACCCGACTCCGAGGACATTGCCGTTTCGCTGTCCCAATCGGTGTCACCTGCGAGGCTGCGCGCGGGCCAGCCGCTTTGGGTGATGGCATCCTGAAGGGCGACATAGCAATCGGGATCAAGACCGCTGCCAGCCATTTTATCCATGATGCCGAATGCCTCCTCCAGTGGGAGGGCCTCGCGGTAGGGCCGGTCGGCGGTCAGCGCGTCGAAGATGTCGGCCACCGCCAGGATCCGCATTTCCAGCGTCAACTGGTCGCCTTGCAGACCATAGGGGTATCCCATTCCATCGGGGCGTTCGTGATGGGCAACAATAACGTCCGCCATCTGGCGGAAGGCGCCCACGCGGCTCAGCACCTCGTGGCCCCAGATGGGGTGTTGACGAATGGTCTCCATCTCGTCGCGGGTCAACCTGCCGGGCTTGTCGAGGATGCTGTTTGAGATTCCCAGCTTGCCGATGTCATGCAAAAGGGCTGCGCGGGCCATCCATCGGATCTGGGCGGGGGACAGGCCAAGCTGGCTGCAGATCATCCGGGTATAGCGGGCAACCCGCTCTGAATGACCGTGCGTAAAAGGGCTTTTGGCATCGATGACCAGCGCAAAGGCATGGCTGATCTCATCCAGATAGTCCTCGTCCACATCTGCGATCTGAAGGGCGTGGGCGCTGGAAAACACCTCGTTTTCAAGCTGGGGAGATTTCAGCTCCGCAGCAAAACCGGGGCGACGGATGATCCGGGTAAAGACGGGGACAAGATCCGGATCGAACCAGATCTCGGCGCGGGCCTCCAGTTCTGCCGCAGCCTCTTCGGCGCCGAAATCCATCACGAAGACATCCGTCACCTGCGCCATCAGGGCAATGCGAGACAACAGCGGGATCTGCTCGCGGCTCATGCCAAGGGGGCGGCCGCCACCATCCCAGTGTTCATCCAGGGCGGCAATCGCCTCGGCAACCTCTTCGGAAAACCGCATTCGGCGCGCGATCTCTGCACCGCGTCCGCAGCGGGTCTGGATCAGCTCGTCGTTGATGCTTTCCTTCTTGGCGATCACATGGCCCAGTCTTTTCAGCCGCGTCAGCGTCGGCGCCCCCTTGGCGGTTGCGCGCAACACGAAGGGCATGCCCTGGCGGTAACCGTTCACCCGCTTGAAGTTCCGTTTGAAGGCCAGATCGTCCATCATGTAAAGCTGGTTGATCCGCGCCGCATTCGAGCTGCAGCCGGTGTCCTTCATCAGAAGCGTGAAATAGAGATCCTTGCGGGTGTCCGCGGGCAGGTTCAGCGCCTCGGCCACCTGCATGCCAATCCAGGCGCAGCGGATGCAATGCCCCTTGGGCTGCCCTTCTGTCATGTCCAGAGCATGGCTAAGGGCGCCAAGGATCTCTCCTAGGCGCAACTCGGGCACAGAGGTGCCGTCAGTTCCAAAGCTGGTGATCATAAACTGAGCAGAACTCGCAAGGGACGCTTAACTGACGAACGACGCTAAAAGGGCAGGCTTAATACCTGTTTAAGTTTTCTTGCTCAGCTGTCCGGAAATGCCGCGGGTTTTAGAAAATTTGAAAGTAGCCGGTCCCTGCGGAATTGGCTCCTTAACGGGTCAGCTCGCGCATGCCCTTTTCCAGCCCGTGCAGGGTCATGGGGACCATACTGTCCTCAAAGATCTCGCGGATCATGCCGATGGAGTGGGTGTGGTCCCAGTATTTCTCGGGGACAGGGTTGATCCAGAGATTGGATTTCCACTGCTCCCGTGCACGCTGCAGCCAGACCTGGCCCGCCTCCTGGTTCCAATGCTCGTTTGCACCGCCGGGATAGGCGATCTCGTAAGGAGACATCGACGCATCGCCCACAAAGATGCACTTGTAGTCGGGGCCGTAGGTGCGCAGGACCTCGTGGGTAGGCGTCTGCGCATCCCAACGGCGACGGTTATCGCGCCAGACCCCTTCGTAAAGGCAGTTGTGGAAATAGTAATACTCAAGGTGCTTGAACTCGGAGCGCGCGGCCGAGAACAGCTCTTCCACCACCTTGATATGCGGATCCATCGAGCCGCCCACGTCAAGGAACAGCAGCACCTTGACCGCATTGTGCCGCTCGGGGCGGGTTTTCACATCCAGATAGCCGTGCTCGGCGGTGGCCCGGATGGTGTTGTCGAGATCCAGCTCCTCGGCGGCACCCTCCCGCACCCAGCGGCGCAGGCGTTTCAGGGCCACCTTGATGTTGCGGGTGCCGAGTTCGACGTCGCCGTCGAGGTTCTTGAACTCGCGCTTGTCCCAGACCTTGACCGCGCGCTGGTGTCGGCTTTCCTTCTGGCCGATACGCACGCCTTCGGGATTGTATCCATAGGCCCCGAAGGGCGAGGTGCCGGCGGTGCCGATCCACTTGTTGCCACCCTGATGGCGCCCTTCCTGTTCTTTCAGGCGCTCTTTCAGGGTCTCCATCAGCTTGTCGAAACCGCCAAGCGCCTCGATCTCGGCGCGCTCTTCCTCGGAAAGGTGCTTTTCGGCCATTTTGCGCAGCCACTCTTCGGGGATGTCCACGGCTTCCAGAACGGCAGAGGCAGGCAGTGCTTCCAGCCCTTCGAAGGTGGCGGCAAAGGCGCGGTCGAACTTGTCGATATTGCGCTCGTCCTTCACCATGGCGGCGCGTGCAAGGTAATAGAAGGCGTCGATGTCATAGGTGGCCAGCCCGCGTTTCATCCCCTCCAGAAAGGTCAGGTACTCCCGCAGGGACACGGGAACGGAGGCCTTCCGCAGGTTCTCGAAAAAGGGCTGGAACATCGGCGGTCTATCCTTGTCGCGGTTACACGGCCATCCGGTGGATGATCAGGGTGGCCAGCATCCCGACAATACCAAAGCCGATGGCATAGACAGCGCCATATTGCAGCATGTCCGCCAGATTGCCGTTACGTTTCCGGGCTGTCAGAGCGCCGATGGTTGCACCCAGCAGCAAAGCAGCGATTACGATCATGTGTTGTCCGCCTGTTTCATTCTGTTTCCGGCACCCGCCGACGTGGTCCCCGTGGGCGCCCGCGCGGCGTGGTCAGTTGATCTCTGGCCTGAGGCTGGCCACCTCCTGCAATTTGGCGCGCACGGCCCACTCCGGGCCAAACCCGTAGCGCGCCCATCCGAGGCTGTCCAGTCTGACCGCAGCAGCGGCGTCGAATTGCCCAGCAAGGTCTAGCGCTTCGGCCTGCATCATCAAGGCTGTGGCCAGAAGAGCCGCGTTTTCATGGCGCGTTGCGATGGCGGGGACAGAGGACAGCAGCTCCAGTGCGGTGTCGGGCTTGCCACGGGCGATGGCATCGGCAGCCATGCGCGGGCGCAGGCGGGCCTGATGCAGATCGGTGCCCGGCTGGCTGCGCAGAACCTCCATGGCGGATGAGAACAGGCGCAGGGCGGCTTGTGGGTTCTCTGACTGGATCAGGCGCCCGAGCACATAATACCCCTGGGCGCTCCGATGGTCGCGCCAGCCGTTCCTGCGCGCGATTTCCACCGCCGTCTGGGCCGCGATGCGTCGCTGCGAAAGGCGCGTGTCGGGGCCAAGAGCGGTCTCGATCGCATCGATCCAGGCGCGGGGCGTCCGCGACAGGGGGCGCGGCGCAACGCGCTGACCCGCAGGATTGAGGCGCGCAAATATCCCCGGCAGGCGGGCGGCGACCTCGGCGCGGCTCATGCCGGTTGCAAGCTCGGGCGCATAGGTCGCGCGCAGGATCAGCATGTCGAACCCGGTCAGCACGGTGTGGACGTTGTCATCGTTAAAGACCGAATCCGGCAGCCGGTAGAGATCGTTCAAGGGACCGATGGCCTGGGCCAGTTCCTCGTGCAGGCAATCGCGTGCTTCCTGCGGGCTTACGTCATTGGGCAGGAAGATCGCCAGCTGGTCGCGGCTGCGCAGTTGGGTCCAGTCGGTGTCCGGGCTGCGGCGCTTTCGCCGGAATTCAGCCAGGGACGACACATTTGGCACCACGAAACAGGCCGCTTTGGGCAAGGTTCTGCGGATCGCCTTGCGCGAGACGGTCTCGATCGTGATCTGGGCCCCGACGTCGTTCGTGAGCGAGATGTCGAGGCCGCCCTCGGTGCGCAACCGCTCCAGGAGGCGGCGCAGATCCTGACGCATCCCGGGGGTCGAGGTTCCGGTCAGGCGCAGGGTGATCGGGCCTTCAAACCGCGTGAAGACGGGCAGGGTGCCGCCGCCTTCGAGGTTGAAATGCAGGTCCAGGAAATCCCGAACCATATCGCTGTTGGCCCGGCGCGGTGGCTCTGGGTTTGACGACCCAAAGGCCTTTGCCGGGGGCAGGGTGCTTTCTGCGATGGCTGCTCGGCTCGGCTGGGAGCTGTCAAAGCCGGTGCTGCAGCCCAGCAGGGCGGCCATGCTGAAGGCGGCAATGACCCGTCGCAAGGTCCGGACCGGGAAACGGGGCGCTGGTGTGGTCAAGAGCGGCGATCTCCGGCAGGGCTCAGGCGGGCAGGGTGGGTACAGGCAGATCGCGGCCCAAGGCAGGCAGCGACCCGGCAAGGATAATGGAATGCAGCAGGATGTAAACGTGAGCGGCGTAACGGGGACGGGGCTGATCTTTCGCGCAGACCTGGCCCCCTGGCGATATCAGCCGCGCCGCCCGCGCGCCATGAAGGCCAGCCGCTCGAACAGATGCACGTCCTGTTCGTTCTTGAGAAGAGCGCCGTGCAGCTTGGGCAGGGCGTCGGCACCGTTGCGGGCCAGATCCTCGGCTGTCAGGTCTTCGGCGAGAAGAAGTTTCAGCCAGTCGATCACTTCCGAGGTCGAAGGCTTCTTTTTCAGCCCGGCCGTGTCTCGGATCTCGTAGAACTGGGTCAGCGCCGTGGTCAGCAGGCTTTCCTTGATGCCGGGGTGGTGCACCTCGACGATCTTCTTCATGGTCTCGGCATCGGGGAAACGGATGTAGTGGAAGAAACAGCGGCGCAGAAAGGCGTCCGGCAGTTCCTTTTCGTTGTTGGAGGTGATGATCATGATCGGGCGCTGCTTGGCGCGGATCGTCTCGCCGGTCTCGTAGACGTGGAACTCCATCTTGTCGAGCTCCTGCAGCAAATCGTTCGGAAACTCGATGTCGGCCTTGTCGATCTCGTCGATCAGAAGGACGACCTTTTCATCGGCCTCGAAGGCTTCCCAAAGCTTGCCCTTCTTGATGTAGTTCTTGACGTCATGCACGCGCTCATCGCCCAACTGGCTGTCACGCAGGCGGCTGACCGCGTCGTATTCATAAAGACCCTGCTGGGCGCGGGTGGTGGATTTGACGTTCCATTCGATCATGCGCAGGCCCAGGGCATCGGCCACCTGTTTGGCCAGCTCCGTCTTGCCGGTGCCCGGCTCACCCTTGACCAGAAGCGGGCGCTCCAGTGTCACGGCGGCATTGACTGCGACCTTCAGATCATCTGTTGCAACATAGTCCTTGGTGCCCTGAAACTGCATGTCTGTCCTGCATCCCTTGTTGATCCGTCTGCGCCTGAACCTTTGGTCCGGCATGATTAGAGCGCTTTTAACCCGCCGCGTTTACTATTGTGTAGTGACAATCTGTGCAGCAGGCGATAAACGCTGCGGCATGGGGAGCCGCAGTGCTTGGAACAAAGTAAAGAGACCAGCATTATGGGCCAGACCGAAGGAGCCGAAATGAAGCAAGAAATGTTTCTGCCGGAAGACTATCGTCCGGCCGAAGACGAGCCTTTCATGAACGAAAGGCAGGCCGAGTATTTCCGTCGCAAGCTGCTGAACTGGAAGCAGGAACTCCTGGCAGAGAGCCGCGATACAATCGAAGGATTGCAGGACAATACCCGAAACATTCCCGACGTTGCCGACCGCGCAAGCGAAGAAACGGACCGCGCGCTGGAGCTGCGCACCCGTGACCGCCAGCGCAAGCTGGTTGCCAAGATCGACGCCGCCATCCGCCGCATTGACGAGGGTGAATATGGGTATTGCGAAGTCACCGGAGAGCCGATCTCCCTGAAACGCCTCGATGCCCGCCCGATCGCAACCATGAGCCTTGAGGCCCAGGAACGCCACGAACGCCGCGAAAAGGTCCATCGCGACGACTAATCGCGCGCAGGATCCAGAAAGTCTGACGTCGGGGCCTGTGGCTCCGGCGTTTTTCGTTTAAGGGAAGGGCCAAGCGGAGAATCTGCAGGCCGGCATGGAACTCAAAGACAAATCAATCACCATCATTGGCGCCGGAATCGGCGGGCTGACGGCGGCAATCGCGCTGCGCAGGTTGGGCGCGCGCGTGACGGTGCTGGAACAGGCCGAGGCGATCTCCGAGGTGGGCGCGGGTCTGCAGGTCACTCCAAACGGGCTGGCGGTGCTGAAGGCGCTGGATCTGGCCGAGGAGCTTGCGTGGTGTTCCCAGCGCGCGCGTGCCGTGGTTCTGCGCAGTCATGCCCGCAGCGACGAGGTGCTGCGCCTCGATCTGGAGCAATATGCGCCTGATCTGCGCTATTACTTCGTGCACCGTTCTGACCTCATCGGCATCCTCGCCGATGCGGCCCGGCGCGCAGGCGTGAAGGTACGCCTTCTGCAAAAGGTGGAGCGCGTCGAGACCGGCGCGCAGCCCACGGTGCACCTGGCCAATGGCGCGCGCTGCGGTGGCGATCTGGTGGTGGGCGCGGATGGCCTGCATTCCCGCCTGCGCGCGGCGCTCAATGGTCCCGCAGCCCCGTTCTTCACGGGACAGGTGGCCTGGCGGGCCATTGTGCCCAATGCGGTCGGCTTGGGGCCGGAGGCGCAGGTCTTCATGGGGCCGGGGCGGCATCTGGTGGCCTACCCGATGCGCGATGGCTCCATCGTCAACCTGGTGGCCGCGCAGGAGCGCAAGGCTTGGGCCGAGGAAGGCTGGACCCACAGGGATGACCCGGAGAACCTGCGCCGTGCCTTCGGGGGCTTTGGGGGGATCGCAGGGGAACTGTTGCGCGGGGTCGATGAGGTGGCGCTCTGGGGGTTGTTCCGCCATGAGGTGGCGCGGAACTGGCATGGGGAGGCGCTGGCTCTGCTTGGCGATGCGGCGCACCCGACCTTGCCCTTCATGGCGCAGGGCGCGAATCTTGCACTTGAAGATGCCTGGACACTGTCTGCTTCATTGGCAGAGGCACCGGATATGGCGGCGGGTCTGGCCCTTTATCAGTCCCGGCGACGGGAGCGCGCTCAAAATGTTGTATCGGCCGCCAACGGCAATGCCTGGAAATATCACCTGCGTCCGCCCTTCAACTGGCCCGCGCATCAGATCCTGAAGCTGGGCGGGCGGCTGGCTCCCGGGCGCATGGTGGGGCAGTTCGACTGGATCTACCGCCACGATGTGACTGCCCTCTGAGGAGCGCTCAGAGGTCGAGCTCGACCCAGACCGGTACATGGTCTGACGGCTTTTCCCGCCCGCGCACGTCGCGATCGATCTGGCAGTCGAGCAGAAGATCCGCTGCCTGGGGCGTCAGCAGGAAATGATCGATGCGGATGCCGTCGTCGCGGTTCCAGGCGCCTGCCTGATAGTCCCAGAAGGAATAATGCCCCGGCCCCTGATGACGGGCCCGAAAGGCCTCGGTAAAGCCGAGGTTCACGATCCGCTGAAAGGCGGCGCGGCTTTCGGGGCGGTGCAGGGCGTCCTCGACCCAGGCCTCGGGGCGTTTGGCGTCTTCGGGCTGGGGGATGATGTTGTAGTCCCCGGCCATCAAGGCAGGCATTTCCTCGGCCAGGAGGTCCTTGGCGCGAGTGCGCAGCCGCTCCATCCAGGCCAGCTTGTAGGCGTATTTTCCGCCCGGCACCGGTGTGCCGCTCTCGTCCAGCTCCACCGGGTTGCCATTGGGGAGGTACAACCCGCAGATGCGGATCGCCTGCTTGCCCACCACGGTTGCCTCGATCCAGCGGGCCTGTTCGTCACTGTCATAACCGGGCAGGCCGCGCCGAACATCCTCAAGCGGCAGCTTGGACAGGATCGCCACGCCGTTGAAGCTTTTCTGCCCGTGGGTTTCGACGTTGTAGCCGCGCTCTTCGAAGATCTCGCGCGGAAATGCCTCATCCACCGACTTGATCTCCTGCAGCACGGCGACGTCCGGTTGTGCCTCGTCCAGCCAGTCGGGCAGTGCCTTGGCGCGCGCCTTGATGCCGTTGATGTTGAACGTGGCGATTTTCATGTCCGGTCTCCAGGTGTCGCTGGCCTTCTGGCGCGGTGTTTCGGCGTAGCTGTTCTATCCCTCAAAGCGGCTCTCAGGACAAGAGCGCGTACCGTTCGGGCAAAACGATTCGGGCCTTGTCCGCCTGAGCTCGGGGATCGTTTTGCGACTTTGTGTATATCTACCTTGAGTTGATGGATGGGGCCGTGCAATACTGCCCGTGTGGATAACAGTGGGAATAAGGTGTGAATGGTATTAAATCACTGAAATATAACAAAAATATGCGGAATTAAGTTCATGTTGGGAGTGCTGAAAAAGCAACCTGAAATTGCATTTTTGTGTTTTGGAGTCCGTTTTTTCCGTGCCAGCGTCATGGGGCAATCAAGCAAAAACGTTGGAGGGTTCCATGACTGCACTGCTCAAGAAAAACCACATCGCTTCCACCGCTCAGGCCGCAGGGGGCGCGGCAGACTGCCTGTTCGGGGGCGAAGCTGTCGAAATGTTCTCTTCGGGGTCGGCGCCCGCGACCGATCTGCTGTCCGGTGGCGGTGCCGAGATGTTCAGCTCGGGATCCGCTCCCCGCGATGCCGATACCGCATCCGGCGAAGCGGTTTCGCTGTTCTCGTCCGGTTCGGCGCCGATGGCATCCGGCTGTCAGTCCGGCGGTGTTCTGACCGGTTTGTTCTCCTCCGGCTCTGGGCCGCGCGCCGAAGCGCGCCGCGAGCGGGGCGAGGCGACAGGCCTGTTCTCTTCGGGCAGCTAAGCCAGGGCTGCTTTGCGAACAGGGGTGGTTTCGGGTTCCCCCGAGGCCGCCCCCAAACGGTCGCTCAGCGCGCGGCGGCGCGTTCTCACGCGGGTTTCGGATCGAGGTCAAGGAGGTTTTCAAGATGACCGGTGCAACAACGGCTCAGCTCTTGTCCTTTCCCAGTCAGCGGATGCGTGCGGCGGCCCTGGGGCGGGCCGCGGGGCCTGCCGACCTCTGCGCAAGTTTTGCCACCGGGCGACAGGATCCCGAGAGCGTGTTCTGGCTCAAGGAAAACGCCGAGTTGCTGAACATCCTTGAATGCACGGGGGCAGCGGCACCGGCAGGCGCATTTGCGCCTTACGCCGAATACTACGACACGGTTGAGCGACGGATGAGCTTCTTTCGCCCCTACTACCGATTCATCCTTTCGATCTGTCTGGACCTTGAGGATCTGGGGTTTGCGGCGCCCAGCAAGGGGGAAGCGCTGGCCCATTGGGTGAAGGCGCAGGATCTGCCGGGGGCTGAGCTGTCCGATCTGCAGCGCGCCGAGGCGCGGCGGCTTCTGGCCCGTCGTGGTGTAGAGGTCGACCTGCCGGGGCTGGACGCGCGTTTGCGCGCCTTCACGGAGGCGTCGCATCACTTTGCCCTGCCAAACAAGAAGATTGGCTATGAGTTGACCCATATCGTATTCTACCTGTCGGAATACGGTCGGCGGGATCCGGGCCTGTCCCGGGCGGCTTTCAGGAGTCTGGAGTATCTGGGTCTGGTGTCCTTTCTGGATCAGGACGCAGATCTTCTGGCAGAGGTGGCTGTCGCGCTGTCATATGCGGGCGCCGATGTGCCGCGAATCTGGCAGGACTGGCTTGACCGGCAGCTTGCGGGCTTTGAGGTGACAGAGGGCGGCTTTGCGGGGCAGCCGGACGACTACCATACCTATTTCGTCTGCAACTGGTGGGAGGGCGTATCGGGCGCGGGCAGCTTTTCGCGGGGGCTGCCGCGCGGAGCGACACTGCTGAGACAGCCCGGCGGAGAGGGTGTGCTGCGCAGCCTGTCACGCGCCTTGTTTCAGGCAGACCCAAGGCAGTTTGCCGACTGGGAACGGTCAAAGCATCATCTGGCAGATTGTCTGCACCCCTCGCAGGTCGCGATTCTGGAGCAGGCCGAGGCCAGCTCGGCTGTCTTTGGCGAGTTCTACGCGCTCTTTGTGCGCAGCGATCCGGCCGGGGCTGCCGGAGCCATGCGCGCATGAAGTCGTCGTCACAGGCCCTGAGCGGTGCGCTCCTCGTCATCCTCTATACCGGGTTCATCGCCTCGGCGGACGGGATTACCAAGCTGTTGGCCGGAGAGTATGCGCCCGCCCAGCTTTATGTCCTGTCCGGGGCGCTGGTGGCCGGCCTCTGCGCCCTTAGCTGCGTCCTGGGGGAGCGCGGTTCGGGGCGGATGCGCGCCGCGCTTGTCCAGGGTCTGCGCACCAGCTGCATCTGGGCCATGGGCTTGCGGTCCGCTGCGACGGTCCTGGCAGCGGTCTGTTTCTTCTATGCCTTCCGTCTGCTGCCCTTTGCCGAGGTCTTTGTGTTCATCGGCTTGATGCCGCTCCTCGCCGGCCTGATGTCTGGGCCGATCCTGGGGGAGAGGGTGCGCAGGGTCGCCTGGGTTGCGCTGGCGGTTGGCTTTGCCGGAGTGATCTGTGTCTTCCCTGGCGGGATTGCGGCGCTCTCTGGCGGGCATGGCGTGGCGCTGGCGGCCTCGGTTCTGGGCACATTCTCGATCACCCTGTCGCGGTACATCGGGCGCTATGAAAGCAACGTGCTGGCGCAGGTGTTTTATCCCAACCTCGCGCTGTGCATGATCATGCTGCCGGTGCTGCCCTTTGTCTGGCAACCCATGCCCTTGGCCGATGTGCTGTGGGCGATCAGCTATGCCGTGGCCCTGTTCGGCGCGCGCTGGCTGCTGGTGGCGGCCCTGCGCCTGCTGCCGTCCTATGCCGTGACGCCGCTGATGAACCTTCAGTTCGTCTGGATGGTTGCCATCGGCGCCCTGGTCTTTGGAGAGGCCGTGCGCCCCGAGGCCTGGATCGGCGCGGCGGCAATCATGGCTTCGGGGCTGTTCTTGGTCCGCGACCAGTTTGGCTTTGGCCGCACCATGCTTGGCCGGGGGGGCATTCTGCAATCGGATCCCTGACCGTCTGCTGATGTCGGGCGACATCCCGCCCGACCGGCAGCGCCAGAGCGGGCCTTACATGGAAAAGGATGTGCCGCAGCCGCAGCTGGAGGTCGCATTGGGGTTGTCGATGGTGAAACGCGCGCCGATCAGCTCTTCGGTGAAATCGATCACGGCGTTTTCCAGGAACGGCAATGAGACCGCGTCGACCACGACCTTCTCGCCGCTACCTTCCAGCACGAGGTCGTCGTCCTTTGGGGTGTCGAGGGCGATCTCATACTGAAAACCCGAACAGCCGCCGCCTTCGACGGCCACACGCAGGGCCTGACCCTGACCTGCGGCACCGATCTCGGCGAGGCGCGCAAAGGCGCGTTCGGTTACTTTTGGGGGCAATTGCATCTAAATCTCTCCCAAATGCAGGTTGCAGCATGCTACGATCTATATAGAAACGACGGGGGCGGGCGGCAAGATTTGCACAAGGATAAAGATCAGGAATGAACGCACCTTTTGCCACGATGCCGGAAAAAAGCCGCGGTCGTCTGGTTGCCGAGGAAGAAAGCTACTTCCGATCTCCCTTTCAGCGCGACAGGGATCGCATCATTCACGCCAGCGCCTTTCGCAGGCTCAAGCACAAGACACAGGTCTTCGTGGAGCATGAGGGCGACAACTACCGCACCCGGCTGACCCATTCGATCGAGGTGGCGCAGGTTGCCAGGACCATCGCCGGCGCCCTGGGTCTCAATCAGGAGCTGACCGAGGCGGTGGCGCTGGCCCATGATCTTGGCCACACGCCCTTTGGCCACACCGGCGAGGATGCGCTGCATATGCTGATGGGGCCTTATGGCGGCTTCGACCATAACGCGCAGGCGATCCGCATCGTCACCAGCCTTGAACGTCACTACGCCAATTTCGACGGTCTGAACCTGACCTGGGAGACGCTGGAGGCAATTGCCAAACACAACGGACCGGTCAAGGGCCAGCTGCCCTGGGCCCTGGCGGAATTCAACGCCCAGATGGACCTCGAGCTGCACACCCACGCCAGCGCCGAGGCGCAGGTGGCGGCTTTGGCGGATGATATCGCCTACAACAACCACGATCTGCACGACGGTTTGCGCGCGGGCCTGTTCTCTGACGCCGAGGTGGCGCGGCTCCCCATCGTCAGTTCCGCCTATCGCGATGTGGATCTGCGCTATCCGGGCCTCGAGAAGAACCGCCGTCGCCACGAGGCTTTGCGCCGCGTCTTTGGCGTGATGGTCGAGGATGTGATCGAGACCTCGCGTGAGCGGCTGGAGGAGGCGGGCGTTCGGTCGGTCGAGGATGTGCGCGCGCTGGATGCGCCCGTGATTGCCTTTTCCGATGGGCTGTGGCTGGATCTGCAGGATATCCGGTCTTTCCTGTTTCAGCGCATGTACCGGGCACCAAAGGTGATGGAAAAACGTGCCGAGGTGTCCCGCGTGGTCGAGGCGCTGTTTCCGTTCTTTCTGGAAAACCCGATGGAAATGCCGGAGCGCTGGCACGCGGAAATCCGTCTGGCCGCAAACCGGACAGCCCTTGCCCGGCTGGTGTCGGATTATATCGCGGGGATGACGGATCGCTTTGCGCTGCAACTGCACGAGCAGCTGATCCTTGGTAAACCTTCCTCCTCCTGAGCGCGGTGCACGGGCGGGGCGGGCCGCAGGGGCTTGTATGGGCCTCAAAACCCTGCGCTCAGGACCGCTGCGCTGCGCGATCTGGTTGACCGGGCGCGCGGGCGTGGGTATCCGCTAAGCAAACCAATAGGACGCCCGATATGAACCTCTTTTCCGATATCCGCTCGCTCGTGATCGACAGCCTTGATGCGCTCACCGCCGAAGGCATCCTGCCCGAGGGGCTTTCCTTTGAGAATGTCGCGGTGGAACCGCCCCGCGATCCGCTCCATGGGGATATGGCCACCAATGCCGCCATGGTGCTGGCCAAACCGGCCAAGGCACAACCCCGCGACATCGCCGAGGCGCTGGCTGCTCATCTGGCAAAAGACGCGCGCATCACCTCAGCCGAGGTCGCAGGTCCCGGCTTCCTGAACCTGCGTCTGGCAGAAGGGGTCTGGCAGGGCGTGCTGGCCTCGGTGCTGGAAAGCGGCCTGTCGTATGGTCGCTCGGACATGGGCGCGGGCAAGCGGGTCAACGTGGAATATGTCTCGGCCAACCCGACCGGCCCCCTTCACGTCGGTCACACCCGCGGCGCGGTCTTCGGCGATGCGCTGGCCTCCCTTCTGGCCTATGCGGGCTATGACGTCACCCGCGAGTATTATATCAACGATGGCGGCGGGCAGGTCGATGTGCTGGCCCGCTCGGTCTACCTGCGCTACCTTGAGGCACACGGGCAGGAGGTCGCCTTTGAGGACGGCACCTATCCCGGCGACTATCTGATCGAGGTGGGCGAGGCGCTGAAGGCCAAGGTGGGCGATGCCTATGTCGGCAAGGGTGAAGAGGTCTGGCTTGAGGAGGTGCGCGATTTCGCCACCGATGCGATGATGGATCTCATCCGCGAGGATCTGAAACTTCTTGGCATCGAAATGGACGTCTTCTTTTCGGAGAAATCCCTTTATGGCACGGGCCGTATCGAGGCGGCTCTGGAAAGCCTTGATGCCAAGGGTCTGATCTATCAGGGCGTGCTGGAGCCGCCCAAGGGCAAGAAGCCCGATGATTGGGAGCCGCGCGAGCAGACGCTGTTCAAATCCACCGAACACGGTGATGACGTGGATCGCCCGGTGAAGAAATCCGACGGCTCCTGGACCTATTTCGCGCCCGACATCGCCTACCACTTTGACAAGGTGAGCCGCGGCTTTGACATGCTGATCGACATCTTCGGCGCCGACCACGGCGGCTATGTCAAACGCATGAAGGCGGCGGTTTCGGCGCTGTCCGACGGCAAGGTGCCGCTGGACATCAAGCTGTGCCAGCTGGTGAAGCTGTTCAAGGACGGTCAGGAATTCAAGATGTCCAAGCGGGCAGGGACATTCGTGACCCTGCGCGATGTGGTCGAGGCCGTTGGCCCGGATGTGACCCGCTTCATGCTGCTCACACGCAAGAACGATCAGGGCTTCGATTTCGATCTCGACAAGGCGCTGGAGCAGTCCAAGGACAACCCCGTCTTTTACGTGCAATACGCCAATGCCCGCATCTGTTCGACCCTGCGCAAGGCGCAGGAGGCTGGCATTGCAACCGATGACGCTACATTGAAGGGCGCGGATCTGTCATTGCTGGCCGATCCGGCGCAACAGACGGTGGCGCGCAAGCTGGCCGAATGGCCCCGTCTGGTCGAGATCGCCGCCCGCAGCAACGAGCCGCACCGCATCGCCTTTTATCTCTACGATCTGGCCTCGGATCTGCACGGGCTCTACCACCTTGGGAAAAGTGACAAAGGTTTACGATTTGTTAATGAGAGCAGCCAAACGGCAACACATGCCAATTTGGCGCTTGCGCGGGCCGTTTCCATTGTCATTTCCGCAGGTCTTGGTATTCTAGGCGTGACCCCGGCGGAAGAGATGCGATAAAAAACACGCACAGGCCGCCGGAACGAGGCAGTTCAAGAGACCCTGACACGCAGCGCCCCTGATGCGCTGCGTCAAATGGGCAGTGAGGCGGATAATGGCGTATTTTACGCAGGCTGGCGCCCGCCAGACCTATGACCAGAGCGGAGTCGCCCAGGGCGCGGCTTCGGGCGGTGTTCACTATCAGCGGCAAACCTTTGTGGCGCCCGAGCCCCCGCTGTCGGCTCCCGCGCATCAGTCTTTCGTGCAGACGCAGTCTCATTATGCTGCGCCCGAGGTCGAGCCCGCATCGCAGGGCTACGGGGGCTTTGATCCGTCACAGGCCGATACCTACGGCGCGGATGACTATGGATACGATGGTGTCGATGAGTTTGAAGAAGCCGGGCAGGGCCGCTTTGGTCGCCTGGCAGGCGTTCTGGGGGCCGTGGCGTCCCTGGCGCTCGTCGTTGGCATCGGCGTCTGGGGCTACAAGCTGGTGATGCGTGATGTGAGTGGCGTGCCTGTCGTGCGCGCGGTCGAGGGGCCGATGCGGATTCAACCCGAGAATCCGGGCGGCCGTCCCGCTGATCATCAGGGCCTTGCCGTCAATGCGGTGGCCGCCACGGGAAGTGCCGAGGATCCCGCCGACCGTCTGGTGCTGGCGCCGCAGCCGATCGAGCTGACAGAGGACGACCGGCCGATGTCGGAACTGGCCCAACTGGTGGAACAGGACAGGGCAGATCAGGCCCAGCCGCAGGGCGAAGTGGTCTCCGAGGGCACCAAGGCGACCTATCAAAGTGATGACATCGACGCCCTCGTGGCCGAGCTGACCGATGGGGTGGCACCGCTTGAAGCGCTGAGTGCTGCAGGCAAGCCGGGCGCGGCGACCGAGGTGCCTGTGTCGGCCTCTGCGCCGGTGATCGTGCAGCCGGCGCCGCTCAAGCCCGTTGAAATTGCGGCTGTGGCATCCGCCCCGCAACCCTCTGCGGCCCTGCTCAAGGCGCCGGGGGTGAAGGTTTCCCTGCGTCCGAGCATTCGCCCGGCCCGGTTCACCCCCGCCAAGGCCCCCGCTGTTGCCGCAACCAGCGCCACGGTGCTTGAGGTCTCTGCAGACAGCCTGCCGACAGGCACCCGGCTGGCGCAGCTTGGCGCCTACGAAAGCGCCGAGGTGGCCCGTGCCGAATGGGACCGCATCTATGCCCAGTTCGAGGACTACCTGGCTGACAAGAAACGGGTGATCCAGCGCGCCGAAAGCGGTGGCCGCACCTTCTACCGTTTGCGGGCCATGGGCTTTGACGGCCTGTCCGATGCGCGGCGCTTCTGCTCGGCCCTTGTGGCGGGCAATGCGGATTGTATCCCAGTCACCACCCGATGAGCGGCTTTGGCGCGACCATCCTGGATGCGACGGGGCTGCGTCTGACAGCGGATGAAAAGGCGCTGTTTCGGGACGCGGATCCCTTCGGCTTCATTCTGTTTGCCCGCAATATCGATACGCCCGAGCAGATCCGCGCCCTTTGCGATGATATGCGCGAGGCGGTGGGGCGCGACTGTCTGATCACCATCGACCAGGAAGGCGGGCGTGTGCAGCGCCTGCGCGCCCCCTTGGCGCGCGAGTGGGGGGCGCCCTTCGACCATGCCACGCAGGCGGGCAAGGACGCAGCACGCGCCATGTACCTGCGCTATCGCCTCATCTCGCACGAGCTGCGCGCCCTCGGCATCGACAGCAACTGTGCGCCGCTTGCAGATATCGCCGGGGCGGATACCCATCCTTTTCTGAAGAACCGCTGCTATGGCGAGACTGCGGCAGAGGTCGCTGAAATCTCCCGTGCGGTGGCCGAGGGGCATCTTGACGGCGGCGTGGTGCCGGTGCTGAAGCACATTCCCGGCCATGGTCGCGCAGTAGCGGACAGCCATCACGACCTGCCCCATGTGACCACCCCTTTGGCCGAGCTGCAAGAAACCGATTTTGCCCCGTTCCGCGCCCTGAACGATCTGCCCATGGCGATGACGGCTCATATCGTATTCGAAGCGCTGGACGCGCGCCCTGCAACCCTGTCGCCTGCGGCGATGGAGGTGATCCGCCGACAGATCGGCTTTGACGGGCTGATCATGACCGATGACATCTCGATGAAAGCCCTTGCCGGTGCGCCGCAGGACATCGCGCAGCAATCGCGGGCCGCAGGATGTGATATCGTCCTTCTGTGCAATGCTGACCTGCCCACGCGTGCTGCCGTGGCCGAGGCCGCCGGGCGTCTGGATGAAACCGGGCAAAAGCGCGCCGAAAAGGCCGTTGAGGCGCGCAAACCCCCTGTGCCGCTTGACATGGAGGCCGCCGAGGCCGAACTTGCTGCCCTGATGGGCGGAAAGGTCTATGTCTGAAGATACCCTGTTTCCGGAACCGGATGAGCCGTCGGTCGAAGACCGTCTGGCCGCCGAAGCGCTGATTGTCGATGTCGACGGCTATGAGGGGCCGCTCGACCTTCTGCTCATGCTGTCGCGCACGCAAAAGGTGGACCTGCGGCGGATTTCGGTGCTGGAACTGGCGCGGCAGTACCTCTCCTTTGTGGAACGCGCCAAGGAGCTGCGGATTGAACTGGCTGCCGACTACCTGGTGATGGCAGCCTGGCTTGCCTTTCTGAAATCGCGCCTGCTGCTGCCGCCCGACCCCGAAGAGGAAGGACCGTCGGGTGAAGAGCTCGCGGCGCATCTGGCCTTCCAGCTGGAGCGGCTGCAGGCGATGCGGGATGCTGCCGCGCGCCTTATGGGGCGCGATCAGCTGGGCCGTGATTTCTTTGCCCGCGGTCAAAGCGAAACGGTGGAACGGATCCGCACGGTGACCTACAGTGCGAACCTACTGGACCTGATGCAGGGCTATGCACGCATCCGCACGCGGGACGATTTCCGCCCCTTCGTGATGGATCGCGACTCGGTCTACACGATGGAAGAGGCACTTGAGCGTATGCGCGGCCTCATCGGATTTACCGGCAGCTGGACCGACATGCTCAGCTACCTGCCGGACGGCTGGCACAGCGATCCGGTCAAACGCCGCTCGGCCACGGCGGCGACCTTTGCCGCCTCGTTGCAGCTGGTGAAGGAAGGCCGGGTGGAACTGCGCCAGAGCGAGATCTTTGCGCCGATCCAGTTGCGCCATCTCAATGGGGACACCTGATGGAAGATTTCAGTAATCCAGAGACCGAAGGCTCCGATAGCCTGTTCGAAGCCCCGCCCATGGCCGAACAGGAGCGGATGGTCGAAGCGGTGCTGTTCGCCAGCACCGAGCCGGTGACGATCCGCGATCTGGAAGCGCGCATGCCCCATGGCTGCAATCCGGGCGAGGCATTGGAATACCTGCGCAAACGCTATGAGGGGCGCGGCGTGCGGGTGGTGCGCGTGGGGGAGTCCTGGGCGATCCGCACCGCGCCTGACCTTGGCTTTCTTATGCAGAAAGAGGTTGTCGAGACCCGCAAGCTGAGCCGCGCCGCGATCGAAACCCTGGCCATTATCGCCTATCACCAGCCGGTAACCCGTGCCGAGATCGAGGAAATCCGCGGCGTGTCGGTGTCGCGTGGCACCATCGACCAGCTGCTTGAGATGGAGTGGATCCGCCTTGGCCGTCGCCGGATGACACCGGGCCGCCCCGTGACATTTGTGGTGACGCCCGTGTTTCTCGATCACTTCGGCCTTGAAAGCGCGCGCGACCTTCCGGGGCTCAAGGAACTGCGTGCTGCGGGCCTCCTGGAAAGCCGCCCGCCGCCGGGCAGCTTCCCCCTGGGACAGGGGAGCGAGGATGCGGGCGACGACGAGGCGGGCGATCAGCCAGAGCTGTTCGAGAGCTGAGGGCGCGCCCAGAAATCGTCCCATTCCTGCGTTATCCGTCATTCTGACAGACGTGGAGCCTACTTATGAACATCGAATCCATCTTCAACATGATCCTGCGCCGGCTTGTCGGGCGGGCGGTCAACAAGGGGGTCGATGCCGGGATCAATGCGGTTGCGGGCAGGGGACGTGGCCCGAGGCAGGAAACGCCCGCCGAGGCCGAAGAGCGTGCCGAGCGGGAGCGCATCCGCGCCATGCGGCAGGACCGACGCGCCAAGCGCGCCAACCGGGACAATCGCTGAAACGGACCAGGGCCTCTGGCGCGGCTACTGCGGGGTCTTGAAGTGTTTGGACAGTTTCAGCCCCTGGCCCTGATAGTTGGAGGCAATGCCCGCGCCATATAGCTGCTGCGGCACCTCGGCCATACGCTCATAAACCAGCCGCCCCACCACCTGACCGTGTTCCAGCACGAAGGGCGCCTCGTGGCAGCGCACCTCCAGCACCCCGCGTGAGCCGGAGCCGCCGGCGGGGGCATGGCCGAAACCGGGATCGAAAAAACCCGCGTAATGCACCCGGAATTCCCCCACCATGGCCAGGTAGGGCGCCATTTCAGCGGCATAGGCGGGCGGGATATGCACCGCCTCGCGGCTGACGAGAATGTAGAAAGCGCCAGGGTCCAGAATGATGCGCCCCTTGGTGGTGCGCACTTCTTCCCAGTAGTCCTGCGGATCATATTCTCCGATCCGGTCCAGATCGATCACCCCGGTGTGGGGCTTGGCGCGATAACCCACCAGATCGCTGCCCGGAAGCCGGAGATCGACGGAAAAGCCAAGACCGTCCTCGATCATTGCTTCGCCATCCACCAGCGGGCTTTGGGCATGTAGTGCGGCAAGCTCCTGATCGCTCAGGACGGCCTGACCGGTGCGAAAGCGGATCTGGTTGAGCCGCATGCCGGGACGCACCAGTACCGAAAAGGATCGCGGGCAGATCTCGGCATAAAGCGGGCCGGTGTAACCGGGTTTGATCCGGTCGAACTCCTCGCCGCCATCGGTGATGGTGCGGGTCAGAAGGTCCAGCCTGCCGGTTGAGCTTTTGGCATTGGCGACGGCCGAGACATCCTGCGGCAGGGCCAGCCCCTCCATCAGGGGCACCACGTAGACGCAGCCTTTTTCAAGAACCGCGCCGCCGGTCAGATCGATGCGATGCATTTCGAATTCCGACAGGCGCTCAGCCACCGTATTGCCATGGCCCGACAGGAAGGAGGCCCGCACGCGGTAAGCCACATGCCCGAGGCGCAGATCAAGGCTGGCGGGCTGGATCTGTCCCTGGACCAGTGGTTCGGTCAGGGTGATCTCGCCCCGCTCCAGCATGGTTTCCAGTCTCTGGCTGGGCAATACACCTGTCATATCCGCTCTCCCCTCTGGCCGGGCTCGGGCCTGTGTGCTGCGATGGGCAAACACCGTAACCCCCGGTTACAGATACACAAAACGCCCGGGTGCGCAAACACCCAGGCGTTTTGTATGGTCGGGCTAGCAGGACTCGAACCTGCGACCTTCCGTCCCCCAGACGGACGCGCTACCAGGCTGCGCTATAGCCCGCTGAGGCGCTTTCTACCGGTTTTGGCGGCGGGGGCAAGAGGCATTGCCAAGTTTTTCCCGTGCTTGGGAAAATTATTTACTCTCCAGCCAGGCGCGCAACTCGGCAGCGCAGGCGGCCACTTCGCTGTGGACATGCGGCGGGATTTCGGTGGTTTGGGAGAGAATGGAGAAAATTCCGGGCCGCAGGCTGACCTGCGCCGCAAGATCCTCATCCGCGACGGTGATGATTCGCGGTTTCGCTTCCGCCGCACCGTCTGTGACAGGATCCTCGGATGCCGCAAGCGCGGGTTCACCTGCAAGGTCGGCCGCCGCATCGAAAGAGGGCGCAAAGGCTTCCTGTGGCAGGTCGCTGGCCAAATCGTCAGCCGGTGGAAGCCCCGGCTCCAGCTCTGCCGTCGGGTCCGCTGTTTCGGCGGGCTCATCCTCCTGCGAAAGGGGAGCGTCGGATAGCTGCGGGCTGTCAAAATCCGACTCATCTGCACCAAGGGACGTTGCGGCGAGGTCCTGACCCAGATCGTCGCCCGAACCTGCATCCACGGCAGCCGTCTCAAAGGGCGTTGGCTCCAGTGGCGCAGACTCCTCGTTCTGCGGATCCAGCGACAGGGGGGCTACGTCGTCCAGCTCTGCGGGGGCGGCATCGTCCTGGTTCGCGTCCATGAGAGGAGCGGCGTCCAGTTCTGCAGAGTCTTCGAAAGGTGCCGCCGTGCTCTCGAGGTCCTGGGCCAGTGCAGATGGCGCGGGGGCATCAGCTGGAGTCATTGGCCCCGGACTGTCGAGATCCATCATGAACTGTTCAGGCTCAGCAGATTCAGGGCTGGCCTCGGCTTGCGCGGGATCGGATGCAGCCTCGAGACCGGCCTCCACAGGGGCATCGGGCGCCCCAGTGTCCTGGGGATGAAGCGCGTCGTCTTCAAATCCGGCCTCAGGCGCGGGATCCTCTTGCGGGGCTGCCTCGAGCGGTTCCTCCCCGACCGGATCGGGGGTGGGCAGGGGGTCTGATTGCGCGTCCGCAAAATCCTCCACGGCACCGCTCGGCTCGTCCTGATGCGCGGCAGCGGGCTCCTCGTCCGCTGAAAAGACCGCATCGCCCGGAGACGGATCCGCATCCAGCGGGCCATGATCGGACCCGTTCTGCGAATAAGTCGGTTGCATGAACGCGGTGTTCTCGATCTCCTCGGGGGCGCCGCTGTCGGCGAAACCCGCGTCTTCTGCGGCTGGTTCGCTTTCGGCCGGTTCGCTTTCGGCCGGTCCGCTTTCGGCCTGGGCCGTCTGCGCCTGCGGCGCGGCTGATGACGACCCTGAGCCGCCGCCTGCGCCTTCGGCCTGTTCGCCCGGACCTGCCGCATCAAGGCTGTGGGACATTTCCGACACGTGTGAGATGCCAAGATCGCGCAGGATGGCCTGAACTTCCTTGATCGACATGCCATCGTCGTGAAGCAGTTTGCGAATGCCGCCCAAGAGCAGCATGTCGGCGGGGCGATAATACCTGCGACCGCCGGCCCTTTTGATGGGCTTCACCTGGGTGAATTTGCTTTCCCAGAAGCGCAATACATGCGCTTGCACCCCCAGCCACTCCGCAACTTCGCTGATGGTGCGGAAGGCGTCTGGTGATTTGGACATGAATAAGGGTTCCGTTGGTTGGGACCGGTCCGGTCAGCTCGAGTTAGCTGCGGTTGCCGTCGGCGACGCGGTCTTTCATCAGGTGGGAGGGCCGAAAGGTCAGCACGCGGCGCGGCTGAATCGGCACCTCTTCTCCGGTCTTGGGATTGCGGCCCACACGCGCCGTTTTGTCCCGCACGCTAAAGGTCCCGAAAGAAGAGATTTTCACCTGCTCCCCCCGCACCAGAGCGTCGGACATATGCTGCAGCATGCTCTCGACCAGCTGCGCGCTTTCGTTGCGTGAGAGGCCGACCTCGCGGAAAACGGCCTCGCTCAGGTCCATTCGCGTCAGAGTTTTTTCACTCATACCAATCCCCGTTGTTTGCTCAAGCATAGGGTGTGGTGAATTTCACTGTCAATATCAATGAATTGCGCGGCGCCAGATTGCTGCTGCCCGTGCTACCAGCGCAGCACAACCGCGCCCCAGGCCAAACCGCCGCCAATTGCCTCGGTCACGATGAGGTCGCCGGGCTTGATCTGACCGCGTTCCTTGCCAACCGACAGGGCCAGCGGGATCGAGGCGGCAGAGGTATTTCCATGGTCCTGAACGGTAACAACGACGTTGTCCATGCTCAGGCCCATCTTCTTGGCCGTGCCCTGGATGATGCGGATATTGGCCTGGTGTGGCACGATCCAATCCACGTCCCCAGCATCAAGACCTGCCCGTCCCAGCGCGGTTGTTGCTGTCTGGGCGAGTTTTTCCACGGCGTGCCTGAAGACCTGATTGCCCTGCATCCGCAAATGGCCGGTCGATTGCGTCGATACCCCGCCATCCACATAGAGCAAGTCTTTGTAGCGCCCGTCCGAGTTGAGGTCGGTCGACAGGATGCCACGGTCCTCATTGGAGCCCTTGCCGGTTTGCGCCTCAAGGATCAGCGCGCCGGCGCCGTCTCCGAACAAAACGCAGGTGGAGCGATCGGTCCAGTCCATGATGCGTGAGAATGTTTCTGCGCCGATCACCAGCACCCGGTCGGCCTGGCCTGATGCGATCAGCGCGTTGGCGTTACAGAGGGCGTAGACAAACCCGGCACAGACGGCCTGCACGTCAAAGGCAAATCCGCGGGTCATGCCCAGTTGCGCCTGCACCATGGTCGCGGCAGAGGGGAAGGTCAGATCGGCGGTCGAGGTCGCCAAAACAATGGCGTCGATGTCATCGGCCGTGAGCCCTGCATCCTTTAGGGCGGCCTCAGCCGCTGCGGTGGCCATCGAAGAGGTGGTCTCGCCATCCGCCGCGAAGTGACGCCGCTCGATTCCCGAGCGCGCCCGAATCCATTCGTCTGAAGTATCCAGCGTCTTTTCGAATTCCGCGTTTTCCACCACCCGTTCGGGAAGATAGTGTCCTGTGCCAACTACTACTGCACGTCGCGTCATTCTTTGCCTGCCTTTGTGGGTGTTATTCTGTGGGAGGGCGTGGATCGCCTGCCGTGGCGGCATCTTGGGTAAGCTCGACGGCGGATGCAACCCGTGCGGCCAGTTTGTCGGCAAAGCCCTGCTCAGCGAGGTGGAAGGCCAGCTTCACGGCAGCGGATACCCCGGTGGCATCGGCGCCACCATGCGATTTCACCACCGTGCCGTTGAGGCCCAGGAAGACCCCGCCATTTGCGCGGCGCGGATCGAGTCTCTTGGCCAGTCGCGACAGTGATGAATAGGCCAGTACAGCGGCCAGTTTCGACAGGAAGGAGTATTCAAACGCCTCTTTCACTGCCGTGCGGAGCAGGCTGGCGGTGCCTTCACCTGTCTTGATTGCCACATTCCCGGTAAAGCCGTCGGTCACGATCACATCGGCCACGTTGCCGGGAATATCGCTGCCTTCCACGAAGCCGACGAAATCGTAGTCGGCTGCAGAGGCATTCTCGGCGATCAGGGCATAGGCCTCTTTCAGCTCGGCGCGCCCTTTGTGTTCTTCGGTGCCCACGTTGAGCAGGCCGATGCGAGGGCGGGCGATGTCCATCGAGTTGCGCGTATAGGAGGTGCCCATCAGCGCATATTGCAGAAGATCCTGGGCATCCGCGCGTACATCGGCGCCGACATCCAGCATGACGTTGAAGCCCTGCGGATTGCGTGAGGGCCAGAGAATCGCGATCGCCGGGCGGTTCACGCCGGGGATCTTGCGCAGGCGCAGCATGCTGAGCGCCATCAGGGCACCGGTGTTGCCGCAGGAGACCACGCCGGCCGCCTCGCCGTTCTTGACCGCATCAAGGGCGGACCACATGGAGGTGCCCTTGCCGTTGCGCATCACCTGGCTCGGCTTGTCGTGCATTGTCACGACCTTGTCCGCATGACGAATAACGACGCGATCCTTCAGGATGCGCCGTTTGGCAACCAGGGGTGCCAGCTCGTCTTCGGGGCCATGCAGAAGAAAAGAGATACGCTCGTTCTTCTCGGCGGATTTCTCGATACCGGCCACCACTGCAGCGGGGCCGGCATCTCCGCCCATAGCATCGACAGAAATCACGATTCGGCCAGTTTGTCCTGCAGATCGATCGGGTGTGCCCGTCATTGGTATGCCTGCCTGGCGTTACGTGAATCGGAAGAGGGGCTTATGCCGCGTCCTCGTCCAGATCGATTTCGTCGTTCGACGCGATGATTTCCTTGTCATCGTAGTGGCCGCAGGACGGGCACACGTGATGCGGACGGCGCAGTTCGCCGCAGCTGGAGCATTCGTTGGGGTTTGCAGCAACCAGGGCATCGTGCGCACGACGGTTGTTGCGGCGCGATTTGGATACTTTGTTCTGTTGGACGGCCATGTCTCAACCTTTGTCTGCTTGGCGCCTTGGGGCCTTCCCCGCCGCGCGATTTCATTGTCGTGTCGTGATCGGTGTGACGTGCGTTTAGGCCGCAGCCTGTCCGATGTCCAACCAAAAATTCCGATGAGCGCGCGAAAATACTGCGAATCCTTTTCGGCGCAAGCTGTTTTTTAGAAGAGGCGCGTCCTCAGCGCCAGCAGGAAAATGAGCAGCCTCGTATTTTGGGCATCTCGCCGTGTTCAGCCCTTGTCCTTCAGCTGATCCTTGAGGGCAGAGAGCGCGGCAAAGGGTTTGGTGTCCTCATCTCGCATCGGGGCAACGCCGGGCGCCGTGAACACCGCTTCGCCCAGCTCCTGCCCGTCCTTGCGGGGGTAGGCGGGAATCGCAAGGCTCAGGGCCTCGATCATCACCTCGAATGGGTCGATGTGGCTTCCCAATGGTTCGCTGCCGTCATCCTCGGGCATTTCGACCTCGTCGCCTTCGGGGGTTTCATAGGCCGCAAGGTACTGGCGCCGGACCTTCTGATCGATGCGGGTTGTGACAGGCTCCAGGGTGACAACGCAGTCCTGCACCACAGTGGCGCCCAGCACACCGTCCAGAACCCAGTCCCTTTTGCCGCTGGCGCGGATCTCGCCGGCAAAACGCAGCTTGCGCAGCGCATTGAGCCCGAGCTCTTCTGCCAGTGCCGTCAGAGCGGCGCTTTCGGGGCGAATCTCGAAGGGCGTCGGGGCGTTCTGAGACAGATCGGCCACCCGCAAAGCAGTGCTCTCATTCATTTGAGGGACTTTCGTTTCTTGAACCACAAGCGTGCATTAGGTAATCGGGATGGGCGGGGTAATCAAGCCGGGGCCATGGGGCCCGAATTGCGCAGACTATCGGGGGGCATCATGGGTGCACGGTCAAATCAGCTGAAAACAGTGCTGCGGCATACGATGCTTCTGGTGGCACTGGGGGCGGTGGCCGCCTGCTCGGCAAGCATTCGCAAGCACGGCTACGTGCCATCGGACGAGCAGCTGGCCGAAGTGGTGGTGGGTGTGGACACCCGCGACTCGGTGGCCGAAACCCTGGGGCTGCCCAGTTCCTCGGGCGTGTTGAATGACAGCGGATACTACTATGTCTCCACCCGGATGCGCCATTATGGTGCCGCTGAACCAAAACCGGTCTCGCGGGATCTGGTGGCGGTGAACTTTGACAGGAACGGCGTGGTCAATGGCGTTCAGAAATTTGGCCTTGAAGATGGCCGGGTCATTCCGCTGCAGCGCCGTGTGACCTCTTCCAGCATCGAGGACAAGACCTTCCTGCGACAGCTGATCGGCAACCTCGGCAACTTTGGTCCGGGTGCGCTTCTCGAAGAATAACGGACGGACAGTCACGGCCGCATCTATCGCACCGCTGTCTTCCGGGCGTGGTTTTGATCTGTTTGGTTGGATGGGCAGGCCCGCATGCTATGAGCGGGCATGCGCTCCATGACGGGAGCGCTTCGTCCTTTGCGAGGGGTCGGGGATGACGCAGTGTGAAACGCTTTTGGCCAAAGGGCGCTTTGTGGCCCGTATTGCGGCAACATCGACGGATGTTCGCACTGCGCAGGCCTTGCGGGGGGCATGCTTCGGGACGGGCGGATTGGATGTCGATGCCTTTGACGATCTGTGCCGCCATGTCCTGATCGAGGAACAGGCAAGCGGTCATTTGGTGTGTTGCTTCAGGGTGCTGGTGTTGCAGCGGGGCGAACAGCTGCGTCAGAGCTATTCTGCCCAGTATTACGACCTTGCCGGGCTTGCCGCATTCGAGGGAATCACCGCAGAGATCGGGCGCTTTTGCATTCATGAGGGCGCTGCGACAGATCCCGACGTGCTGCGCATCGCCTGGGGGGCAATTACCGCCATGGTGGATGCACAAGGCGTGCGGCTACTTTTTGGCTGCAGCTCGTTCAAGGGCACGGATCCCGCTCCCTATTTCGACAGTCTCTCCCTGCTCAGGGCCCGCCACCTTGCGCCTGCGACCTTGCGGCCAGAGATCAAGGCGTCAAAGGTGTTCGAGTTTTCCGATCTGCCGCCTCGGGCGCCCGATCTGCGCGCTGCGATGCGTGCCATGCCGCCTCTCTTGCGCACCTACCTCTTGATGGGGGGGTGGGTCAGCGACCATGCCGTTGTGGATGAGGCTCTGGACACGCTCCATGTCTTTACCGGGGTCGAGGTCGGGGCCATTCCCGAGGGGCGCAAACGTCTGCTCCGGTCCGTGGCTGCGTCGGCCTGAGGCGCTGCGGCCCAGGGCCGGGCCTGGTGATTTTCCCATTCACGCCGTTGACGGGGCGCACGGGCCGGTTTAGCTGGCCTTCATGGCACGAATCCCTCTTTTGCAGATGTCCGGCATATCGCTCACCTTTGGCGGGGAGCCTGTTTTTGCCGATCTTGATCTTGTGGTGCAACCCGGAGACCGGGTGGCGCTTGTGGGCCGCAACGGCTCGGGTAAATCCACCCTGATGAAGGTGATGGCGGGGCTGGTCGAGCCTGATCAGGGCAGCATCGTTGTCCCTCCGGGCAAGACGGTCGGCTACATGGAGCAGGACCCGCAGATGACCGGGTTTGCAACCTTGGGCGATTTTGCCGCCAGCGCGCTCGAACCCGGCGAGATGTACCGGGTGGAGCGGGCAGGCGAGGGGCTGAAATTCGACCCGGCGCGCCCCGTGGAAACCGCATCGGGCGGCGAACGCCGTCGCGCGGCCCTGGCCAAGCTGATGGCCGAGGCGCCGGATCTGATGCTGCTCGATGAGCCGACCAACCACCTTGATATCGAGGCGATCACCTGGCTTGAGGATGAGCTGAAATCGACCCGCGCGGCCTTTGTGCTGATCTCCCACGACCGGGCGTTCCTGCGCGCCCTGACCCGCGCGACGCTCTGGATCGACCGGGGGCAGGTGCGGCGGCAGGAAAAGGGTTTCGAGGCGTTTGAGGCCTGGCGCGACAAGATCTGGGAAGAAGAAGACCAGCAGCGCCACAAGCTGAACCGCTTGATCAAATCCGAAAGCCGCTGGGCAGTCGAAGGCATCTCGGCCCGCCGCAAGCGCAACATGGGCCGGGTGCGCGCCCTGCAGGATCTGAAGGCCGAGCGCGCCGCCCAGATCAAACGCCAGGGGGCTGCGGAACTGGCGCTGGACGCAGGCCCCAAATCGGGCCGCAAGGTGATCGAGGCCGAGGGGCTGAGCAAAGCCTATGACGGCAAGGCGATCGTTACCGGCTTTTCGCTGAAGGTGCAGCGCGGCGAACGGATTGCCTTTGTCGGCCCCAATGGGGCAGGCAAGACGACGCTTCTGAAGATGCTGTTGGGGATGGAGCAGCCGGATGAAGGCCGCGTGACCCTTGGCACGAACCTAGAGATTGCCTTCTTTGACCAGACCCGCGATCAGCTCGACCCCGATGCCTCCCTTTGGGAGAACCTCACCACCGACCCGGCGCTGGGAATTTCCGGCAAGGCCGATCAGGTCATGGTGCGGGGACAGCCCAAACATGTGGTGGGCTATCTGAAGGAATTCCTCTTTGACGAACGCCAGGTCCGCGCACCGGTGCGGTCCCTGTCGGGCGGAGAGAAGGCGCGGCTTTTGCTGGCCCGTCTGATGGCGCGGCAAAGCAACCTTCTGGTGCTGGACGAGCCGACCAACGATCTGGATGTGGAAACGCTGGACCTGTTGCAGGAGCTTCTGGATTCCTACGACGGCACCGTCCTCTTGGTGAGCCACGACCGGGATTTCCTGGACCGCGTCGCCACCACCACCATTGCGATGGAAGGCGACGGGCGCGCCACTGCCTATGCCGGCGGCTGGAGCGATTACCTGTCGCAGCGCGCACCGAAAGAGACTGAAGAAAAGCTCGAAAAACCAAAGACTCAGAAGCCAAAGCCAAAGCAGGACGCGTCTCCGAAGGAGGGGCTCAGCTTCAAGGAAAAGCACCGGCTGGAGTCGCTGCCAGCCGAGATCGCGCGGCTTGAGCAGGAGATCGCCAAGCTGGAGCAGTTGATGGCCGATCCGGAGCTCTTCACGCGTGAGCCGGTCAAGTTCAAGAAGGCCACCGAAGCCCTTGTGGAACGTCAGGAAAAGCTTGCTGCTGCCGAAGAGGAGTGGCTGGAGCTCGAAGAAAAGGCCGAAGGTGCCTGATCTGTTTTGTTTCGTGCGCGAAACATTGATTAAAATCAGACATATATCTTTAAGACTTCATTCATATTTCAGTGGCGGATGAGGGTGCAAAAAAGGGGCGCCCGATCGGAGCGCCCCTTTAGAATTTTCTATTAACGGCATGTTAATGCTTTATTTTCAGCGCATACGCAGAGCGCCGTCGATGCGGATCACTTCGCCGTTGAGGTAGCCCATCTCAACGATGAACCCGGCCAGGCGACCGTATTCCGCCGGATCGCCCAGGCGGGCTGGGTTCGGCACATCGGCGGCCAGCTGCTGCTGCACCTCTTCGGGCAGGCCGGCCAGCATCGGGGTCATGAAGATGCCCGGCGCGATTGTCATCACACGAATGCCGGTCGAAGCCAGATCCCGCGCCATCGGCAGGCACATGCCCACGACGCCGCCCTTGGAGGCGGAATAGGCGACCTGGCCCTTCTGCCCGTCAAAGGCCGCGATGGAGGCGGTGTTGATGATCACGCCGCGCGCGCCATCGGGCTCGGGTTCGTTCTTGGCGATCTCGACCGCGGCCAGGCGTGCGACGTTGAAGGTGCCCACCAGGTTGATGTCGATGGTGCGCTTGTAGGCATCGAGCGGGTGTGCGCCCTCCTTGCCCACCGTCTTGATCCCATAGGCGATGCCGGCGCAGTTCACACAGGCGGAGATGCGGCCCATCTGCTCGGCGGCATAGGCGATGGCGGCGGCAACGGACTCCTCGTCCGTCACATCGGTCTCGGCGAAAAAGCCGCCGATTTCGGCAGCGACCTTGGCGCCGCGCTCGGCGTCGCGATCAAGGATGGTGACCTTGGCGCCGTTTTCGGCAAAGTGGCGGGCCGTGGCCTCGCCAAGACCGGATGCGCCGCCGGTGATCACGGCACATGTCTGATCAAGTTTCATGAAAGGGGTCCTCCCGGGTATCTGAACATGTGTTCAAATAAACATGGGGGAGCGGGGCTGTCCAGCGCTCCTATGCGCTCATCATGCGCCCATCATCCGCCGGTCGAGCCGTGCCAGTGGCGCCAGAAGACGCCCCATTGGCGGCCAGAAGACCCAGGTGCCGCCAAGGCGCTGCAACTTGGCGCCTGTGCCCAGTTTGAAACGGGCCAGTCCCGGCGCGTCCTCGGTGTTGATCACGCCCAGATCGAGGGTTTTGCAGCCCTGCGCCGAAAGCCAGCTCATGGCTTCCCACATCAACAGGTTGTGGGCCGACAGCGCCTTGCCGCGGGCGCTGGTATGGGCGATGTGATAGGTGGCATCGCGCCCGTGCCGCAGCACCAGAATGGCGGCGACGGGCTCTTTGCCGTCAAAGGCCTGGAACAGCTTGGCCATCCCCTTGTTCACCTGCGCATAGGTCAGCGTCAGGGGCAGGGGCCAGCTGCGATAGCCGCGTTTCGCCTGTTGGGCCTGATCGGCCTTGAACAGCCAGTGGTTGGGATCGATCGGCATGTTCTGACGGGTGAGGCGCAGGCCTTGCGTTTCGCCATGTCTCAGGCGGTTGCGCCATTTCTGATGCAGCGCGGCGCGGCGCCGTTCGGGGCTGGCGGACAGGTCGAGTCGCGCCACATGGGCCGGGCTGACCAGTGGCAGCGCGCCGAGGTCGGCAAGCTCGGGCGTGGGCGTTTCAGGAGAAAGGATCACCGGCGTGCGGCGCAGCCCCTCCTCTTGCAGGATCTCCAGCAGACGCAGCGGATTGTCCAACTGCGCGCGATTGACCATAGCAACATCCACGCGTCCCCAAAACCGCTGCCGCAGGATAACCGTATTCTTCATCCTCTCAAGCACCAGCGGGTCCTGTCCCGTCGCCCGAAGAGCGCGCAGGAATTCCTCGGATTGGGGCAGGGTGCCATGGGCATCGGCGCGGGCCGACGAGGCGGGCGGGATGAAATCGAACATGACATCATTTACCGAACGGAAACCTAATTCAGGGTTAATGAGCGCATGAAAAAACAAAGCCAAGCCAACAGCAAAGTCATGGGGCGCTGCGCCCCTGGCCCGCGCATGACCAAAGCCGCTGCCTTTCTGATCGCGGTCGCCCTGTCGATTCCGGTGTTCATTCTGCTGACATTGGCGGATCTGCTGTTCCTCTGATCGGCCGCAGGGAGCCTTCAGGTCAAGGCGGAACGCTCCCGCGCCGGCAGGTGGTAACGGCTGACGCCTTACCCCCTTTGTGCAGCCTTGGGCGTGGCGCGGCTGCGCCGCGCAGGTACCTCTTCATTGAACATGATCGTCAAACAGGGCCGTGGCACGCAACCGCGCCGCGCGTCAGCGCGGCGCCGGGCCCAACGGGAACGGCGCAGATTCCTGTGCCCGTGACGGGCGGGAGGACAACGCTTTCCGTTTGGAAACCCTCTGCGCGCAAAAGAAAAAGCCATGCCTTCAGACCGTGTTGGCACCCAGAAAGGTATAATGTTCCTGTTGGTCAGGGAATTGGATCTCCAACTATGTGGCGGGAATGTTGCAATCCGAATGCCCGGCTTTGGCAGCCTGGACTTTGATGGAGACTACAGCGGGTCGGGCAACCTGACTTCTGGGGCCTCTCCAGCGGAAATGAACTCGACACGCGCACGATCATCCAAGGTTTCAGCGAAGCGGCCCAGATAGCGCATTCCCGGATAGACAAAAGATCTTGTGTTGTCGTCTTTGCCAGAGGCTTCCTCAGTGGTCAGCAATTGGCGTCTTTCGCGGCACCTTGCGGCCTTGTCGTCGAACCGGACAGGATCCAATCGAAACGCAATGCACCCAGCTTGTCCTTCACCCAGAACAAAGAGGCCTGCTTCGGCAAGATACAAGTTGGATCCTCTCCACCAGCCAGTGTCTTCGGACAGCTCGCGTGTTATTATCTCACCACGATGCTCGACAATCAGGGTTCGGTGCCAATCGCTCTGGAGGCTGAACATTCCGCTGACCGCCAGAGACACCCGCACGCCGCTTGCCAGAGTAACAGAAGCCTGATGCGCAGTATTGCAGCCCGCCACGAGGGCCACTGTTAAGAAAAAAGCAAGGACAATGCGCATGGGACACCCAAGTCTGAAACTCGATTGAAGTTGGTTCGAGCGAGACCTGCGGTCAATGGACTACTCAATCCCTTCAAGCACGTTTCTGAAGGCTTGCTCTGAGCTTAGCCTTGACCGCAACACGGACCAGCGAAGATAGAGCTTCAGATACTTGGACGCAGGAGCTTTGAACGGGCGCCTGAATTCATCCTGGCGAGAATGGAGCGAGGTCACATTCTGAATGTGAAATGCCTTGTGAATGCCCGTCTGGCCTGGCTTGTTGTTCAGGACATGATGCACCATTCCGTTCTATGTCGAGAGGCGTGAGTATGCCGCTGCACCGTCAGTGCAAAGGACTGCATCCGTTGCAACGACCGGACTGTAGGCGGCGTCGCTGACAGGTTGCTCCTGTTCTTGATCCGCTCGAGAAACCGATGTCCAGAACGGTCTGTGATCGCGAGACGCGGCAGCTGCCAACGAGACGGTCCGCGTTTCATCTTCACGCGTCCGCTGTTGTAGACATACCATTGATGGCGTGGCGGGCGCGGGTTTAGAGATGGATTTGGGCGATGCAAAAGCCACTCCCGTGATCCCTTGCGGCCTTCACGCTGATGGGGTTCATCGACTTCAACGGTGCCGCCGAACTCGATGTCAGAACCATGGCCAACCGCTGCCAAAATCAACATTCTCCATCGTCAGATAGGGTGCTTGGTTTTGCCGAGCGAGAATGCCAGTTTGTGGCAGGATCCTGGCCTGTCGGAAAACATATTTCTGAAGACTTGGAGAAACAGGTCATGGCGATGGATCCCGCAAAGTGAGGTCCCTGCGAGACCAGTCTAGGTTTTTAGACATCGGCTGCATCGGAAGCGCTGAACTCCGGTTCGGGTTTGCCCTGATTTTTGCCGTCGGCAGCCTCTGCAGTGTGCACACGCGCTGTCTTTCTCGCTTGCCCTTCTATTCCGGACAAAGACGCACGTGCCCGACGGATATCCATGGTGCCCGAAAGCAGATCTTCGATCTGGTTCGCATTCAGCGGCGGCAGTTGATCGAGCAGAGATCGAAACAGGTGCTGATTTACCGGTGCGGGATTTGCTTTGGCATTTGTCATCCTAGGGGGGCAAAAGGCCATGTTGGCCGACTTTTCTCAGCGAGAAGGATCCAACACGATTCAGCGACATGGCAAAAGAAAAAAGGGGCCGATACGCCCCTTTTTCCCGGTTTTTAGCGGTTTTTGGCTCTGCGCCTTTTAGCCGACCAACTGCACCAGCGCGTGGCGCTTCTTGCCCGCGCTCAGCTTGATGGGAGAGGCCAGCGCGCCTGCGTCGATCATCAGGCCTGCATCCGTCAGCGGCGCATCGTCGATCCGGGCGCCATTCTCGGCGATCAGGCGCTTGGCCTCCTTGCCGGATTTCGCAAGGCCCGTTTTGACGATCAGCTGCACGATAGAGATCCCGTCCTGAAGATCCGCCGGGGTCAGGGTCAGCGTCGGCAGGTCTTCCCCTATGCCGCCCTTCTCAAAGACCTCTCGCGCGGTGGCCTCGGCAGCGGCAGCCGCGTCGGCGCCGTGCAGAAGGGTGGTCACCTCATTGGCAAGGATCACCTTGGCGGCGTTGATCTCGGATCCGGCCAGCGCGCCCAGACGGTCGCATTCTTCAACCGGCATCTCGGTATAAAGCTTCAGGAACCGGCCCACGTCGGCATCGGTGGTGTTGCGCCAGAATTGCCAGAACTCGTAAGGAGAAAGCATATCCGGGTTCAGCCAGACCGCGCCGTTCTGGGATTTGCCCATCTTCTTGCCATCCGAGGTGGTCAGCAGCGGCGAGGTGAGGCCGTAGATCTCATGATCCAAGACCCGGCGTGTCAGGTCGATCCCGTTGACGATATTGCCCCACTGGTCCGATCCGCCCATCTGCAGGATGCAGCCATAGCGGCGGTTCAGCTCGAGGAAGTCATAGGCCTGCAGGATCATGTAGTTGAACTCGAGGAACGAAAGCGACTGCTCGCGGTCCAGACGCGATTTCACGCTTTCGAAGGACAGCATCCGGTTGACCGAGAAATGCCGCCCGATGTCGCGCAGGAACTCGAGATAGTTCAGCTCGTCCAGCCATTCGGCGTTGTTGATCATCATGGCGCCGTTTGGGCCATCGTTGTAATCAACATAGGCCGAAAACACCTTTTTGATGCCAGCGATATTGTCATCGATCTGTGCCGGGGTCAGCAGCGGGCGCTCATCTGCGCGAAACGACGGATCGCCCACCTTGGTGGTGCCGCCGCCCATCAGGGTGATCGGCTTGTGGCCGGTCTTTTGCAGCCAGCGCAGCATCATGATCTGGATCAGCGAGCCCACGTGCAGCGATTTCGCGGTGGCATCAAAGCCGATATAGCCGGACTGGCCCGGGGTCATCAGCGCCTCGTCCAGACCCTGATAGTCCGTACAGTCGGCGAGAAACCCGCGCTCCATCATCACGGTGATGAAATCCGATTTGGGATGATAGGTCATGGCATGCCTCGGCTTGTCTATTGCGATGTGCTGTATAAAACGCAAAAGGGGCACATGGAACCTGCTTTTGCGCAGAAATCCTGTGCGTTCCGGGCCGGGTTCAGGGCTGTTCAGACAAAAGGGCATAAGATGACACGAGCGATTGCAAAGACGGGCCGCGTGATCGCGCTTGGCGCCATGAGTGGCACCTCGCTCGACGGGGTGGATGCGGCGCTGGTCGAGACGGACGGAAAGCGGATCTTTGCTTTCGGAGAAAACCGCTATCGCCCCTATTCGGAGGCGGAGCGCGCGGTGCTGCGCGCCGGTCTGGGCAAATGGTCAGGGCCAGAGGTCGAAGCCGCCGCCGCGCTGACAGATCGCGTCCATGCCGAAGTGCTGGCGGATTTTCCCGAGGCTGAGATTGTCGGCTTTCACGGCCAGACGCTGGCTCACGCGCCGCGCCGTCAGGGCACGTTGCAGGTGGGCGATGGCGCTGCCTTGTCCGAAGTTCTGGGAAAGCCGGTGGTCTGGGATTTCCGCTCGGATGACGTCGCTTTGGGCGGGGAGGGCGCGCCGCTTGCGCCGTTTTTTCACTTTGCCTGCGCCAAATACATCGGAGCGACGACTCCGCTTTGCTTCCTGAACCTCGGCGGGGTGGGCAACCTCACTTATGTGGATCCGCGCTTTGATCGCCCCGAGGACCCCGGTGCACTTCTGGCCTTTGACACAGGTCCGGCCAATGCGCCGCTCAACGATTTGCTGCAGGCGCGGCTGGGTCTGCCGTTCGACAGGGACGGTAAGATTGCCCGCAAGGGGCAGGTCGAAGAGGGCGCGCTGGAGCTGTTCCTGGCCGAGCCTTTCTTTGCAAAAATGCCGCCCAAATCACTGGATCGGAACGATTTTGCCGAAATGGTCACGCTGGTGGGCGAACTCAGCGATGCTGATGCGGCCGCAACGCTGACGGCCATGTGTGCAGCCGCCGTGGCGCAGGGGATGGAGCATTGCCCCGCGCCGCCAGAAATGGTGCTTGTGACCGGCGGCGGGCGTCACAACCCGGTGCTGATGGAGATGTTGCGCGTCTCGCTCGACTGCCCGGTGAAACCGGTCGAGGATGTGGGCCTTGATGGCGACATGCTGGAGGCGCAGGCCTTTGCCCATCTGGCGGTGCGCGTGGCGCGGGGCATGCCGACCTCCTGTCCCGGCACCACCGGCGTGCGCGCCTGCGTGGGCGGCGGCGTGGTCAGCCTGCCGGGTGAGGGGGGATGACCGGGCGATGACCCAGTTGACCGAGTAGGCGCGAAGCACACCGGCCTTACTCGGCCGGGTCTTGGCTCTTTGATTTGCACTTATACGGAACAGTCTCCCAATACATGCGAGGGCGCAGAATGGGGACCGCTGAGGCGAGA
The DNA here is from genome assembly GCF_038148855.1 of Phycobacter sedimenti. Lineage (NCBI taxonomy): Bacteria > Pseudomonadati > Pseudomonadota > Alphaproteobacteria > Rhodobacterales > Roseobacteraceae > Phycobacter > Phycobacter sedimenti. Next base: position 437,607 of record NZ_JBBVGR010000001.1, on the reverse strand, counting down.
CAGACCTCTTCACCCTCCTCCAAAAGGGGACGGCCACTGGAAGACTTTCTAAGGCGAGAAAGCTTGACCTTCGGCGCTTTTGGATCTTCCAACAGGCTGGCATGAACGGCCCAAATCCCGCCAAGCCTTCTGCTGACATGGTACTCGACCTCATCGATCCGAGCTTTGTGGAAACGCTCCGGGAAAGGCTGTTGCTCGCCCCACATGAGGACCGCCGCAAAGACGGGAAGGAGCCAAGCGGATTTCGTGACTTTCCAAGGACTCATTGGCGCGGAATATCAAACCCTGGCTTTGCCAGTTCGAAGCCTTCGAACTGAAATCCCGGCGAGACGGTGCAGCTGACCAGCGTATAGTCGCCGGTCGTGCGCGCAGCCTGCCAGTGGCCTGTGGGCACGATCAGCTGCGGCGCGCCCTTGGTCAGGTCCGGGGTCAGCAGGTGATCTGTGGCGGGGCCTTCATCCGTTTCCGACAGCGACAGCACCAGCGGCGCGCCCGCGTGAAAAAGCCAGATCTCGGCCGCATCGACCCGGTGCCAATGACTGGCCTCCCCGGCCTTCAGCAGGAAATAGATACAGGTGCCGGTGGGGCGGCCTTCGTTTTCGGCCACCCAGGTCTGACGGTACCAGCCGCCCTCGGGGTGGGGCTGCAATCCCAGATGCTGGATAATCTCATCGGCTGTCACGGGGCCGTCTCCCATTTCATTTCGCCTCTTTGCGCTGGCAATCCCTGCCTTGCCGCATATGTTTGAGCCATGACATTGCACATCCCCTTTGACAACACCTACGCGGCCCTTGGCCCGGTGTTCTACAGCAAACAGGCGCCCGAGCCGGTCTCGCAGCCGCGCATGCTCGCCTTCAACCGCGACCTGGCGCAGGTCCTCGGCATTACGCCCGGCGATTTGCCTGAAATGGCCGAGGTCTTTGGCGGCAACCGGGTGCCGGAGGGCGCCGATCCGCTGGCGCAGCTATACGCGGGGCACCAATTCGGCACCTTCAATCCGCAACTGGGCGACGGGCGTGCGGTTCTTCTGGGAGAGGTCGTCGGTGCCGACGGCGTCCGCCGGGATATCCAGCTCAAGGGGTCCGGGCGCACGCCCTATTCGCGCCGGGGCGACGGGCGCGCCTGGATGGGGCCGGTTCTGCGGGAATATGTGGTCTCCGAGGCGATGCATGCCCTTGGCATCCCGACAACGCGCGCGCTGGCTGCGGTGGAAACCGGCGATCCCGTCTGGCGCGAGGGCGCGATGCCCGGCGCGGTACTCACGCGGGTCGCGGCGAGCCATCTGCGAGTCGGCACCTTCCAGATCTTCGCCGCGCGCGGGGAGCGGGAGGCGCTGAGGCGGCTCACGCAATATGCCATTGAGCGACACTACCCGGAGGCGCAGGGGCCGATGGGCCTCTTGCGCGCGGTGCGGGATGCTCAGGCGCGGCTGGTGGCGCAATGGATGTCCGTGGGCTTCATCCACGGGGTGATGAATACGGACAATTGCGCCATTTCCGGCGAGACGATCGACTATGGTCCCTGCGCCTTCATGGATGTCTACAATCCTTCGCAGGTGTTCAGTTCCATCGACCGCATGGGGCGCTATGCCTATGACAACCAGCCGGGGATCATCGTGTGGAACCTGGCGCAGTTGGCAACGGCCCTGATCCAGCAGCTTGATGATCCGCAGGAGGCGGTAGAGGAAGCGACCGAGATCGTGCACGCCATGCCGGGTGTGATCGAGCGGGAGTGGCTGTCGCGCTTTGCCGCCAAGATCGGGATCGCGACGCCGCAGACCAGCGACATGACGCTGATCGAGGACCTGCTGGAGCGCATGGCCGCGGGGCAGGCCGATTTCACCAATACCTTCCGGGCGCTTTCGGGCGAAACCGCGCGCGATCAGTTCATCGATCCCGAGGCTTTTGACGGGTGGGCGGATGGCTGGCGCCAGCGCCTTGAGGCCGAGGAAGACCCCAAGACCCTCATGCGGCAGGTCAACCCGGCCTTCATCCCGCGCAATCACCGCATGGAAGAAATGATTGCGGCGGCGGTCAGCGGCGATATGGCACCGTTTGAGCGGCTGATGGATGTCTTGGCGCGACCCTATGAGGACCAGCCGGAGCATGCGGACCTGCAGAACCCGCCCAGTCCCGATGAAGTGGTTCCCGCAACCTTCTGTGGCACCTGAAAGCGGGCGTTCTCCCGCGCGGGATCGGCCTCCTGGCGGAGGCGCTCGCCCCCTTGGGCCCGGCGCCGTGCTCTGCACGGCGCGCGCCCCGTCGGGGCGCCATGCCCAACGGGAACGGACGCATCTTTGATGCGGCCGTGACGGGCGGGAGGACCCGCTGGCGGGCTTAAGGCCGGTTGATCAGGAAGACGCCTGCCGCCACCAGCGCAAGCGCGAGCCAGACCTCGTAGGTCAGCGTCTCGCCGAGGATCAGCCAGCCCATCAGCACGGCCAGAACGGGTGACAGGAAGCTGAAGGAGGCGACCGAACCAGCCTTGTAGATGGTGAAAAGCCAGAACCACAAAAGATATCCAAGGCTGGCAATGGCGATGGCCTGAAACAGCACGCCCGCGATATGGATCGCCTCCGGCGCGCGCAGCATCGGGCCGAACAGTGGCGACAGCACCAGCAGCAGGACGGCTGAGACCGTCAACTGGTAAACGAGCTGCGTCACGGCGGGCACCTGTGACAAGGGCGTTGCCCGCACGCAGAAGGCAATCCCCGCCCAGCACAGGGTCGAGGCCAGCGCCAGCATGTCCCCCAGCGCCGATGCGCCGCTGGCGTCCCGGTCCAGCACCGCCAGCACCACGCCGCCCATGGCCAGAACCAGCCCGGCGATGCGAGGGCCGGTCAGCCGCTCTCCGGGTAGCCAAAGATGTGCGGCCAGCGCCAGCCAGACCGGCATCGAGTTGAAGATGATCGTCACCCGCGACACGGATGAGACGTCCAAAGCCCAGAACAGGCAGATGAACTCGGCCGTGAACAGAAGGCCGACCACAAGACCCCAAAAATGCGCACCTTTTGGCAGGCCGCCATCTGGCCGGAGTCTGGGTTTGCGCAACAAGACCCACAGCAGGATCACCGCCAGCGCAATGAGCGACCGCAAACCGGCCTGAAACACCGGGCCAAAGCCGCCATTGGCGATCTTGATCACCACCTGGTTGAAGCCCAGAAGGGCGGCAAACCCCGTAAGCGCGAGGGCGCCCGCGGCGTCCATGGATCTCTTTTCTGTCATGGGCGCATCAGCGCCGAGCGGTATGGGACTGTCAAGCCTGACCTTTCGCCAAAATCCGCCTTCCGACGGGGACCCTCTCCGTTCTTGTCTTGCAGAGCCTGGCAAGGCGATGAAAACTGGCGTGGAAAGGAGCCTGCATGCCCGAAACCACCCTGCGCGTTGCCAGCTACAACATTCAGAAATGCATCGGCCTGGACCTGCGCCGACAGCCGCGACGCATCCTGAACGTCCTTGAGGACATCGGCGCGCGCATCGTGTTGCTGCAGGAGGCGGACAAGCGCCTGCCACCCCGCCCGGCGGCGCTGCCGCATTTCGTGCTGAACGAGGCGGGCTGGCAGGATGTGGATCTGGGCGGTGCCGGATCGCTTGGCTGGCACGGCAATGCGGTGATCTGGAAGGGGCAGGGCATTGCCTTGCGTGACAAGGGCCACATCGATCTGCCAGGGCTGGAGCCGCGCGGCGCAGTCTGGGCGGCCTTTGATACCCCGATCGGGCCCTTGCGTGTGGTGGGGGCCCATCTGGGGCTGACCGGCCGGGCGCGGCGCGCTCAGGTTCTGCACCTTGCCCAGCATATGGAGGCATGGAGCGATATGCCGGCGGTCTGGGGCGGGGATTTCAACGACTGGTCGCGCAGCTCGGTTCTGGACCGGCTGGCCCCGATGATGCGCTTTCTGCCGCCTGTGCCCAGTTTCCCGGCGCTTCGGCCCCTCGGCGCCCTGGACCGGATTGCCCATAGTGACGGTCTGGAGGCCGTGCGCACCGGGGCCCACAGGGCGCAGCCGGCCCATATCGCCTCGGACCACCTGCCTGTCTGGGCGGATCTGCGGCGGGTCTGAAGACTTCGTTTGAACGCAAGGAATTTGAACGCAAGGAAAAGGCCGCCGTGCAGGGCAGGGCGGCCTTCGGTCTTGCTATCGAGTGTGGGTCAGCTGGAGCGGCGGCGCTGCCCGCCGCCCTGGCCTGCTGCGCCCTGTGCGCCACCCTGACCTTGGCCCTGACCCGGACCACCGCGACCACCGCCGCCGCCGCGACGACGGCGATTGCCGCCGGGGCGTCCGCCGGGTTTTCCACCGCCACCGGGACCGCCACGGCGCCCCTTGGGCGCTGCGGGATCGGGCAGCACTTCCCAGGGCCGACCCGAGGCCACGGGGATGGTGATCTTCATGGTCTTTTGGATCGCCTTCAGCTCTTCCATTTCATCCGGCGCGCAGAAGGCGACGGCCTGACCGTCCTTGCCCGCGCGCGCGGTGCGGCCGATCCGGTGTACATAGGCGTCCGGCACATTGGGCAACTCGTAGTTGTAGACGTATTTCACATCCGGGATGTCCAGACCACGCGCGGCCACATCGGTTGCGACCAGAACCTTGACCTCACCGGATTTGAAGGCGGCCAGGGCGCGTTCGCGCTGGCCCTGGCTTTTGTTGCCGTGGATGGCGGCGGCCGCGAAACCGGCCTTCTCCAGTACCCGCATCAGCTTTTCCATACCATGTTTGGTGCGACCAAAGACCAGTGTGCGCTCGTCCTTGTGTTCGGTCAGCAACTCTTTCAGCAGGTTCAGCTTTTCCGCCTTGGCAATAAAGTGCACCGACTGGGTGACCTTGGCGGCGGGCTTGCCCGGAGGGGTGACCTCGATGCGCACGGGGCGCTTCAGGTAGGAATTGGCGATCTCGTTCATCTGCTTCGGCATGGTGGCCGAGAACAGCATGGTCTGGCGCTCTTCGGGGAGAAGGCCTGAGATCTTGCGCAGGGCATGGATAAAACCGAGGTCCAGCATCTGGTCGGCCTCGTCCAGCACCAGGAAGTCGCAGGAGCCGAGGTCCAGCGCGTTGCGGTCCAGAATGTCCAGAAGGCGACCGGGTGTCGCCACCAGAATATCGGTGCCGCGCGCGATGCGCTGGATCTGCGGATTGATCGACACGCCGCCAACCACAAGGCCGATCTTCATCGGCGAGCCATCGGTCAGGTCCCTGAGCGTGGCGGCGATCTGGTTGGCCAGTTCGCGCGTTGGTGCCAGAATGAGGCCGCGCACGGTCTTGGCTGCCGGTTTGCGGCCATAGTCCTGCATGCGGGTGACCAGCGGAATGCCGAATGCGGCGGTCTTGCCGGTGCCGGTCTGCGCCAGGCCCAGCACGTCTTCGCCATTGAGGGCGTGCGGAATGGCGCGGGCCTGGATCGGGGTCGGATCCTTCAGACCCATTGCATCAAGGCGGGAGAGAAGCTGCTCGGGCAGCCCCATGGTGGAAAATTCAGTCAACTGTCGTCCTTTCGCGGCCTTCGCGACATGCAAAGAGCCGGTGCCGCGAACACTGGAACCCTGTCCAGCGCGCGGTAGTGGTGGGGCAGGGACCTCTGGCGGGGGCTGGCCGAATGCCAGGCCGCCGGTCTCTGCAAACGCCCCACGCGTGATTTTGGGAACAAGGGCATATCACTAGACGCCGGGATCAGTCGCACCTCAGGTGCACCGGGCTGTCTCTGCTCACGCGGCAGGGAGGGATGCCTTGACAGGCAAATGGCGATCTTTGCGGCGGATGTCAATGGCACGCGCTGCGAAAGGCAGGCGAATTGCCGGTTTGCGCGGGGATCGTCCTTCGTTAAACAGGGGACCCAGTGAACAAAGAGGACCGCGATGCCAGATTCGATTATCGCCCGCTGCGAGGCCAAGGGCCTGCGCATGACCGGCCAGCGCCGCGTGATCGCGCGGGCGCTCCAGGACAGCGATGATCATCCTGACGTGGAAGAGCTTTATGCCCGCGCCAGCGCGCTGGATGCGGCGATCTCACTGGCGACGGTCTATCGTACGGTAAAGCTGTTCGAGGAGGCAGGTATCTTGGAGCGGCTCGAGTTCGGCGACGGGCGCGCGCGTTACGAGGACGCCGACCGCGACCATCACGACCATCTCATTGACATCAACTCGGGCGAGGTGATCGAATTCTGCGACCCCGAAATCGAGGCGCTGCAGGAAAAGATCGCCGCCAAGCTGGGCTACCGGCTGAAGGGGCACAAGCTGGAGCTTTACGGGGTTCCCATCAAGAAGGGATGATTCAGCGCGACCGACCGGAGGCGGGAATCAATTCTCGTGATGATTAACATCACAACTTGTGGCTTTGGCCTGCGGTGAAATTGCTTGCTGCTGCGGCGAACTCTGGGCATGCCCGTCCTGACCGCACAATCCGTGTGGATGGCTTTGGCAGGGGGCGCAGATGAACAACGTTCAGGGAATTCTCCTGGTGATCGGTGCAATGGCGGCCTTCACTCTTGAGGACATGTTCATCAAATCGCTTTCTGCGTATTTGCCGGTGGGGCAGATCCTGATCTTTCTGGGGATCGGGAGCGGGACGGTTTTTGCCGCGCTGGCCAAATGGCAGGGCCATCGGATCCTGGCGCCGCGTGCCTGGAGACGGCTTCCGGTTCTGCGCGCCCTGTGCGAAGCGGTGGCGGCGGTGAGTTTTGCCAGTTCCCTAGCGTTGGTTGAAATCTCGGTGGTGGCGGCAGTGTTTCAGGCCACCCCTTTGGTGATCACCATGGGCGCTGCCCTGTTTCTGGGTGAACAGGTTGGCTGGCGGCGGTGGAGTGCGATCCTGGTCGGCTTTGCCGGGGTTCTCATGATCATCCGGCCGGGCCTTGCGGGTTTTGAACCGGCGGCTCTTCTGGTGCTGGTCTCCGTTGTCGCGGTGGCGGGGCGGGATCTGATGACGCGGATCATGGACAGCGCCGTGCCTTCAACGGTGGTCAGCTTTCAGGCCTTTGCCGTGGTGATCCCGGCGGGCGCGATCCTGTTGCTGATGACACCGGGGGACGCGCGCCTGCTGGTCGGAACAGAGTGGCTGATGATGCTGGGCGGCGTGATCTTCGGCGTTCTGGGCTACTACGGCATTGTTACGGCCATGCGGGTCGGAGATGCCTCGGCCGTCACCCCGTTCCGGTATTCGCGTCTGGTCTTCTCGATCCTCGTGGGGGTGGTCATGTTCAACGAGCGCCCCGATGCCATGACTCTGGCAGGGGCGGCGCTGATCATTGCGTCCGGCCTTTACACTTTCATGCGCGAGCGGCGGCTTGCGCGCCAGCAGAGCCGGGCCGCCTGAGCCTCGCCTCAGAAACCTGCAGACTGTTGGCGCAAACAGCGAATTGTTAGCCCTAAAGGGGCGATTTTACGCACGTTAGCGATAACGAACCCAGTTTACTTTCCGCCATCGGCTGCTATGACGCAGGCAACCATTTGCCATAGTCAGGAACCGACCGATGAGCACCATTATCGACATCCACGCCCGCGAAATCCTCGACAGCCGGGGCAACCCGACCGTCGAGGTCGACGTTATCCTCGAAGACGGCACCATGGGCCGCGCCGCCGTGCCTTCGGGCGCCTCGACCGGCGCCTATGAGGCGGTGGAAAAGCGCGATGGCGACAAGTCCCGCTACATGGGGAAGGGCGTTCTGGAGGCCGTGGCCGCCGTCAACGGCGAGATCGCCGAAGAGCTGGTCGGCTTTGACGCGACCGAGCAGGTCGCCATCGACAGCGCCATGATTGAACTGGACGGCACCGACAACAAGGGCCGTCTGGGCGCAAACGCCATTCTGGGTGTCTCGCTCGCCGTGGCCAAGGCGGCTGCAGATTTCACCACCCAGCCGCTGTTCCGCTATGTGGGTGGCACCTCGGCGCGGGTTCTGCCGGTTCCGATGATGAACATCATCAACGGCGGCGAACACGCGGACAACCCGATCGACATTCAGGAATTCATGATCATGCCGGTGGCTGCGGAAAACATCCGCGACGCCGTGCGCATGGGCGCCGAAGTCTTCCACACCCTGAAGAAAGAGCTGTCCGCGGCGGGTCTCAGCACCGGGATCGGCGATGAGGGCGGTTTTGCCCCCAACATCGGCTCTTCGCGCGAGGCGCTGGATTTCATCCTGAAGTCGGTTGAAAAGGCAGGCTACCGCCCCGGTGAGGACATCTATCTGGCGCTCGATTGTGCGGCGACCGAGTATTTCAAGGACGGCAAATATGTCCTGTCCGGTGAGGGCAAGACGCTGACCTCCGAAGAAAACGTCGACTATCTGGCGGCGCTGGTTGCGGATTACCCGATCATCTCGATCGAGGACGGCATGTCCGAGGATGACTGGGACGGCTGGAAGCTCTTGACTGACAAGATCGGCGACAAGGTGCAGCTGGTGGGCGACGATCTCTTCGTGACCAACCCGGCGCGTCTGGCCGATGGTATCTCGCGCGGCGTTGCGAACTCCATGCTGGTGAAGGTGAACCAGATCGGATCGCTGACCGAGACCCTGCGCGCCGTCGATATGGCGCACCGCGCCCGCTACACCAACGTGATGTCGCACCGTTCGGGCGAGACCGAGGATGCCACCATCGCCGACCTCGCCGTGGCCACCAACTGCGGTCAGATCAAGACCGGCTCGCTGGCGCGCTCGGACCGGCTTGCAAAATACAACCAGCTGATCCGCATCGAAGAAGTGCTGGGCGAAGTGGCCGAATACGCGGGCCGCTCGATCCTGAAAGGCTGATCGGCCCCGAAGACACGGGTTTCGATAACTAACAAGAAAAGCCCCGCACCAATCGGTGCGGGGCTTTTTCGTGTCTTGCGGGCGGATGAGTTGATCTTACGGGCAGGGTGCCTCGTAGTAGGTGCCATCGCCACGGGCATAGGCGCAGGTGTTGGTGGCCTGGTTCTGAGCAACGATGGTGCCAGCGGCCGCACCCGCAAGCGCCGCGATGATGCGCCAGTTCTTGTTGGCATCCAGAGCCTCGGCGGCGATCAGGCCTGCGGCAGCGCCACCGGTGACACCCACGACGGTGCGCTGTTCGGTGGTCAGGTTCTCGCAAGCGGTCAGCGCCAGAAGGGCGGCAGCAGCAAAAGCGGTGAGTTTGGTTTTCATCAGAGGTCTCCTGTCAGGTTCCAGGCAGGAGTATCGCCCCGATTATGAGGCTGTGATCTGTTCTAGATCAAAATGAGACAAGATTTCTTCATTCGTGCGGCGCCTTTCGCGGGATCCTGTTAAAGTTCCTTGCTCATCAGAACGTAGTTCAGGCGCGGCTTGAAGCGGGCCCGGGCATAAAGCCGCTGGGCCGGTTCGTTCTCCCGGTCGACCTCAAGCTGGATGGCCTTGATCCCGGCCTCGGCCAGAGTCTTGGGCAGCTCCGTCAGCACCTCGGTCGCGATACCGCGCCCGCGCACGGCGGGGCGGATGTAGATCTCATCCACAAAGCCGTCCATGCCGCCGAATTCCACCGACCAGCTGAAGGTCACCACGATATAGCCAATGGGCGCGCGTGTGGGGCCGATGATGTAGACCGCGCCATAGGGGATCCCCTCCAGCAGCGGCGCAATGGCCGCCTCGCGTGCTGCGTCCGTCCGCTCGATCCCTTCCTCTGCATGAAAGGCGGCGACCAGTGGCAAGAGCGTGCCCAGATGTTCGGGCTTGGCAAGGTGCAGAGCGGCGCTCATAGCCGGGCCAGCCTTTCAGTAATGAGCTGGAAGAAGCCATCCGCGTTGATATTTCCCATGAACATGGCGTTTGGCTCGCGCTCGGTGACGCCCCACCAGTCGGCGACGGTCATGCCAAGGGTCAGCTCGGACTGGGTTTCGATCTCCACGTTCACATGGCGGCCCGAAAACAGTTCGGGCTGCAACAGGTAGGCGATCACGCAGGGGTCATGCAGCGGGCCGCCTTGCGATCCGTATTTCGCCACGTCAAAGCGTTCGAAGAAATCGAGCATATCGGCGGTGAAATGGGCGGCGCGGGTATCCAGCGCACGGATCGCCTCGACCCGGGGGCGGGTGGCCAGCGCCTTGTGGGTCACATCGAGCGGCATCACCACCAGCGGCACGCCGGAGGTAAAGACCAACTTGGCCGCCTCGGGATCCACATAGATGTTGAACTCAGCCGCCGGCGTCACATTGCCCACCTCGAAATAGGCGCCGCCCATCAGCACGATCTCCTTTATGCGCGAGGCAATGTCGGGCGCCTTCTGCAGGGCGGTTGCGATATTGGTGAGTGGCCCGAGCGGGCAGAGCGTGACCGTTCCCGGCGCATGACGGCGCAGGCTGTGGATGATGAAATCCACCGCATGGCCCTCGGTCAGCTGCAGCTTCGGCTCCCACAGCTTCGGCCCGTCCAGACCGGTCTTGCCATGCACATGTTCGGCGGTGACCAAGGGACGGGACAGGGGGGCCTCGCAGCCCGCATGCACCGGCACATCCGTACGGCCTGCGACCTCGCAGATCATGCGGGCGTTCTTCTGGGTCAGCTCCAGCGGCACATTGCCCGCCACACAGGTGATGCCGAGCACTTCCAGTTCCTCGGGAGAGGCCAGCGCCAGAAGCAGGGCTACGGCGTCGTCCTGGCCGGGATCCGTGTCGATGATGATCTTGCGTGCGGTCATGAAAAGGGCTTTCCGTGTCTCAATAAGGCGTGCTCAGGCGGTCTTGGCGCGCTGGGCTTTCTTTTCGGCATCCCACAGCGCGTCCATTTCTTCAAGTGTGCTGTCCTCGGGGCGTTTGCCCATGGCGGCCAGCCGGGCCTCGACGCCTTCGAAGCGGCGGATGAACTTGGCATTGGCGCGGCGTAGGGCAGACTCGGGTTCGACCCCCAGATGGCGGCCAAGGTTGGCCATGACGAACATCAGATCGCCGAATTCCTCCTCCACGGCGTCCTGTGTCAGAGCATCGCGCGCCTCCACCAGTTCGGCGGCCTCTTCCTGGATCTTGTCAATCACGTGGCTGGCTTCGGGCCAGTCGAACCCCACTCGCGCCGCACGCTTTTGCAGCTTGTAGGCGCGCAAGAGCGCCGGGAGGCCCACTGCGACCCCGTCCAAAGTGCCTTTTTGCGCTTTGTCGGCGCGCTCGGCGGCCTTGATCGCCTCCCAGTCGCGGGTCTGCTGTTCGGGAGATTTGTCGCGCGATTCGTCGCCGAAAACATGGGGATGGCGGCTGACCATCTTGTCCGACATGGTCCGCACCACGTCCTGAAAGGTGAAATGCCCGGCTTCCTCGGCCATCTGGGCGTGAAAGACCGACTGGAACAGGAGATCGCCCAGCTCGCCTTTCAATTCATCCCAGGCCTCACGCTCGATCGCATCGGCCACCTCATAGGCCTCTTCGATGGTATAGGGCGCGATGGTGGCGAAATCCTGCGCCACATCCCAAGGGCAGCCGCCGTCGGGATCGCGCAAGGCCCGCATGATCTGCAAAAGCCGTTCAATTCCGGCGGTTTCGTCGTGGATGAGGTCTTTATCGGCCATTGCAGCTGCCCATTGATCAGTGTCAGATGCATCATCCCGAGTCTGACCAAGGAGTCCACCCCATGCCGGTCGTCAACCGCATCGCCGATTTTGCCCCCGAGATGACCGAATGGCGCCGCCATCTGCACCAGATCCCGGAACTGGCGCTGGACCTGCCGAAGACCGCCGCCTTCGTGGCCGAGCGTCTGCGCGAGTTCGGCGTGGACGAGCTGCACGAGGGCATCGCCCAGACGGGTATGGTGGCGATCATCAACGGGCAGGGGCATGATGCGCCGGGCGCAAAGACCATTGGCCTGCGCGCCGATATGGACGCCCTGCCGATCCCCGAGGAAACCGGGGTAGAATACGTCTCGGGCCACGCGGGCAACATGCATGCCTGCGGTCACGACGGGCACACCACCATGCTGTTGGGCGCGGCCAAATACCTGGCGGAGACGCGCAACTTTTCGGGCCGCGTCGCGCTGATCTTCCAGCCCGCCGAAGAGGCCATCGGCGGCGCCCGCATCATGGTCGAAGAAGGGATCATGGACCGCTTTGGCATCAATGAGGTCTATGCGCTGCACAATGCGCCGGGCCTGCCGGTAGGGGCCTTTCTGACCACGCCGGGGCCGATCATGGCCGCGGTCGATACCTTTCACGTCTATATTCAGGGGCAGGGCGGCCATGGCGCCATGCCGCATGAAACACGCGACCCGGTGATGGCGGCCTGCGGCATTGCCCAGGCGATTCAGACCATCGTCAGCCGCAACCACTATGCGCTGCAGGACCTGGTTGTCTCAGTCACCCAGATCCATACTGGCACCGTGGACAACGTGATCCCGGACACCGCCTATATCAACGGCACCGTGCGCACATTCGACCCGGAGGTGCAGAAGATGGTGATGCGCCGCATGGAGGAAATCGTCGCAGGCCAGGCGGCCAGTTACGGCGTCGAGGCGCGGCTTGACTACGAGGTGGGCTACCCGGCTACCATCAACGAGCCAGCCAGGACCGGCTTTGCCGCCGAGGTGGCACGGGAGATTTCTGGTGCTGACAACGTGGAGGCCGAAGCCGGGCGCGAAATGGGTGCCGAGGATTTCTCCTACATGCTGGAGGCACGCCCCGGTGCCTATCTGTTCCTCGGGCAGGGGGATACGGCGGGCCTGCACCACCCGAAGTATGATTTCAACGACGAGATCGCCCCCATCGGAGCCTCCTTCTTTGCCCGTCTGGTGGAGCGCGCGCAGCCGGTAGGTTGATATCAGCGTGGAGAGGTGACAAGCCCGCGCCAGTGGGCTATTCCCGGCTAAAACAGGGTTAACAACAGCAGGGCAGGCCCGATGGCACTCGAAGACGCAAAGACCCAGGTGGATCAGGCCTTCACCCGCGAAGACCTGAAGGGCCTCAGTTTCGAAAACACCTTTGGCGGGGCACCCTCCTTTGCGCGCCGCCGCTACACCAAGGACCTGAGCACCGCCGATATTGCCGTAACGGGCGTGCCCTTTGACCAGGCTGTCACCAACCGCCCCGGCACCCGCCTGGGGCCCCGCGCGATCCGCGAGGCGAGCTTGCTTCAAAGCCCCGATGCGCCCTATGGCTGGGGCTATTGTCCGCTCAGCGAGCTGGCCATCGCGGATTATGGCGATCTGGCCTTTGACTATGCCAATGTGCCCGCCTTCCCGGAGACGCTGACCGCTCATATCAAGGGTATGCTGGACAGCGATACCGCCTCGGTCGCGCTGGGCGGGGATCACTACATCAGCTTTCCGATCCTGCGCGCCTATGCCGAGAAATACGGGCCGATCTCGCTGCTCCATTTCGATGCCCATACCGACACCTGGGCGGACGATGATTTCACCCGCGTCGACCACGGCACCATGTTCTACAAGGCGGTGAAGTCGGGGATCGTGGATCCTGCGACTTCGGTGCAGGTGGGCATTCGCACCACCAACGAGGACACGCTGGGCGTCAATATCATCGACGCCCCCATGGTGCATGAGATCGGTCCGGTGGAAACCGCACGCCGCATCAAGGAAATCCTCGGCGATCGTCCCACCTACCTTACCTTTGACATCGATTGCCTCGATCCCGCCTATGCGCCGGGCACGGGCACCCCGGTCTGGGGCGGGCTGACCTCGGCGCAGGCGGCGCGGATCCTGCGCGATATCGCCGGGATCAATATCAAGGGTGGCGATGTGGTGGAGGTCTCCCCTCCGTTCGATACCACCGGCGCCACGGCGATTGCGGGTGCCCATGTGGCGATGGAGATCATCTGCCTTCTGGGCTGGAACATGACAAACAGAAGTGGCTGAGCAGAGAATGGCTGAATTCAATCAACCGATCAGTGGCAACGATCTGGCGCGGTTCTCCGGGCCCAACACCTATATGCGCCTGCCGCAGGCGACCTCGCTTGTGGGGCTGGATGTGGCGGTTCTGGGGATCCCGATGGATATCGGCACCTCCTGGCGGTCGGGCACCCGGTTCGGCCCCAAGCAGATCCGCGCCGAAAGCGCCATGCTGCGCCCCTACAACATGGCGACGGGGGCCGCCCCCTTTGACAGTCTGAACATTGCCGATATCGGCGATCTGGCGATCAACACCTTTTCGCTGAAGGATTCGCTGCGCATCATACAGGACAGCTATGCGGCGATTCTGGGCGGCACGGCCATTCCGGTGGCGATGGGCGGCGATCACTCGATCACCCTGCCGATCCTGCGCGCCATCGCCGCGAAATACGGCCCCGTGGCGCTTGTGCATATCGACGCCCATGCGGACGTCAACGACGAGATGTTCGGCGAAAAGGAAACCCATGGCACCGTCTTCCGCCGCGCCTATGAAGAAGGTCTGATCGTACCCGACAAGACCTATCAGATCGGCATTCGCGGCACTGGTTATTCGGCGCAGGATTTTGCCGAGGCGCAGTCCTGGGGGTTCCAGCATTTCCCGGCGCAGGAGCTCTGGGGGCGGCAGCTGCACAACATGGGTGCGGAAATTCGTCGCGATATCGGCAATAGGCCGGTCTATGTGACCTATGATATTGATAGTCTCGATCCGGCCTATGCGCCGGGCACCGGCACGCCCGAGATCGGCGGGCTGACGACACCGCAGGCGCTGGAGCTGATCCGCTCCCTCAAGGGGCTCAATATCGTGGGCTGCGATCTGGTCGAGGTGTCGCCGCCCTATGATCCTTCGGGGAACACGGCACTGACGGCGGCAAACCTGCTGTATGAGCTGATCTGTGTGTTGCCGGGTGTGAAGACGAAATAGGCAGGCGGAGCGGTCACGCGGGAAACCATGACCTCTGCGGGTTGCGGGACGGCGGGGACGGGTAGTCGCATGGGACGGGTGATGATGGTGGGGTGGATTGCACTGGCCCTTGTGGTGGTCGTCTTGGGGTTCGTTCGGCTGGCGCCGTCGGATCCGCTGGACTGGAACACCCAGCCGGAACTCTCCGAGGACAAGGAATTCCGCGGCGGTGTGTTCCGGGTGGTGCGCACCGGGCCGGATGGGCTGGAACGGTTTCACCGGATCGCGGGCCAGGCGTCGCGGACCAAGCTATTGGCGGGATCGGTCGAAGACCGGATGACGACCTATGTGACCCGCACCAAGCTGTTCGGGTTTCCCGATTACACCACGGCGCGCCAGGACGGGGAATTCCTGAAGGTCTATGCGCGGCTGCGGTTCGGGCGCTCCGACCTTGGCACCAACAAGGCGCGGATCGACTCCTGGCTGTCCCAGATGGCGCCTTCAGCAGCTCACCTGTCCGACGAGGGTGAGAAGACCTCGACAAACTGATTTGCCTTTCTGCTTTTGTCGCAGGCGAAGCTCTCCCGCCCGTCGCAGGTGCATGATACATGCACTGCTCCCGTTGGGCCGGGCGCCGCGCTGACGCGCGGCGCGGATGGCGCTGCAAAGGATGCCACCGCTAGAGCCTGGGCAGACGCGCCGGTGGCTGCGACAGCGGTGCAGTCAGGCGCAGATCCAGACGGGCCGAGGGGCAGGCCGACTGCACCTCTCGCCACATGGGAACATTGAGGGACATCTGGCACTGCGCCATGAAGCTGCGCCCATCCACGAAAAGGCAGCGGAACTCTCCCAGCTCTACGCGGGCTCCGGCCTTGTCGGTGCAGTAGCAGTCTATGGTCTTGCCGCCCGGCCCGACAACATCCGCCACGGCAGGCAGGCCGATGCAGAACGAGGCGCAAAAAAGAACAGCTCTGGCATATTGCATGGCCCTAGAATATCACAAGGGACGTGCCAGACCAAAACGTTCATGGCCGCCCCACAAGACCCGAGAAGCAAAATAGGCCTTCCCCATGGTACCCGAAGATCGGCTGGAGCAGATCCTGCAACGGTTTCAATATCTTGAAGCAGCGATGGCGGATGGGGCCAGCGGCGGAGATATTGCGGCCCTGGCGCGGGAGTATTCCGAGCTGAAACCGGTGGCCGAGCAGGTTGTTGCCTATCGAAAGCTGTTGTCGGATATGGCCGAGGCCGAAGCCATGCTTTCGGATCCCGATATGAAAGAGCTGGCAGAGGAAGAACTGCCCAGCCTGAAAGCGGCCCTGCCAGAAGCAGAGCGCGCTCTGCAACTGTCGCTGCTGCCCAAGGACAAGGCCGATGCCCGCCCTGCCATTCTGGAAATCCGCCCCGGCACCGGCGGCGACGAGGCGGCCCTGTTCGCAGGTGACCTTCTGCGCATGTACCAGCGCTATGCCGAGGCGCGCGGCTGGAAATTCGATATCCTCGAAGAACAGGCGAGCGAACTTGGCGGCATCAAGGAAGTCACCGTCCATATCAAGGGCGAGAACGTCTTTGCCCGGCTCAAGTATGAATCAGGTGTCCACCGCGTGCAGCGTGTGCCCGTAACCGAATCGGGCGGGCGCATCCATACTTCCGCGGCCACTGTTGCCGTGCTGCCGGAAGCCGAGGACGTGGATATCACCATCGATCCCAACGATCTGCGCATCGATACGATGCGATCCTCGGGCGCTGGCGGGCAGCACGTGAACACCACCGACTCGGCGGTGCGGATCACGCACCTGCCCACGGGGACGGTCGTCACCAGTTCCGAGAAATCCCAGCACCGCAACCGCGAGATCGCCATGCAGGTGCTGCGCACGCGGCTGTATGACCTTGAGCGTCAGCGTATCGACAGCGAGCGTTCCGCCAGCCGCGCAAGCCAGGTGGGGTCGGGCGACCGGTCCGAGCGCATCCGCACCTACAACTTTCCACAGGGGCGCATGTCGGATCACCGCATCAACCTGACGCTCTATAAGCTGGACCAGATCATGCAAGGCGACCTGGATGATATCATCGACGCGCTGGCCGCGGATGATCAGGCCCGCATGCTGGCCGAGATGGGCCAGTAGGGTGGAACTGTCCGGGGTCACGGCAGCCCAGGCGATGGCGTCGGCCACCGCGCGTCTGCGGGCGGCGGGCGTGCCGGATCCGGCGCGCGACGCGCGTGTGCTATTGGCCCACGCGGCCAAGATCGAGGCCAGCCGCGTCACTCTGATTGCCCCGGAAGAGCTGTCATCCGAGGTGGCCGACCGCTATGAGCAACTCGTCTCCCTGCGCTGTATCCGCGTGCCGGTCTCTCATCTGATCGGTGAGCGGGAGTTCTACGGGCGGCGCTTCAAGGTGTCTGGTGATGTGCTGGATCCGCGCCCCGAGACCGAGACCCTGATCGAGGCAGCCTTGTCACGTCCCTACACGCGCATTCTGGATCTTGGCACAGGGTCGGGGTGTATCCTTGTGACCCTTCTTGCAGAGCGGCCCGAAGCCACCGGCCTGGGCGTTGATCTGAGCGAAGCCGCCTGCCTGCAGGCCAGTGCCAATGCGGTGTTGCATGGGGTGGCCGATCGCGCAGACATCCGCCAGTCGGACTGGCTTTCGCGTGTGTCGGGCCACTTCGATCTGATCGTCTCAAACCCCCCTTACATTGCAAAATCCGAAATGGACGAACTGTCACCCGAGGTCCGTGATCATGAGCCGCAGATGGCCCTGACCGATGGCGCCGACGGGCTGGAGGCCTATCGGCGTATCCTGTCCTCGGTGATGCAGCATCTTGTGGAGGGGGGGCGTCTCCTGGTCGAGATAGGCCACACTCAGGGGGCTGCAGTGGCGGATCTGTTCCGGTCTGCCGGACTTGAACAGGTGCAGATTCTCCGCGACCTTGATGGCCGTGACAGGGTTGTCAGCGGTTTTCGGCCCATCTGATCCGGCTTGCCTCAAAAAAATTCGTACTTTAGAAAGAAAAAAGGTCGAAAATCGCCATGACCCTCTTGTATGGGGGCGTTGAAAATGGTTACTCAAACTGTCGCTTAAAGAGCGAGGCCACCGCCTCCCGGCGACATCAAGCCCAAAAAGTCGATGATCCGGCGCCACGGCGCACAGAGTTGGGTCCTAGACACATTAAATCAAGGCTGACGTTAGACATATGAGATCGTCAAAATCACGTTCGCGTTCCAAGTCGAACCGGAACCGTCCCGCCAATGGTGCCAATGTTGTCAACCGTGTGTTCGACAGTTCCGGTCCCGAAGGCAAGGTGCGCGGCACGCCGCAGCAGATCATCGACAAATACAATCAGTTGGCGCGTGATGCCCAGCTGAGCAACGATCGTGTCGCTGCCGAGAATTTTCAGCAGCATGCCGAGCATTACCTGCGCCTGCTCAACGATGCACAGCGCGAGATCGATGCGCGCCGCGAAGAGCAGGAACGCCAGAACCGCGAACGCCAGGCCGAGCGCGACCGCGAACGCGCCGAGCGGCTGGAACGGCAGGAACGTGAATCGACGGCCAAGGCCCAGGATCCAGCTGAGGCGCCGCAGCCCGATGTGATCGACCCGCGCGAAAGCGCGGCGCAGGAGGCCGGTCAGGATCAGGACAGTGGTCTGGTAGAAACCCCTGAAAGCAAGGGGGAAACCGGAGAGCCTGCGGCAAAGAAACCTGCCCGCAAGCCCCGCGCCCCGCGCAAACCGGCCCCGAAAAAGGCAGCTGATGACTCCGGTGACGAAGCCGCTTCTGCCGAAGAGGCCAAAGAAGACGGCGAGAAAAAGCCAGCGGCCAAGAAAACCACACGCAGCCGCGCCAAGCCCAAGCCGGAAGACACCGCAGAAGCTGCTGAATAACGCAATGCCCATATGGGTGGGGACGCTTTGATGTCCCAGCAAAAGACTAAGGCCTCGGTGCATCTGTACCGGGGCTTTTTGCATCGCCCCGATGGTTTTCGCTGACGCGACAGCCGCGTTCGGTTAGCTGTCCGGCATGCCGGAAACCTCTCCCCTCGTTGCCATGGACATTGAAAACCTGACCCGCGCGCTTGCACAGCAGGCCCCGCACCGGCGGCATCTTTCCTTGAGCCGTCTCACGTCATCCGGCACCGACAACGCCGTGTTTCGCCTGGGCGACGGGCTGGTCCTGCGGATGCCCCGACGCAGCGCGGCGGTTCTGCTGAAGAAGGAGCTGGACGGGCTGGCGCATCTGCAAGACCTGCCTCTTGCTGTGCCACGGTTGCGTTTTCGGGGACAGGTGGAGGCAGGACCCGTCGTCGAGTTTGGTGTTCTCGATTGGATAGAGGGACAGGTGGCCACGACAGATCACATTGCGGACTGGCACGATGCGGCCCGCGGTCTTGCAGCCTGTCTCGCGGCGCTCCACGGCAAGAAGACGGTCGGCGCCCAGCGGTTGGATCAGCTCAGCGGTTTCAGGCTGCGGGCGAGGGCGCAGAAGGCTTCGAGACTCACCTGTTCGGCGCGTTCGGTCGGGGCGATCCCTGCGGTCTTCAGGTGGTCCTCGATCTCGGGAGAGACCCCTTTCAGGCTGGCCCGGAGCATCTTGCGGCGTTGGTTGAAGGCAGTGGCCACCACGCGTGACAGGGTCGCCGCATCCGCCGGATAGCGCGGTTCTGGCAGGGCATCGAGATGCACCACGGCACTGCTGACCTTGGGGGGCGGGGTAAAGGCGCCGGGGGGCAGCGACAGAACGATGCGCGCCTCGGCTCGCCACTGGGCCAGAATGGCAAGGCGGCCATAGGCCTTGGAGCCGGGCCGGGCCACGATACGTTCGGCCACTTCGCGCTGGAACATCAGCGTCAGGCTCTGCCAGAAGGGGGGCCAGTCTTTCGGGGTCAGCCAGCGCACCAGCAGTTCGGTGCCCACGTTGTAGGGCAGGTTGGCCACGACCCGCACCGGGGGCGTCAGGTACTCCAGCGGGTCGATCTCAAGCGCGTCGCCGTTGATCACCTGCAGGCGGCCCGGATAGGCGGCGGCGATCTCCTCCAGCACCGGCAGGCAGCGGCTGTCCTTTTCCACAGCCAGAACCCGGCGTGCGCCTTCCGCGAGCAGGCCCCGGGTCAGGCCGCCGGGGCCGGGACCGATCTCAAGCACGTCGCACCCCGAAAGGTCACCGGCCTGGCGCGCGATCTTGGCAGTCAGGTTCAGGTCCAACAGGAAGTTCTGGCCCAGCGATTTGCGGGCCGAAAGCTGGTGCGTGGCGATCACGTCGCGCAGGGGGGGCAGGGTATCGATCTGGCTCATGGCCCACCTATGCGGCGAAAGCCGTGCTCATGGCAAGGGCCAGCGCGCGAAAGACGGGATCACCCCGTGCTGGAGGTCGCCATGCGATGCGCCATTTTCACCGCTTCGATCATGCTGGATGGGTTGGCCTGGCCGGTTCCGGCAATATCAAATGCAGTGCCATGATCGGGCGAGGTGCGAATGAAAGGCAGACCAAGGGTGACATTGACGCCCCGGTCGAAATCCAGCGTCTTGATCGGGATCAGCGCCTGATCGTGATACATGCAGATGGCCGCATCATAGCGCGCGCGGGCAGCAGCGTGGAACAGGGTATCTGCCGGATGCGGGCCGGTCAGCGTCATCTCGGGTGACTGCAATTGCTCGATCAAGGGCGTGATCCACTCGAGCTCTTCTTGCCCCATGGCGCCGCCTTCGCCCGCATGGGGGTTGAGCCCGGCGATTGCAAGGCGCGGATGAGCAATGCCGAACTGGCGGCGCAGGCCATCGGCGGTGATGGAGATGGTGTCCCGCAACAGGCTCGGCGTGAGGGCCGTTGGCACATCCGACAGCGCAATGTGGATCGTCGTCGGCACCACGCGCAGCTGTTCGCTCGCCAGCATCATCACGACCCGGTCACGCCCGGCAAGATGGGCCAGAAACTCGGTATGGCCGGGATAGGCAAAGCCCGCGCCATCAATCAGTGCCTTTTTGTGAATCGGAGCGGTGCAAAGCGCCGAAGCCGCGCCCGAGCGGACCAGTGCCACCCCGGTTTCAATGGCTGCAATCACGCCCCGCGCATTGCTCGGATCGGGGATCCCGGTGCTTGCATTCCCGGCAAAGTCGAGCGTCAGCACCGGCAGGGCGTGAGGGCAAATGCGGCTGGCATCGGCCGGGTCCGCCACCTCTTGCCAGGGCACATCGGCGGGCAGGTGGCGCGGATCGCCGATCCACAGCATCGGAATGCCGGCTTTCAGCGCGTCCCAGGCCTTGGCGGCGATTTCCGGGCCGATTCCTGCGGGTTCACCACAGCTGATCGCGACCGGGCGCTCGGAGGTCATTTTTCCTCGATGCGAGCGTCGGCGCGCAGCTGTTCCAGGTAGCTGGCAGAAAGGGATTCGACCCGCTGAGCGGTGAGCGCATTGGCAACGGTTTCGCGGCTTTCGCCTTCGCCCAGCTCGGCCGTGCGGCCGCACAGGCGCAGCAGAACCAGCGTTTGACCATTGTTGCGGGTCACGGCCGTCGAGGTCTCGCCGGGATCGAGTTTGGCAAGCTCGATGGCGATATCGCGGTCGATTTCAGCCGGGGGAAGGCTGACACGATCAAGGACAGAAGGATCCTGCCCCTTGGCAACACCATAAAGATCGTCGCAGGTGTCGGTGCCCTCGATGATCTCCTGCGCCTTTGCAAGGGTTTCAGGGCTGCGGCCCCCCGGCAGATAGAGTGCGGCATATTCAATTGCATCATAGCGCTGTGCGCGCCCAGACACTTCGCGCAGCCCCCGCATCTGGAAAAGCGCAACCGCTCCTTGCAGTGGCAGCGGCTCCGTGACCTCGCTGGTGTCCAGCGCCAGGACCACCTCCTGCAACTGCGGCGGCAGTTTCGTGATGGGCATCCAGTTCAGTTCACCGCCATTTTCGCGGCTTTGAGCGGCAGAGTATTGAGAGGCTGCTGCGGAAAAGGCGGCCTGTGTGGTCAGGGCGGCGATCTGCTGGGCGAGATCCTCGACCTGAGGGGCATTCTGTTCGTTGATCGGGAGGATCACTTCCGACAGCAGCACCTGAACGCTGCCCGAACCTGCCTGGCCCATGGCGCGGTCGATCTCTTCCTCTGTCGGGCGGGCACGGGCAAGGAACCGCGCGCTGATCAGATCCCGCCAGCCGATGCCCACACGGGAAAAGTCGCGCACCGTTTCCGGGTCGATGCCGCTTTCCTGCAAGGCAGACAGGAACTCGTTGAGCGACAGATTCGCCCGCCCGGCCAATTCCGTCATTCCGGCGGTGACTTCCTCCTCGCTTGGCTCAATTCCGGCCTCGGCCATGGCGGCGAGCTTTAGACGGTCCTTGATCAGCTCTTTGCGGGCTTCTTTCATCAGGTCGCCCGGCACGCGCATGACGCCCATGAAGCGGGCGCGCTGTTCCAGTTCGTAGTAGGTGATGACAGTGTCATCCACCGTGATTGCCGGCGAAAACAGGCCCTGTGCGCTCGCAGGGGCAGGCGGCACCATGAGGGCTGCACAGAGCGTGATCGCCGCGCAGGAGCGGGCCGCAAACTGGAGGGCGCGCCGCGTCAGAGGGGCCGGTGTCCGGAGGGTCAGGTATTGCTGCATGATCGCCTGTACTTCTTGTTGCCGCTGTTCACGGAGAACCCATTCAACGCGATGGTAAACCCAAAATCGGTCGAAGGCTCAACACTTGTTGTCGATGTATAGCGCCGGTTGAGCGATACGTCGACGGTGATACACTCATTGCTGTAGGCTAGGCCAAGTCCCGCCCTTGTCGCGCGGGCATCCGAGATATCGTACCGCAGGCTGGCGCTGGCCCGCCAGGAGGCGGAGATCTCGTAAGAGCCATCGAACCACAACTCCGAGGTTTCTTCGCTGCGTCCTTCGGCCGGATCCGTGCCGAGCCACAGGTAGGTGCCGGACACCGAAGCCTTCCGGCTCATCCAATCGCCGCGGAATTCGGCCTTGGAGAAATTCAGGGACCCGTTCAGCAGCCCGCGGGCCGTCAGCGACAGGTCCTCGCTCAGCTTCACCTGACCGGCCATCAGAATATCCGAAGAGGTCCCGCCAAGGCCCGAGCTTTTGGTGAAACGGGTATCTGCATCCCGACGCAGCACCTGGCCAATCGTGGCGAAAGCCTGCCAGCCCGCGCTGGAATAGCGGGCCCAGTTCAGCCCGTAAACAAGGGTCAGCCCTTCTTCGCGGGCATCAATCGCAGGAAAACGCGAGAGGGCAAGGAGGTTGCCCTGATCGAACTCTACAAAGCCGCTTTCATCGGCGGGCACTGCGCCGCCGGAGAGATCGCGCCAGCCAAGCTGGACGATCGGCTCCAGATAGTACTGATGGCCCGCGATGCCGCGTTTGCTCATGGGAAGGCGCAGAGTCAGGGCGCTGCGCGGGGCCAGGCGGGTTTCGGAATTGGCGAAATTGGCGTCGTTGTACACCGAGAAGGCATCCGCTGCAGCACCGATCTGCCACTCGGCCAGAAGGCCCCCGGCAAGGCGCCAGGTGCGGCGCCAGTCGAGGTCTGCGGTCAGTCGCGCCACATCGCGTCCCTGCGGCAGGCTGCCGGTGCTGGTGAGGTCGGATTGGCGCCGGTGGCCATGACCTTCCAACGTCAGTCGCACTTCTCCCCCCAGGGCGTCCGGGAAATAGCGGCGCTGATAGGTGACATCGGCAATGGCCGAGGGGATGAGATCCTGATCTTCGCTGTCGCGCAAAGTCTTGTAATGATAGACGCCGGCCCGGAACAACTCGTCACGGCGCACTTTGGTCAGGGTCACTTCCGAACGTAGCCGGTCAAGATCGGGCAGGCCATAGTCCGCCAGATAGGCGTCATCGGAGACTGTCTTCAGATCAAACCCGAGCTTGACCCCGCGTGGCAGATCGAACTGACCTTCTGCAAAGAGGTACCCGCGGCTTTCGCCGGGACGCAAGTCGTCACGGGTATGCGCCCCCTCGAAGATGATGCGCCCCGATCGGAACGCCTGCCGATAGCGTGCATCAAGCGTGCGCGTCTTGCGGGACACATAGGGCGATAGGGTCAGATCCTTGTGATCTCCGATCCGGAAGAAATAGGGTATCTTTACCCCGGATCCCAGGTTGGATGTGGTCCGGATCGAAGGGATGAGAAAGCCGGTCGCCCGCTCGAGGGTCGGATCCGGCAGGCGCAGGCCGGGGAAATAGAATACGGGCACGTCCAGAATTCTGAGCTGGGCGTTTTCGAAATAGAGCTGTTGTGCCAGTTGATCATGCGTGACGCGCTCTGCCCGTATCTGCCAAAGCGGGGGTCGCCCGTCCTCGCAGACGTGACAGGAGGTTGCCGCAGTCTTGTAAAGCTGGGTGTAGCGTCCGCTGACCCGGGTCATCTGCAGAGAGGCCAGTTGCAGCTGCTGCTTGAAGACCATGCGCGCACTGACCAGCAGGCCGTTCTGAAGGTCCCGGTCCAGTTCCGCGGCACTGGCGAGGATCGTGACATCGCCGCCTTGATCCATGCGGATGGGGCCTTCGATCTCTAGTGTTCCGCTGGCCTGATCGTAGCTGATCTTCTGCGCCCGCAGGCGCATGTCCCCCTGAAAGGCTTCGACATTTCCGGTCGCAATCAGGGTGCGTTGAGCGGTGATATAGACACGATCCGCCACCAGCATCGCGGGGGGCGCTGCCGGACTTGGCTCTGCTGTCGTTTCGGCATGTGCCGGTAGGCTCAGCCCGAGCCAGGGCAACAGCACGGAGAGCAAAAGGGCGCGGCGCATGTTATCCGTCCTCGGCATGAAGAAGCAGTCCCATCGTCAGCATGATCGAAGCCACCGGAGGGGCCCAAGCGGCCAGAGCCACCGGAATCTGGCCATTCTCGCCAAGGACCTGCGCAAAATTGCGAATGAAGTAGAGGCCAAAGCCCAGCAGTACCGCTGTCAGCACTGCAAGGCCCGTTCCGCCCAGCCGCGTGTGCCGCATGGTAAAAGCCGCGCCCATCAGCACCATTGCCACCAGGAAAAACGGGCGCGCCAACTCGCTTTGGAGCCAGACTTCGTAGCGTTTTGTTGAGAAACCGGCTGTGGCCAGGTCTCGGATGGTTGAGGGCAGGTCATAGACCGAGATCCCGTCAGCGCTGCCCAGGCTGTCACGAATGCGTTCGCTTGTGAGGGTGGTCGGAAGGATCAGGAGGTCATGCTCTGCCGAGTTGGTCTCGGGATTGAGCCCGGCAGCAAGCGGCCAGACTTTTGCGTGTTGCAACAGCCAGTCGCTGCCTTGCAATCTGGCGCTTTCGGCGATGATCTGGCGGACCGGACCGCCATCCGGGGCGTAGTCGTGAATGGTAACATCCAGCAGCGTGATGTTGGCTGTATCGCGGATGTCATGGTCCCCTGTGGAATATCCGGTGGCGTGAATGACCGACTGGCCTCGGGGGCTTCCCTGGCGCAGCCACAGTCCCTCGCCGGAAAGGGACAAGGCCGAGGGCGCGCCGTTGCGATAGATGTCGGAGAGGCTCCTGGACTGGTTCTTCGTCGCCGCGACAATCGGGTTGAGCGTACTGACGGCGAGTATGCCGATCAGTGCTGCGACGAGCACCGGTGCAACTAGGGCACGGATCCCCGAGCGACCGCTTGCCCGCGTCACCACCAATTCGCTGCTGCGCGCCAGCCCGACAAACAGGACAATCGTTGTCAGGATCATGATCAGCGGAAGGAACTCGCTGAA
Organism: Phycobacter sedimenti; assembly: GCF_038148855.1. Classification (NCBI taxonomy): domain Bacteria; kingdom Pseudomonadati; phylum Pseudomonadota; class Alphaproteobacteria; order Rhodobacterales; family Roseobacteraceae; genus Phycobacter; species Phycobacter sedimenti. The sequence goes on along the minus strand of NZ_JBBVGR010000001.1, from coordinate 412,213 downwards.
GGCTGCAGGGGCGTTCAGAAGCGTCAGTCCGATAAGCTTGCCGATTCCCAGGTCCTGGCTGCCAAATCGCCTGATCTGCTCGTTGAGGTCGATCAGGATCACGAGCGTCATCAGGACACCGGAAATCACCAGGAACCACTGTCCAAACCGTTTTGCATAATAAAGGTCCAGCGTCATGCGGTCCGTCCTTTGGAACCAATCCGCAAAAGGCGGTGACCGAAGCCGGGATGGCTGGCGAGATGCAAGAAGGCGAAGCCGACGGCAAGGCCCAGCAGCGATGGAATATACAGCAACGGCCACAAGGAGGGCGTTTTGAGGACAGGTTCGGACACCACGCCCCGCATCCCTTCGATCACAATGAGAATGAGAAATGCCAGCAGGGCCTGGCGCCAGACACCGAAGCGGGAAAAGGTTCCCAGCATCAGGGTCGCATAGCCAATCACCGAGACCGCAATGCAGATGATCGCCTGGGCAAACCTGAGGTGCAGTTCTTCGTTTTGCACGCCTGCATCATACCCGTCGCGCTGTGTGACGCCCTCCTGGTTGAACATCAGTTCGCGGGTCGGGACGGCCCTGATGTTTCTGATCGGGTTTTCTGCTTTCTGTGATATGGCGCTGATATCATAAGAAAAATCGGAAAATGCCGTCGTCGAGAGGGTGCGGCTTTGCGTATTCAGACGCTGGGCCATTCCGTCGACCATGATCAGATGAGCCTTGTCGCCATCGCGCAGCAGAAACGCCCGCGCACCGGTATAGGTTACGGTCTGTGTCGGGTCCCGTCTGTCGGACAGGAAGACATCGCGCAGGGTGCCATCGGGGTCGATTTGGCGAATATAGAACGTCACGCCATCTGCGGGATGCAAAAAGTTCCCTTCCGTCAGAAGCTTGGCCGTAACATTCCGTGCGACCTCCCGCTCCCTGACTTGCAGCTGGCCAACCGAGGCGGGCAGCAGGAAATGCGTGAGCGCCGACATCATCAGGGCCGTGATGATCCCAAAGGCCAGCGCCGGGCGTGCCATTTGCCAGGGGCTGGTGCCGGTCGCGCGCAGAACCGTCAGCTCACTTTCGCTGTTGAGGCGATTGGTCACCCAGAGCGTCGCGGCGAATGCCGCAACCGGCAGGACCATGCGGATGAGATTCGGCAGGCCCAGAGCGGTGAATTCGAGAAAGACGAGCGCCGACTGCCCGTCGCCGATCAGGCGGTCGAACAGCACGACCGCGCGGTTCAGCCAGAAAACCGCCACAAGAATAAGCGCAAAGAAGCCGAAGAACAGCAGGTATTGCGACAGTACGTATCTGTCGTAGCGTGACACCCGATCCCCCCAGATCTTGCCATTGTTGTTTTGCGGCAGCTTAGAGGAAATGTCTGGCGGGGAAAACTCCAATCTGATCCCTGGCTGGGCAAAGCGCTGCCAGCTTGCGGGCTCGGCAACCTGCGGGCTGGTCAAGCCGCAAAGCACGGGGTAGCTGTTGCATAAACACGCACAGATCGACAGGAGCCAATGTGATGAGCCGTCTGATTCCAATCCGTTTTGATGCCTATGACCCAAAAGACTTGGCCGACATCAGCGGCCATGTCGTGGTTCTGGTGACACCTGACGGAGGGATGGATCAGGCCACACGCAGCGCGAACAGGCTGACGAAGGGCGCAATCGCCCGCCTCCTCGACTCGGAGGCGTTCAAATCCGCAAAGACCGGGCAGGTCTTCACTCTGGCCTGGCCGGCGGGGCTGGCTGCCGAAGCGCTGCATGTCATGGTCTTGCCGAAACGTGTGGATCAGACCGAAGCGCGCAAGGCAGGGTCTGAACTTGCCAAGCGGGCAGGCGGCAAAGCCCTGACCGTCATGGCCGGCAACATGAACCGGGCGGCGGATCTGGCCATGGGGATTGTTCTTCGGACCTATGATTTTGATGCACACAAGACGGCCGGAGAGGAAACCGCCAAGGGCGAGGTCGTGGTCGCGCACAAAAGTGCGGATGAGACCGCTGCCGCGTTCGCGCCGCTTCTGGCCGTGGCCGAGGGCGTGCACATGACGCGTGATCTGATCAACGAGCCGGCCAATGTGCTGACCACCACCGAGTTTGCAGCGCGCATCGAAGGCCTGCGCGACATCGGCCTTGAGGTGGAAATCCTCGAAGAGGCGGATCTAGAGAAACTGGGCATGCATTGCCTTCTGTCCGTGGGGCAGGGGTCGGTCAGCCCCTCCAAGGTCGCCGTGATGCAGTGGAAAGGCGGCCCCAAGGATGCGGCGCCGTTGGCGCTGGTGGGCAAGGGGGTGGTCTTCGACACCGGTGGTATCTCTCTGAAACCGGCGGCGGGCATGGAAGACATGACCATGGATATGGGCGGCGCGGGCGTTGTCACCGGCACCATGAAGACGCTGGCCCTGCGCAAGGCGAAGGCAAATGTGGTGGGCCTGGTCGGCCTGGTGGAGAACATGCCGTCGGGTAATGCCACGCGCCCCGGTGATGTGGTCAGGACCATGAAGGGCGACACCGTCGAGGTGATCAACACCGATGCGGAAGGCCGGTTGGTGTTGTGCGATGTCCTCTGGTATGCGCAGGAGCGCTTCAAGCCAGCCGGCATCATCGATCTGGCCACCCTCACGGGCGCGATCATCATCGGTCTTGGACACGAAAACGCCGGTGTTTTCTCAAACGATGACAAGCTCTGCGAAGGCTTTCTGAAGGCGGCCAGCGCGGAGGACGAAGGCGCCTGGCGCATGCCGCTGGGCAAGGCCTATGACGACATGCTGAAATCGCGCATTGCGGACATGAAGAACGTCGGCGGACGCCCGGCAGGCTCCATCACCGCGGCGCAATTCCTGCAGCGGTTCATCAAGGATGGGATGCCGTGGATCCATCTGGACATTGCCGGTGTGGCGTCCGTCAAGAGCGACACCGCTTATGCCCCGAAGGGTGCGACCGGCTGGGGCGTGATGGCGCTGAACCGTCTGGTGCAGGACCGGTTCGAGGCGGAATGAGCCTGCCATGGGGGCTGCCTTTTTCTACCACCTGACGCGCAGGCCATTGCAGGAAACGCTGCCGGTTCTGCTGGAAAAGGCGCGCGGCGCAGGCTGGCGCATTGCGGTGCGCGGGCGCGATCCTGAACGTATGGCCTGGCTGGATGAGCGGTTGTGGATGGGCGGTGACGAAAGCTTCCTGCCGCACGGGCTCGCAGGTGGCCCCCATGATGCCCTGCAGCCGATCCTGCTGACGACGGGGGAGACGGCCGCCAATACGCCGACCTGTGTCATGGCGGTGGACGGGGCAGATGTTTCGGCCGAAGAAGTGCAGGTGCTGGAACGGGTCTGCATTCTCTTTGACGGGACAGATACCGAGGCCGTTCAGCACGCGCGCGGGCAATGGAAGGCGCTGACCGACGCGGGCTGCGCTGCGCAGTACTGGTCCGAGGAAAACGGGCGCTGGGAAAAGAAGGCGGAAAAATAGTCTTGGCCGCAGCACGCGGTCAGGAGGCCTTGCTTCTTGCGGCTTCCGGCCAGATCAGGAAGTCGGAGTTGACCAGAACCTCGGCAAAATGCTCCACCGGTTTGCCAAAAAGATATCCCTGCAGGTAAGTGACCCCGATGGCGTGGAGCAGGCGGGCCTGCTCGATGGTTTCGACGCCCTCTGCCACGGTGTGCACACCGAACCGTTCGGCAATCATCACGCTGCCCTCGATTATTGCGCAGCGCTGGTCGTCGATCTGCTGGACAAAGGACTTGTCGATCTTGAGCGCAGATATGGGCATCTCGTGCAGGCGTGACAGGGAGGAATAACCGGTCCCGAAATCGTCGATGTGGATCTCGATGCCGAGCGCATGAAGGTCGTGCAATACCGCAATGATCGTATCCTGATTGCGGGCATCAAAAATGGTTTCGGTCACCTCCAGGATCAGCATGCTGGGGGGCAGGCGGTATTTTTCCAGATAGCCCAGTATGAATTGCGCAAAACCGGGAACGACCAGCTGCCTGAGCGAGATGTTGAGTGCGAGCCTGATGGGAGAGGCGCGGCCCAGTTCCTCGACGTAGGTCGAAAGCGCGGTGTCCACGACGAATTCGCCGATATGGACGATCTCGCCGATGTCCTCTGCGATCGGAATGAACTCTTCCGGGCTGACACGACCCAGGATCGGGTTGTCCCAGCGCAACAGCACCTCGTAGGAGTGGATCGAAAAATCATGCGAATGCACGAGCGGCTGGAACGCCAGGAACATTTCTCTTGCAGGCAGAGCGTGTCTGAGACGCTGCGCGATGATCAGGTTGCGCTCTTGCTCGGCCACCAGTTCGGGCGTGAAAAGGAGCGTGCCCCCGCGCCCCGTACGTTTGATTTCTCCGGCGGCCAGATCGGCCGAACGGATCGCCTCGCTCACCGCCACCGGATGAGGTCTTGAGATCGCCAGACCTGCGCTGAAGCCAACAGAAACCGAGCGGTTGGAAAAGCTGATCGGCTTTTCCACGATCGCGCGCAGCTGAGCCGTGAATTCCAGGCCAAGGTCGGCACAATGCTCTTCGGGCACGGCCAGCAGGCCGACAAACTCGTCCCCGCCCCAGCGGCAAAACGCAGAAAGCTCCGGCGCCGATGCCGCCAGACGCTCCCCGATTTCGGCCAGGGCACAGTCGCCCGTCGCATGCCCCATCCCATCGTTGATCTGCTTGAACCTGTCCAGATCGATGAAGATCACCGCAAAGGCATACCCTTCTGGGATATTCCTTTGCTGCTCCTCGACCCAGTGAATGATGCCGCGCCGATTGAAAAGTTGCGTGAGACTGTCGTGCTCGGCCAGGCGTTTCAGATCGCGCGTGCGCCGCTTGACACGATCCTCCAGCGTTGCATTGAATTCGGTGAGCGCATCCTGCTGCACCCTGAGATCATCGACCAGAGCGCTGTTCTTAAGCTCCAGCTCGATAGAATTGCGCAGCATGCGGTGATTGCGCGTATGGGAACCCAGCATCACCACCATGAAGACCACCACCAGGAAGGCCAGAACGGTTTGCGGCTCGGGCATGAGCAAGAGTTCGACTGTCAAGACGGACAACAACGCGGAGATGTAAAGCCGCCCGCACCTTAGCATGGGGGCGATCAGCCCCGTGGCGCCCGAGGCCATTGCTGAGACCATGATGATCGAGAAATACATCAACTCGTTGTTGCTGCTCTGCAGTGCCAGGTGCAGAAGCCCGCCCCAAGTCGCACTGCCCAGAATCACGCCCATAAGATACCGGCGCGTCGCTCGAATGGCTATTTTTGAACAAGGATCGGACTCTGCGGACAGGCGCCGCGCATCGCGCAGGCCAAGGATCGCCCTGATTGTCGATTGCAGGAGAAGAAAGAGGATCACCGCATCGACAGCATGGTTGGTCTGGCCAGTAAGATGAAACTGCGCGTAAAGGCCAAGCCCGCAAGCTACATTTACAATGATATTGGAGGTATAGCCCTGATAGGCATGTGTCAGGAGGCGAATTTCCACGTCGCGTTTCAGCCCAACGGATTGGGGCTCGGATCCGACCGGTATGGTCGCTCCTCTTGCGTCCTGGTTCGGATTGTTCTCCGACAATTCTATCAACCTTTGCACCGCTCCGGACGCCGCATCGCCGCGTCCGGGTACACCAATATCCCTGCATTCCGCCCACGGGAGCGACGGCGCAAGACAGTCTTGCGCTCGATGTTCGTTTCCGTGTTAGCGGCTGCGGGTTATTTTTCTGTTGATATTCAGAGTTTGCGATGTGGAAGGTCCGATAGCGCGGCAGCCCTGCGCCTCAGCCGTAGTGGGCAACCGGCGTGCCGGCGATGGCTGCCATGTTCAACAGACCCCGTGCGGTGATCGAAGGGCTGACGATATGGGCGCGGTTGCCCATGCCCATCAGGATGGGGCCAACCTCCAGCCCGCCCGACCGCATCTTGAGGATGTTGCGCACGCCGCTGGCCGCATCTGCATGGGCAAAGACCAGCACATTTGCCGCCCCTTCAAGTCGTGAGTTGGGGAAAATGCGCGCGCGCAGATCGGCATCGAGGGCGGTGTCGATGTTCATCTCGCCTTCATAGACAAAGTCGCGACGTTTGCCGTCCAGAATGTCGATGGCGGCCCGCAGCCGGGTGCCGGTATCACAGTCGATGTTGCCGAACTGGGACTGCGAACAGAGCGCGATCTTCGGCTCCAGGCCAAAGCGACGCACATGCCGTGCGGCGCCCAGAACGGTCTGGGCAATCTGCTCGGGTGTCGGCTCGATCCTGACTTGCGTGTCGGCGATGAACAGAGGGCCGTCTTCGAGGATCATCATCGACAGGGCGCCATGTGGCGCATAGGTGCCGCCACCCAGGACCTGGTTGACATAGTTCAGATGCCAGCGGTATTCGCCAAAGGTGCCGCAGATCAGGCTGTCCGCCTCGCCGCGCTGCACCATGATGGCGCCGATGGCCGTGGTGTTGGTGCGCATGATCGCCTTGGCCAGATCCGGGGTCACGCCGCGCCGCTCCATGATCCGGTGATAGCTGTTCCAGTAGTCGTAATAGCGCGGATCGTTCTCCGGGTTGACGATCTGCAGGTCGCTGCCCGGCCGGATGCGCAGACCCAGCTTCTCGCAGCGGGCCTCGATCACATCGGGGCGGCCGATCAGGATCGGCGTCTCGGTGGTTTCTTCCAGCACCTCCTGCGCGGCGCGCAGGACACGTTCGTCCTCACCTTCGGCAAAGACGATGCGACGGGCGGCAGCGCGGGCGGCCTCGAATACCGGTTTCATAAGCAACGCCGATTTGAACACGGTCTGGTTCAGCTTGGCGCGATAGGCTGCCAGATCCTCGATCGGGCGGGTGGCGACGCCGCTTTCCATTGCCGCGCGGGCCACCGCAGATGAAACCACCCCGACAAGGCGCGGATCAAAGGGTTTGGGAATGAGGTATTCTGCGCCAAAGGTCAGCTGCTCTCCCTGATAGGCGGCTGCCGCTTCGGCAGAGGTGGTTCTGCGGGCCAGCTCCGCAATGCCTTCGACGCAGGCGATCTGCATCTCGTCGTTGATCTCGGTTGCGCCCACGTCCAGCGCCCCGCGGAAGATGAAGGGAAAACAGAGGACGTTGTTTACCTGGTTCGGAAAATCGCTTCGGCCGGTTGCAATGATCGCGTCCGGGGCGACTTTGCGGGCCTCATCGGGCATGATTTCAGGGTTCGGGTTCGCAAGCGCAAAGATGATCGGGCGCTTGCCCATCTTGGCCACATGTTCGGGTTTCAGAACATTCGGGCCTGAGAGACCAAGGAACAGATCTGCGCCCCCGATCACGTCATCCAGAGTGCGCAGATCGCTGTCTTGCGCAAAAGCAGACTTCACCGGGTTCATGTCCTCGGTTCGCCCCTCGTAGACCAGCCCGTGCAGGTCGCAAAGCCAGATATTCTCGCGTTTCACTCCGAGCTTTACCAGCATGTTGAGGCAGGCAATACCTGCCGCGCCGCCGCCGGTCGAAACCACCTTGATGTCCTCAAACGCCTTGCCGGCCACATGCAGCGCGTTGCGTGCTGCGGCGCCAACGACGATGGCTGTGCCGTGCTGATCGTCATGGAATACCGGGATGCCCATCCGCTCGCGGCAGAGCTTTTCAACGATGAAACAGTCGGGGGCCTTGATGTCCTCAAGATTGATCGCACCGAACGTGGGCTCCAGCGCGCAGACCAGATCGGCCAGGCGCTCGGGGTCACTCTCATTCAGCTCAAGATCGAAACAGTCGATACCGGCGAACTTCTTGAAGAGGACCGCCTTGCCCTCCATCACCGGTTTGGAGGCAAGCGGGCCGATATTGCCAAGCCCCAGAACCGCCGTGCCATTGGTGACCACCGCCACAAGGTTCCCGCGCGAGGTATAGCGCGCGGCGTTCGCGGCGTTCTCCTTGATCTCGAGGCAGGCCTCCGCCACGCCGGGGGAATAGGCCCGCGCCAGGTCACGTCCGTTGGCCATCGGCTTGGTCGCGCGGATCTCAAGCTTACCGGGGCGGGGGAGTTCGTGGTATCGCAGCGCGGCGTCGCGCAGGTTGGGCGTATCGGACATGGGGCACTCCAGAACTGATAGTTTAGCGTTAAACTATATTTGACGTCAGGGAAACAGGGATTTCATTGACTTCGGTGTGATGGGCACATCCTTGCACATCCGAGGCAATCGGATCACTGTACCGGCCAAAAGACGACGAAAAAGTCCGTGAGGGAGAAAATAATGGCCGAGACCATCGCAGAGATGCGCCTGCCGACAACAGAGCTGCGGGACGATATTCCATTCTATACGAAGGTTCTGGGGATGAAGCTGGATATGATTTACCCGGCGGATGATCCGCGGATAGGCGTGTTTTCCGGCCACGGTCTGCGCCTGAGGATCGAACGCGGCGCACCCGAGGGTCCCGGCACCCTGCGGATCCTGACCGATGACCCTGAGGGGTTCGCGGAAGGCAAACGTACCCTGACGGCTCCGAATGGCACGAAGATCGAGATTGAAGACCGCCACCCGCCCATGGTGATGCCACAGACGGTGCATTCCTTCGTTGTGCGCAGGCTGAAAGATCAGGCGCCCTGGATCATCGGGCGCGCGGGCATGCACTATCGTGACTTGGTTCCCGACCGTCTGGGCGGCTCGATCATCGCCAGCCACATCCGCATCCCCGATGGCGGGCCGGTGCCGGATATGGTGCACTTCCACCGGGTCGGGTTTCAGCTGATCTTCTGCATCCACGGCTGGGTCGACGTGGTCTATGAGGATCAGGGCGAGAAGATGCGCCTGACGGCGGGCGATTGTTTCATCCAGCCCCCCGAAATCCGCCACCGCGTGTTGGAGGCCAGCGACAATGTGCAGGTGATCGAGATCGGCGTTCCGGCGGAACATGTGACCGAGATCGACCATGATATGACCCTGCCGACGCCCCACTACCGCCCCGACCGCGAATGGCAGGGGCAGCGGTTCGTCTATAATCAGGCCGCGGGCGCCGACTGGGTGCCCTTCCGTCTGCCGGGCTTCATCTGCCGCGACACCACGATCAATGAAAACACCAAGGGTGTTGCCTCGGTTCAGGTGGTGCGCCCTGGCAATGGGGAGGGTGCCGGAAACAGCCCATGGGCGAGCCATGACACAGATATACTGTTCACCTTTGTCATGTCCGGCAGTGTCACGCTGCACGGGGAGGGGCGCGAGCCGTATCCACTGGAAACCGGCGATGCCTTTGTGTTACCGCCCGCCATGAAAACCCGCCTCAGCGATGCCTCGGAAGATCTGGAGCTTCTGGAGGTCAGCCTGCCGGGGAGCTTCACCACAAGCCTGGAGACATCATGAGCCTGAAAGACGCCGCCACCGCCGTTCGTGAAAACGCCCATGCGCCCTATTCCAACTTCAAGGTGGGGGCCGCCATCCGGGCTGCCTCTGGCACGGTCTATGTGGGCTGCAACGTTGAAAACGCAGCCTACCCGGAGGGCACCTGCGCCGAGGCAGGAGCAATTGCTGCCATGGTCGCCGCGGGCGAGAAAGAACTGACCGAGGTCTATGTGATCGCCGATTGCCCCGATCCGGTTCCCCCCTGTGGGGGCTGTCGCCAGAAACTGGCGGAATTCGGGGCAGGGGATGTGCCTGTCACAATGGGCACCATGCAAGGGACGGAGCGGCAAAGCACCATTGCCGACCTGCTGCCCGGTGCATTTCAGACCTGCCATATGGACGGACAGTAACCGGCCATGGATGCCCGCGCGATCAACGCTGCCCTGCGCCGGGGAGAGACGCCCAGTGACGCCGACCTCAGCTGGTTCGCCGAAGGGCTGGCCAATGGTGCGGTCAGCGATGCGCAGGCCGGGGCCTTTGCCATGGCGGTTTGCCTTCGGGGCCTTAGCACCGAAGGGCGGCGCGCGCTGACCCTGGCGATGCGCGACAGCGGCGATGTGCTGGCATGGGATCTGGACGGGCCGGTGCTGGACAAGCATTCCACCGGCGGCGTGGGGGATTGCGTCTCGCTGTTGCTGGCGCCCGCGCTGGCAGAATGCGGCGCCTATGTGCCGATGATTTCGGGACGGGGGCTGGGGCACACGGGCGGCACGCTCGACAAGATGGAGGCCATTCCGGGCCTGTCAGTCAATGTCACTGAGGACCGCCTGCACGAATTGATGCGCGATGTGGGCTGCGCCATCGTCGGGGCCACCGCGCAGATCGCCCCGGCGGACAAGCGCCTTTACGCGATCCGCGATGTGACAGCGACGGTCGAAAGCCTCGATCTGATCACCGCCTCGATCCTGTCCAAAAAACTCGCCGCCAGCCCCGATGCGCTGGTGCTGGACGTGAAGGTTGGTTCTGGCGCCTTCATGAAATCCATCGAGGACGCCCGCGCCCTTGCGCAGTCTCTGGTCGATACTGCCAATGCGGCGGGCTGCCCGACCTCGGCGCTGATTACCGATATGAACCAGCCGCTGGCCCCCGCGCTTGGCAATGCGCTGGAGGTGGCCGAGGTCATGCGGGTCCTCACAGGTGAGGCCTCTGGCCCGCTTGCCGAGATCACCGTGGCCCTTGGCGCGGTTCTGTTGGTTCAGGCCGGGCTTGCAGAGACCCGGGAGGCCGCGTCCGAGACGCTGTTCGCGGTCCTGTCCGATGGCCGCGCCGCGCGCCGGTTTGAGGCCATGGTGGCCGCCATGGGCGGGCCGCGCGATTTTGCAACTGATTGGCGGCGTGTCCTGCCCGAGGCCAGCGTGATCCGCGAGGTCACAGCGCCCGAAGATGGATATGTCAGTGCTATGAATGGTGAGGCGCTGGGCCTCTCCGTGGTGCGTCTTGGCGGCGGGCGCATGGTGGAAAGCGATCTGGTGGATCCTGCGGTCGGCCTGTCTGATATCTTGCCGCTCGGCACCAAGGTCGCGCGCGGCGCACCGCTGGCACGCATTCATGCGTCAAGGGAGGATGCGGCCGAGCGTGCCGCAACGGAGGTCTTGAAGGCGTTCACCATTGCGCCCAAGCCGCCCGAAGTTCCACGGCTCATACAAGAAAGGATCATCTGATGGCCCGCGCCTTTCTTGTGGTGATGGATTCCGTTGGCATTGGCGGCGCCCCGGATGCGCACCGTTTCTTCAACGGCGATCTGCCCGATATCGGTGCCAATACGCTCGCTCATATCGCTGCAGCCTGCGCCGAAGGGCGCGCCGAAGAGGGGCGCAGCGGTCCGCTGAACCTGCCAAATCTGGATCGTCTGGGGCTGGGGGCTGCCATGCGGCTGGCCTCATCCGTGCCGTGTCCGGGGTTTGATGCCGCGCCCGAAGGTCTTTGGGGCTGCGCGGCGGAGGTCAGCCCCGGCAAGGACACGCCCTCGGGCCATTGGGAGCTGGCGGGCCTGCCGGTGCCCTGGAACTGGCATTTTTTCCCCGACACCGACCCTGCCTTTCCGGCAGACCTCAGCGCCTTTGTGGCCGAGGCCGCTGACGCGCCGGGCATCCTCGGCAATTGCCATGCCTCGGGGACCGAGATCATCGCCCGCCACGGGGCCGAGCACATGAAAACCGGCGCGCCGATCTGTTACACGTCGGCAGACAGCGTCTTTCAGATCGCCGCCCATGAAGAGACATTCGGGCTTGAGCGCCTGCTGGACCTCTGCCGCGCGGTGGCGCCACGTCTTCACGCAATGAAGGTGGGCCGGGTGATCGCGCGCCCCTTTGTCGGCACGCCCGGGACAGGCTTTACCCGCACCACCAACCGGCGGGACTTTGCGATCACGCCTCCGGCAAAGCTGCTGACCAACTGGGTTCAGGAGGCCGGGCGCAAGGTTCATGCCATCGGCAAGATCGGTGATATCTTCACCATGAGCGGCATCGACACCCTGAAAAAGGGCAGCGACGCGGATCTGATGGGGCACTTGGCCAAGGCCATCGAGACGGCAGAGGAGGGCAGCCTGACCTTTGCCAACTTCGTCGAGTTCGACAGCCTGTACGGGCACCGGCGCGATATCTCGGGGTACGCCCGTGCGCTCGAATGGTTCGACGCCGAGATCGGCAAGCTGCTGCTGCGTCTGCGGGACGGCGACATCCTGGTGCTGACCGCCGATCACGGCAATGACCCGTCCTGGCCCGGCACCGATCATACCCGCGAGCAGGTGCCGGTTCTGGTCGCTGGTAGGGGACGGGCAGGGGCTATTGGTGCCCGCGCCTTTGCGGATGTTGGGGTGTCCATAGCTGTGCACCTTGGTGTGCGGGCTGAAGGGCCCGGTCGCAGCTTTCTATGATTGCTCTGCCCTTCCGGCTTGCCTGTCCGGGGCAAGGGCGCATAAGAGAGGGCAACGATTTCTGCAGGAGAATGCCGTCATGTCCGAACATCTGACCGTTGTCGACCACCCGCTTGTGCAGCACAAGCTGACCCTGATGCGGGACAAGGGTACCTCCACGGCGGGCTTTCGCCGCCTTCTGCGCGAGATCACTCAGCTGCTGGCCTATGAGATCACCCGCGAAATGCCCCTGACCACCACCACCATCGACACGCCGATGGAAGAGATGGAAGCGCCGATCCTGGCAGGCAAGAAATTGGCGCTGGTGTCGATCCTGCGGGCAGGGAACGGGATGCTGGATGGCGTTCTGGAACTGATCCCCTCGGCCCGCGTCGGCTTTGTCGGTCTTTACCGCGATGAAGAGACCCTGCAGCCGGTGCAATACTACTTCAAGGCGCCCGAAGGGCTGAAGGACCGTCTGGTGATCGCGGTCGACCCGATGCTGGCGACCGGCAACTCTTCGGCGGCTGCGATTGATCTGCTGAAAGAGGCGGGCGCAAACAACATCCGCTTCCTGTGTCTTCTGGCCGCCCCCGAGGGTGTTGCGCGCATGAAAGAGGCACATCCGGATGTTCCGATCGTCACCGCGTCGCTTGATCGCGAGTTGAACGAGAAGGGCTACATCATGCCCGGTCTGGGCGATGCGGGCGACCGCATGTTCGGAACCAAGTAAGCACCGCAGTTGGCGCCCGGACCCTTCGGGCGCAATGCCCGCGCCACTGATGCTGTGGCGCGGCAACAATTTCCATTCTCCGGGTCAGATTGTCCCTGCGCCGGGTTTACTCAAAATTCATTTTCAGGCATCGTGCGCCCATATGTTGTGGGGCTCAGTCATGAGAATAACAAGAATTGTCGCGCTCGCCATCATTGCAGGCACCATCGGTATGCAGGGCGGATCTCAGGGAGCCGAGGCTCAAACCCTGCGCGCGTCCAGTCCTCCCGCCGAAGTGCCCCCTGCTTCCTACAAGGGGAAACAGTATGTGGACAGCCGCGGATGTATCTATATCCGCGCCGGGATCGACGGCAATGTGAACTGGGTGCCACGGGTGACGCGCAGCCGCAAACAGCTGTGCGGCTACAAGCCGACCACGGTTGAAGGGGCGGCCAGGACCGCCAGCCAGAGCAGCCCTGCATTCGAGATGATCACGTTGCCCGAGGCGCAGCGCCCGGACGCAGCGGGTGATGCCACCCCTGCCAAACGCACGACGACCCAGCCCGCTGTCACCGCGAGCCGTCCCTCGGCTGCACCAGCCGCTCCGGCTGCTGCTCCGACGGTCGTGACCACAGCCAAGCCGCGCCGCACGGCAAATACAACCAGCGCCAACCCCGCCCGCGTCAGCACGGCTGCACCGCGGAAGGTGGTCAAGCCTGTTCCTGTCGCGCCGACGCCTGCACCTGTGCCCGAACAGACGGCTCCGGCGGCTTCTGGTTGCGCCGGAGTATCTGACCTCAGCCGGCAATACATCAACACCGGGCCGGGCGTGCGCTGCGGTCCGCAAGCCGAGTCACCCATTACCTATGGGCGCGGTGACCGGAACTCATCCCTGATACTGGCGCCAAATACGCGGGTTGTGCCAACCCATGTTTATCAGGCGCGGCGCGCCAGCAGCGATATTTCTGTCCCAGAGGGCTATCGCCCCGTTTGGGGCGACGATCGGCTCAATCCGCACCGTGCCGAGCGCACCGTTGCGCCTTCGGTCATTCGCCACAGCTCCACCGTGCCTCCCGGCTACATTCGGGTCGAGCGTGAGGATGACCGCATGAATACCATGCGGGCGCGTGGCACCCCCGAGGGCGATGCCCGGATGGCCGAAATCTGGACCAATACCGTGCCGCGCACACTGATCCGCAAACCGGTGGACCGCCAGACCGTGCGTCTGGGCGGGGCCGAGGCGGTGAGCGCAGCCGAGGCCCGTGAACCCTTGCTGCTGCGCCTGTCGACCCGGTCGGATCCGAAGGCCGAGAGTGCCGGGAATGGAGCGCCGCGCCGCTATGTTCGTGCGGCGACCTTTGAGGATGCCGAAGCCGCGCGTGTTGCGGCGCAGGCCCTGGCGCAGCGCACGGGCCTGCCGGTGCGTCTTGGTACCGTCACGCGCAAGGGGCAAAGCTACAAGGTGGTACTTGCAGGGCCGTTTTCCGGCGACGACAGTGGCAAAGCCGCACTGACCGCGGTAAAGGCGGCCGGGTATCCCAAAGCCCGCCTCAGCAAGTGAAGCCCTGAATGAGGGCGGCCTATCGCGTCAGCACAAGGGCGCGGTTCTGGATCTCGATGCGCGACCAGCGCTGCAGGTAGCCCATGCCCAACAGCGATTTGTCCATATCGCCACTGTTGACCCACACGCGAACACCTTCGTCGGTGATGCCACCAAGCGACATTTCCTCCACCCAGGTCGAGGCGGTGCGCACCTCGCCGTTGGCGGTCTGCGCGCGCCCCAGATAGGCGAGGTTTTCGGTATCGATCCCGGCGCGTTCGGCATCAGAGCGGCTCAGAACGACCTGACTGGCGCCGGTATCCACGAGGAAATTCACCGGCGTACCGTTTACCGAAAGCGTAAGGTAGTAATGTCCATCCTTGGCCAGGGGGACTTCGACGCGGCCCTGATCCGTCATCACGCTTTGCTGGGGCATGACGGTCTGGCGGATGTCGCCCCAAAGCCCGTAGGCGGCAATCACACCGAGAAAGATGAAGGCCCAGATCGCCAGCGACTGCACCGTCTTGCCCAGCGACTGCCGGTTCTGCACGAAGACCCAGGAGCCCACCGCCAGCAGCAGCAGCACCAGATAGATCACCCGACCATAATCCATATCGCTCATGCGCACACCTCCTGACCCTTGATGTAGGAAGCCTGCGCCGGGTTCCTAGCCCTCAAGCTCTAACCGCCGGCGAAACCAAAGGCGCGCAGGCCGTCGAGCACGAACTGCACCGACAGCGCCGCCAGCAGCATACCGAGAAGCCGTGTTACCACGTTGATGCCGGTCTTGCCCAAAAGCCGCTCCAGAACGCCGGAGACCATGAACATCACCAGCATCAGGGCCAGCACGGCGAGGACGATGCTCATCACCAGGGCAAAGCCCTCGATGCCCGGTTTCTGACCTGCCAGCAGGATCACCGTTGCGATCGAGCCCGGTCCTGCGATCAGCGGGATGGAAATGGGAAAGACCGACGGATCCTCAACTTCGGTGGCTTCCTCTCCCTGATGCTCGCGCCGCTTGGTGCGCCGCTCGAACAGCATGTCGAGCGCGGTCAGGAACAACAGGATGCCGCCTGCCACGCGAAAGGCTGGCATGGAAATGCCGACAAAGGCCAGAACCGCTTCGCCGAACAGGGTGAAGAGCGCGAGAATGAAGGTCGCCGTAAGGGAGGCGCGGATCGCAACGCCGCGCCGCTCGCGCGGGGTCATCCCTTGGGTCAGCGCCAGAAAGATCGGTGTCAGGCCGATGGGGTCGATGATCACGAAGAGCGTGACAAAGGAGGTGATCAGAAAGGCCGTGTCGATCATAGGGCCTCGGCCTTTTCCAGTTTCTCAAGGGCGCGCATCCACAGGGTTTCGGCGCGCTCCAGCGCCTCGATCACTTCGGCGTGTTTGGCCTGCCAGACGCGGGCCTCGTCCTTTTTCTCTGCCTCGTAGAGTTCCGGGTCGGCCAGCTTGATGTCAAGCTTGTCCTTCATCGCGGTCAGCTTGGTGACGCGGTCCTCGGCTTTGCGCGCCTCTGAGCGCAGGGCAAGCATGGCATCGCGCGAGGGGCGTTTGGGCTGTGGCTTCGGCGCGGTGGCTTTGGGCGCCGGTTTGTCTTTTTCGAGCAGAAGCGCCCGGTAGGAGGCAAGATCCCCTTCATATGGCGCTACGGTTCCTTTGGAGACCAGCCAGAGCCGATCTGCCACGAGGCTCAGAAGGTGCATGTCGTGGCTCACAAGGATCACTGCGCCCGTGTAGGCTGTCAGTGCCTCAACGAGGGCTTCGCGGCTTTCAATGTCGAGGTGGTTGGTCGGCTCGTCAAGGATCAGAAGGTGTGGCGCGTCCAGCGTTGCCAGCAAGAGCGACAGCCGCGCCTTCTGCCCGCCCGACAGGCGCGCCACCTCTGTGTCGGCCTGAGCCGCGCCAAGGCCAAAGCCCGCAAGCCGCGCTCGCAGTCTGGCCTGGCCTTCCTCGGGGCGCTCGCGCTGCAGGTGCTGGAGCGGGGTTTCGTCGATGTAAAGCTCGTCCACCTGGTGCTGGGCAAAGAACCCGATGCGCAGCTTGCCGGAGCGGGTGATCTTGCCCGACATCGGTTTCAGCCGGTCCGACAGCAGTTTGGACAGGGTCGACTTGCCTTCGCCGTTCTTGCCCAGCAGGGCGATGCGGTCATCCTGATCAATGCGCAGATTGAGCTGCGACAGGATCACCGTGTCGCCATAGCCGACCGATCCGCCCTCCATCGCGATGATCGGAGGCGACAGTTCTTCGGGTTCGGGAAAGGTGAAAACCGTGCGGGCCGCATCTTCGGGCGCGCGGATGGTCTCCATCTTTTCCAGCATCTTGACGCGGCTTTGCGCCTGTTTGGCCTTGCTGGCCTTGGCCTTGAACCGGTCCACAAACGCCTGCAGGTGCGCGCGCTGCGTTTCTTGTTTCTTGGCCGCCGCAGCCTGATTGGCGCGGTTGGCGGCGCGCTGGCGGGCGAACTGGTCGTAGTTGCCGCCATAGTAGATCAGCCCGCGATCCTCCAGATGCAGGATGCCGCCGACAGACCGGTTCAGCAGTTCGCGGTCGTGGCTGATGATGATCACCGTATGGGGGTATTTCACCAGATAGGCCTCAAGCCAAAGCGCGCCTTCAAGGTCCAGATAGTTGGTCGGCTCATCCAGCAGCAAAAGATCGGGCTGCGAGAAGAGCACTGCCGCCAGAGCCACCCGCATCCGCCAGCCGCCCGAGAAATCGGCGCAGGGACGCTGTTGCGCCTCTTCATCAAAGCCAAGCCCCTTCAGGATCGAGGCAGCACGCGCCTCTGCGGACCATGCGTCAATATCGGCAAGGCGGGTCTGAACCTCGGCAATACGTGAGGGGTCCGTCGCGGTTTCGGCTTCGGCCATCAGGGCCGCCCGCTCGGTATCCGCTGCCAGCACGGTGTTAATCAGCGACACGTCCGAGGCAGGCGCCTCCTGCGCGATCCCGCCGATCCGCGCTTTGGAGGGCAGGGTGATGCTTCCCCCCTCAAGCGACAACTCCCCCTTGATGAGGCGAAAGAGCGTGGTCTTGCCTGTGCCGTTGCGTCCCACAAGACCCACTTTGTGGCCCGTGGGAATGGTGGCGCTGGCCCCGTCGAACAGGGGGCGGCCTTCAACCGAATAGGTGATATCCTGAATGCGTAACATAGCCGCGCTCATAACAGAGGCGATTGGTGCAAACCAGCGCGATTGCACGTGGTGTCGCACTGGTCCTGCCCTTGGGTGCGTGCTAGCTGGATCACATTGATACCTAGCATCTGGTGATCCTGCCATGCGTCCTGCGCAAACCGCCCCACATATCGTCACGCTGATCTTTGGCACCGCCCTGTCGGTGCTGTCGCTCAACATGTTCCTGCCGTCGCTGGCCCGGATCGGAGAGGATTTTCAGGCCGACTATGGCCTCGTGAACCTGTCGATTGCGGGGTATCTGGCGATCTCGGCCGTGTTGCAACTGGTGATGGGGCCCTTGTCGGACCGGTTCGGACGGCGCCCGGTCATGCTGTGGTCGATCATGGTGTTTGCGCTCGCCTCCATCGGCTGCGCCTTGGCAGAGTCGATCTGGGTCTTTCTGGGCTTTCGCCTGCTGCAGGGCGCGGTGGTGGCGGGGCAGGTGATTTCGCGCGCGGCGATCCGCGACATGCACAGCGCCGAAGAGGCCGCCAGCAAGCTGGGCTATGTCTCGATGGCGATGGCGCTGGCGCCGATGCTGGGGCCGATGCTGGGAGGCTTTCTGGAGATGGCCTTTGGCTGGCGAGCGGGCTTTGTCCTATATACTGTTCTTGGTCTTGGCATGCTGGCACTGGCCTGGGGCGACTGGGGGGAAACAAACACCAACCGTTCGGCCACCTTCGGGGCACAGATGCGCACCTATCCTGAGCTTTTGACCTCGCGCCGGTTCTGGGGCTACAGCCTGTGTGTTGCTTTCTCGATTGGCGGGTTCTTTGCCTTCATCACAGGCGCGCCCCTGGTTGCCGCTGCGTGGTTTGACCTGAGCCCCGCCATGGTGGGACTTGGGATCGGGATCATAACCAGCGGTTTCATGGTCGGGAATTTCATCACCGGGCGCGTGGCGGGGCGGGTGCCGCTTTTGACCCTGATCATCCTGGGGCGTATCAGCGCAACCCTCGGCCCGCTTGGCGGTCTGTTCCTTTTTGCCGTGGGGCAGGGCTCCGTTCCGGTCTTCTTTGGAGCTGCAATCCTTGTGGGGTTCGGCAACGGGCTGACCATCGCCAATGCCAGCGCGGGCCTGATGTCGGTGCGCCCTCATCTGGCGGGCAGTGCCTCGGGCCTGTCGGGGGCCTTGTCGGTGGCGCTTGGCGCGGTGATCACCTCCCTTACCGGTGCCCTGGTCGAGCCGGATCTGGCACCCTTTACCGTTATGGGTATCATCCTGTGCTCCAGCATTCTGGCGCTGATTTCGGCGCTGTATGTGCGCTGGGTGGATCTGCGCGAGCCGCTGCCGGACACGGTCTGACGGGCATCGCGTGCCTATGGCCCAGAATTGCCCGGCCAAGGGCAACTCGGCCCTTCCCAAGCGCGCGCAGGCATGGTAGGCGGCGCGCCAGATACTCGGCGCGGGATTTGCCCCGTGCCTGCACTTTGAAATGGAGAACGCCCGATGGCTCTGGAACGCACCTTTTCGATCATCAAGCCCGATGCAACCCGCCGCAACCTGACCGGCGCGATCAACGCCAAGTTCGAAGAAGCTGGCCTGCGCATCGTTGCGCAGAAGCGGATTCACCTGACCAAGGAACAGGCAGGCAAGTTCTACGAAGTGCACGCCGAGCGTCCCTTCTATGACGAACTGTGTGAATTCATGTCCTCCGCGCCGATCGTTGCGCAGGTTCTGGAAGGTGAAAACGCCATCGCGAAAAACCGCGAAATCATGGGCGCAACCAACCCCGCAGACGCGGCCCCCGGCACCATCCGCGCCGAATTCGCGGAATCGGTTGGTGAAAACTCCGTCCACGGCTCCGACGCACCGGAAACCGCAGCGGTTGAAATCGCCTACTTCTTCTCCGGTCTGGAACTGGTCGGCTAAGTCGAGCCTGTTTTGATCAGAAATCGGGGCCGTGCAGGGTGACCTGCGCGGCCTTTTTCGTTGCTTGGGGTGATTTGCTATCCCCGCCGTGGAATGACACCGATCGCGTCCAGTTCGCGTTCCAGACGCGACAGTCCAGCCGTCTGGGTGGCGGCAGTCACGTTCTCGGCCTTGATCTGGTCGAACCGCTTGCGCAGCGCCTTTTTCTCATCGCCCTTGCAGTCGTTCCAGGGGCGCCCCTGAAGGCCCATGACGAGCACATAGTAGCCTATGAAGTGCGGGCGGCTGCCCGACTGAAGCAGCCGCGCATAGGCCGCATCCGCGCCCAGCTCCCTCAGCTCTTCGGCAGAATGGATGCCAGCGCGGGCAAAGGCCGCTTCCGAGGCGGGGCCAAGATTGCGGATCGATGAGACGGGCGTGGACATAAGGCGAACATATGCTGCCTGCATGTCCCTGTCACGCGGGTTTCGCTACGGATTTTTCTCGGGCAGCGATTGACAGTCGCAAAAGGGCGGATGACCTTGCGGCACGTTCTGGGAGGAGCCTACGTGACCAAACACCCAACCGCCGAAGACATCCGCGCCTTTGACCTGGCCAATCCGCCTGAGGGTTTCGTCGAGGACCCCTTTCCATTCTATGATGCGCTTCTTGCCCATGCGCCGGTGCTGAAACAGCCTGACGGATCGGTGCTTTTGTGCCGCCACGAGGACCTTGACCGTGTCTACCGCGACACGACGTCGTTTTCTTCGGATAAAAAGGCCGCCTTCGGTCCCAAGTTTGGAGAAGGCTCGCCCCTCTTTGAACATCACACGACGTCCTTGGTGTTTTCGGATCCGCCACTTCATACCCGCGTGCGCAAGATCATGACTTCGGCGCTGACACCCCGCGCCATTGCCCGGATGGAGCCGGGGCTGGTCGAGACGGTGGATCATCTGCTGGACGCGATGGAGGGCCGCGAAGAGGTGGATCTGATCGAGGATTTTGCCTCCACCATTCCGATCCAGATCATCGGCAACCTGCTGGATGTCCCGATGGAGGAACGCGGCCCCCTGCGGGACTGGTCGCTGGCGATTCTTGGTGCGCTGGAGCCGTCGCTGAGCGCAGCGCAACTGGAGCGTGGGCATCGCGCGGTTGAAGAGTTCAAGATCTATCTGACCGATCTCATCGCCCGTCGCCGGGCCACCCCTGGCGATCCTGAAACGGATGTTCTGACCCGGCTCATTCGGGGAGAGGGGGCCGATGCGCAGCTCAGCGAGATCGAACTCATTCAGAACTGTATCTTCATTCTGAATGCGGGCCATGAAACCACCACCAACCTGATCGGCAACGGCCTGGCCTTGCTCCATGATCATCCCGGGCAGTTGGCACGGCTCAAGGCAGACTCCGATCTGATGAAACCGACGGTCGAAGAGATCCTGCGCGTCCGCTCCCCCAATCAGCTTGGCAACCGGGAAACCACGCGCATGGTCGAGATCGGCGGGATGACCATCCCGCGCGGAACCAACCTTCATCTGGTCATCGGCGCGGCCAACCGCGACCCGGAGGTCTTTGACGATCCAGCCACCTTCGACATAGTGCGCAAGCCCAACCGTCATCTCGCTTTTGCCGGTGGCCCCCATGTCTGCGTCGGGCTGACCTTGGCCCGGTTGGAGGGGAAGATCGCGTTGGAGCGCTTCCTGAACCGCTATCCGAACTACCAGCTGATGCCAGGGCGGGTGCCGGGGGGGCGTATCCGGTTTCGTGGATATGCGGCGCTGCCTGCAAGGCTCGGCTGAGCGTTGTGGGGGGGGCTGGTGTTACCGTTTTGCCCTGACAAAATCATGATGGGAGAGCGTACCTATCCTTTTGGACGCGGCAAGCCGCCCCATGGATAGGAGACCCGTGCGGTCCCACTCGGGTAAGCCGGTTGTCAGCGTCACTCCGAAGGGACAGCACATGATTTATCCGGTGGTACTCGCAGGTCTGAAGAACGGAACCGAGATGGCAGAAGGTGCCATGATCCCGGCGCATTTCTGCGCAGAGGGACCGGGCGCGAGCCCGTTCCAGTCGGTCCTGCACGGTCTGGATCACCCCATGTTCGCTGCTCCCACCGTGGTTGCCTGCGCGGCGCAACGGTTTGTGGCAGTGCAGCAGATGGAGGCCGTAGGTGCCACGGGCGAGGTACTTGTGGAACCCTGCCAAAGCAAGCCGGCGGCACTAATGGCAGCCATTGCACTGCGCTTTCAACATGACCCCGAGGCCCTTTTGCTGATTCTGCCGGCGGAGCACGCAGATGTGAGGAACGAGGTCTTCCGCCGTGCGATCGAAAACGCCATGCAGATTGCCTTTGGCGGGAATCTGGTGCTGTTGACTGGTGAGGGCGTCGGTTCCTACGGTCATGTGCGCGCCCTGTCTCGGGTGCGTGGCGGGCAGCCGGTACAGGCGCTGTTTTCCGCGACCGCTGCCGACCACCCGGATGACCCTCAGTGCTTTGAAAGTGCGGGGGTGTATCTTGTGCGGGCCGGCAGCCTTCTGTCGGCGTTCAAACGCCATGCGCCGCGCCTGCTGCAAGCCACCAAGCGAGCCGTTGAGGGCATGCAGCAGGGCGCCGGTTTCCTGCGCCTGGCGCCCGAAGCCTATGGCCGTGTGAAGGCAGAAAGTTTCGAAACCGCAGTCCTGTCGCGGATGCAGACCGTCGTGGCGATCTCTCCGGATGGGCCTTTGGAAAGCAGCGCAGCAGAGACCCGTGCGAGTGTCGAAGCATGGCGCACGCCTATGAATCCTGCTGGCCACATCGTGGTGGACAGCCTGGCGGCCTGACGCTGCGCTTCAGGTGCGGCGCTTGCGCCCTGACCTTTGGATATTCTGCCTGAGCGCGTCTTTCCCGGCCTCCCCAGCCAGACAGCTCAACGGCAGGGCGAACCCCGCAGGGCCACAGAAGGTCGCTTTGCGGGGTGCTCGCGTGAATGGAGTGGGTCAGTGTCCGTCTATCAGAGTGCGGGCACAGAGAAAGCCAGAGCGGACGTCGGCCGACAAAAAGGCAGGGGCAGTGGGCTAGAACAGGCCGGCCTCTTTTGCGGTCAGGGCGGCCTGGGTGCGGTTCTTGGCGTCCAGTTTCTTGCACAGCGTCCGCACATGCAGCTTGATGGTGACCTCCTGCAGGTCCAGCTCCCGCGCGATTTCCTTGTTGGACTGGCCGCGGCACAGGCCGTCCAGCACCTGCAGCTCCCGCGGGCTGAGCCGTTCGGCCAGCGGATGGGTCGGTGCAGCGTTTTCAGCGCGCATCAATTCCACAGGAGCATAGACTTCACCTGCGCTCATGAAACGCACCGCGTTCAGAAGGGACTGGGCGCCCATGGTTTTGGGAATGAAGCCGATGGCACCGGCATCCAGCGCCGCCTTGGCGGTGTTGGCCGGCGCACTGCCCGAGAGGATTCCAACGCCCTTGCCGCCATTCGCCTCCAGCGCCTTTGAAAGGCCGTCAAGGCCCATCATGCCCGGCATCTGGTAGTCCAGAAGCACAAGATCAAACGGCCCCTCCGAGGCGATCAGGTCCAAAGCGCCGGACAGATCCGTCGCAAGAGAGACCTCGGCCCCTCCTTCATTTCGAAGATAGGCCGATATCGTTTCCCGGACCATATCATGGTCGTCTGCCAAAAGAATACGCATGCACTTCCCGTGTCTGAACAAGACGATGAGCTGTCATACTAAACTAGAAGGGTTTCACAAATATCAACACTCCAGACCATTGCACATGGGATCAGGAGCTGAACTCCTCAGAGCAGCTCCCGGAGGATGAAAAACTTCATGTGATGTCTCGGGCCGGATCGAAGGCGTCGTCACCACAGGCCGGTTCGGGCACAGCTCTTGTTCGCGCGCCTTTCGACTTACCGCCTATCCGAAAGAATAGGAAAATATCCGCAGGCGTTAGTGTCATATAGAGCTGTCTCTGACATGATGCGGCGCAAAGGAATATGTGTTGAACAATAAGGAGTAAAATATGGTCCGCTGGATTAGTCTCGTATGTGCGCTTGCTTTCTTGATCTGGCCGGGCGCCGCGCCGGTGGCGCAGGCCGCATCGGACGGGCCGGTTCTGCTAACGGTAAAGATCAACGGGGATGAGGCCCGCACGGTGACCTTCACGCGTACCGATCTGGCCGCGCTCGGGGAGACTTCTTTTGAAACCGAGACGATCTGGACCTCTGGTGTGCAAACCTTCACCGGGGTTTCGCTGCAGACGCTGGCAGAGCATCTTGGCCTGAAAGACGGGGTGCTCGAGGCGCGTGCGATCAATGACTACATGGTGGAAGTGCCGCTTGCCGATGCGATCGAGGGTGGCCCGATTATAGCCTATTTGCGCAACGGCCAGGAAATGTCGGTGCGGGAAAAGGGACCATTGTGGCTTGTTTACCCTTACGACAGCAATCCGGCGTATAAGACCGAGGCGGTCTATTCCAGAAGCATCTGGCAGTTGGAGCGGATCGACGTCGAACAGTAGGGTGGAGGCGTTGTGACACAAGAGACGGACTGGCGATTTCCACTGGCATCGCGTTGGGTCCTGGCGGCGGCACTGGTGGTGCTGCCGCTTTTGGCTGTTCAGTCTGTGCGCCTGGGCTACCAGGTGCTCTTGCGTCTTGAAGGGCTGTCCACTGCGGCTACGGACAACATGCAATGGGTGATGTCGCAGGCCGAGGTAGAGCATCTGAAACTGGATGCGGCGGTCCATGCGGTGCGGGAGCCGGGCGACCTGCCGATTGTGCGGCGCAGATTCGATATCTACTACAGCCGGATCGCCACCTTTCTTGAAAGCCCGCTGTTCGAGGATCTGCGCGAAAGCGAAGCCGGTGATCGTCTTCTCGGGGAATTGAGCGCGCGGCTGGACCGGCTGGCAGAGTTGATCGATGTCAGCGACGAGGAGTTGCTCCAAAACCGCTCGCTTGTGCTGGACGAACTCATCAAGAATGGCGAAGAAGTGCGCGAACTCGCGCTTTTCGGCGTGGTCATCCAGGTCGAAGGGACCGAAGCCAAGCGCCTGAAATTGTTCAGTATACTGTCTCAGCTTGCCTTGGTGGTGCTGGGTCTGTTTGCGGCGCTGGCGGTCACCGCATTGATGCTTGCTCGCATGTACAGACGTGGCCGTATGCTGGCCGCAGAACGCAGCCGCGCCGCCTCACGGATGGCGGCGATGATTTCTTCCTCTCTGGATGCCATTCTCATGGTGGACCAGGACGGGCGCATCCTGGCTTTTAACGGTGCGGCCGAAACGATCTTTGGCTATTCCAGTGCCGAAGCCATCGGCAAAAAAATGCAGGACCTGATCATTCCGCCCCATCTGAGAGAGGCGCATGCCCGCGGCATGACGCGGTTTCTCAAGAGCGGGGAAACACGGGTCATCGGCGCCGGGCGGGTCCGGCTGGAGGGGCAACGCAAATCGGGTGAGATCTTCCCGGTCGAACTGTCGCTCTCGCTCAGTCAGACCGGTCAGGATACGGTCTTTGTCAGTTTCCTGAGGGATATCTCCGATCGTATGGTTGCCGAAGAAGAACTGCGCACCGCGCGCGATGACGCCCTGGCAGGCGAGCGGGCCAAGGCCAACCTCTTGACCGTCATGAGCCATGAAATGCGGACCCCTTTGACCGGTGTTCTGGGGGCGATCGACCTGTTGGAGGACACGAGCCCAAGCCAGGAACAGGCCCGCTATCTGCAAGCCATGCGCGTCTCTGGCGAATTGCTGCTGCATCATGTCAACGACGTGCTGCAATTGTCACGTCTTGAGGCAGGTGTGGATCCCGAGAAGATTCGTATCTTTGATCTGCAGGACCTTGCCGAGGGGCTGCTTGAAAGCCAGCAGGCCGATGCGATCAGCCGGGGCATTGATCTGACGCTGCACTGTAGTCTGGGGTCCTCTTCGGTTGTCGCGGGCCGCCCCCGCGCCATTCAGCAGGCGCTGCTCAATCTCATCGCCAATGGTCTCAAGTTTACCAGGGAAGGCGCGGTTTCGGTTGATATTCAGCGCATTGGTGAGACAGATGAGGTTTCGTTTCAGGTCGCCGACAGCGGCCCCGGTATCCCTGAGGAAGACCAACAGCGCATCTTCGAAGACTTCACGATGCTGGATGCAAGCTATCGGCGCGGCAATGAGGGGACCGGGCTTGGTCTGGCCATCACCCGCCGGATCGTGCAGGCCATGGACGGAGAAATCACTTGCGAAAGCGAGGTCGGGGAGGGCAGCCTTTTCATCATGTCCATTCCCTTGCCGGTGGCCACTGCGCCGGTGGACAAGGCAGAATCCGGCTCCAGAGAAGAAAACGGAACCAGCGCAATTCTGATCGTGGAAGATAATGATATCAATCGCTTGCTGCTTGAACAGATGCTCATCCAGCAGGGCCAGGATGTCACGACCGCAGCAGGCGGGCTAGAGGCTGTCAACGCCGCAGAGCAGGGCAGTTTCGATTTGATCCTGATGGACATCAGCATGCCCGAAGTCGACGGCATCGAAGCCATCCGCCGCATTCGGGACCGCAAGCTTGCGGAGGGGACGGACATCGTTGCCCTGACAGCCCATGCCGCGCCCGAGGATCACGCGCGTATTCTGGAGGCGGGGTTTGCCGAGGTGATCACCAAGCCCATCAGCAAGCGTGAGTTGGCAGATCTGATAGCCCGCAGGGCAGGAAAGACACCGGTTCTTGCCGACAGGGCCTCAAACGAGAACATAGTCCAGTTCTTCGAGGCCTTGGGGCCGGAGCGCGCGCGTGGTTTTCTGGAGACGTTTTGTCAGGATGTGGAACGCCTGCGCGCGGATCTGGCCGCAAGTGGCGAATTGACCAGCGCCTTGCGGCGGGAGGCGCACCGCCTCGCGGGCTCGGCTGCGGTGTTGTGACTGACCCGCTTTCGCGAAATGATGCTTCAGATTGAAACGGGAGAAGCCGCCGACGTGGTCGACCCGCAGCTTTTGGCCGAAATATGGGGCGAAGCCGAAAGCTCTCTGTCCGTGCATATGTGTGCCTGAGTCCCCTGCTCTCGCTTCTCGATTGGCGCGAAATGTTTGTGATATATGGCTGTTAAGTCTCTGCGTTTTCTTGAGAATTTGCCTTCCATTGCCGGTGGTGAAAAAACCTGCGGACCGGAGCGATTTTCCTCTGGACGAGTTGTGTTCGAGATTCTATACCACGCGCACCGTTCCGGCGTAGCTCAGCGGTAGAGCAGTTGACTGTTAATCAATTGGTCGTAGGTTCGATCCCTACCGCCGGAGCCATATCACTCTTCCTTCTCAGATGAATCGTGCTTGCAGTGTCCTGACACTTCCTAGGCACTAATGAGGGCTTGATGCCTTTAGGGAGGGTGCGTTTGACAGTGAACAGGTCTGCTTTTGAATAAGAACGTGATGTGATTGATCTTTCCCGTGCTTACCCCTGCGTGACACGAGCAAGACGGCTGAAGCGTGTACTTGTGAGTCTTTTTTGGGTGGCACGTGGCATTCAACTCTGCAACGCGCGAACCGGCCCTTGGTTTTCGCCTTGGGCAACAGAGCGGTCCGACGCCCGGAAAACGATAGCACTTTCAATGCAGAAAAACCCTTGCATACAGCAAATAAGCCCTCAAGTCGGCGACTTGAGGGCTTATTATGGCTCCGGCGGTAGGGATCGAACCTACGACCAATTGATTAACAGTCAACTGCTCTACCGCTGAGCTACGCCGGAACGGTGGAGGCCGTATAGCGGGGCTGATGCGGCGCGTCCAGAGGGGGGCTGCAAAATCTCGAATTTTTTTCAGCCCTGTTTTTGACGAAGAAAGGCACATCGCGTGTCTCTGTTACTGGATCAGTCCAGAAGCTGGAAGCTTGCGGTTGCGGTTAGCCCGGATGACGGGGCGACGCGGGATTTTCCGACAAGGTCAATGAGATGCGCGAGGACGTTGCGCTCTGCAGCCATCAGGAGGGCGGCGGGCGTTTCGGTATAGATCTTTCGCGCCAGGTCCCCCGGTGTGGCCGGGCCCGAGGTGAGCGCATCCAGGATGGCGGCCTCGCGCGCCTCGCGGTGCGTGATGAGCCAATCCAGACGGGCTGCAGGATCCTCGATCGGGGCGCCGTGGCCGGGGTAGAATACCTCCCAGGGGCGGGCGCGCAGTTTGCGGCAGGAGGCCATGAAATCGGTGAGATCTCCGTCGGGGGGGGAGACAAGGGAGCTGGCCCAGCCCATGACGTGATCGGCGGTGAAACAGGCGCTGCCAAGTGCCAGGGCGATATGATTGCCAAGATGGCCCGGGGTGTGCAGCACTTCCAATGACCAGCCACCGCCGGTGATCACCTCGCCGTCCGACAGTTCGATATCGGGGGAGAACGCGGTATCGATGCCTTCGCCGCCCCCCTGCATTCCCTGATCCACCAAATGTTGCATGACAGCGCTGCGACCGGCGCTGGCTGGACCGAACCCGAGAACCGGAGCGTCAGTTCGGCGAGAAAGTTCGGCTGCAAGGGGCGAGTGATCCACATGGGCGTGGGTCACGATCACATGGGATATGCGCTGTCCGGGTCCGACGGCGGCGAGAATCGCGTCCAGATGCGATTCTATCACGGGGCCGGGGTCGATCACGGCGAGGTCTGTTTCGCCGACGAGATAGGTGTTCGTGCCTCGGTAGGTCATGGGTGAGGGGTTCGGAGCCAGGATGCGGCGCACGCCCGGTTGCAGGAGGTCCGGTATGCCTGGGGCGGGGTTGAAATCGTCTGGTGCCTGCATCTGTTTCTGTGTCCTTCACCAAAGGGGGCTGTGGCCGGATGATTGCTTCACACTGTCGTGGTGCCCCTGTAGGCTTAGCCCATGGTATTGCAAAGCCTCAAACAATATTCTCCCCGCAGTCTTTATGGCCGTGCTGCGCTGATCCTGATTGTGCCCATCGTCTCGTTGCAGCTGGTGGTGTCGGTCGTGTTCATCAAGCGGGATCTGGAAGATGTGACCTCTCAGATGACGGCAACCGTTCTGCGAGAAGTGCGGTTGTTGCAGCAGCAAGGCGCTGGCGCCCAAAACCAATCGGAGTTCCTGGAGCGTCTGGCCCCCTTCTTGATCCCATTGCAGATGGGGGCGCGGTTTCTGGAGGCGGACGCACCCGACCCGCAGGATCATCTTGCCTGGTATGAGTTCTCGGGGCGCGTGGTCCGGGACAAACTGCAGGCAGATCTGCCTGACTTCCTGGCGGCGCAGTTTCCTGACAATCGAGAGGTCCATCTGTTCCTGGCAAGCGACCTTGGCAGGCTGGAATTGCGGATCGACCGGCGGCGGCTGACCGCGGCCGCGCCCCATCAGTTGATCGTGACCATGGTCTTTTTCGGTCTGTTCATGGCCTTGATCGCCTTTATCTACCTGCGCAATCAATTGCGCCCGATCAAGCGCCTGGCAGAGGCCGCCGAGGCGTTCGGGCGGGGCCGCATGATGCCCTATTCGCCGCGCGGGGCCACCGAGGTGCGGGCCGCGGGCAGTGCCTTTGTCGATATGCGGGCGCGGATCGAACGGCAGATCGAGCAGCGCACCCTGATGCTCTCGGGGGTGAGTCATGACCTGCGCACGCCCCTGACGCGGCTGAAGTTGGGGCTTGCGATGCTGGATGAGGACGAGGCCGAGCCCATGCTGCGAGACGTGAACGAAATGCAGGCGCTGCTGGATGCTTTCCTCGATTTCTCGCGCGGCGCTTCTACCGGTGAGCCGGAACCCGTGGACCCTGTCGCCCTGGTCGAAGCCATCGTCGAGGATTGGAAGCGCCAGGGCAAGGATGTGGTGCTTGGAGAGCTGAGCGGATCCGGGCAGGTGATGCTGAGGCGCCAGTCCATGCGCCGGGCGGTTGAGAACCTCATATCCAATGCGGTGCGCTACGGCACGCGGGCGCGGGTCGCGGTGACGCTGACAGAAAAGTCGCTGCGCATAAGGGTAGAGGATGATGGCCCGGGCATCGGGCCGGATCAGAGGGGAGAGGCCGTAAGACCGTTCACGAGGCTGGACAGTTCGCGCAACCAGAACCTTGGTTCCGGTGTTGGTCTGGGGCTTGCCATCGTGGTGGATGTGGCACGGGCGCACGGCGGTACGCTGCGTCTGAGCGAAAGCCCCGAACTGGGCGGGCTGCGCGCTGATATCGTCATAGCCCGCTAGGAAGACTGTTGGTCGTCTCTTTTGTGAGACTTCCGGATGATCTGCGCTTAGCGTATCTGGCTGCGGTCCATGGGGGCAGGCTCGTGGCTGGGCCAATAGGGCTCTGGCAGGGTTTCGAAACCAGGTCTTGCAAACAGGTATCCCTGCATCAGATCGACGCCCAGATCGTAGAGAGCGCTGTATTCGTCCTGCGTCTCGATTCCTTCGCAGACAATCAGGACGCCCATCTCCTCAAGCATGCGGATTGAATTGCGTACAATGGCTTGCTTTGCCCGCGACGTATCAATGTCGCGGATCAGGCCGGCGTCCAGTTTCACGACGTCTGGCTGGAACATCGTCAGCAGCTTCAGCCCAGAATACCCGGCTCCGAAATCATCGATCGCCGTCTTGAACCCGAGACGCTGGTAGGTGGTCAGGATGTCGAGCAGCTTTCGCGTGTCGACTCGCTCGGTCTCGGTGAACTCGAACATGATCCGATCCACGCGGAAACCGGTTTTCTTTGCCATTTCAAGGGTCAGGCGGATGCAGGCCTTTGGGTCATAGACGGCATTGGGCAGGAAATTCATCGACAAGAGCGCGCCATCGCCCGCAAGATCAAGACGGGCGGCCAGCTCGATAGAGGTGGTCCGGCATTTCTGATCGAAGGCATAAAGCGTGTCTGGCGTCACATGTTTGAAGACGTCACGCGGACCCGAACCGTCTTGTCCTCGCAAAAGCGCCTCATAGGCGAATACCTTTTGCGCCCCAAGGGCAGCTATGGGTTGAAATGCCATGGTGATCGGAACAGGGAACTTTGCGCCGTTCTTGCAGGCCTCACACTTCTTTCGGTTCACTGCACGGTCTCCCGAGATGGCGCTATCGACTCGCTTTTAGTGGTCTTTCCTAAACAAAGATTTAGGATCGAACGCTTAGGAAACAGCTGCAGACCCAAGAAACGCCTTGAAAAAAAGTCATCGCCGCAAGGCCATTTGACGGACCCCGCGGCGATGCGATTGAGTTGAAGGTTGCCGGAAAACGCCGGGTCAGATGGTCTCGACGACCAGATCGTCTTCGGTGTCAGCCAGCTCATCGGGCATGACCATCTGCTCGGCAGGAAGTGACATCAACGCCATGATGTCAGCGGGCGCTGCGGGCGGCACGATTGCAACTGGGCTGGTTTCGGACCAACTGTCCAATGGACCGTCTTCTGCGGCTTGCGTGTCGATGTCCACAAGGGCCTGGGCCTCGTCCGTCAGACCACCGGTGACAACTTCGGGACTTGGGCCATCGCTGTTGATCACCAATGACAGGTTGGTCAGGTCAAGATCCTGCAAGGTGAGTGGCCCGTCGTTGGCCCAAAGCGTGAAATTCACGCTGTTGACCGCCCCTTCGGTACTGTCCGCCAGCCGGCCGAACTGCACGTGGGCATCATAGGCTTCGGTGACGGTTGCACCATTGTCGAGGCTGGTTTCGCCGTTTGCCGTGGCGCTGTGTCCGGTAACGGGCAGGGCGTTTTCGTCCGGGTAGAAATTCAGGTCATCGGCGCGGCTGTCGTCGCGCAGATTGAGGAACATCCCATCAATGTCTGCGACTTCCCCGTCATAGGAGGCCGGAGAGAGCGAGACAAAAAGCTGCCCTTCGGGCGTCTGAGTTACCTGAACGTCGATCTGTTGGTCTTTGCCCAGGGTAAAGCTGATGGTGGTCTTGCCATCGTCGTTTCCGGTATCACCGCCGCCGGTTCCGCCGGTCCCTCCGGTTCCACAGCTGCCGTGGCCCCCAGAGGTTCCTCCGGTTCCACCGCTGC
The DNA here is from genome assembly GCF_038148855.1 of Phycobacter sedimenti. NCBI lineage: Bacteria > Pseudomonadati > Pseudomonadota > Alphaproteobacteria > Rhodobacterales > Roseobacteraceae > Phycobacter > Phycobacter sedimenti. The sequence continues at coordinate 380,823 of NZ_JBBVGR010000001.1, read as the reverse complement.
CACCGGACCCTCCGCTGCCGCCGGTTCCGCCGCTTGCGCAGTCGTCGTCATCGCGGTCGTGATGCCACCAGTGCTTGCTGCCATGATGGCCCTTGTGATCCCCTTTGCCATGATCGCCCTTGCCGCCCCAGGTGCCGCGCCCCGATCCGCCGCCGGATCCCGTGGTGCAGCCGCCGGTCCCGCCGGATCCTTTCGAGCCGCCAGATCCTTTGCTGCCGTGCCCGGCAGAGCCACCGGTTCCGCTGCCGTTTTCCTCATCGCCGTTGCGACCGTGTTTATCCCACCAGGACGTGTGGTGATGGTCTTTGCCGTAAAAGCGGTCGGACAGGTGGTTGTCATACCAGCGGGCAAAGTGCTCACCGCGCACGCCGCCGTTGTGATAGCTGTCGCTGCCGCAGGCTTCGCGCCCGCTGCTATGGTTCCAGCTCTGTTTCGAAAAATGTCCCCAGCGCATCGTCTCACCCCGCAGATTGAAAATCACGCGTACCGGCACGCAACAAATCCAACGCGCCACACCGGAAAAAGACTAGGAGGCGGCCAGCCGGGGTGCCATTTTTTGGCCTCATTTTGGTTAAAAAGCCAATCAAATCCGGCCAACCTGGAAACAATGGCAAAGCCGACCCCGTGTTTGTGGCCATCTTTGAACTGTCCGGGCTGGGAGGACTTGGAAGGGGAGGGCTGCGAATCTCCCATTGCTTTGCCTTGGTTTGTCCCGAAAACGGCCTCTTTCGGTTGGCAGAAGCACGGACAGGACCGGCTGAAACAGAAAGGACGGCAGGGTGGCGGACGGTGGCAGAAATGATCGCATGGCCTATATCGCGGCCAGGGCCGAGGCGGTTCTGGGGCGGGCGCCGGACCATATTTCGGCTCCCGGCGGGACATCCCGTTCCTCGCTTCGCCTGCATTTTGGCGATCATACGGCGATTGCGACCCTGCGGCCTGAGTTTCGCAGGACCCACCTTGAGGCGCACGTGCTCAGCGAACTGGCGCAGCACTGCGATGACATCCCAAAGGTGCTGGGCGTCAGCGGCGATGTGATGTTCCAGTCTGACACCGGTGCCCACCGTCTCAACACCGAGATCCTCGAGTATGACCCGGCGGATCAGGTCGAGCTGGCAGCAGAAGCCGTTGCCGCCATATTCCGCATCCATGCGGCCGCACGCCAGACCGAGCTGGCGGATATCCTGCCGCATCTGGGGTCAAACCCGGACTGGATCACCTCATTTGTGACCTCCGTACACGCGATGGAGCCTTATTCGCTGGGCATCTCTGCCGGGTTCGACAAGACTGCGGTTGCAGAGTTCATGGATTTTCCCGGCGTTCAGTTCCTCAAGTGGGACTGCCGCTCCGGCAACGCGGCCATCGGTGATGACGGCTATCTGCGCTGGTTCGATTTCGAATATGCGGGTCTGCGCCACGGGGCCGAGGATCTGGCCTGGCTTATTGCGGATGAAACCTGGCCGCTGGCGCCGGATGTCATGGCCGATATCGTGATCGAGTGTTTCGACCAAGGGTGCGGACATGATATTGCAGAGTATATGGAGTACCTGTCGGTCTACACCACGCTCCATTGCGTGCAGCGGCTCAAGCTGATCGAGCGGGAGGTGAAACGGCGCGGCTGGCTGCGCAAGGCGCGCGTGCGCAAATATGATGACGCAGGGGTGCATCCCGATTTTGCCGTACAGCTGTGCCGGGTAGGGGCCTATTACTCTGCCCAGTCGTCCCTGACGGCGCCGCTGACCCGCAATTTCGAGGCCGCCGAACAGACCTTTACAACGGCCTGAACCTTGCCGGGCAGGGGACGGCTACAGCCCCATCTGCCGCACCGCCAGATCCCGCATGATCTCTTCCGAGCCGCCGCCGATGGCCATGACCTTGACCTCCCGGTAGATCCGCTCGATACGGTTGCCGCGTAGATAGCCGGCGCCGCCAAGGATCTGCATCGCTTCCGATGCGCAGAATTCGCAGGCCTTGGTGGCAAAGAATTTGGCCTTGCTCAGCTCTGCGACCGGCATCGTGCCCTGATTGACCTGCCAGGCAATCAGCCAGAGCGTGGACTGAACCGCATCGATTCGGGCCGACATCTCGGCGATCTTGTGGCGGATCACCTGGTGCTCGATGAGCTTTTTGCCAAAGGTTTCACGCTCTTGAGCCCAGGCGATGGAATCCTCAAGGCAGGCTTTCATCATGCCAAGGACACCCGCAATCAGGTTGATGCGCTCCATGTTGAAATTGTTCATGATGGCAAGGAAACCGCCGCCTTCCTCTCCCATCATGTTGGTCGCAGGCACGCGCACCTCGTCCAGAAAGAGCGTCGCCTGGTCGGCGCACCACCACCCCATCTTGCGGCTCATTTCGCTGCGGCTGAAACCGGGGGTGTCGGCCTCGACAAAGAAAAGAGAGATCCCTTTCAGGCCCGCGCCGCCGGTGCGGGCGGGGATCACGAAATAGTCGGAGGTCATTCCGCCGGTGATGAAGGCCTTGCTTCCGTTGATGACCCAGTGGTTCCCGTCCCGTCTGGCGGTGGTCTTGAGACCCGCCACATCCGAGCCGCCGCCGGGTTCCGTAACGCCCAAGGAAGAGCCTTTGCGGCCCGAAATAATCTCAGGCAGGACGCGCGACTTTATCTCTTCATGGGCCAAGCGGGCTATGGGCTCGATCGAAATGGTGCGTCCGGCCATGGCGGCTGTCACACCGCCTGCGCCGCAGCGGGCCAGTTCCTCGCTATAGGCAATGCGCATGAAACAGTCGTCAAAGCCAAGGCCGCCGTAGGCCTCGTCTATGCCGAACCCCCAGACCCCAAAGGCGCCGATCTTCTGATGCAGTTCCCAGGGAATCGCGCCTGCTTCGTCCCAGTCATCGCAATAGGGCTGAATTTTGTTCGCAACAAAACTGCGGAGGCTGTCCCGAAAGGCACGATGTTCCTCGGTTTCAAAGGGGTTCTTCATTCTGTCCTCCCGGATCTGCCCGCGCCGCCAGATGCGGGGTCATGATGCGACCGAAAAGGTCGACCATTTTGGTGATGATTTCCGGGTCGCGCTCATAGGGGGCCTGGCTGTGCAGCCCCCGCATGAAACTGCGGCAGATCGACCACAGCAGGGCCAGATCTTCGCCTGAGGGCGCCGAATAGAGGTTGGCGATATTGCGGTTGAAAGCGTCGTTATAGTCCCAGAGCGACGGTGTGATACGCTTGTGCAGGGCCGCGTCCGTGCGCGAGGCCACCAGGATCTCCATCACGGCGCGCCCCTCACGGGTGTTGATGACGCGTGCCCAAAGGCGGTGGAGTTCGCCGGGCAGATCGTCGCCTTGCGCCCCTTTGCGCAGAATGTGGGCCGTTTCTCCAGCCTCTTTCGGCCCGCGCACGGGGGCGAGGAGGTGTTCCAGCGTGCGCACCATCATCTCTTCCTTGCTGGGAAAGTGGTGGGTGAGCGCCCCGCGGGATACGCCTGCGGTGGTCTGTACCCGGTTGATCGAGGTTTCCGCATAACCAAACTGGTCAAGGCAATCGGTCACCGCATCGTAGATCCGCAGTCGCGTGCGATCGGCGCGGCTCGGCTCGGGGGATGTGACGTCAGGTTTGTCTGGGCTCTTTGCCGCCATTTCGGGTGCCAATTCTGGATCTGAGGGCCTATCGTGCTGTGGAATCGTAAAACAGAACGTTCGGTCGGTTCAATCCGGTTGGAAGACAACCGACGCAGCGGAAGTTGAAATGGGAGGGACACACACCGATGCAGCAAGCAGAGGATTTTCGCGCCGAAAGCAGGGCGCTGGCGGCCATTCTTGAGGACCTGCCTGAAGCGGATTTTCACAGGCCCACATTGTTCAAGGACTGGACGATTGATCACGTGATCGGTCACTTGCACCTCTTCAACGTGGCTGCCGAGACGTCTTTGCTGGGCGAAGAGGCCTTCGCCGCGTTTATCGGCCCCATCGTGCAGGACATGCAGTCGGGCAAGACGATCCTTGAGTGTCAGTTTCCATGGCTGGATGGTCTGTCGGGGCGTGCGCTGTTTGAGGCCTGGAAAGCGGGCGCTGAATCCTGTGCCGATGCCTTTGCCGCTGCCGATCCCAAGGCACGCGTCAAATGGGTCGGCCCTGACATGAGCGCGCTTTCGTCGATCACGGCACGGCAAATGGAGACCTGGGCGCACGGTCAGGAGGTCTTTGATCTTTTGGGACTTGAGCGCGCCGAGCAGGACCGGATCCGCAACATTGCGCATCTTGGGGTGGCGACCTATGGCTGGACTTTCCTCAATCGCAAGGAAGAGGTGCCGGATCCTGCGCCCTTTGTGCAACTGACGGGGCCTTCGGGAGTGGTCTGGGAGTGGAACGACCGGCAGGAGGACAACATGCTGCGCGGTTCTGCGGTGGAGTTCGCTCAGGTCGTTACCCAGGTGCGCAGCATTGCGGACACCGATCTCGAGGTGACCGGCGATACGGCCACGCGCTGGATGGAGATCGCTCAGTGCTTTGCCGGACCGCCAGAGACGCCACCGTCCAAGGGGGCGCGCCACAAGAGTTGACGTGACAGGGCGCAGGCTGCCGGTGGATCTCCCGCCCGGCGTCCGCCTTTTGGAAAAAGGCTTCTGCCACTTGGGCCCGGCGCCGCGCTCTGCGCGGCGCGGCGCGCAATCCGGCGGCCTCTTGTGGCCTTTCTTGTCACGTCAATCGGCAAGCTGCCGCCAGACCCGTGTAAGTCCTGCAAGGGACATGCGTTCGGCGTCTGCGACGGTCACCGACAGCCCCTGCGCCTTGAGGGCGGTTGCGTAGGGCGCGGCGTGTTCTTGAGCGCCGATCAGTGCGAGGTTCTGACCCAGCCAATACGGGCGAGCGGCCGCCAGTTCGGCGCCAAGCAGGGCCCCCCAGATCTTGCCTGCCGTATCAAGAGCCTCAGCACCGTTCAGGGCCTGGTCGGCCAAGGCCTCGGCCAGACGTGCGGCGGTCAGTTCGGGTCTTGAGATCGTATCCGCCACCGTGTCCTCAAGAGTCTGAGGTCTCCAGTGATCTGCCTGCAGACCGGCGCGGGCAAAAGCGGTCTCGACCATCGAGGTGGTCAGGAAGCTTTGAAAGCTCACCACCTCGTCGGCACTGATCAGCGCCCAGTGCGTTGTTGCCCCCGGAAGACAAATCACCCCCTCCCACGAGCGGTTCAACGACAGGAAGCCACTGATCCGCATCGCTTCGTAACGCATCACAGCTGGGGGGGAGGTCTGCGAAAGACCGGGAACCGCAAGCAATTCCGTGGCGGCAGGTACTGTGCCTGCCGATCCGTCCATCGACAGCGCAACGGGGAGGCATGCCTCCGGGCGCGTCGGAACAGGAACATGAGCAATCCGGCCCAGGCCGCTGACGATCAAAGGAATATCAGTAGGTCCTCCAAGGGCAGTGCAAAGCTGCAGATAGGTCGCCTCAAAGCCCGGATCGTCAGTTCCGTGTTCGAGACGGGCCTGCTGCTGCTCCTTTACGCTGTCGCCGGACATGGCCCAGAACGTCCAGTCCGGGCCTCGGGCTTCGGCTGCGATCCAGAGGGGGGGAGGTGTGCGTTTGGCAGTCATGTCGGTTCTCGTCTCCTTGCGCGATGTCATCGGAGGTAGCAAGTCCGCCCCCTCCTGTGAACCGGCAATGCCGCTGTGGGGTGCGGGGCAATCAATACGAAAGTATGCTCCCCTTATGCGATAGGGGTACTTCACCTATGCCAAAACAGTATCGCATAGCCAAATGCCTTTCAGGCTGACCCCAAGCTGGCATGTCGGGGCAGTCTGGGATCGTCTATCCTGACACCGCACCACTCCACACGCCACGGGGGCACAGTGGAAACAGATCAGGAGCCGTTTGGGTTTTCGAATGACTCTGCCGCAAGCATTGGAGAGCGCAGTTTTCGTCCGCAGCGCCTCGGCGCGACTGCGGGAGTTGGGTTTTACCTCTCCTGCGGTCTTTGCGGAGCTGCCCGAAGCCCAGCATCTTGTCGTGCAGCAGGATCCCGTCGCCGATCTGGGGCTTATCCTTGGTTTCTTTGAACACGCCGCGAGGATCAGCAGGAATGACCTGTTTAGTCTCGATCTTGCCAAACACACGGATCTGCGGGAGGCGGGGCTCATCGGGTATCTGTCCCTTTGCGCAGAGGATATAAGTGGCTTCTGGACGTCCATGTCTGATTTTGCGTCCCTTTTTGGTGGCCGGATCTTTTTTGATACCAGTCAGCTCACCCAGAACGGACAGATCACCTGGGGGTATGCGAATTGGCAGGACCCCGATCTTGGCGCACAGTATCACCAGTTCCTGGCGGCTTTGATCCTGTCGACACTGCGCCGGGCCACGCAACGACACATCGCGCTGCGCAAGGTCTCGTTTTGTCATAGCCGGTTGTCTGGAACATCGAGGCTGGAAGAGTTCTTTGGCTGCCCGGTTCTGCATGAAGCGCCGTCATGCCTGCTGGAGTTCTCTCAAACGGATCTGAGCCTTGGATTGGTGACTGCAGACCCGCGTTTGCACAGAATCTTGACCACATGCGCCGCCAGCCGCGGGCCGGGAACGCTTGCGGTGACGCGGGAAGAGTTGCAAGGCCGGGTGCGGCACCTGCTGGCGCTCAGGCTCGGAGGCGGTACCGCGTCGCTGGACGCGGTGTCCAAAGACCTGGGCATGAGTTCCCGGACCCTGTCACGCAAACTCGAAGATCTAGGAACCAGCTACTTTCAGATCCTCGAAACGCTACGCAACGAGATGGCCCAAAAGTACCTGAACGAGAGCGATTTGAGCCTGGCGCAAATTGCCCACCTTTTGGGGTACAGAAGCCTCAGTTCCTTCAATGATGCCTTCAAGAGATGGACGGGGCAAAGCCCGGGCCGCTTTCGATCCAGGACGTGAGGCCAATCAGCGCCGAACTTTCTGAGCCTTTGCTGTCAGCTGGGCCTGTCTGCCATCATGCCCTCGCGTGCGCCGATTTGGGAGCTGCACAAGCGGGTGAGGGAGATTTCCGCCTGCGAGTTCGGCCTGCATTGATTCCCGATAACACCTGCCTCGATGTCGGAAGCGTTCAGAGCTCCTGGAAACAGTTGCGGTGACGGCACTTGGATTGTTTCGAAAGCCTTGGCGCCTATGCCTTGCAAATGCCTCATCTTAACCTTTTCTCGTTTATTATCGGCACTTTTGTTAAAAATGTACTAAAAAGATAGGGACGCGATTTCGTTCGTCTTCGGTCTCTGCGTCGAAGACTAGGTGCAGCGGCAGATGCATGGGGGTGCATCTGGGCAGACCTACCGAAAACCAAAGCGTTCTTGCCGGTCACTGCTGAACCGGATCAAGGCAACGTAACAAGTTCCGCGCAATGCGGAGCGCCGGGCTGTGCTTCGGCGATCAATGGGGGTTTGCATGAAAGACCTATTGAATCAGGATGCAGGAATGGAGAGGCCACCGTCGATGGGGAACGCTCGGGTCTTGCATGGTGCAGGTGTTCCGTGCTCGGCCATTGGTCTTGATGCGCAGGCTTCGACAGTTCCGGTCCGATCGGAACAGCCCGTCAGACGCAATCGTGGTGCAGGCAAACCGGCGGTGCGCGCTGATGCCTTGCGCAGCGATGGCCGCTACCACAAGTGGGGAAAGCGCTGTCTCGATCTCGTTTTGACCCTGTTGTCCTTGCCTGTGATCCTGCCTGTCGTCGGGTTCTGTGCGCTGGCGCTGCTGCTTGAGGGGGGCAATCCCTTCTATACGCAGGAACGGCTCGGGCGGAATGGCAAACGGTTTCGCATCCTGAAACTGCGCACGATGGTCCCTGACGCGGATGCCCGGCTGGCGATGTATCTGGAAAAGGATCCGGCGATGCGCCACGAGTGGGAGACCACCCAGAAACTGAAGCATGATCCGCGCATCACGCGGGTTGGTCGGCTTCTGCGGATGACCTCACTGGACGAACTGCCGCAGCTTTGGAACGTGATCCGTGGCGATATGAGCCTGGTCGGCCCAAGGCCGATGATGACGGACCAGCTGCCCCTTTACGGTGACCCCGGCGACTACTTCGCGCTCAGGCCCGGTCTGACCGGACTGTGGCAGGTTTCTGCACGCAACGAGACCACCTTTGCCTTTCGTGCTGCTCTGGATTCCGACTACCGCCGGGATCTTGGGTTCGGCAACGATCTTGGGCTGATCGTTCGCACCTTTGGCGTGGTTCTCAGGGGCACTGGATATTAACCCTTCATTGCTTAAATGATGACTGTCCAAGGTCGTGTGGTGACAAATGAGGTTTCGCGTCTGTCACAGGCTGGCGTTGGGCAGACAGGGTCATAGGATGCCAACTGGGGCTGCTGTGCGGTCTTTGCCGGGATTTGGAAAAGGGGCGATCCCCAACGTGGCAAGATAACGCGGAGCGAACAAAGGTAATTCGGTAAGGCATGACGCAACAGGGCTTCAAAAGGTTTCGCCGCAGGGTGCAGCGGCCATCGCCGGGTTCCGGTGCCGACCAAGTTTCGGTACAGGAGAGCACCTCCGGGCAGGCAGGCTTTGCCCGTTCCGCCGAGGAAACCGGTCACAGCGCATCTGCACACCTGTCCGAGCGGCAAGCTGCGTATAGGTCTGACATCGGGTCCGAGACCCCCCTCTCTCTGCCGGCCAAACTGCCGCCCTTGTGGGACAGGCTGCCACAGATTCCCTTTGACCCGGATCATCCCGCCGGTGCTTCCGTTCCTCTGGTTTCAACCTGTCGCAGCGCTCCGGCTGCGCGGGCGTTTGACCTTCTGCGGACCCGGCTCCTGCAGACCCTGAAGGCCCGCAGCTGGAGATGCATCGCAATCTGCGCGCCAAGTTCGGAATGCGGGGCGACCTTTACCGCCGTCAATCTGGCATTGAGCCTGGCGCGCGTGCCATCCAGCCGTACCCTGCTGATGGATCTCAATTTCCGCGCGCCAGGTGTCGCCTCGGCACTCGGACTGGCGGCCGAGGGTGATTTGCCCGCTTTTCTTGCAGGCGATATTCCCGTCGAAGACGCACTGGTGCGCCCGCTCGACACGCTTGCCCTTGGCCTGAATACGGTGCGCGACGAAAACGCAGCCGAAATCCTGCATGGCCGTCGTTGTGCTGATGTGCTCGACGACATGATCAGACGCACAGAAGTGGAAACCGTGCTTTTCGATCTGCCGCCCTTGCTGGAATTCGATGATGCAGCAGCTTTTCTTCCGCAGGTCGACGGAGTTCTCCTGGTGTCCGACGGAACCCGGACCACGGCGGCGCAACTGGCGGCCTGCGAGAGTATCCTGGCCGGGCAGGTTCCGCTTCTGGGGGTCCTGCTCAATCGGGGGCGGGGAGCGAATGTCGGTGCTGCCGTCGCATAACTATCGATTGTTGGCCAAATTTTCGCCCTTTTGCCATGATCAACAGTGGTGACCGGCACAGCCACAGGTCACGCACGCATGGACATGCCAATGCAACGGTACAAGAGAGACAGGTCATGGGGCCGATCCATTCCTTAGCGGATTTACTGGACATGCTGCGCCGCCGCGCCGCGGTGATTGTCGCTGTCACCGTGCTGGGGGCCTTGGCGTCGCTGTGGTTTGCGGCCAGCCAGCGGCACCTCTATGAAAGCGCAGAGGTCATCCAGGTGGCTCAGCCCACCATCGCGGATGATCTGGCCAAATCCACTGTCGAGGGCTCCACCGCACGGCGCATGCAGCTGATCGAGCAGCGACTGATGGCGCGTGGGTCCATTCTTGAGATCGTGGAGAGCTTCGGGCTCTATTCCGACCGCCCCGACCTGAAGCCCTCCGAACTGGTGGCTCTGGTGCGGGAAAACGTCACCATCACGGGGGTGGCAGCGGTGCGGGAAGGCTTTGCGGATGATGGCACCATCGCCGTTCTGACCATCACTGCCCGTATGCCCAGCCCTGAACAGGCCCGTGATGTCGCTGCCGAGTTTGGACGCCGCACCATTGAGCTCAGCGTGAACTCCCGGATCGAACAGGCCCGTGAGACGCTCAATTTCTTCTCGGCAAAGGAACAGGCCCTGGCCGCGGATCTGCTGGACCTTGAAGATGAAATTGCGGAATTCCGGGCGGACAACGATGTGGCGCAACCGGGGGCGCTGGAATTCCGACAGGCGGAAATTGCCACATTGAACGAGGCCTTGCTGGATATTGCCCGCGAGCAGATCCAGATCCGCCGCGCCGCGGATCAGGCAGTTGCAAGCGAGCGCCCGGCCACCGCGCAGCGTATGCTCGAAGAGTTCCAGGAGCAGCTTGCCACCCTCTCTGCGCAAAGCGAGCTGCTCAACCAGCGCAAGTCAGAGCTTGAGCGGATGCTGGAGACAACGCCGGAGGTCGAACGCCGGTTGGCGGCATATGAACGGCAGCAGGAACAGCTGCAGGGAGAATTGGATGTGGTGCGCGCGCGCCTGAACGAGGCCGAGATCGGCTTTCGCCTCGAGACATCGCGCCAGTCAGAGCGTCTGACGGTTCTCGAGCCTGCGGCTGTGCCGGACTATCCGGTCACCGGCGGGCGCAAGCGCAAAGCGCTCCTCGGAGGTGTTGCCAGCCTTCTTCTTGGGATGGTGGTCGCTTTCCTGCTGGATTTGCGGCACCCTGTCCTGAGGTCTGCGGCGCAGATGAAGCGGGAAACGGGGCTGATGCCGGTGGTGACTATCCCGGAAATGAAAGCGGCGCGAAAGCGGAGGTGACACCGTGGCGGTCTGGGGGCATGCCTAGGAGGCGAGCGCCAGGACCAAAGCCTGTACCGCCTCCCAGTGCCAGGCTAGGGCGCTACCACCGATCCCCCCAACGATCAGGGTGCACAGCAGGTCATGCATCGGGTCCCAGGCACGGTGGCGGCGGGCAAGCCATACCAGCACCGGATAGGCCCCCAGCATCGCCAGCCCCAGTGCGGCAATGCCACCCGGCAGGCCGAACCAGAGCGTTCCAAGCAGAAACAGTCCTGTCTGAAGCAGTGCACGCGTGGCGGTAAAGAAAAAAAACGCCCGGCTGTCGCCAGCGGCCAGCGCGGCCTGATCATAGGTCATGGTGATCACCGCCGGTGCCAGGGCAAGCGAGATCAGCACGATCATGACGCCCGCCTGCTGATAGCGCGCATCATAGAGGATCTCGGTCAGCCAGGGCCCGATCCAGGCCATCAGGAGCAGCATCGACAGGACCACTGTGCTCAGCCCTGCCCGCAGCAGGCGGTGCTTGCGCCGGTTCTCCGGCGGGCCATCAGCGGGTTTGTCACGGTAAACGGGGATCATCAGTCTCTGGTTGACCGCATGACCCAGAAGCATCGGAAAGCTGGCCAGGAAATAGCCGATATTGTAGACCCCCAGCACATCAAGCGACACAAAGCGCCCCAGGATCGCCCGGTCCCCTTGCGAGGTCAGAAACCAGAAGGCGGTGGACAGGAAGATCCATTTGCCAAAACGGATCAGCTCCTGTGCGGCGGTTTTTTCCCAGCGAAAGCGGTTTCGCGCGCCCGGCAGGCCATAGTGCGTCAGGAGCAGTTTCGCACCCGCCTGCAAGACCCCGCCAAGGACCAGCGCCATGACCGAACCGGTGGCCCAGGCCACCAGCACCATTGCGCCCACCCCGATGGCCTGCGCGGCCAGATCGAGCGCCGTGAGCCGCCCGACCAGCAGGTGTCGGTGTGCAGTTTCGATCCGGGTCGGGTTGAAGCCCGCAATCGCAAGGGCAACCCCGGCGACGGGCAGGTAGAGTATCAGATCGGGCGTGTCGTAAACCCAGGCCACGGGCCAAGCCAGAAGCAATGTCATCGCCCAGAGCCCAAACCCACGTATCACCTGGATCGTCCAGGCGGTGTTCAGGAAATCGGGATCATCGCCGCGCGGGTTCTGCGCAATGGCCGGTCCGATCCCGACGTCGGAAAACAGCGAAAGCCCCACGGTCACGACGGTGACCAGCGCCATCAGGCCAAAGGCCTCGGGGAACAGAAGTCGCGCCAGGACCAGGTTGGCGGCAAGGCGCAAGGCCTGGCTGCCCCCGTAGCCGATCATCAACCAGGACGCCGAGCGCAGCACCCGGGCCATCAGGCCCCGACCGGAAAAGACCGCAGCAAGCTTGATCATCGGATTCCCTTGTTATGCCCGGTTGGCCCTGCGTCGCACGCTAGGCAGCGACCGTGGCAAGGTCAATCGGTGCGCCCTGATTGCAGGGCGGGGCCTGTAATCCGGTCTGGCAGGTGAGACAATGAATGACGCGGGCCGTGATTGATGCAAAGACGTGATCCGTTTCTGTGTGGCTCTAGGCAGGGCATTTGTGAGCGTATAACGTGGCGCAAAAGGCGGGCCTCGCCGGGAGGCCGGATCGACGCGAGGCAGGATTGCTGTGAAAGTTGCCTATATTCTGAATACTTATCCGCAGCCGTCTCATAGTTTTATTCGCCGTGAAGTGCAGGCTCTGGAGCGGCAGGGAACGCAGGTCTTGCGACTGGCCATGCGCGCCAGCGCGGCTCCGCTGGTGGATGTCGGCGATCAGGCCGAAGCCCGCGCAACCCACTACGTGTTGCAGGCCGGGGCTGCGCGGCTTCTGCGCGCTGCGCTTTCCTCTGCCGTGACTGCACCAGGGGCTTTTCGCCGGGCGCTGGCGCTTGCACTGCGGCTGGGGAGGGTGTCGACGGCGGGGCGCCTGCGGCACTTGATCTACCTGGCAGAGGCAGCCTATGTCGCCCGGTATTGCGCGGCCGAGGGCGTGCACCATCTGCATGCGCATTTCGGCACCAACTCCGCCAGTGTTGCCATGCTGGCCCACGAGTTGAGCGGTATTCCCTACAGCTTTACCACGCATGGACCGGAGGAGTTCGATGCGCCTCATGCATTGTCCCTGGGCGAAAAGGTGAACCGGGCGGCCTTCGCGGTGGCGATCAGCAGCTTTGGCAGGAGCCAGCTGAGCCGCTGGGCGGATTTTGGCGCTTGGGAGCGGATCAAGGTTGTGCACTGCGGGATTGAGCCTGCCCGGTTTGCCTCATCCGCGCCCATGCCGGATGGGCCATTGCGGCTGGTGGCAATTGGACGATTCGTGGAGCAAAAGGGGCAGATGGTGCTGATCCGGGCCATGAAGCGGATCGTGGCGGAACGACCAGAGGTGCATCTGACGCTGATTGGCGATGGCGAGATGCGCTCTGATCTGGAGCGAGAGATCCGACTGTCCGGTTTACAGGCACATGTCACCCTGACCGGTTGGCTGGATGAGGCGGGGGTGCGCGCCGAATTGGCCGCCGCGCAGGTATTGGTCATGCCGTCCTTTGCCGAAGGGCTGCCGATGGTGGTGATGGAGGCGATGGCCGCAGCCCGCCCGGTACTGGCAACCTATGTTGCCGGCACACCGGAGCTGGTCATGGAAGGGGAGACCGGATGGCTGATCCCGGCGGGCGATGAGGCAGCTCTGGCCGAGGGCGTGAAAAAGATCGCGGACCTGCCGCCGGAAAAGCTGGCGGAAATGGGCGATCTGGGACGCATACGGGTGCTGGAGCGCCATGACAGCGACAAGGAAGCCGCGAAACTGTCAGCCTTGTTCAAAACGGCCACAGGGGCGGCTTGAAACAGGGGCGGATTGAAACGTAGCGGTGCGCTCCCGCCCGTCGTGATCCCGGCATAGCGGGTAGCCGCGCCAGGGCGCGGCGCGGTGGTTCTGATCCGGCAAAGGTGGCTAACGGCCTCTGGCCCAGCGGGAGCGGCTTTTGAACAGAGGCGTTTTGACGACAAGGCTGACCAGAGCGTAGGTGCCAAACCCCAGAGGGTCGCGCACTCCGAGGCGCAAGACCCCAAGGGGGCCGATGCTGCGGTTGTCATCGTTTGACATAAGATGGGGAAACGCGGCGGCGATCTCATCCACGCCTGCATTTTGCCGTCTGCGCACGCGGACCAGGTTTGTGAAGCCTTCGACCATGGGCCAGTGGTAGGTTGCTGGCACGGGAACACGCTCGGACGGCGTAAAAGACAACCTTGCGAACGTGTCGTCCGAGATGATGTCGGGCCAGTTCTGCCATCGGTCGCGCCCTGCGCGAGTCATCGCGAAAACCCCAAACCCCGGAACACCTTCGCACACAAAGGGCAGCCGTGACCAAAAGCGGCCGTAGGCTCTGGTCACGAGGCTGCGCGCGGGGCTAACTCTCGGCGCGCCGCTGGCGTACCGCGGAGCGCCGCCGGACAGCGCCGTGGCCAGCTGTCCAAGGAGGGCGGGAGAGACGATCACATCTGCATCGAGGTAGACAAGGACGGACCCTTTTGCGGCCGCGTCGCCTGCATTGAGGGCGCCTAGCTTGCCGCCCTCGGGCAACTCCAGCACCCGGATGTGCCAGCCATCGGGGGCAGGCACATCGCAGGCAATGCGGGCCGTATCATCAGAGCAGCCGTTGGCCAGAACCAGAACCTCGACCTGGATCTCTCCGGGCAATGGCCTCGAGGCAAAGAGGGCCTCAAGACAAGGCGCGATATAGTCCGCTTCATTGTGGGCGGGAATGAGGACGGAAACGAGCGAGGTCATTTCATGGCCTCCAGAACGCGCCATCGCGGGTTGTCATCACTCAAGCTGCGCCTGGCGCCCCAGCTGCCCCATTTTCCCGGAGCTGCCACATCTGCATAGACGCCAAAGAGAGCACCGCCAATATCGTTCCACCCGGTAAGAAGTTGCTCGTAAAGGCCTGCCATGGCCTCGGTATAGTTGAAATGGGTGAAGAAGCCCGTCAGTTCCGCGTCATCGACCATGGGGCCAATCCCGACCACGTGGCTGCCGCCCTCATACATGATCAGATCCAGGCCATGACGGTCTGCAACCTTTTTGTGGTAAGGCAGAACCCGGCCCAGAAGATCGGCAAGCGTATCGGCGCTGTCGCCGCTCAGCAGCCCGTCCTGCAACTCGAGTGCAGCCTGTGCCGTTGCCACGTCATATTGATGGGCGGATACAAAGGCCTCTGCATCCTTGCCGATCAACCCTTCGGCTGTGGCCGTGGCCCGCGCCCGGTCGCGGCTGTCCGACAGCCAGGCGCGCAGGATCGGGGCCCGCTCACGCAGGCCCAGTATGCCTCCGAAGTACCCGGTCACCGCGTAGGCATCAAAATACGCTGCAGGCGGTTTGTGGTCTGCGGCCGAGGCCACCCAAAGCGGCGCAGTCAGCACCTGTTCCTCAAGGCCCAGCCAGCCGGTCTGGCTGGAAATCACCCGGATCAGCCGCTGGTTGGCGTCTGCGCCAAAGACCTCGCTCCAGATCCGAGAGACTTCCGCGGCGCGCCCGCCGTAGAACTGCATCCAGAGGTTTTCTCCTCCCCATTGGGCGCGGGCTTGCTCCTCGGCCCATCGGGCCTGCTCGAACTGCCAGTTCCAGACTTCGTTGGAGTATTCGACATAGGCGCGCAGATCCTCGTCAAGGCGCTCCCGCACCAGCTCTGCGAAATTCCGGATGTAGCTGTCGTCGGCCATATGCGGCATGGTGAACCAGGGATCCGCGCCAAGCGTATTGGACAGATCGACCAGGACTTCTGCAGGAACGCCCTCCATGGCCCAGGTATAGTCAGCGGGCTGGGGCCGATCTTCCCATCCGATCTGGGCGGAGTCGTTGGTGTCCATCCAGTCCATGAACCGCAGCGCCTCAAACCCGTCGAGCATGTCGAGCCAGAGCGGGTTGAAGACCTCGCCTGCCTCAAAGGCGGCGATCTGGTCTTCTCGGACCACGGTAATATCCCGGATGTAGTCACCGCCGCGCCCAATGCGCTGGATGCGGATTTCAACGGGGCCGGGGCCGGGGGTGTAGTCGAAGGAGACTTCGTTTTTGCCATAGCGGACGTTTTCGGCGCGCCCTGACACTTCGACGATGCCCGTGCCCTGAAAGCGCAGGACATAACGCCCGGACAAGGAGCGCGCCTCGGCAGGCAGATCGGTCAGGATCACGGTACCGATGGAGCCAAGCTCGGGCGGCAGGGCGGTGGGCCACCCGTTTTCATCGAGGTAGCCCGCGGCGGCCAGATCCTCGTGACTGACGCCGCCCCAGCGCCCCGGAAGGTGTCCGATCCACGGGCGCGCCGTCTTGAAGTGATCCAGGAAGGGGGCCTGTGGGCTCCAATCGGCCACTCCCATCAGGTTCATCGCCATGGGATGTTTCGGGGGGGAGACGTGAGCTGCTGTTGTCTGTGCTGCTTTTTCGATGGGTGCAGAGCCATTCAGCAGCGGCAGGATGGGATCCCTGGGCAAGGGCGCGGGGTCCGGTGGCAGTGCTGCGGTCCGCACCTCTTCCCCCTTGGACGCGGCCCATGCGATTTCTTGCAGGCGCTGGGCCAGCGCAGCCGAGGGAACCCGGTAGGTCCTGCCCCAACGGCCCTCAAGCTGCGGTGGCAGGCCGATTGGATTTTCTCCTGTCAGGGCAGAGAACTGCAGCAGGCTGATAAAGTAGAATCCGGTGGTGTTCGGGTGGATGTCGTCCGCAAAGACATCCGAGATGTCCTTGAGGCCCGGAACGGTTCCAGCCCGGATCGCATCGTCTAGCCGCGCCATGGCCTGACCGGCAGGCAGAAGGCGCAGATCGCCATCTACACGGTCGTTGACCTCATCCACGACCGCTTGCCAGCGCGGCAGGTCCTGATCCAGCCGATCACGCCACGGGATGTCTGCGCCTGTGTCAAAGGGGATCTCGGCGCCGGTTCCGCTGTTCAGGCTGTGCCAGGTTTCCTGCAGGTAGACCTTGGCCTCCGGATTCGCTGCCTTTGCTGCCTGATAGTACAGCGTGACCGTTTCCTCGGTATTGCTCCACTTGAGGTGATTTGCCAGCGGGATGGCTTCGGTCAGGATCACCGCATCGACAGGGCTTTTCAGCCGCTTGCGGGCATTGACCCCTTCGGCACTGTCCCCATGCTCCCAATTGTAACTGAGCGGCGCACCGTTGATGATCTGCGCCTCGACGGTGGCTTCAGGGGTCGTTTCGCGCAGCATGTCTTGCAGCATCACGGGATTGTCCGGGCCGAACAGCGAATGGCCCACCATCAGGACCGAGGCGATCAGCGTCTCAAACGGCATCAGCCCTGGCCCGCCTCGGCAAGGCCAGTGCGCGGCATTGTGCGGACAACCTGCCAGACTATCTCCTGTACCTGTCGCGCCGCGGGCGCGGAAAAGGCTGTCGCGGCCTCTCCATCCGGGCGGCTGAGGCGGTGCGGCAGACCCACCGGGGACCGGTGGTAGAGCACAGCGAAATGCGTGAGTGCAACAACATAGGCGCCCAAGTCATTGATATGGATGGTGTCCTGTGTGCCATCCGGTGCTTTGGAGAAAAGATCGGAGATATCCGTAATCCCCTCGATCCGTCCCGCATCTATCGCCCGAGAAACCGCGGCCATCACCTGTCCGGCGGGGATGAGGTAGACCGGTCGCTTCGGGTTGCGGCGGCTGTCCGAGCCGAGCACCTTGCCCAGCCAGAGATGCTCAAGATCCGCGTCGATGCGCGTCTCCCAGCCATCGGGGTCATTCAGGTGATGCCAGGTCTCGTAGAGATAGATTCGGGTGTCGGGGGATCCCTCACGCGCCAAAGAGGCCCAGCGGCGCAGGTACTTGGCAGAACCAAAGTATTTCACGGCATCGCGCAGTTCGACCATTTCGGTCAGCACCACCGCGTCATAGTCGCCGGAGCCGATGGCCTCTTTCGCGTCGCGCCAGACGGGGGGCTGGTTGACCAGATCGAAATCCAGAATTGTCTCATCCGGCTCCCAATGCTGTTTCAGTGCGGTGCCCGACCCAAGCTGGCCGTTCCAGATGTGACCTTTGGGGGCAAGCTGGGCCAGCATGTGGGGCATCACGGCTCCGACAAGGGAGTGCCCAAGGTGATAGACATTGAGCGGCTGATCAGGCGCCGCCAAGGGGGGGACCGGGAAAGGCGCAGCCTCAATGCCGGTGCCGCCCCAAAGGCCATTGAGACAGGTGGTCAGTGCCAAAAGAAGAGACCGTTTGCGCATGTTCACTCCCTCAGCGAGGCTGTGGTGAATATGATCCCCGCACCGATCACATAGGCACCTTCAATCGAAAATCCACGGCTGAACGGCGGTTGGTCCGCAGTGAAAAACGCAAGAAAACGGCCCCGCTGACCTGATCTGAATTGGTCAGCTTCAACCTCTAACTCCATGCCGTCAAATCCAAAAAATCTCTGGCTGACCGCGTATTGGCACTTGTATGCGGCTTCCTTGGCCGAAAACAGCAGCTTCCCCATCTGGCCGGGATTGTCCTGTTGATCCAGCCAGGCCTGTTCTCCGGGTGAGCAGATTGCCGGGCGAAGATCCTCCTTGAGGGGGGTATCCTCTTCCACATCGATCCCGATGGCCCGAAGGTCAGGCTGAGGGGCCACAGCTGCAATGGCGCAGCTTTTGGTATGGGTAATGGAGCCTGTCAGGCCCTCGGGCCAGACCGGGGCGCGGGTTTCGGAAATCAGGATTGGCCGTGCGTCATGACCCAAGTCCCGGATGGCCTGATGCGCCGCAGCACGGCCTGCTGCAAACTCCCGGCGGCGCTTTTCAACCGCACGCGGGCTCAGGCAGGCCAGCTCCTCGGGAAAGGGCATTGGCGGGGTGCCCAGAGGGTCAAAGGCAGCCATTGCCACCTCAGGTCTGAAAAGCGGCCGGACCAGGTCCAGCCGCTCTTGCGTGAGGGAAAGAGAGCTTTCGGAAGTGTCAGTGCTCATCCGGTTCGGGCTCGGCGGTTGGCACGCATGGCGCGCCGTTTCGACATGGTTTCCGTTTTTGCCGCCTCGGTGGCGGCAGCCTCTGCCGTGGAAGTCGAATCTTCTGCAGCTTGCGATCCGCCCGTCAGGCTTTCCACATGATCTGCCAGCCCGGACAGGGTCGGGAAGCGGAAGATGTCGGTGATCGACAGTTTCGGTACTTCAAGCGCCGTGCGGATATCCCGGTGGGCCTGAACCGCGAGCAGGGAATGGCCACCCAGCACAAAGAAGTTGTCCTGCGGACCGATCCCGTCGAGGCCAAGGATCCGTCCCCAGATCGCTGCTATCTGCACCTGCGCGCCGGTCTTCGGCTCGCTTGAGGCTGCCGGAGCCGTCACGCGGGCCGGTTTCGGATCGGGCAGGGCCTTGCGGTCGATCTTTTTGTTCGGGGTCAGCGGGAAGGCGTCAAGCGTTACGATATGGGCGGGGACCATCACCTCGGCCAGACGGGCGGCAAGCGCCTGTTTCAACGCAGTCTCGTCGATCGCGGCAGAGGCCGTGACGTAGCCGACAAGCTGCTCTCCGGCGCCAAGCTTGCGCGGCATCACAACGGCGCCTGTGACACCGGGCTGTGCTGCAAGCGCGGCTTCTATCTCCCCAAGTTCAATCCGCTGGCCTCGGATCTTGACCTGATGATCGGTGCGCC
Organism: Phycobacter sedimenti; assembly: GCF_038148855.1. Taxonomy (NCBI): domain Bacteria; kingdom Pseudomonadati; phylum Pseudomonadota; class Alphaproteobacteria; order Rhodobacterales; family Roseobacteraceae; genus Phycobacter; species Phycobacter sedimenti. The sequence goes on along the minus strand of NZ_JBBVGR010000001.1, from coordinate 361,506 downwards.
CGAGGAAGTCGAGCCGTCCGTCTTCGCGCCAGCGCACCAGATCCCCAGTGCGATACATCCGGCCGCCTTTGAACGGATTGGCGACAAAGCGGTCCTCGGTCAGTTCGGGTCGCTGCCAGTAGCCGGCCGTGACACCATCGCCCGCAATGAGCAATTCTCCAGGTGCCCCAATGGGTTGCGGGGCGCCTTTCGCGTCAAGGACATAGACTTGGGTATTGGCAATTGGCGCGCCGATGTCGGCAACGCCTGAGGGGGTGCCATCAAGTGTCTGCATGGTGGACCAGATGGTGGTCTCGGTCGGCCCATACATGTTGTGGATCTCGCCCGGACCCGCCTCGCGCAGATCACCCACCAGATCGCCGGGCAGCGCTTCACCGCCCACCAGAAGGTGCCGCAGATGGGGCAGCACCATACGCGCTTCGTCGTGCTGCACGATCATGCGCGCCATGGAGGGTGTACATTGCATATGGCTGACATCATGGCGCAGAATCTGCGCAGCCAGCGAAAAGTCTGCTGGGTCAAGCTCCTGCGGCGCGTTTGAAAGGCGCAGAACCTCTGCCAGCGGTTTCAGCCCATCGAGAACCACCTCGGGCGCGATGCCATAGTCGATGAGGCAGGCGATCTCGTCGACGCCAATGCGTTTCAATTGCTCGACACGGGCGACGCCGTCCTGCACCGTGCCGAACAGGCCCGAGTCCTCGAAATAGCGCTCAAAGGCGAAATCGAGGATCGCGTCCAGCTCTTCCTCGGACAGGATGCCAAGATCCATCTCAAAGGGGTTGTTCACGCCTTTGGGTTTCTTGAAGGCCGGGAAGGCCCAGGCGTATTGTTTGATGAGGCCCGCAGCCGAGCGCAGGTAGTCCTTCATCGGCTCACGCGCGGTCTGGCGGGCCACCTCGCGGGATTCGGCCAGATAGGTGTGCAGCATCAGCGTCACGGTGAAATCCGCCGGGTCGTGACCTGCACTGCGCAGGGCATCGTGGTAGATACGGATCTTGCCTGCCACCTCGTCAATGCTTTGGCCCAGAAGGTGGGTGAGGACATTGGCGCCGATCTCTCCGGCTTCGCGCCAGGTGTCGGGGTTGCCTGCGGTGGTGACCCAGACCGGCAGTTCCCCGGAGACGGGGCGCGGCTGGGTGATCACCGCATGGGTGCCGCCGTCCTTGCGCGGGAAGGCGACCTCCTCACCACGCCACAGCTTGCGCACGGTCTCGATCGCCTCGTACATGGCGGGTTTGTTGGCAGGAGGTGTGTTTTCGGGGCGCAGGATGAAATCATCGGGCTGCCAGCCCGCAGCAAAGCCGATGCCCGCGCGCCCCGCCGTCAGATTGTCGATCACCGCCCATTCCTCGGCAATGCGGGCGGGATGGTGCAGGGGGGCCACGCAAGAGCCCGAGCGCACGCCGATGTTCTGCGTGACAGCCGCCACCGCCGCCCCTGTGACCGAAGGGTTCGGATAGGGGCCGCCAAAGGCGTGGAAGTGCCGCTCGGGCGTCCAGACCGCGTTGAACCCGTGTTTGTCGGCAAACTTGGCGCCTTCCAGCAGCAGGTTGTATTTGCGCGGGCCGGGGCCGTCGTCATTACCCCAGTAAAACAGGTTGAAGTCCATCTTCCGGTCAGAGATGGCAATCGGCCCGTTCGAGAGCTGCAGGCGCGATTCATCGCTGGAGAGCACCAGTTTGAAGCCGCGCGACAGGGTCCAGAACAGCTCCAGCACCGAGATGTCGAAGGACAGGCTGGTCACGGCCAGCCAGGCGTCCCCGGGCTGGTGGGGAATCTTGGCATCCATGGCGGCAAAGAAATTCGCCACGTTGGCATGGCGCACCATCACCCCCTTGGGCAGGCCGGTGGAGCCGGAGGTATAGATCAGATAGGCCAGATCCTGCCCGCTGGCACCGCCATCGACGGGCGTTTCCCTCGGATCGGGCGCCTCAGGTCCGTCCAGAACCAATATCTGCGCGTCCGAAGCGGGAAGACTGCCTTTCAGCGTCTCTTGCGTCACGATCACCTGAGCGCCGCTGTCGGAGATGAAATGCGCGATCCGATCCGCCGGATAAGCGGGATCGAGCGGCACGTAGGCACCGCCTGCCTTCATCACCGCAAGGGCGGCAACTACCAGATCGGGGCTGCGAGAGACGTAGATACCCACATGGGCGCCCGGTTTGACACCCATCTCCTGCAGCTTTGCGGCGACGCCATTGGTTCTGGCATCCAGTTCGCCGTAACTGAGGCTTTGGTCCTCGAACACCAGCGCCGTGGCCTCGGGTGTGCGGGCCACCTGCGCCGCGAAAGCCGAATGGACGGTCTGCTCCAGATCCACGTCAGTATTCGTCTGGTTCCAGTTGTTCAGCAGCAGTTGCCGCTCGGCCTCGGGCAGGATGGGCAGGTCGGCGATGGTACTGCTGTCTCCAACGGAAGAAATGGCCCCCAGAACCAACTCCAGCCGCGCGGCGAGCAGCTCCGCAGCCTTTTGGTCGAGCTGGGCACCATCCACGTGGAGCGTAAGCGCGCCATCCGCCCAAGAAACGGTGACCGCGCATCCCGACAGGGCCGCATCCCGTCCCATGGACAAACCGACGCCGGGTAGATCCTGTGGCAAAAGCTCGGGCGCGCGGGCGATCAAATCCTCGGCAAACCCGCCATATAGGAGCGCTTTTTCAATGCCTTGCGAGGTCTTGTTCAGGAGGTCGGAAATGCTGTCCGTATGATGGGCCTGCAAGGGCACCCAGCCGGATACAAGGCCGCTTAGCGGTTCAATGTTTTCGGTAGAGAGGGCAATGTCGGCGGTTTCCACACCAGCGCTGCGCAGGGCGAATGTCAGCACAGCCACGGCGATCTGTGCGTCGCTCAAACCTTCGGGCGCCTTGATGGACAGGCGCTTGACGCCCTGGTCACCGGTTTGGCGCGCAAGTGGCACCGGAGCGGGCTGCATGGCGGCAAGGGCACGTCGCCAATGGTGTTCGCCCTTTTGCGTGGCGGCAAGGGCGGCACTGATTTCATCCGCTTGCGCGGCGCGCCGGGTCGCAAGGACATCGCCCGCCTTGCAGAGATCAAGGGCGGGAACTGCCCGCCCGACCGGATCGCTAATGCCTCCGAGGCGTACAGCTCCGGTGGAACAGGCCACGGTCATCCCGTCATTGCTGTTTTCCAGCACGCAGCCCGGAGTGCCTTCGCCTTCGACCGCTTCTGCGCGCGACACCAGATAGACCTTGTCATCGATGGCAATCTTAGGCGCACAGAGTGGGTTCCAGTAATCCCCGAAGTCAAGCGCGCGGACAAGCCGGACAAGCTCTTCTGCCGGGCATGAAAAGTCCAAAAGCGCACCGGCTACAGGGCGGTCTGCGCGGGCGTAATAGCTGCGCTGGCTGAGATCCTGCGGCTGACGGTTCAGGCTACCGGCCTCAAGCTGGTCGATCACCTCACCGAAACTGTCCATCGCGGCCGCATAGCATTTCGAATTGAGGCTGAAGGCAGTCTCATCCGTCGCAACGTCGAACAGACGCTGGGCAAGGATATCGCCTTCGTCGATGCCGCCTTCGATCATGTGCCAGGTGATGCCATAGTCGCGTGCGCCCTCGATCAGGGCCCAGTTCGGCGCATTGAGACCGGCATAGCGCGGCAGTGGGCCGTCGTGAAAGTTGATGGCGCCTTTAGTGGCCTGTTTCAAAACGTCATCCGGGATGACCCTCAGGTTTGCAATGGAGAGGAGCCAATCAAATGCGCCTTCCAAGTCCTTCAAATCATTTGGGTTTGCAAGAGCCGCAATGCCCTTTTCTTTCGCCCAGGTCCGGATCGCGTCATCTTGCGAGACGACGGCCGTGATCCTGTGGCCGCGCGCCAGAAGCGCATCGCCACAACCTACGGCAAGAGATTCATTACCAATGATGACCGAGGAAAATGAGGTCATTTCTGCTCCTCCGGGAAGGGGGGGTGAAGGCGCGTTTCACGAATGGAAGTCTTGGGGCGGATCATCGCGCGCAGCGCATGCAGGGTCAGATCACGAACGAAGTACGGGGCATCGGCGGCGGGTTTGCCTTGGATCAGGCGCCTGAGGCAATAAAGGCCTGAGCCGCCGATCCGCGCAACTGTCGCCAGGGCCGCATAAGCCGTCCCGTGGTTTTTCACAAAGTAATGCAGGCGCGAGTCGAACCAGTAGGGCGGGGTGCGATCCCAGGATTTCATGCCCGTGGAGGCCGATCCGATATGCGCGACCGTACTGGTCGGCACATAGTGCGTACGCCATCCGGCCCGGGCTGCACGGCGGCACAGATCGGTTTCCTCGAAATAGAGGAAAAAGGTCTCGTCAAATCCGCCAATCTCTTCAATGACTTCTCGGCGGATCATCAGGCTGGCACCTGCGGTCCAATCGACTTGCGTTTCGGCTTCTGGGATATCCATTGCAACGACAGCGTGGCGCAGGAGGCGGGTGAATAGGCCGGTGCGGGCGGCCATCTCGAACTCTCCGGCGATCGAGGGAAAGCGAAAGGCAGTGCGATGGGGACTGTCGTCTGTTCCATGGACGAAAGAGCCGGCAAGCCCCGCTCCCGGGTTTTGCAGCAGGAAATCACGCAGGCGGGAAATGGTGCTCCCTTCGACGAAGGCATCTGAGTTCAGAAGGTAGTAAAAGCCTGGCGCGCCGCCGTTGGGCAGCCCGGCCTTCATACCGATGTTCATGCCTGCGCCGAACCCTCCGTTCACCTCTGAGCGGATCAAGTGCACCTTGTTACCGTCGAGCCAGCCGCGCCGGGCGGCCCCTTCCTGCAAGGCTTCCCAAGATCCATCGCCTGAGCCGTTTTCGACGATGACCAGGCCTCCGGGCAAATCCTCCATTTCGGACAATGCCGCTTCAGCGGCCTGCAGGGTCATCTGTGGCGTGCGGTAATTGAGAATGATGGTGAGTACGCTGTTGCGGTCATGGGCTGTCTGATCGGTGCAAGAGCTTTGCAGGAGGGGGGACATGGTCTTCACTCCGCTGCCTGATGATGTGCGCGCCGGGGCCTGTGGCAGGCGTCCGAGCGATCGAGGCGTGCCTTGACCTCGGCGGCCAATACGCTGACATTCGGGACCAAGACCATGCTGTCGTGATCACCCGGCACCTCGACCACCTCCAAGCCGGGGGCCCAGCGGGTCCAGTCGTTGTCCGGAAAAACATACTCCCGCTCGGCGCTGACAAAGCGGCCACCCGAAACCGCCCAGTGCCGGTCCAACGGGGGGCGCAGCAAGGTCATCACGCCATCCCATGCGCGCAGCTCATAGGCTGCGATTGCGGCGCGGAAAGCCAATTCGATCCGGCGGTTGTTGAAGGCCGGGCTGGTGCCACTTTCGGCGGGGTTGACCCGGCGTTTCTCGATCTCCCAGGCGATCCGTTTGCGCGCCCATTCGGTTAGATAGGAGGGACCCTTGCGGCGCATTTCCTGCAGTTTTATCAGCGCCTTGTCCTTGCGCGTCAGGCTGGGGCGCACGGGAAGTGGCGTGTCCAGCAGCATCAGGGCTGCGGTTTCCTCGCCTGCGGCCTGCAACTGTTGCGCCATCTCATAGGCGGTAATACCGCCGCCCGAAAACCCACCCAGCAGATAGGGGCCTTCGGGCTGCACCATCTTGATTTCAAGCAAGTAATCCGCAGCTGCCTCTTCGATGCGCTCGTGTGGAGCATCGCTGCCGATCAGCCCACGGGCCTGCAGGCCATAGACTGGGCGATCCGCTCCGATCATCTGCGCCAGATGCCTGAGATTCAGCACGTTGCCGAACATGCCCGCGACGATGAAGAAGGGGCGCCGCCCGGTACCATCGCCCGGATGCAGCTTCACGAGGTGGGTAAAGGCGGGCGCTTCCTGGTTGTCCGGGGCCTTGCCTGTACTCTCCGAGCTGACGCCGCCGCCGGTGCGGGCGATGATCCGCTCTGCCAGGCTCGCAACGCTCGGCGCTTCGAACAGGACCGAGAGCGGGAATTCCACGTCGTAATCCCGCTTGATCTGGGCAAAAAGGCGCACTGCAATCAGGGAATGACCGCCAAGATCAAAGAAACTGTCCTGCGTGCCGACTTGCGCAACGCCCAGAAGGGTCTGGAAATGCTCTGCCAGCCGCTCTTCTACTGCGTTTTCGGGCGCCACATAATCCGTATCGAGATCGGGGCGATCAAAACTCTGGGTTTCTTTGCCGAGGGTTTCGGTGCGGGTGTTGGCCTCTGCGACAAGGGCGTGCAGATCCATCGACGAGACGACAATCTGCGGCAGTGTCCCTTTGGCAGCTGCCGCAAGGGCGCGCATCAAGGCTTCGCCCCCTTCATCGGCGCGGATGCCCTGGGCAATATTGTGGTGCAGACGCTGTTCTTCCTTTGACAGCGGCTGAGCATTGCTTTGCGAGGACATCGCGATGCCGGCCGCCTGCACATCCACCGTATCGCTCGCGGCGCTTTCAAACCCGGCGGCCAGCTTTTGCATGCGGAAGCCTTTGATTTCGAGCAGGGTGGAGCCTGCGGCATCTGTAAGGGTGACATCAAAAAGCGCGTTATCCTGCGACCCCGTGTCTTCAGGCGAACGCCGCATGTGGCTGTGGATCGTCTCTGAAAGGGGGGCATGGATGCGGATAGACCGGTACGACACGGGAACCCACAGGGCATCCGGGCTGTACCCGGGGGCGAGCGATATGGCCCATCCGGTCGCAAGGTCCAAGAGGCCCGGATGCAAAAGCGCCTTGTCGGCTTTTGCGCTCGGTGACAGATGCAGCCTGGCCATCCCTTCGTCTGTCCCGAATGCCATCTCATGGAGCACATGCCAGCGGGGTCCAAAGGCGAGGTGTGCCTCTTGCGGGGAGCGCAGGCGACCTTCTTGTGGAGCCAAGCGCTGCGCGCACCGGGCGCTGAGGGCATCAAGCGCCACTGGCGGCGCTGTGTCGTCGATAAAAGCTGCCATCGCTTCGGCATGGAGGGCAAAGCCGTCCCGCACCGCAGTATAGAAGCTGATCGCATAGCCGTCTTCCTGCGCTACGAGCCGGATCAGCAGGTCAACGGGGCTGTCATCTTTCACCACCAGGGGGCGCAGGAAATAAAGATCCCGCAGCTCCAGCGCGGGCAGCGTGCCATCTTCTGTCAGCCCAAGGGCCGCCAGCGCCTCGGCGGCCAGTTCGATATAGCCTGTGCCGGGCATCACGGCTGTGCCGCCCTTGGTGCGGTGCTCATCCAGCAGCCAGTGCCGACGCGCATCGAGGCGGGTGCGATAGATACGGTTGCCCGCACCATCGAAGCCTTCACTGTCCAAGAGCGGCTGCCCTGATGGGGTCTGATCACTTGGCCCGGTTCTTCCCCTGCGCGCATGCAATACATCGGCGGCCATGCCCGCATCGGCCCAAACGCCCCAGTCCACGGCGATGACGCGTGTCTTCCCGCCAGCGCGATGGGCGGCAAAGGCGTTGAGATACTCATTGGCCGCAACGTAGTCCACCTGGCCGACAGGCGCCGTCACTGTGGAGGAGGAGGAAAACAGGACCATCAGATCAAGGCTGCCATCCGGGAAAAGCGTATCCAGGACCCGCAGACCGCTGACCTTGGGCGCAAGGACCTTTGAAATCTGCTCTTCGGTCTTGGCCAGAAGCGGCGCATCGTCTATGCGCCCTGCGCCGTGGATGACTCCTGTAAGGGGGCCGAAACGCGCTTTGGCCGTTTCGACTGCGCTACGCATCTGATCCGAGTTGCAGACATCCGCCTTGAGCGGAAGGATCGTGCCTTTTCCGATGTTCTCAAGATCCTGAACGGCGCGTATGCGCCTTGCGATGCGATTGGCTGGGCTGTGCATGCGCAAATGGCGCATCCAGGCGTCGCGCGGCGGCAGCCCTTCGCGGGAGATCAGCACGACATTGGCGTCAAAATGCTGCATCAGGTGGCGGGCGACGGTCAGACCGATGCCGCCATAGCCACCCGTGATCAGGTAGGTGCCGCCCTTTTTGAACGCCGACGCGCCGGCCTGAGGCAAGGGCAGGGCGCGCCAGTCTTTCTCAAAGCGCTTTTCACCCCGCCAGATCGCGGCGGCATTGCCCGGCTCGGCCAGCATCTCTTCCAGCAGGCGCGGGGTCATGTCAGGGATCTCTGCGCCGCTCAGCCGGGCGAGGAGGCCTGTTGGCGACTTGGGCAGTTCGATATCCACCGTCGTGCAGGTGAACCCCGGCAGTTCCCGCGACATCATGCGGGCGGGACCGGCGATCAGGGCCTTTTCCGGATAGGGCAGCGGTTCATCCCGTTGCTGCGCGGCGCCGGTGGTGAAAACGGTCACATGAGGCGACTGCGGCAGATCCATGCTGCCAAGCTCTTGCGCCAGGGCCGTCAGCGAGTGAAAGCCCATCTCCAGATTGCGGTCAAAGAAGGACGATCCGGGGCGGAAGCTCTCTTGATCAGTCACCAGCCAGAAATGCGCGATGCGGCTGGGGAGCATGGCTTCGCGCGCCAGATCGGCCAGAAGGGCGGCGTAGCCCGTGCGCCCCTGTTCAGGCGCAAGAACGTATGAGGCCTCTGCAAGCTGCGCGTATGTATCGCCGGGACGCACACGGGCGATCCTGTGACCCGCCGCCTCGAGCCGCTCAGCAGCCTTGGCGGCAAGACCGATATCGTCTTCGAAGATCAACCAGGTCTGCGGATCCTCTGCGAGGTCCGTTTCGATATCGAGGGGACAATCGGCAAGGCGCGGGCGCCAGACCGGGCGGTAGCCCCAATCTGTCAGGTCATCCGTCCGGGCGGTCAGGGGCGTCTCCTGGACCTGCGCTGCGGTTCCGGGTTCGATGAAGTAGCGGCTGCGCTGGAAGGTATAGGTGGGCAGGGAGAGGCGATGACGCTTGGCCTCGCCCCAGATCTGATCCCAATCCGCCTCATGGCCACAGGCCCAGAGCCGTCCGATGACGCCAAAGAAATAGGCATCGTCCATTACGTCCTGATCCGGGTGGCGCAGGGAGCTGAGTACCTGTCCGGGTTTCACCGCTGGGGCCATCTGCGCCAGTGCGCTCAGGGCCTTGCCGGGGCCAACCTCAAGATAGATCCTCCCGGCCACGGCACTCAGAGTTTCCATGCAGTCGGCAAACAGCACCGTGCCGCGCAGCTGGCGCACCCAATAGTCTGGATCGGTCGCTTCTTCTGCGGTCAACAGCTGCCCACTGCGATTGGACAGGATCGGGATCGTCGGCGCCGACAGGGTCAGACCGCGCAGGAACGCGCCGTATTGATCAAGGATGCCGTCCAGCATCCGCGAATGGGCGGCGATATCGATCTGGATGCGCTGGTGATCGATGTCACGCGCTTTCAAGGTTTCTGCCAGCCTATCAAGCGCAGCCTGCGGACCGGAGACGGCGGTGAGGCTTGGCGCATTGACGCTCGCGATATCGAGGTCATCACCGATGAGCGCCTGAACCTCTTCCAGAGGCAGGGAGATCGAGAGCATGCCACCGGCGGGCACCGTATCGAAGAGCCGCCCGCGCAAGAGGACCAGATCGATGCAATCCTCGAACGACAGAACACCGGCTAGACAGGCGGCGGTGTTTTCCCCCATGGAGTGCCCAACCATAGCCGAGGGGCCTACGCCCCAGCTGATCCAGAGCTGCGCCAGAGCATACTCGATGATCATGATCAGCGGCAGCTGCACCGAAGGTTTCTGGAGCGCAGCGTTCGCCGTCTCCTCCTGTCCCTCTTCCGGGAGCCAGAGCGCGCGAATGTCATAGTCGAGGCTCGCCTGAAGGTGATCCAGCCCGCGATCCATCCAGTCGGCAAAGACCGGCTCTGTCTCGTAAAGGTCGCGCGCCATTCCCGCATATTGCGCGCCGCCACCGGGGAACATGAAAACCACCTCAGGCGCATCGCCGAGGTGATCATGGGTAAAGACCTGACGCGGATCCGCAGACTCCAGCAGATCTGCGGCCTCGGTCGCTGTTTCGGCGACAACCACGCGGCGTTTGGCAAAGCCCCGGCGGCCTTCCTTCAGCGTATAGGCCACATCAGCGAGATCGGCGCGCGGATTGGCGCGTAGCCAGTTCACCAAGGCGGCGGTGTTGTCGTCGAGGGCGCCTTTGCTTCGCCCTGACAGGCACAGAACGTGGAACGGAAAGTCGCTTTCCTCAGATGGGCTGCGTTCGGGCGCTTCCTCAATAATAACATGGGCATTCGTGCCGCCGACCCCGAGTGCGTTGATCCCGGCGCGGCGGGGCCCCTTGTGGGGCTGCCAGTCCGTCAGGGCCGCGTTCACCCTGAAAGGGGAGTGGTCGAAATCGATCGCCGGGTTCGGCGCTTCATAGCCAAGAGAGGCCGGGATCTGCCGGTGTTTCAGCGCAAGCGTGGCCTTGGCCAGCCCTGCCACACCGGCCGCGGTATCCAGATGGCCGATGTTGGTCTTGACCGAACCGATGCGGCAATAGCCCACCTCATCCGTCGTATCGCGATAGGCCTCGGTCAGGGCGGTGACCTCGATCGGGTCGCCAAGGTAGGTGCCGGTGCCGTGGCATTCGACATAATCGATGGTGTCGGCGGGCACATCGGCTGCTGCCAGCGCCTTGCGCACCGCTGCGGCCTGTCCGCCGACCGAAGGCGCAAGGTATCCGGCCTTGTCGGCGCCGTCGTTGTTGATGGCAGATCCCTTGATGACGGCCCAGATGTGGTCGCCGTCGGCGATCGCATCTTCGACGCGGCGCAGCGCGACCGCACCCGCGCCAGAGCCAAAGACGGTGCCCTGCGCCCGGTGGTCAAAGGAATGGCAATGACCGTCCGGCGACAGGATCTCGTTTTCCTTGAAGATATAGCCGCGCCCCTGTGGCAGCTCGATGGTGACACCGCCTGCCAGGGCCATGCCGCATTCGCCCTCGCGCAGGGCCTTGCAGGCATAGTGGACGGCGACCAGGGATGTTGAGCAGGCCGTCTGAATGTTGACCGAAGGCCCCTTGAGATCAAAGACATGGCTGACGCGGGTGGACAGGAAATCCTTGTCATTCCCGGTATGGCGGAGCAGGAACATGCCGACCTCATCCACGAGGTCGGGGTTGGAGCAGATGTTGAAGTAGAAATAGCTGCCCATGCCGCAGCCGGCATAGACCCCGATGGGCGCATCAAGGCTCTCCGGCGGGTGGCCGGCATCCTCCATCGCGCTCCAGGCCACCTCGAGGAACTTGCGGTGCTGCGGGTCGAGGATCGCGGCTTCCTTGGGGCTGAAGCCAAAGAACTCCGCATCGAAGGTGTCAAATCCCTGCAGCCGTGCGGCGGCTGGGACGTAATTCGGATGGTTCAGAATGTCGGCGCGTTCTCCGGCCTCCAGCAAAGCCTGTTCATCAAGGGCCTCGATGCTTTCGATGCCATTTCTGAGATTGTCCCAGAAGGCCGCAGCCGATCCTGCTCCGGGGACGTCAACCGCCAATCCGACGATGGCGATGTCGCCAGAATAGGTCCGAGTGCGAAACTGGCTGTCGTCTTGCGTTTCCACCTTGATCTTCACCTTTTACGTATCGCTCTATCCGGTACCGCTTGCACCCGGCTTGATGGTGCGCTGTTGCTTGTAACTGTCAATCACTATCGGTCTTCTACCGGTCTGCTGCGAAAGTCGGCTTTTGCCGCGGTTCCTGGCTCACTGCATATGGCAGGCGGCATATGCAGTGTTTGAACGGACCTTCCCGTTGGCCAGAGTGGTCAGCATATACGGCCATGCTGTGAACGGACGGTGATCAATTGCGCCGGAAAATGGAAAAAAATGAGGCATCTTGTCAATTTAGGGTGGCTAGAGGATGCTGCGGGGGCTGTCTTTGGTTGTGGCGGGGGTCATGGTTTGCTGGCCATCAAACAGGCTGCGTTTCCCGCAAAAAAGCTTTGGATTTCGCAGGCGTTCAGCATGGCCCAGTACAGATCCCGCGCAAAGCCAGGTGATCGGGATCAGCGTGTCGTTCAGCAGCATGTCTGCCAGGGTTGCGGCCAGTATCAGGGCGATGGGAGTGGCAAAGGGAGAAAGACCGTTTTGCCGACTGCGGTGCACCTCGATGGCCAGCAGAAAGACTGGCAGCGTGAGCAGACCCATTTCCGCGATGTATCCAAGCCAGCCGAAGGTACCGAAGGTGATGATCCAGCGGCCATCCGGGATCGAAATGATGTGGCCGGTTTCAAGATCCCGGATCAGGTTCCGGCCCCAGCCGCCCCAACCGAACCAGGGTTTCTCGGCCGCACGGGCCAGCATCATGGCTTCATTGTCAAAGCGATATCCCAGGGATTGGGCGCGCTCGGCGCTGATCGCCTCGGCCTGCGCAAGGATTGCGTCGGTCGGGATCACACCGACGTTGCGCAGCATCGGGTAGGTGATCGCGAGGATGGCAATCAGGCTGGCAACCCGGATCTGCCAGCGTGGTGATGCCAGCGCCACCAAAGGCACGATCGAGAGGCCATAGGCCAGGGAGGCGAGGCTTTTGCACAGGACCAGCACGCCAAAAAGATAGACCGCCGCCAGTGCAAAGCGCGTTCGCTCTGGCGCCTTGGCCGCCCGGGCCAAAGCTGTCGCTGCCACAACGCAGGAGAAAACAAAAAACGCGAGCCAAAGCGCATGGGGCAGGAAGACAATTGGGCGAAACCCGCCCTGACGCATCATCTGAGCAAAGTCATGCTGAAAGAAACCATAGATCCAGGTGTTCAGCTGTGGGCTGAAGCGGACTTCGAACAGCGCAGGCAGACTGTAGGCCAGACCGGCCAGGCAGAGCGCCACAAGCAGCTCTTTTTGTCCCTTTTCGTCAGAAAGATAGCGGCGGGCCAGCAGGAAGGGCATCAACAGGATGATCTGGTTGATGATTACCGAACCCAGATCACGCCACCTGAGCCCCGGCAACATGTCGGTCAAGAAGATGATCGGGTCCGAATTCTGCAGGATGCGGAACAGTATCGGGTCACCATTGGTCAGAACCGTCGGGATCACACAGGTCACAAACAACAGTAGCAGAAGCCGGGCAAGCCAGGGCTGGGGCCAGATCGGGACGGGTTTGCGGAGCACGAAGAGGCACAGTCCAAAAGCCATGACCGATGGGATCGAGAATTTGTCCATGTCCGGCACCAGCGGCAAATCGAATTCCGCCAAGGGAGGCAGAAGCAGGTAGCCGCCGATGATGCACCACAGGATCGCGCGCTCCAGCGGCAGGCGCAGAAACAGAAACAGGCTGACCAAAGGCCAGCTGATCAGCATCAGGTATGCCAGTGCATTGGGCATGGGCGCGCAGGGCTTTCCGGTCTTGGGCGAGGAAAGGCGTCAATGGCCTGTCCTTATCCACCCTTTTCGCTAAAAGTCTACGCAGTCTTTCCTCTGCTGTCCCCTACAAAGCGAAATCCGGTAAACGGATGGCAGCACTGCAACAATACAACCTCTGTGACCATGCTTCGCTGGCGCTGCCGCAAGCGGAGCGCTATCAACAGAAGCGGTTCATGAGGGAATGGTCCGTTGTACTTCGAATTTGGTGACAAAAGGATCTCGGTCAATATCGTGGACCGGCCGCAGTTGGAACATGAGGTTCTTGTGCGGCTGAAAGAGGTGAGCGGCTTCGCATTGGCGACGATCAACCTCGATCACCTGGTGAAACTGGAACAGGACGCGGATTTTCTCGCAGCCTACGCAGCGCATGACCTTGTGGTGGCGGATGGGCACCCGGTGGTCTGGTTGTCCCGCGTTGCGGGGCGACCGGTCCAGCTTATGCCGGGATCGGACATGGTGGTTCCCTTGTGCCGATTGGCGGTTCAGGCGGGCGTATCCGTTGCCTTGGTTGGCAGCACCCGTGAGGCTCTGTCGGATGCGCGGCAGACCCTGTTGGCCGAGGTTCCCGGACTGGATGTGACGTGGTGTCATGCGCCGTCCGGGGTGTTCGACCCTGACAGCGAGGAAGCGGCTGAAATCCTGTCCGCATTGAACCGCAAAAAGGTGGGGCTCTGTTTTCTTGCGCTTGGGGCCCCAAAGCAGGAACGCCTGGCCGCGCGCGGGCGGGGCCTTGCACCGGGGGTTGGTTTTGCGTCCGTGGGCGCGGGTCTGGATTTCCTCGGCGGGCACCAGCGCCGGGCTCCGGCCTGGGTGCGAAGGCTTGCACTGGAGTGGCTTTGGCGGGCGCTGAGCAGCCCGTCGAGAATGATTCCGCGCTATTTGAAGTGCCTGGCCATCTTGCCGAAACATACCCTGATGGCGCTGCGGCTGCGGCAGGGCGGAAACAGCCCATCCTGAGGGATGTGAGCTGGCATCAGCCAGCGGTGCAAGATCCTGTTTGCGCGCTTGCAGGTGCGCTGGTCTGAGCCTTTCTTGTCTGACATGTCTCGACCCGTTTGGGTGCGGTGCCTAATTTGTTCCCTTGTACTCCAGAATGCTTCGAGAGCGTCCTCTGAGGCGGTTCCAGTGGTACTCAAGTACGCCAATACATTCGGGGAACTTCCCGAACACTGTGAAAAAGGCCCTCTCAAACCCCATCGACCTGGCCAGCCTCAGGCATTGCAAGGGGTAGGCGGTCAGAGCCGTCAAAGCCCATGGAGACACGAATATGCCGACTAGAAGGGTCGCCGGAAGGAGCGCGCTCCACAGGACTGCCCTGCGGGTTTCCCGAACCCAGTGCCGCTCTGGGGGGGCGCCATGTATCGCGGCACCTTCGGCAAAGGCGTGACCGGCGCGCCGTGTGCGTTTCCACCACTGGCCAAGGCGTGTGATCTGCGCATCGTGTCGTGTCATCTCGGCATCCAGTCGCCAGATGCGCCACCCCTTGTGTCGCAGGCGCAGACAGAGTTCCGGTTCTTCCCCGGCAATGAGGCTTTCGCGGTACCCCCCGAGCGCGCGCACCGCGCCCAGCCGCATCAGGGCATCCCCCCCGCAGGCCAGGGCCTCTCCGACGGCAGTATTCCATTCCGCGTCGCACAGGCGGTTGTAGACGGAACCCTCCGGGTCCTGCTCTCTTCTCCTGCCGCAGACAACGGCAACATCCTTGTGCGCTGCCAGGAAGGCGCAGGCCTGTGGCAGCCAGTCCGTATCAACTTCGCAGTCCCCATCGACGAATTGCACCAGGCTGTCGTCATCGCTGGGGCCAAGCGCCGCAAGCCCGGCATTTCGGGCGCGCGCTGCGGTGAAGGGCCGTGAGAGGTCCAACTCGACCACCTCCGCGCCAAGCGCACGGGCCGCTGCAACCGATCCGTCGCTCGATCCGCTGTCCACGTAGACAACACGGCGCACCTGGCCGCGCAGAGAGGTGAGACACCTTTTCAGACGTTCCCCCTCGTTCCGGCCGATCACCACGGCATCGACCGGCAAGGCGCGATTTCGTTTCGGGGACAGGTGATCAGCCATCAACAGACTTTCCGGGGCCAGTCCGTTTCCGGCTCATCTCGCGCAGGTAGGCGTCATAGTCTTCGCTTGCCTTCAGAAAACCGAGGTCCTGCAAGGTTGCGATATCTGGCGTCTCGCGGGCCGCCTCGGACCACAGGGAAAGGTCCGGCTGCTTTGAAAGGCGCTCCAGACGCAGCTTGTCCTCTCCGTGTGCGATGGATGCGGTTTCCACCGATTTGCGGTCCCGCGCCAGCGCGTCGTCCGCGAACTTGTAGTGCTTTATCAACCCGGTCATCGGAGCAACCCGCACGCCCGAAGCCGCGTGGGGGTGCACCCCGGCCTGCACGGCAGGCCCGACAAACAGCAAGGGGTGTTTGGTCAGACAGCAGGCCTCCCCGAATACCTTGGCACGCACCCCTCCGAAAAGAACCTGGGGCGCATTGGCATCCTTCGGGTGGTTCTGGTTCAGGAAGAACGACAGGCCAGTGTCTGCTGAATGATAGGGATAAGCCGAGATCGCGCTGAGGTCATAGAAGCTGAAAGCCTCGAGAACCTCCGGATAAGGCATCTTGGCGACGTCACGCAGGGGCGCCTTGGGGAACATCTCCAGCATTTGCGCCATGAATGCGGTATATCCGTTGGCAGACAGATATTGAACGAGGCCCGTCAGACCGATGTCGGCCCGCCCCTGAAAATCAAAGATTTCATCCATGTCCACGATCAGGCACCAGCGGTCCGTTGCGTATCGACGGGCTGCATAACTGCGAAAGGCGTTCTCGAAGGCACCCCAGGGGAGGCGGGATTGCAGAATTGCCGTCCCGGGGCGCTTGCGGATCTGAGTGATCGTATCGTCGTCCGAACCGTTGTCAAAAAACACGAAATGACGAATGCCGAGGCCCTGATAGTAGTCGAAGAAGGCATCGAGGTAATAGCTGCCGTTGCGGACCAGAGCGACAAGGGTGACCTCTTCGGGGGCGGCGAACCTGCGGCGGGGGCCGTGTATGTGACGCAGGGACGCGGCAAAGCGCAGGCGTTCCCTGTAGCGCTCCAGGCGTTTGCCCAGCCGTTTGGACAGAGGCAGGCGCGCGGTGCTGGTCGTCATGGCGGTCTGTCCGGTTCGAGTGTCTTTCAAGCACCCTATGACCAGATCGTTGTGAACGGCAAGAGGGCAGGTGGCAGCGGTGATGGTTGCGCCAACATTTCACATTTGATATTCGAAAAAGCAGCTTTGGGTTGCACGATCCCGCGATCCGATAGGTTTGAGAGGGGTGGTTGCAATGGCAGCGGATCTGACCGTGCTTGTAGGGGATGTCGGCGGCAGCAATACCCGCCTGGCGCTTGCCGGTCCCGAGATCGGCGTCACCGCGCTCAAGCATTTTTCCAACGACAGCTACGGCTCATTGCAGGAGGTTCTGGCGGCCTATTGCGAGCAGCCGGATCTGCCCGATCTTCAGGGCTGCTGTCTGGCCGTCGCGGGCCCGGTCTATGGCGAAACCTATCGTCTGACAAACCGGGACTGGCAAGGAACGGCGCAGGATCTGCAGGGCTGCCTGCCGCTGATGCCGGGGGGGCAGGTGCATGTGATCAACGATCTGGCCGCCCTGGGACATGCCCTGCCTGTCTTGATGCCGGGCCAGCTCATGTCCTTGCGGGCTGGGCGGCAACAGGGTGCGCAGGCACTGGTTGCCGGTGTCGGAACCGGGTTCAATGTCGCGCTCTCGGTGGCGGGGCGCACCGTCGAAGCCGAGCTTGGCCATGCGAGCCTTCCGGACATCGTCTCTCAGGAACTGGCGCGCATCTTGGGGAAACCGGACCATGGCTTTGCCAGTGTGGAAGAGCTCTTTTCCGGGCGGGGCCTGGTGCGGCTGCACCGCGCCCTGGGCGGGGATCCTTCCGAAGAAGGTAGCCGGATTGTTGCGGCCTACACGGACGCGGAACCGGGCCACCCCGCAGCGCGCACCGTGCCGATCTGGGCACGGCTTTTGGGGCTCTTGGGCCATGAACTGATGCCGACCTATATGCCGGGGCAGGGGGTGTTCTTTGCAGGAAGCGTTGCGCGTGGCGTGCTGGGCACCGATGCGCGCGCGGATTTCCTGCGTGCCTTTGCCGAACCCCACGGCAGGCTCTCGCAGCGGGCTGCCGAGGTGCCCCTCTGGCTGGTCACGGACGATGCCGCCGGAGTGAGCGGCACCGCCAGATACGCGATCGAGGCGGCCAAGGCGCGGCTCAATAGTCTCGCTTGAAAAGGATCCCAAGGCCGGATTCGCCCACACTGTCAACCTTGCCTGTCACAGTCAGACTCTCTGAGATGTCCAGGTTGAGGCTCAGCTCGCTTTCGCCGCGGGTGTTGACGTCCACATCCGTATAAAGGTTCTCGGAAATGTAGCCGCCCAGCCCCAGCTGTCCGGCACCTAGCTTGTCGAGGCCGATATCGGCGTCATCGGCTCCGGTGCTGCTGCGCAGGCGTTCGGTGGCATTTCCGCTCCGCCCGCTCAGAGTGAGCACAGAGGAGGCCAGCCGTGCCAGAGCCAGAGGCGACAGGTCCTTGATATTGTCCCCGAACAGCAGAAGTGCCAGCGCTTCTTCACTGGGGCGGGGCGGCTCTGAGGTCACGACGATCTGCGGTGCATCGATCAGCCCCGAAATCCTCAGCGTGGCACTGCCTTGTTCGGTCTGCGCGGAGGAGCTGAAATCCAGGAATGGCGTTAGGTTGCCCAATAGCGTGATCTGTCCCTCGTCCAAGGAGAGACGACGCCCGAGGATATCGAAACTTCCCCGGATCAGACCGATCTGCCCCGAGGGTGAGATCCGGCGTGTGCTGCCGCGCAAGAGAATACGCCCGCCCAGTTCGGCGCGCAGGCCTCGTCCGCGGGCAAAGACCTTGCCGGGGGCATCGATGACCACGTCGAGTGTGGTCTGGGAGGTTCTGCTGGAGGTCTGCCCCTGCGCGGTTTCAATCAAACCTGCACGAGCGCGCGTTGCCTGCACCGCTTGCGATGCGCCGATATGGGAAATCTGCGGGATCGGGGCGGCGGTCACGGACCCGGCGGCGGTGTTGAGGTTGATGTTCGTCTCTCCGACATCGATCCTGCCGCTGACACTGCTGTTGCCTGCAAGGGCGCCCTTCAGCCTCAGCCGCCCGTTGAGAAGCGTCTCATAGCTCAGATGATCGCTGAGAACGAGGTTGACAATCTCGATGCCAAGATCGCTTTGGAAGGGTGGGGCCAGCGCGATCGGACCGCTGATCCGCAGCGTGCCGCTGTCTCCGGGACTGGCCGTGATCTGCACCTGGGCGCCACTGTTCTGCAGCGAAATGCTCGCGTTGATATTCTCGATCCGCTGCCCCGCCGAGGGGAGCGCCAGAACGGAGCCTGTTGTCAAGATTGTCCCGGACACACTGTCGAGCGCGGGCGGGCCTTTGATGGCCATATCAAAACGCGCTGGGCCTTTCGCCAGGTTGGGTTTGATAAAAGGATTGGCTCCCTCCAGACGCAGATCGCCAGAGGCTTTTGCGTCGATGATGCCGGTGCTTTCTGAGTAGGTGCCCGCGACATCAACCGTGGTCTGGGCCGGCGCAGTGGCCCTGGCGCCGATCTGCCACAGACCGCCACGGCGCTCTGCGCGCCCTTTTGCCTCTACTGCACCCGCCAGTTCGGGGACAAAGCGTTCCAGTTCATTCAGGATGGCATCAAAGGTGAACGCCGCATCTCCGCTCAGCTGGACGTCTCCATCCAGCGTGGCAGAGGAGGAGCGCGGCCCCTTGAGCCGGGCCTGACCGCTTATGGTATCCCCGCTGCGCGACAGATCGGCCGAGAGTTCCAGTGATCCGGGCGCCTCGGGTAAAAGCCGTTCCAGCCCATCCAGACGCGCTGTTGCCGTCAAAGACCCCGAGTTGCTGCTCAAAGCCCCCTGTGCCCTGGCGGACAGCGACTCGCCGTCCAGTTCGAAGCGGTCGATGCGCAGGCCCTCTGCGCCGCGCGCCGCCACGAGGCGTGTCGTGACCGTGCCGGACAGAAGCGTATCGACCTGATCGATGCCCGTGCTCAGATCCTGTCCCACGAGGGAAACATCCGCATCAAACCCGCCCCAAAGCGGGGTCGCGCGGCCTTTGACGCTGGCCTGGACCGCTCCACCAATCGGGCGCTGGGCGAGGGCCGAAAACCGCGACAGGTCCGAGGCGCCCGCAGCGACGTCCGCAGAGATCTCCAGACCGCTCTCAAGTCCGGAAAAGGCTGCATCGCCAGCCAGCTGGTAGTCCGCGCCGCGTAGTTCGAGCTCTGTCAAGGAAATCGCTGAGGGGCCTTGTGTCGTAACCTTGCTCTCGAGCTCAAGCCTGTCGCCCACAGCCGCTGCAAGGGCCGCATCGCGCAAGGCAAGACCACTCAGATCAAGCCGCAGGCGCCCGTCAAACCGGCTTCCCTCCGTGTCGGTGCCAGCCTGGGCCATCGTCCCGGAGGCGCGCAATGCCGCATTGGCCAGTGTCAGTTCCGGACGCGACAGATCGCGCAGATCGCCTGACACCGTCCATTGGCCATCAGCGGTTTTCTGCAGCGCCAGCTCTGCACCCGCCAGCGTGGTGCTTGCCCCCGGCACCGGCAGGATGATGGCTGCGTTGCCGTTTGGAGGCGTGATCGTGGCCTTGAGGTTCGCGGTGCCAAGCCCGCCCTCTGCTGCGCTGGCCAAAGACCCCGTCAGCCGCAGCGCCTGAGTATTGAGGGCGAGGGTGTCGACGGACAGGCCGCCGCTCGCTTCGGTCCGTCCGCGCGCAACAAGGCGCAGTTCAGGGCCAAAAAACGGGCGGTAGTCCGGCCGCAGCAGCGGGTCGATATCTCCGCTCAAGGCAGCCGAAAACCCTATGGTCGATGCGGCTGGGTTGCCCGCGTCCGCCTGTGCGTCCGGGCCTGGTTCGGGTTGGGGCAGGGCGGCCAGAACGACCTGTCCTGCCAGTCGTTCCTGACCGTTGCTGCTCAGGGTGATATCGGCTTCAAAATCGCTGACCGGCCCGCTGCCTTTGGCGGTCAACTGCAGTGTGGGGCGTCCAGGCAGGTCCAGAGCTGCGGAAATCAGCCCGTCCGAGGATTCCGACAGGGCCAGATCCAGATCGATCTGCCGGGTCGCATCTGCATAGCCCGCAATCAAGGTCACCCGGTCGCCGGGTTTGTCCAGCCGGTCGATGTCCAGTCTGGTGCTGAGCGCCCCATCGGCCAGGGTGAGCGCGCCTTTCATAGAAAGACTGGCTGGCTGCCCCAGCAAATCCGCGCCAAGATCAAAGCGGGAGACGCGGATCTCCCCAAGCTCGACCGCAACCGGCAGATCCGGCAGGGCAAAGGGGGTTGCCTCTGGCGTCGGCAGGGCCGGGTCTTCGGGCACTGGGTTCGGCTTGCGGATGACGGTGATCGCCTCTGCGCTGAGGGTGTTCACCGAAAACCGCCCCTGGATCAGCGCAAGTCGGTTCCAGTCCAGCTTGGCGTCCTCAAGGATCAGCCACACACCATCGTCATCGGCCACCGTCAGGCGCTGGATTGCGGCTTCCGACGACAGGGCGCCGCTTAACCCCTCAACCGAGATGTAGCGGCTGTCAGCCGAGAGCGTATCCTCGAGAAAGTCGACCAGAAACCCGCCGCTGTCCTGATCTGACTGCGCCTGCGCAAGGCTTGGCGCTGTCAGCGTGGCAACCATCACGGCAAGGGCTGCGGGCGACATGCGGTCAAAGGAGCAGATGAGTCTCAAAACGCCTGTCCTATCCCGATGTAGAGTTGTGCGCCGTCCGCCGTGCCGCCGGTGACAGGATAGGCCAGATCGACGCGAATGGCGCCTATGCCCGCCACGGAATACCGCAAGCCAAGGCCCGCGCCGGAATGGCTTGAGGAGCTGCTGGTTATGAAACTGTCCGCATCCACATAGGCGTGATCGTAGAAGCCGACGACAGAAATCTTGTCCGTGATGCGGCCACGAATTTCACCTGAAAGCGCGAAGAAACCCCGCCCGCCTGCGGTGCCGCCTGCAACCGGAACGCCAAGGGATTGATACTCGTGCCCACGCACAGTTCCGCCGCCTCCTGAAAAGAACAGCATCGTCGGAGAGGTGCCGCTGTGTGAGGGGCCGATGACGGACCCCAGTTGCGCCCGCCCCGCCAATACAATGCGGTCATCTGCGCCAAGCCCTACATAAGTCCTGGCATCCATCGTCACCTGAACGCCCGGATCGCCGCCATCGGCGCCGAAAAACGGGGAAACCCGCCCGCTCAGGAACAGGCCTTTGGTGGGGTCGGTCGTGCTGTCGCGCCTGTCGAACTCGGCGCGCAGGCTGGCAAAGACATACTTGAACCGGCGTTTCCCGAAGGCATCGGTGGCCAGGATCGAATCAAACCCAAGCACGGCCTCACCGTACAATTGATCCGAATAGACCCGCCGCACGCCGATGCCGCCCATGCCGTGAACGGCGGTGAAATGCTCTTGATCCAGGCTTTCCGCCTCGGTCAGGTAGAAGATGTTGTCATCGGGTCCAAGGGTCGCCGGGCGATCCAGCCGCAGAGAGATGCGGCCGTCAATATCGTTGCTGCCGCCGATCCCGCTGACGCGGGCCTCGAAGCGCAGTTTTTCCGCCGCGCCAAAAAGATTGCGATGCATCCAACTGGTGGTGACAGACAACCCTTCGGTCGAGCTCATCTCGGCGCCAAAGGTCAGCCTTCGGGGGGGCATGTCTTCTATCTTGGCGGTGAAATCCAGTGTGCCATCGGGGTTTGCCTTCTCGGCTTCCTGGAAGGAGACCGATGAGAAGGTCCCGGTACGGCGCAGGCGGTTCGCGGATCGGCTGACAAGGTCGGGATGATAGGTCTCCCCTTCAGGGAAACCGGCGATCTTGCGAATGGCTTCGTCGCGGACACGGCTTGGGCCAGACACGGCCATCTGCCCAAACTGCAGGCGCGCACCCGGGCGGATGGTGAGCCTTGCATCGAGGGTCGCGCGGCTGTGGTTGGCGGTGATCCTTTGGCCAGAAAGCGTTGCCTTGGCGTGGCCTGCGCGCCGCCATGCACGGATGCCGCTGTTGGCCGCATCGCGTATCGCCCCGGTGCTGGCTGGCGCCTGGCGTGCAAATTCCGAGGGCACCTCGGTGTCGCTTTGTTGTGGCCAGGGCACAACTTCGGCTGTGCCAAAGGTGAACTGTGGGCCTGCATCGACCGTGATCTCGATCCGATCAATGCGCCCGGGCGGGGTGATGGGGTCAATCCCCGCGGCTTCGCGCCCGTCAATGCGGATGGTGACGACCGGGGCAAAATGCCCTGCATCATAAAGCACCTGAACAAGGGTCCGGTAATCCGACAAGGCAGCCGCAAGAAGGTCCTGCACGTCGCTGTCTTGTGCAGAAGAAAGAACGGCCGAGGCCTTCTGCAGGCGCACGGTCAGAGCCTCGGTCGCACCCGGCGCAGTGAGCCGTGTTTCAGCGCTGTCGGCGGGTGTGCCGAACAGGGTTGCACAGATCAGCAAAACGGGCACCATACCCGTCAGGGCGGTGCTGGCTCTCGGTCGTAACGGCATCGGCTCTCCGGGCAGCGGCAGGCGACAGTGCAGAGGGCGGGGAAATGCCCCGCCGCACCAAACCGTATCACAGAGCAGCCGGAGGTAAAGGCGCTGCAGGGACAAATGCTTGTCCGCAGACAGAGGGTGGCGGATCTGCGCGCAGATCGAGGTCAGATTGCCGGCAGGGCGGGTTACATTTGCGCGGCGCGGAACCAGCGGCGGATGGCGGCGCGGTCCTCTGGTTCCATGTAGGTTATGTTTGCCGGTGGCATGGCATGGGTAAGGCCGGCCTGCAGGTAGATCTCCCGTGCGCGGCGCGCGACATCGGCTTCTGTCTCCAGCAGGACACCTTTCGGTGCGGTGCGGATGCCATCCCAGAAGGGGGCGCGCGCATGGCACATGCTGCAGCGGCCCATGACGATCTCATGCACTTCTTCAAAGCCTTCGGCATTGGCCATCAAAAGGGCGGTTCCGGTGAGTTCGGTAGCGTCAATGTCCTCGTCACCCTCGTATTCCAAACCTGCGGTGGACAGAATGATCACGCCAAGGAACAACAGGACCGTGGCCAGCCAGGTCCAAGTCGGATTGCCTGCGCGGGCGTGGCGGGTGTTGAAGTAGTGGCGGATCGTAACGCCCATCAGGAAAACCAGTGCCGCAATCAGCCAGTTGTATTCGCTGGCAAAGGCCAGGGGGTAGTGATTGGAGAGCATCAAAAAGATGACCGGCAGCGTCAGATAATTGTTGTGGGTCGAGCGCAGCTTGGCGATCTTGCCGTACTTTGCGTCCGGCGCGCGCCCTTCCTGCAGGTCCTTCACCACGATGCGCTGGTTCGGCATGATGATGAAAAAGACATTCGCCGTCATGATGGTGGCGGTGAAGGCGCCGAGGTGCAGCATCATTGCGCGACCCGTAAAGACCTGATTGAGGCCCCAGCCCATCGCCACCAGCAGCACGAACAGAAGTACCATCAACAGGGTGGGGCGTTCAGCCAGGCCCGACTTGCAAAGCCGGTCGTAGACGATCCAGCCGATCGACAGGGTCGCCGCAGAGATCGCGATCCCCTGCCAGAGGGTCAGATCCGCCTTGGACTGGTCAATGAGATAGAGCTCTCCGCCCGCCCAGTAGACGACCATTAACAGGGCAAAGCCCGAAAGCCAGGTGGAGTAGCTTTCCCATTTGAACCATGTGAGATGCTCGGGCATTTCGGACGGCGCCACCAGGTACTTTCGGATGTGGTAGAAACCACCGCCATGGACCTGCCATTCCTCGCCATGGGCGCCGACGGGCAGGTCGGGCGCCCTGCGCAGGCCCAGGTCCAGCGCGATGAAATAGAAGGAGGATCCGATCCAGGCGATGGCCGTGATCACATGCAGCCAGCGGATGGCAAAGCCCAGCCAATCCCACATCATCACAAGTTCATACATGCGCAAAAGTCCCTGATTTGTGCCGCCGCTGCAGACTAGGCAAAGCGGCTTTTCTTCGGTATTGCAGATAAATTCCAAGCTGTATCAAAAATCATGGAAGAATGGCGAGCCGCCCCATGTCCTATCTCGACAATATCCGCACCTTTGTCCGTGTCTACGAGCTTGGCTCCATGTCGGCGGCAGGCCGCGATCTGAGGATATCACCGGCTGTAACTTCGGCACGGATTTCGCAGCTTGAGGATTATCTGGGTGTCAGACTGTTCCAGCGCACCACGCGCAACCTGTCGCCGACCGAACAGGGGCAGGCGTTCTATCCAGGCGCGGTCTCGGTTCTTGAGGCGGTGGATCAGGCCGAGGCCAAGGTGATGCATCTGACGGACGCGCCGAGGGGGACTCTGTTTGTCGCGGCGCCTTTGGGGATGGGGCGGCGTCTGGTTGCACCGCAAGTGCCAGGGTTTCTGGCTGACTACCCGGAAATCAACCTGCGCCTGCGCCTGTCGGATCGGGCGGTGGATCTGACTACGGAAGGCCTGGATCTGGCGTTCTTTCTGGGTCAGCCTGCGGACAGCAACCTGAAGATCCGGAAGATCTCCGATTGCCGGAGGGTTTTATGTGCGGCCCCCGAATACATCGCCAGGCGGGGCATGCCCGCAGATGGTGCGGCGCTGCTGAGGGAGGGACACAACTGCCTGAACCTGCGGTATCCCGGTGCCAGCGAGTTCCAGTGGATGCTGCAAACCCCGGATGGGCCGCAGAGGTTTGCGGTCTCGGGCCGCCATGAATGCGACGACGGGGATGTGCTGACCGATTGGGCGTTGGGGGGTGAGGGGATCGCGCTCAAGCCGGTGTTTGAGGTGGCGGGACATCTGGCCGCCGGGCGCTTGCTGCCTGTGGCGATCAAGACGCCGCCGGTGTCGGTTCAGATGGCCTGTCTCTATACGCATCGTCGCCACCAGGATCCAAAAACGCGCCTGTTCATGACTTACATGACCGAGCGTATGGCGCGCGCGATCCGGGACGCGGAAAGCGCCTTCGGTTCTGCCTGACTGGGCCGGTTTGCAGGTGGGGGCTCCCGCCTCTGAAGGGGCCTTGCGGCCCATTCTAGAGTTGGGTGTGGCGCTGCTTTGCAGCGCCGCCAGGTCCGGAACGCGCCGCTTTGCAGCAAAAACAGAGTGTTGAGAAACGGTTCAGGGGCAAGTCTGCCCTGAACGCGCCATATCCGGTCTGTCCCCCCATATCACCGCGTCAGGGGCGATGCACGCAGGCTGCGCCTCCCTTGGCCCTGTGATGTGCAGCAGGGCGTCCCTTAGCTGCCGCGGTAGGTGGAGTAGCCGAAGGGAGAGAGCAGAAGAGGCACGTGGTAGTGTGCTGTGGCATCGCTGATGCCAAAGCGGATCGGAATCACATCGAGGAACAATGGATCTTCGCCCGCCTGTCCGCTGGCGCGCAGATAGGCGCCAGCGCCAAACTCCAGCTCGTACGTGCCGACCCCGAACTCTTCCTGTGGCAGGATGGGGCTGTCCGTGCGTCCATCATCGTTGGTTTGCATCTGGGCAATCTGTTCGCGAGCCGTGCCCTTGATGCGGAACAGCGTGATGGTCATTCCGGTGGCGGGGCAGCCGCGTGCGGTGTCCAGAACATGTGTGGTCAGGTATCCGGTCATGATGGGTTCCCTCAATCAAAGCCTGAGTGAAGTGATGTCTCGTTGTGCACGAACTTCCTGCACCATGCCCCAGCATTCGGCAAACCGCATGCGATTGACAGTGCATTCGTGAAATTTTGAAAAAAACGTCTCGTCTTCTGCCATAATAAGAGGAAACTCGCGGTTGAGCCAGTATCGACTCCCTGACGAAAGAGACATGGACATGACCAGATACCCCCGCAACATGATCGGCTATGGGGCGACACCTCCGGATGCGGCCTGGCCGGGCGGGGCCAAGGTCGCCGTACAATTCGTTCTGAACTATGAGGAGGGCGGAGAGAACTCTGTCCTGCATGGGGATGCGGCCTCGGAGGCTTTTCTGTCGGACATTGCAGGGGCGGCGCCCTGGCCCGGTCAGCGGCATTGGAACATGGAGTCCATTTACGAGTACGGCGCGCGTGCAGGGTTCTGGCGGCTGCACCGCATGTTCACGGGCGCAGGTATTCCGGTGACGATCTATGGCGTTGCGAGTGCACTGGCACGATCTCCCGAACAGGTGGCCGCCATGAAGGACGCCGGATGGGAGATTGCCTCCCACGGGCTAAAATGGGTTGAGCACAAGGATATGCCCGAGGACGAGGAACGCGCGGCGATTGCCGAAGCGATCCGCCTCCATGCCGAGGTTGTCGGCACCCGTCCGCGTGGGTGGTATACCGGGCGCTGCAGTGTCAACACGGTGCGCCTCGTGGCCGAGGAGGGCGGTTTCGATTACATCTCGGATACTTACGACGATGATCTGCCCTACTGGCTGGAAGTGGGGGATCGTGACCAGCTGATCATCCCCTATACGCTGGAAGCCAACGACATGCGCTTTGCCACGGCGCCGGGGTACATCACGGGAGAGCAGTTCTTTCAGTATCTGAAGGATTCGTTCGATGTGCTTTATGCCGAAGGAGAGGCTGGCGTCCCCAGGATGATGTCTGTCGGCCTTCATTGCCGCCTGATCGGGCGGCCGGGCAAGGCAGCGGGGCTGAAGCGCTTTATTGACTATATCCAGTCCTTCGAGGGGGTTTGGTGCCCGCGCCGGATCGATATTGCAGAGCATTGGGCGCGGATCCATCCGCATGAGCGCCGCCTGCGTCCCAGCCAGATGGAGCGCGAAGGCTTCGTTGCCGCCTATGGGGGTATATTCGAACACTCCCCTTGGATTGCCGAGCGCGCGTTCGATCTGGAACTGGGGCCAGCCCATGACACGGCTCTGGGGCTCCACAATGCGCTGTGCCGCATGTTCCGCTCGGCCAGCGAAGAGGAACGCCTGAGTGTCCTGACCGCGCATCCCGACCTGGCCGGGAAACTGGCTGCTGCAAAGCGCCTGACAGCCGAAAGCACGTCCGAGCAGGCCAGCGCGGGACTTGATGCGCTGACGGATGAGGAACGCCGCGCCTTCACGCGCCTCAATGCGACCTATGTGGAAAAGCACGGGTTTCCCTTCATCATCGCGGTGCGCGATCACGATAAGGCGTCGATCCTTCGGGCGTTCGAACAGAGGATCGGAAACGACCGCCCAACGGAATTCGCCGAGGCTTGCCGACAGGTGGAACGGATCGCTGAGTTTCGTCTGAAGGATCTCTTGCCGTGAGCCGGGTGATCGAGATCCAGCCGATCAGCGCCGAGGCTTTCCGGTCCTTTGGCGATCTGATCGATACCTCTGGCGCGCCCGACAAGATGATCAACCAAGGGCTTTGCGGGCGTTTCCACGACCGGGCCCAGATGGACTTTGCCGATGGGCGCGCGGGCCTCAGCCTGTTCAAGGCCGAGCCGCGATCCCTGCCTTTGAAACTTGAGATGGTGGAGCGTCACCCGGAGGGAAGTCAGGCCTTCATCCCCATGAGCGAACACGGTTTTCTTGTCATCGTTGCCGAAGATTTGGGCAATTTGCCCGGAGAGCCGCTGGCATTTGAGACAGAACCGGGACAGGCCATCAATTTCCATCGTGGCACCTGGCACGGCGTGTTGACGCCGCTTTGCGCACCGGGACTCTTCGCGGTGGTGGACCGGATCGGCTCGGGCGCCAATCTGCAGGAGCATTGGTTCGATACCCCATATGAGGTGAGGCGCCCCTGACGGGCGCCTTTTCTCATTCAACCCGCCCGGCAAGAGGTGGAGCTTACAAATCTAAAAACACTCAACAGAAGAGGGATGATGAAAATGGCAGATGGTTCCATCGGAACGGCGGCACAGCTGCGCGATCCGAATTACACGCCGCCGCTGGCCCAAGCGGTGCCGCTGGGGATTCAGCATGTTTTGGCGATGTTTGTATCCAACGTAACCCCGGCGATCATTGTTGCGGGGGCGGCGGGCTTTGGGTTTGGCTCCAACTCTCCGGATTTCCCGGAGCTTTTGTATTTGATCCAGATGTCCATGCTCTTTGCCGGGGTGGCGACGCTGCTGCAGACGATCACGCTGGGGCCGGTCGGTGCTGCGTTGCCGATCGTGCAGGGGACGAGCTTTGCGTTTCTGCCGATCATGATCCCGCTGGTGGCCGGAAAAGGCGTGGATGCGCTGGGCGCGCTATTTGGCGGAGTGCTGATCGGTGGCCTGTTTCATGCGGTTCTGGGGCTGTTCATCGGCAGGATCCGCTTTGCGCTGCCGCCCCTGGTGACGGGGCTTGTGGTGACGATGATCGGCCTCGCACTGGTCAAGGTTGGCATTCAGTATGCGGCCGGGGGTGTTCCTGCCATCGGCAAGCCGGAATACGGATCGCTTCTGAACTGGTCGGCGGCTCTGATCGTGATCTTTGCGACACTGGGACTGAAGTTCTTTGCCCGCGGCATGCTGTCCGTTTCTGCCGTGCTTCTGGGGCTTTTGGTGGGCTACGTCTATGCGCTTATGGTGGGGATGGTCAGCTTTGAGGTGATCGGGACCAGCTGGTCGCGTGCGGCGGGTTTTGCGCTGCCCATGCCATTCAAATACGGCTTCGAGTTCTCCTTTGCGGCCATCATCGGTTTCTGCCTCATGGCCTTTGTGTCGGCGGTTGAGACCGTCGGCGATGTCAGCGGGATCACCCGCGGCGGCGCCGGGCGCGAAGCCACGGACAAGGAGATTGCCGGTGCAACCTATGCGGATGGTTTCGGCACGGCCATTGCGGGGATCTTTGGAGGCCTGCCGAATACGTCTTTCAGCCAGAACGTTGGGCTGATTGCCATGACCGGCGTGATGAGTCGCCATGTGGTGACCTGTGGAGCGATCTTCCTGATCATCTGCGGGCTGGTGCCCAAGGTTGGCGCCATCATTCGCACCATTCCGATCGAGGTGCTGGGCGGCGGTGTCATCGTTATGTTCGGGATGGTGGTTGCGGCCGGGATATCGATGCTGTCGGATGTGAACTGGAACCGGCGGAACATGGTGATCTTTGCGATCGCGCTGTCCGTTGGCCTGGGGCTCCAGCTGGAGCCTGGCGCGGTTCAGTACCTGCCCGATACGCTGCGTATCCTGATGACCAGCGGGTTGCTTCCCGCGGCCGTGATTGCCATCGTCTTGAACCTGGTTCTGCCCGAAGAGCTTGCGGACAGTGGAACCGAAGAGGTTTCTGGCGGCATGGCTGGTCATGGGCAAGGCAGTCTGGGTGACAAGTGAGTGCGTGAAAATGCAGCAGGTGCCTCCCGCCTGACCTGCGATCATCAAAGATGATCTGGCCCAGTTGGGCCCGGCGCCGCGCTATCGCGCGGCGCCGTCTTTTTTGCTGAGAGGTGCCTTGAGGGCAAGTTTGCCTCAAGGCACCCAGCCCAGGGTGAGAGTCGGTTTCCGGCCTCAAGGGTAAACCGCGCAATGCGCGGCAGCTTCGCTGCCCTTGACTCCGGAAACAGCCTTGGAGAGGTGCGTTGCCGCACTGCGCGTGCGCAGGTAGCGCGGCTGGCGCAGGCAGGAGCGCATTGGGGAGCAGGGGTCAGCCTTGCGTCATCAGCCGGGCCACATCCAGCATGCGGGCCGAAAACCCCCATTCGTTGTCGTACCATCCAAAGAGGCGGATTTGCCTGTCGCCGATGATCCGGGTTTCCGGAACGGCCAGAACAAGGGATTCAGGCCGCGCGCGCAGATCGGAGGACACCAGAGGAAGCTCTGTCCAGCCAAGTTGGGCGGAACGGTCCACGGCGGACTTCAGACCGTCGAGCATCTCTGCCTGCGGGGCAGGTTTTTTGAGCTGTGCAACCAGATCGATGGCCGAAACGCTCGCGGTGGGAACACGCACTGCGGCGCCGCTGATCCGCCCTTTGAGTTGAGGCAGAACCTCGTCGATCAGGTGCGTGGCGGAGGACGTCGTGGGCACCATCGACATGGCCGCACTGCGGGAGCGTGCGAAATCGCCACGCGGCGCATCGACCAGAGGCTGGGAGTTCGTATAGCAATGGATCGTGGTCATATGGGCGCTTTCGATCCCGAACAGACCATCGAGAATCTTCAGAAGCGGGGCCAGCCCATTGGTGGTGCAGGAAGCGTTCGAGACGATCTGCGCATCGCCCAAAGCCTCTTCATTTGCGCCCAGTACAATGGTCCGTTCAGCCGCAGGAGAGGGACCCGAAATCAGTACCTTTTGGGCTCCGGCTTTGATCCCGCGCCGTGCCACGTCCGAGGTTCGCGCAATGCCGGTGCATTCCAGTATGACGTCGACCCCCGACAGATCCACGCAGGTCAGGTCCGCTTCCTGACTGAAGGCAATCTCGCGTCCCATGACACGCAGAGTTCCGGGGGCGGTGCCCGCCTCGCCAGGCAAGGGGCCGTAGGTGCTGTCGTACTGGAGCAGATAGGCACAAAGATCGAGCGGTGCGATGTCGTTGATATGCACGACCTCTATGTCCTGGTGTTCCGCTTGAGTGAGGATCTGGCGCAGAATGGCCCGGCCAATGCGACCGAATCCGTTGATGGCGATTTTCATGGTCTTTTCTCCGGTCGGAAGCTGGTGCCCCCGAGGGGAAGCACCGGCTCGCGACCTGACTTGATGGCGGTCTGAAACGATCTGTTTGAGATAACTGAATTACTGTGATGGGCAGCGGAGCGCGCCTATGTAAGTCCCTGAAATCGTTCTTTTCAGCGTGTCGCGTTCCAACTGGCAGCCGGTAGCCGCACGAAAGGCGCGGGCGGCCTGCCGCGCACCGATGATGGCCGGAGGGCGAAAGGGGACAAGCTCTGGATTGAGGCGGGTTGCCTCATATCGGCCCGGAAAGGCTTCGGAAGGGCCAACGCGCCAGTCCCGGCCCAGAACCTTGACCTGAGTGAAACCCGTGTCTCCAGCGGCAGCCGGCTTCGCAACGGCAAAACCTGTGCCAAGGGCGCAGCAGAGGCTCAAGGTGCGAAGAATGGCCGGGGCAAAAGCAACAGTCATCTGACGGCTCCTGATGGCAAGATACGGGCGCAGCCTAGCGAAGCTGCGCCGGTTTGCAATGGGGGCCGCCGGAAAAAGCCGCAGCCGGGATCAGCCCTGCAGTGAGAGCGGCATGTGACGGTTCACGTCTTTGTACAGAAGATAGCGGAACCGGCCCGGCCCGCCCGCATAGCAGGCCTGAGGGCAAAAGGCGCGCAGCCACATGAAATCGCCGGCCTCCACTTCGACCCAGTCCTGATTGAGGCGATAGACGGCCTTGCCCTCCAGAACGAACAGCCCGTGCTCCATCACATGGGTTTCGGCAAAAGGGATTGTGCCGCCGGGTTCAAATGTCACGATGGTGACATGCATATCATGGGCCAGATCCTCGGGGTCCATGAAACGTGTCGTGCCCCAGCGCCCATCGGTGCCCGGCATCATGTTTGGCGCCAGATCCTGTTCGTTGACCGTAAAGAATGCCGGGGCGGACAGGCCCGGCGCGCTCTGCCAGCGCTTGCGGATCCAGTGGAAGGACGCGGCGCTCTTTCCATTGTTGAACAAGGACCAGTCGCTGCCCGGCGGTACATAGGCAAAGCTGCCCGCATTCAAGAGATGCGCCGAGCCGTCAATGATCAGCTCGACCTCTCCGGCGCTGACGAACAGGGCGCCTTGAGCACGTGGGTCGGTCTCTGGCGTGTCCGACCCGCCACCCGGTTGCAGCTCGACGATATACTGCGAAAAGGTTTCGGCAAATCCGCTGAGAGGGCGGGCAATTACCCACATCCGCATGCCGGACCAGCCGGGAAGGACTGAGGTAACGATGTCCTGCATGGTGCCTTTGGGGATGACTGCATAGGCCTCGGTGAATACCGCGCGCCCGGTGAGCAATTGATCCTGTCCGGGGTGGCCTCCGGTCGGCGTGAAATAGCTGCGGTCTGTCATAGTTTGTGTATCCTTCAACGGTCTCGGAGGCCGACCTTGTTCCATCCGTTCATGGTGCACGGATCCTGCCGGGACTATGGGCCTGCTGCGCTCTGGCTCCAAGGCGGCGCAGGGCGAAAACAACTTTCGCGATATTTTGAATATCCGCGGCCAGCGACAGCGCCGTCAAAAGGACTCGACCGCCCTTGATTGCCTCAGGTCCGCGGCGCAGATCTGTAGCCCTCGCAACAGCGCCTCACTGTCGTTTTCAGGGCTTTGGCCGCGCGGCAGGGAGGCGCCGACAACGATCGGTGTGCGCCCCGGAGCCGAGACCGGCACGGCCAGACCTAGAATGCCGGTCTCAAACTCGCTGTCGGTCAGGGACCAGCCCTGACTACGGGCCAGATCGATTTGTTTTCGGATCTCGCCTGGGTCTGTCAGCGAGAGTTCGGTGTGGCGCGGGATGGGTACGCGCGCGAGGGTGTTCTCCAGCTCTTCCGCTGGCAGCCCGGCCAACAGCATCCGCCCCAGGCTGGTGTGGACCAGGGGAATATGAGAGCCGGCCGTGAACCCGTATGTTACGGGGCCCTGATCGACGGTTGATTGTGCCAGAACCAGGACCCGGTCCTGATCGAGGATGCAAAGGGTGATTCCGACGTCCAGCGCCCGGGCATGCTGGTTCAGCACTGGCTGAACGCGGCGTCCGAACTGGTTGGCCTGAAGAAATCCGCCGGCCAGGGCCAGGACGCGCGGAGTGAGGGACAGCATGCGGCCATCCTGACGCAGATACCCCGCCTGCACCAAGGTCAGCGCCCCGCGCCGTGCTGTCGCCCTGTCCTGTCCGGTGCGACGGGCGATTTCGGCCAGGGTCAGGCTGGGCGTTTCCGCATCAAACACGGCCAGAACGGTCAGGCCCTTGGCAAAGCTGGAGGAAATATTTCGATCTTGAGGAGTCTTGGTCATGAGTCTGATGCCTGAAATTCAAATCG
Organism: Phycobacter sedimenti; assembly: GCF_038148855.1. Taxonomy (NCBI): domain Bacteria; kingdom Pseudomonadati; phylum Pseudomonadota; class Alphaproteobacteria; order Rhodobacterales; family Roseobacteraceae; genus Phycobacter; species Phycobacter sedimenti. Next base: position 328,376 of record NZ_JBBVGR010000001.1, on the reverse strand, counting down.
GTGGCCGCTCTTGACAGAGCGGGCGCGGGCGCACAGAAATGGTGCGTATTTAGTTTTTATGGTTCGTATGACGCACGCAGTCAAGCCCTGTTCGCGAAAATGCCAGCAAAAGGACCGAAGCCATGATCAGCCAGGAACTCAACAACAGTCTAACCCGGGTGGGCAAAGGCAGCGATGCCGGAGAGGTTTTGCGCAGATATTGGCAACCTGCCGCTCTTTTGGACGAATTGCAGCAGGGCAGACCGGTGGTTCCCGTGCGCCTGCTCGGAGAGGATCTTGTGCTGTTTCGCGACAGTGAGGGTCAGCTCGGGCTGATCGGGCGGCATTGTCCGCATCGGGGCGCCGACATGTGTTACGGGCGGCTTGAGGACAACGGATTGCGCTGCCCCTTCCATGGCTGGCATTTCAACCGGTCGGGGCAATGCGTCGAACAACCCGGTGAACCCGAGGGCAGCCGGATGCACGAAAAGATCCAGACGGCCTCATATCCGGTGGTGGAAAAGAACGGCATCATCTGGGCCTATATGGGGCCGGGGGAGCCGCCTGCCTTCCCGAACTTTGACTGTTTCCGCGCGCCGGATACGCATGTGTTTGCCTTCAAGGGACTTTGGGAGTGTAACTGGCTGCAGGCAATGGAAGTGGGGATCGATCCTGCCCATGCGTCCTTCCTGCACCGGTTCCTTCAGGACGAAGATCCCGCCGACAGCTATGGTAAGCAATTCCGTGACAAGGCCGGCAATACCGAGATCCCGATGACCAAGCTGTTGCGCGATTATCCGCGCCCGGAGATTCAGGTGGACGAGGCGGATCATGGGCTGAAGATCACCGCTCTGCGCCATATGGAAGACGGGCGCACCCATGTGCGCGTGACCAACCAGATCTTCCCCGAGGCGATCTGCATCCCGATGAGCCGCGAGATGACCATCACCCAGTGGCATGTGCCGATCGATGATGAGAACTGCTACTGGTATTCCATGTTCACCAGTTTTGACAAACCGGTCGACAAGGATCTGATGCGCGAACAGCGCCTCAAGGAGCACGTGCTTCCGACCTATGCGCCCAAGAAGAACAAGCGCAACAACTATGGCTATGACCCCAAGGAGCAGGAGAGCGAGACCTATACCGGTATGGGTCTTGATATCAACGTGCACGATCAGTGGGCGGTCGAAAGCATGGGCGCCATCCAGGATCGCACAGAAGAGCATCTGGGCAAGACCGATGTGGCCATCATCCGCTATCGACGCATGTTGCGCGCGGCCATCGACGCAGTGAAGGAGGGGCGTGAAGGCGATCTTCCGATGCAGGGCGGTCTGGACGTGGGCGGTATTTTCGGGCCTATTTCCAATGACTCGATCGCGCAGGATGGCGATTGGCAGAAGGCGGCAGGGGAGGCGGACGATGCCCGTCGCAGCAGCTGCCCCTGGGATGCCAGCGTCTGACCCTTCCAGGAGCGATCCGCAGAGCAGCCAGTGCCGACCCAGTCGGCGCGCAGCCATGAAAGAGGCGTGATGGGCAGAGACTATTCCACCGGCAAGCTGGCCCAGATGGGCCTGTGGTCTTCCGATGTCTGTGCCTTGGCGCAGGATCTGGTCGCGCGGGTGAATGCCGAGGGTATTGAGACCATTCGCGTGCTTTTTGCTGATCAGCACGGGATACTGCGCGGCAAGACCCTGGTGGCAGAGGCATTTGCAGGCCTGTTTGACGCGGGGCTCAATGTGCCGTCGACGCTGCTGCTCAAGGACACCTCCCACCGTACCGCTTTTCCGGTCTGGTCCGAGGCAAGCGGCGGGCCTGCGCATCTGATGCAGGGCGCCAGCGATGTCCTGCTGGTGCCGCGCCCTGAAACCTTTCGCGTGCTGCCGTGGTCGCCTCATTCCGCCTGGATGCTGTGCACTCCGGTGATGCGGGACGGCTGCGTCATTCCCTTTGCCTCGGACAGGGTTTTGCGGACGGCCGTGGGTCAGCTGGCAGAGCAAGGCATGGTGGCCACGCTCGGGCTCGAGGTGGAGTTCCAGATCTACGAGCGTGTGGATGATGCCCGCGATCATGGCCGCTCCGGAATGCCCGGTGCGCCGGTGGAAACCCGCAATCTGGCGCAGGGCTACCAGTACCTGACCGAGACCCGCTATGGCGAGATGGAGCGTGCGCTGGATCTTGTTCGCCGCAATGCCCAAGGGCTGGGCCTGCCGGTCCGCTCGGTCGAGGTGGAGATGGGACCGAGCCAGGTGGAGTTCACCTTTGCGCCGGCCGACCCCGTGACCCAGGCCGATGCCATGGTGATGTTCCGCACCATGGTGAAAGAGGTCTGCGCCGCCGAAGGGATGCACGCCAGTTTCATGGCCAAGCCTCGGCTGGAAAACGCCGTGGCCAACGGCTGGCATGTGCATCAGTCGGTGCAGGACATTGCCACCGGGCGCAACCTTTTCATGCCCGAAGCGGGGGGCGGTCTCACCGCCGCAGCCTCGGGATGGATCGCGGGCCTCCTGACCCATGCCAGGGCGGCCTCCCTGATGATCGCGCCGACGGTCAACAGCTACAAACGCTACCAGCCATATCAGCTGGCCCCGAACCGCATTCAGTGGGGCGCCGACAATCGCGGAGCCATGCTGCGGGCGCTGATGGCACCCCGTGATCCTGCCAGCCGGATCGAGAACCGCGCGCCCGACAGTTCCGCCAACCCCTATTATGCCTTTGCCGCCCAGCTGATCGCAGGGACGGCAGGGATCAAGGCAGGGCTGGCGGCGCCTGCTCCCACGACCTCTCCTTATGAGGGGGAGGCAGAGAAGCTGCCTGCATCCTTGGGTGATGCGCTGGAAGCCTTTGAGGCATCCGCTGTGTTTGCAGCGGCGCTCGGTGACGATTTCAGTGCCTATCTGAGCCACCTCAAGCGGTTCGAATGGGAGCGTTACCTGGGCACCATTTCCGAGTGGGAGCAGGCGGAGTATTTCAACCTGTTCTGAAACCGGCGTACAGGAAGCGCAAAAGCGGCATATTTGGCCTTGTTTGCGTCTTGAACGGTCGGCGGTGCGCTGCTAGGTTCGCGGCGCGCAGACGGGAGAACCGAGGCGGAGCAGAATCGTGATGCTCCAAACCGGTGCCGAAGGAGCAACCGCCCCGGAAACTCTCAGGCCCAAGGGACCGCCTGCGCAGTGAACTCTGGAGAGATCCCGGACACATCCGGGGCGCCGAAGGGATAGCGATCTCAGGCATAAGGGACAGAGGGGGCATCGAAGTGTGCAGGCGAAATCTGCGCGAAACTTGGATGCCGGACCCATTCGCGCAGATGGATCGGACCGGCCGTGACAACGGGACGGACGCGCATGTCTGACGAAACCACGTCTGAATTGAAAAAGACGCCACTTTTTGCCTTGCATGAAGAGCTGGGCGGCAAGATGGTGCCCTTTGCTGGGTATCTGATGCCGGTGCAATACCCCATGGGCATCATGGGCGAGCACAAGCACACCCGCGCCAAGGCTGGCCTTTTTGACGTCAGCCACATGGGGCAGGTGATCCTGCGCGCAGGTAGCTATCAGGCGGTGGCCGAGGCGTTCGAGGGCCTCGTGCCGATGGATGTTCTGGGCCTCAAGGAAGGCCGTCAGCGCTATGGTCTGTTTACGAACGATCAGGGCGGCATCGAGGATGACCTGATGTTCGCCAACCGTGGCGATCATCTTTTTGTTGTGGTCAACGCCGCCTGCAAGGACGCCGACATTGCCCGCATGAAAGCCACCCTTGAGCCTGCTGTAACGATCACCCCGGTCACAGATCGCGCGTTGCTGGCCTTGCAAGGCCCTGCGGCAGAGGCCGTTCTGTCTTCCATCGTTCCCGCCGCTGCCGGCATGAAGTTCATGGATGTGGCCACGCTCGATGCGGATGGGCTTGAGCTGTGGGTCTCCCGCTCGGGCTACACCGGGGAGGACGGTTACGAGATTTCCGTGCCTGCGGACAAGGCCGAGGAATTTGCCCGCCGCCTGCTGGCCCACGCCGATGTGGAGCCGATCGGCCTTGGTGCGCGGGATTCCCTGCGCCTTGAAGGCGGTCTTTGCCTTTATGGTCATGATATCGATTCTGAAGCCCGCCCCGCGGCTGCCTCGCTCACCTGGGCAATCCAGAAGGTGCGCCGCGCGGGCGGCGACCGCGAGGGCGGTTTCCCCGGTGCTGCGGCGGTCTTTGCGGAAATGGCCGAGGGTCCGGTCCAGCGTCGTGTGGGGCTGAAACCCGAGGGACGCGCGCCCATGCGCGAAGGTGTTGAGCTGTTTGCCGCCGCCGAAGGCGGCGCCCCGATTGGCAAGATCACCTCGGGCGGTTTTGGCCCCACTGTTGGCGGCCCGGTGGCCATGGGCTATGTGCCTGCGGACATGGCGACGCCCGGCACTCAGATCTTTGGCGAGCTGCGCGGCAAACGCGTGCCCGTCACCGTTGCATCGCTGCCCTTCGTGGCGGCCAACTTCAAGCGCTGAAAGCAAACAACAAAGCGCATTGGTTCAAAGGGAACGAGACCATGAAATATACCGAAGAACACGAATGGCTGCAGGCCGAGGGCGAGATCATCACCGTGGGCATCACCGCCCATGCGGCTGAACAGCTGGGCGATGTGGTTTTCGTCGAGCTGCCTGAAGTTGGCACCGAAGTCACCAAGGACGAAGAGATCGTTGTGATCGAATCCGTCAAGGCCGCGTCGGACATTCTGTCGCCGCTCGACGGCGAGATCGTCGAGATCAACGAGGCCATCGTGGATGAGCCCGGCAAGGTCAATGATGATCCTGAGGGCGGCGCCTGGTTCTTCAAAATCAAGGCTTCCGATCTGTCGCCCATGGACGACTACATGGACGAAGCCGCCTACAAGGCCTTTATCGGCTGATCACCTTTCCCCGCCGCCGAAACGGGGGCGGGGGTGCACACGACCTGGCGAGCGGGCCTGCCCGAAGCCATTCTTGATGTCCGAACCCATGATCCTCAAAGGGGTGCCTCATGTCTTTTGAACCGACGGACTACCTTCCGTATGACTTTGCCAACCGACGCCACATCGGCCCCTCTCCGCAGGAGATGGAAGAGATGCTGCGTGTGGTGGGCGCCGACAGCCTTGATGCGCTGATCGACGAGACCGTTCCGGTCTCGATCCGCCAGAAGGCGGCTCTGGAGTTTGGCCGTCCGCTGTCCGAGCGGGAGCTGCTCTTCCACATGCGTGAGACGGCGAAAAAGAACAAGCTGATGACCTCGCTCATCGGGCAGGGTTATCATGGCACCGTCACCCCGCCTGCGATCCAGCGCAACATTCTGGAAAATCCGGCCTGGTATACGGCCTATACGCCCTACCAGCCGGAGATTTCGCAAGGGCGGCTTGAGGCGCTCCTGAACTTCCAGACGATGATTTCGGACCTGACCGGTCTTGAGATCGCCAATGCCTCGCTGCTGGACGAAGCGACCGCCTGCGCCGAGGCGATGACCATGGCGCAGCGCGTGGCCAAATCCAAAGCCAAGGCGTTTTTCATCGACCGCGACTGCCATCCGCAGAACATCGCCGTCATGAAGACCCGCGCCGAACCCTTGGGGATCGAGATCATCGTCGGCAACCCGGACAAGATGGATCCCGATCAGGTCTTTGGCGCGATCTTCCAGTATCCCGGCACCTATGGCCATGTGACCGATTTCACGCCCCATATCGAAAAGCTGCACGCAAGCAAGGCCATCGCCGTGGTCACCGCCGATCCGCTGGCGCTGACGCTGCTGAAAGAACCCGGCGCCATGGGCGCGGATATCGCTGTCGGCTCGACCCAGCGCTTTGGCGTGCCGATGGGGGCAGGGGGGCCGCATGCGGCCTATATGGCCTCGAAAGACGCCTACAAGCGCGCCATGCCGGGCCGGATCGTGGGCGTCTCCATCGATGCGCACGGCAACAAGGCCTACCGCCTGTCGCTGCAGACGCGCGAACAGCATATCCGCCGCGAAAAGGCGACCTCTAACGTCTGCACCGCGCAGGCACTCCTGGCGGTGATGGCATCCATGTACGGCGTGTTCCACGGCCCACAAGGTCTGAAAGCCATCGCGCAGCGCATCCACCGCAAGACCGTGCGTCTGGCCAAGGGGCTGGAGGAAGCCGGGTTCAAAGTGGATCCACGGGTGTTCTTTGACACCATCACCGTGGATGTGGGGCCGCTGCAGGCGGCAGTGCTGAAATCCGCCGTGGACGAAGGTATCAACCTGCGTCGTGTCGGAGAAACACGTGTCGGGATCACGCTGGATGAAACCACCCGCCCCGAAACGATCGAGGCCGTCTGGCGTGCCTTCGGGATCGTGCGGGCTGATGATGATTTCACGCCGGAATACCGTGTGCCCGAGAACCTGCACCGGACTTCGGACTACCTGACCCACCCGATCTTCCACATGAACCGGGCCGAGACCGAGATGATGCGCTACATGCGCCGTCTGGCGGATCGCGACCTGGCGCTGGACCGGGCGATGATCCCGCTTGGCTCCTGCACCATGAAACTGAATGCCGCGGCCGAGATGATGCCGCTCAGCTGGCCAGAGTTCGCCCATATCCATCCCTTTGCCCCGTCGGACCAGACCGAAGGCTACACGGAAATGGTCACCGACCTGTCGGCCAAGCTGTGCCAGATCACCGGCTATGATGCGATTTCAATGCAGCCCAACTCGGGCGCGCAGGGGGAATATGCGGGCCTTCTGACCATCGCCGCCTATCACCGAGCGCGCGGCGAAGGACACCGCAACATCTGCCTCATCCCGGTATCGGCCCATGGCACCAATCCGGCCTCGGCGCAGATGGTGGGCTGGAAGGTCGTGGTGGTGAAATCGGCGGAGAACGGCGATATCGATCTGGATGACTTCCGTGCCAAGGCAGAGCAGCACCGCGACAACCTGGCGGGCTGCATGATCACCTATCCTTCGACCCACGGCGTGTTCGAGGAAACCGTGCATGAGGTCTGCAAGATCACCCATGAGTTTGGCGGTCAGGTCTATATCGACGGCGCGAACATGAACGCCATGGTTGGCCTCAGCCGTCCTGGCGATCTCGGCGGGGATGTCAGCCACCTGAACCTGCACAAGACCTTTGCCATCCCCCATGGCGGCGGTGGCCCCGGCATGGGACCGATCGGTGTGAAGTCGCATCTGGTTCCGCATCTGCCTGGCCATCCGGAAACCGGTGGTGAAGAGGGGCCGGTATCTGCGGCGCCCTTTGGCTCTGCCTCGATCCTGACGATCAGCTGGGCCTATTGTCTGATGATGGGCGGTGCGGGGCTGACCCAGGCCACCAAGGTTGCGATCCTGAACGCCAACTACATCGCCAAGCGCCTCGAAGGGGCGTATGAGGTGCTCTACAAGGGACCGACCGGGCGCGTCGCACATGAGTGCATTCTGGATACGCGCCCCTTTGCGGACAGCGCCCATGTCACCGTCGACGATGTGGCCAAGCGCCTGATCGACAGCGGCTTCCATGCCCCGACCATGAGCTGGCCGGTGGCGGGTACGCTGATGGTGGAGCCGACGGAATCGGAAACCAAAGCCGAGCTGGATCGGTTCTGCGATGCCATGCTGTCGATCCGCGAGGAGATCCGGGATATCGAAGAGGGCCGCATCGACGCCGAGAACAACCCGCTGAAACACGCGCCGCACACGATGGAGGATCTGGTCAAGGACTGGGATCGTCCCTACAGCCGCGAGCAGGGCTGTTTCCCGCCGGGTGCCTTTCGGGTGGACAAATACTGGCCGCCGGTCAACCGCGTGGACAACGTCTATGGCGACCGCCACCTGATCTGCACCTGCCCGCCGCTGGAGGAGTACGCCGAGGCGGCCGAATAGAGCGCTGGCGCTCCATTCTCGAAGACTTGAAACCGGGCCCCCTGACGGGGGCCCTTTTTTATGTTCTCGTGCTGCTCGGCCAGGCGGTTCAAGAAAACCAAAGGTCCCGTGATTCGCGGCGTTCAGGGTTTGCAGCTGTCCACTGGGAAATTTTCACCTTTAGAAGGGTGGAGTTTGCGGAACTTTTATGCGCGTGCGGTACGTTCGGGTGCAGCGTGGTGCACAAGATTCAAGCTGAAGCATTTTTAACGTGGGGATTGCGTGGATGCAGAAAATCCGAATCTTTTTGCTAAGCCGGTTTTAAGGGCTTGAAGGTTCCATGGCGTCACACCTTGCTTAGGAGCCAAACATGAAAATCGGTATTGCAGCCTGCATGTCTGCATCTATCCTGTTCCTTTCGAATTCCGCTTTTGCGGCTGAGATCACGGTCATGGCGGGTGATCTGCCGCCCATGATCAATCAGGACGGAACCGGCCGTGAGGCCGAGATCATCTCAACCGTTCTGGGCCACTGCGGCCACACCACCACCTTTGTGGTGCAGCCCTTCACGCGTCACTGGCAGTCTTTTGAGAACGGGTCGGGTGATGCGGTCGCAACGGTTCCTGTCGGCATGCCCACTGCCGGCACTCAGACGCAAGCCTATATCAATTACCAAAACGGGGTGTCGTTCCTGGCGTCCTCGAACCAGCAGGCAGACGCCCTTGCCGATCTGGAAGGCTGGGATATCGTGGCCTTTGAGGGGGCCAGCAACATCATTCCCGGGTTGGGCGATGTGACATCCTCCTTCAAGTCCTACCGTGAAATGGCCGATCAGAAGACCCAAAGCAAACTGCTCTATGGCAAGCGCGTGAATGGTATCCTGGGCGATGGTATGCTGTTTGCCGAATTCAGCCGCCAACTGCAGGAGGCTGGTGCGTCTTCCGGCGTGGATGCGGGGCAGCCAATCGAATTCCGCGCCATCTTTGATCCCAGCCCCTATGCCATGAGTTTCCGGGACCCTGCGATCGGGGCTGATTTCGACCGCTGTTTCGCGGAACTCGAAGCCAATGGAACCATTCGGGAAATCAACACCCGCTGGACCGAGAAGTACCGCGACGCGCTTGCGGACAACTACCTGTCATTCTGATGCGTCCCGATGCCAGAGGCCGAAGACGAGAGAAACTGGGCCTCTGGCGGCGCGACAGGCAAAAGCAGGATGCCGGAATACGTTCTGAAATAGTCCAGGCTGGAGAGTTCGACCTGTTCAGCCTGCCTTGGCACAATTGTTTCAGGTGTTGAACACCCGCGGCCATGGCCCACGAGAAAACAAAAAGGCCAACCTGAGGCCTTTGCAGGTAGTGATGACCAAGAAAACGACAACTGAGTGTTGTCCAACCGGAGCACTGAAATGAAACGCCAGCTGGCAAAAGTCTTAGGTATGTCGATCAAAAGGAAGCTTCTGCTTCCCATCCTGGCCTGTATCCTTGTGTCCAATGTGGCCTACACTGTCTTTTGGGCGTCCAAACACAGCAGCGCTCTGATTGACGCCTTTGAAAACGAAGTGAAGCTGGCGCAACGTTTTGTGGGGCCACCGGTTGCTGCTGCTGTTTGGGACTTCAATGGTGATGCGGCAATGGGAGCGCTTCAGGGCGTTGCCGAGATGGAAAATGCCGTCTTTGCGCAGGTGGTGGTGGACGGACAGAGTTTTGCCGAAACCTTTGTGGTGGAAGGGCGCCGGGAGGAATTCCTGAAGGCAGTCTCCACGTTGCTCGAGAACCCGGACGAAGAAAGCACCCTTGAAGTCAATCATGTGGTCTACGTCAAATTCCCGATCGCTCTTGGAGACGGGACTGTCGTCGGGGAAATGGTGATGGGGTTCGAAAACGGAGCTATCCAGGAAACCGTGTCTGCGCTCTATCTGCAGTCTGCGGTGATCGGTCTGGCCGTCTGTGTCCTGATTGGGTTGATCGTCTACTTTTCGGCAGCTTCCGTTACCCGCCCTCTGGATCGTATTGTTGATCGGATTGATGCTCTTCGAAACGGGGATATGGACAGCGATGTGCCCGAACAGGACCGTGGTGACGAACTGGGGCGGCTTGCGGCCGCAGTTGAGGAATTCGTCGAGGCGATGCGGGCCAATGCCGAACTGGAAGGCAAATCCCGCTCCGCGGCGCGAGAACAGGCGGAGGTGGTGCTGGAACTGGCCAATGCGCTCAACAATCTTTCTTCAGGCAACCTGTCCTATCGCATCACCAAGAAAATGAGCGCCGAATACATCGGGCTGCGCACCGACTTCAACCAGACCGCAGAGACTTTGGACGATGTTATCGGCCGGGTGCTGTCCACTGTGGCGAATATTGAACGTCAAACCGGCGATATGGCTCTTGGCACGGACAACCTGTCCCGGCGCACCGAAAACCAGGCGGCAACACTGGAGGAAACGGCTGCTGCGCTGGACAACATCACATCAAGCGTGCAAACGGCGACAGAGCAAACCCGCGAGGTCGAAGCGACCATTGCCAATACCACGGCAGAGGTGCAGCGCAGCGGAGACATCGTCAAGCGTACTGTGAATGCCATGCGGGAGATCAACGAGGCCTCGGACAAGATTTCCGAAATCAACAGCGTGATTGACGATATCTCTTTCCAGACCAACCTTCTGGCCCTCAATGCCGGCGTTGAGGCGGCCCGGGCCGGTGAGTTTGGCAGAGGGTTTGCGGTTGTCGCCTCCGAGGTGCGGTCTTTGGCGCTTAAATCCGCAAATTCTGCCAATGAAATCCGCGGCTTGATTCGTAGCAGCTCGGAGAAGGTCAAGATCGGCGTGGAACTCGTGGATGCGGCGGGCGTTTCTCTTGAAGAGATCATCGACAAGATCCAATCCGTTTCCAACCTTGTCAGCCAGATTGCGGCCTCTTCGGGGGAGCAGGCCGTCACCATTTCCGAGATCAATTCCGGCATGACCGAACTTGACCGGGTGACCCAGCAAAACGCCAGTATGGTTCTGAAATCGAGCGAACAAGGCAAGACTCTGCAGCAGGCGGCCGGTGAGCTTGCCGCTCTGGTTGCCCAGTTCAAGCCATCTGCCAAGGCGATGGCGGGGTTGTCTCAGGCCGCCCGTGGTCATGGCGATGACTTTGCGGACTTCGAACAGGATCGCTTGGCCGGTTGACACGGGAAGTGAATTCAGCCGGGCGCACTTCAAGTGGGCCCGCAGCCCGGTCAACTGGCGGCGAAGTTAGCTGCAGATGTTTTGTAGCCTAACCCAATCTGCGTCGCTGAGAACAGGTTCGAGGCTGCGTCCGGCCATTGGATCGGCTTCGATCAGACCCAGAGTGGTTTCTCCCGTTATGTCGAGCGCGTAGGCGTAGGGCGTTGAAGGAATTGCTGCACGGGCGAATTCTGACAGAAGCGTTTCATCCGGCAAAGGTGGTCGCGGGGTGCTCAGGACCGTCTCCACATAGTGATCCAGTGTTTCCCGCTTGAGCTGGCCGGTTGTAAGCAGGCGGAAAGAGGCCGGTGTGCCGCCTGACATCAACAGCTCTGCCAGCGGATCCGTCGTCTGCGCGCGGGCGCGCTCAGCCAGGATGGCGCCTGCAGCGACGGCGGGATCTTCGTAGTCTTCGACATATGTCCTGTTCAACAGAACGATGCCGCCAGGAAGATGCAGGCTGCTGGCCAGCCCCGAGCGGAATATCACCAGACGCCGAATGCCGGTGCGCAGTGCCAGCTTTTCAAGAACGGCTCCGGCATCTGTGCTGGCGCAGGCTTGCCCCGTGATGCGTTCTATGCGGCCGAGCAGGGCTTCGCCGATCGCCTTGCGCTTGATGTCCGGGACGACGTTTTCGGCGTGGCGTTGTAATGCAGCCGGAAGCCAAAGAACCACAAGCAGCGCCAGAAGTCCCATCGTTGCCAGAATACTGGCAGCACGCAGGCGTCCGGGATGTGGGCGACGATGCTCAATGGCGCTCCGCACCCGCTCGATCGCATCGAGCATTGTTGCTTCGTCCTCGGCGATCTCCAGGGTCTCGCCGGGATCGCCATCGGGATGAAACAGGGCCGGGAACTGGCCGGGATTGGCCCGCTCGATCGCGGCAAGGGACCAATGAGCCAGCGGCCTGTCGTTCATGTCCGAGATTGTGAGCGTCGCATCGCCGACCGAGACGATGACATCTCTGCGCTGCGCCTCGGGGTCTGCACGCCATAGACCCGCAGCCTCCAGCCGTTGAAATTCCCTGAGTGCTGTCATGCAGACTGCCTGTGTTGCGTTCTTGGTTCTGTTAACGGCAAATTAGCATGCCAATGGGCAAAGCGGCAAACCGCTTTGCCCAAAAAAACGCAATCAGCACCGGGAAGCCGATACGGCTTTTCTTATGCGGGCTTCAGTCCGAGCCGGGCAAAGATCATGGCCGCCGGGCAGAAACCGGTAAAGGCGTATTGAAACAGGTTTGCGCCCACAAGAACCGTCAGCCACATAAAGTGGGGCGAGACGAACTGTGTCAGCACCACAGACAGAAGAACGATGAAGCCGGCAAGGGCCATAACCGCTTTGTTGATCGTCATGTCGTTTCCTTTCGATTGCGGCGCCACGCCGCGCTATTTGTATTCCAAAATAGGAATGTGAAGGGCGCGACGCAAGGGGCAATCGAAAGGAAAATGGTCTTGGTCAGGCGTTGGCGATCTTTCTCAGCTCGAATTTCTGGATTTTTCCGGTCGAGGTCTTGGGCAGTTCCTGAAACACGACCTTCTTGGGGGCCTTGAACCCGGCAAGCGTTTCGCGGGAAAACGCGATCAAGCCTGCCTCATCCACTGTGGCGCCCTCTTTCAGCTCCACAAAGGCGCAGGGCACTTCGCCCCACTTTTCGTCCTGTTTTGCCACCACGGCGGCCAGGTTGACATCCGGGTGGGCCATCAGCACGCCCTCAACCTCGACCGAAGAGATGTTCTCGCCGCCCGATATGATGATGTCCTTGGCACGGTCGGCGATCTGGATATAGCCGTCGGGATGCTGGATCGCGATGTCGCCGGAATGAAAATACCCGCCCTTGAAGCTCTCGGCCGTGGCTTCGGGGTTCTTCAGATAGCCTTTCATGACTGAATTGCCGCGCATGACGATCTCGCCCTGATCCTTGGCGTTCATCGGGATCTGGCTCATGGTCTCATCGACCACGGTGATGTGATCCATCATCGGGAAGGCAACGCCCTGGCGGGCCTTGATCGCCGCGCGTCCCTGCTGGTCAAGCGCATCCCAGCTTCCGCCTTTCCACAGGCATTCGGTGACATGGCCGTAGGTCTCGGTCAGACCGTAGACCTGCGTGACGTGAAAGCCGAGGCGCTCGATCTTTTCAAGGGTTGCCGGGGCAGGGGGCGCGCCTGCGGTAAAGACCTCGACCGTGTGATCAAATGCGCGGCGCTCTTCTTCCTTGGCGTTGACGATCATGTTGAGCACGATGGGGGCGCCGCCGAAATGGGTGACGCCTTCGTCGGCGATGGCGTCATAGACAGCAGGCGCGGTGATATTGCGGCAGCAAACCAGTGTGCCGCCCAGAACCGGCATCATCCAGGTGTGGTTCCAGCCGTTGCAGTGAAACAGCGGAACGATTGTCAGATAGACCGGGTGCATGACCATCCGCCAGGAGATTACCGTGCCCATGGTCATGAGATACGCGCCGCGGTGGTGATAGACGACACCTTTGGGCCGCCCCGTCGTGCCGGACGTATAGTTCAGCGCAAGGCTTTCCCACTCGTCCTCGGGCATGATCCATTCGAAATCATGGGAGGCGTTGCCAAGGACGTCTTCATAGACCGGGTAGCGCCCGGAGGCGGCAAATCCGGCCTCGGGGTCCGGTACTTCGATCAGGATCGGACCCTCGCTCTCCATCTGGGCCTTTGCGGCCTCGGCCAGGGACAGGAATTCGGAGTCGACAAGGGCGACTTTGGCGTCCCCGTGGCCAAAGATATAGGCGACGGTGTCCACATCGAGGCGCGTGTTTATGGTGTTAAGAACCGCCCCGCAAGCGGGCACGCCGAAATGCGCCTCGGCCTGGGCCGGGAGGTTGGGAATCAGGGTCGCCACCACATCACCGGGTTTGACGCCCATGCCCGCCAGGGCCGAGGCAAGCCGTGTGCAGCGGTCATAATAGGCCGCGTAGGTCTTGCGGTGCTTGCCATAGACCACGGCCGGGACCTCGGCAAAGACATGCGCGGCACGGCGCAGATGTGACAGTGGCGTCAGCGGCACATAGTTTGCTGCGTTTTTGTCCAATCCGGTTTCGTCTGCCATCCAGCCCATGATTTTCCTCCCGTGATTCCGCGCGATGTCGCTTTGAGAACAGATATTGCGGAAAGTTGCGCGCATTGGAAGTCATATGAAACAAATGACCTTTTCCCCAGCCGTTTCCGGCTGCCAGGGTGCTGCGGCGCAGACTATGCTGGCGGCCATGGTGATTATCGGGATCAGCGACAATGCGGTTCCGCTGATGGCCGAGCAGATCGGTATTTGGCAGTTCTATCTGATGCGCACGGTGATTACCCTGCCTCTGGTCTGGTTGATGATGCGCGCAGGCCTTGGGCAGATGCGGCCAAAACGGATTGGCGCGGTTGCGCTGCGCGGCCTGCTGGTGGCGGTGTCCATGGTATTTTACTTTTCTGCTGTCGCCCTGATGCCGATGGCACAGGCTCTGGCGGGGCTTTTCACCTCGCCTATCCTGATCGTGTTGATCTCTGTCCTGTTCCTGAAGCAGAGAATCGGACCGATCCGAATTGCGGCTGTTGTGATGGGGTTTATGGGTGTGCTCTGTGTCCTGCAGCCCGATCCGAACGATTTTGACTGGCTGATCCTGCTGCCGGTCTGCGGAGGATTGTTTTATGCCCTTGGATCACTTGCGACCGGGGGGATGTGCCGCGATGAAAGCACCGTTTCGATGCTGCTTGCCATGCTTCTGGCGCAGGCTCTGATTGGCGCAATTGCGCTTTGCGGACTTGCCCTGTGGCCAATGCCCATCGCCGAGGGAGCCGATGGATTTGTGACGCGAGGCTGGGTCTGGCCCGTCTGGGAGGTATCCCACTGGATAATCCTGCAAGGGGTTGCCTCGGTGCTGGGCGTGTTTCTGATCACCAAGGCTTACCAGTTGGGAGAGGCGTCTTACGTGTCTGTCTTCGAGTACTCGGTCATCATTGTAGGCCCCGCATTTGCCTGGGTGGTTTTTGACCAAAGCCTTGAAGCCGTGCAGATGGCGGGCATTGCGCTGATTGTCCTGGCCGGGGCGACCATTGCGGTGCGCGGCGGGTAAGGCCGACTGCGTTGGCATTCCGCAAGGGATTGCATAGACTTCGTTCATGATACTGTCGCCGGGTCGCAAATTCGTCTTCATCCATATCCCCAAGACAGGGGGAACCGCCCTGTCGCTTGCGCTTGAGGCGCGGGCGATGAAAGACGACATGATGCTGGGGGATACGCCAAAGGCGCTGAACCGGCGTCGTCGCCTGCGCGATGCCACAGCCCGGGGACGCCTGTGGAAGCACTCGACGCTGGCCGATATCGAGGGGCTCTTGCCCGAGGATGAGCTGCGCAGCCTTTTTGCCTTCACGCTGGTGCGCAATCCGTTTGACCGGGCGGTGAGCTATTATCACTGGCTGCGCGTGCAGGCATTTGACCACCCGGCAGTGCATCTTTCCAAGGCTTTGGGGTTTCGGGAGTTTATCCTGAGTTCGGATACCCTGCGTGCGTTTGAGACGCATCCGCCAAGGTCCTACATGCGTCATTCGGACGGGCGTGAGCATTGCGATGCCTATATTCGAATCGAGCATTTCGAACAGGATGCGGAACCCCTGTTCGATCACTTGGGCTTCCGCCTGAACCTTGAGAGAACCAACACGTCAGAGCGCGATATTGACTGGCGGGACTATTACGATCCGCAAACGAGGGCAGCGGTGGCGGCCAGTTGCGCCCAAGAAATCGATCAATTTGAATATTCTTTTAACCATTAGCCTTTACTTCTGTTTAAGACGGGCCTTCGCGCCAAACGTGAACAGATGAAACGGGCCGTGTGTTCAAAGGGTTGAACTCCCTTGCGGCGCAGGCCGGAGAGGATCGCAAATGTTCGATTGGTTCCAGAAACGCAGTGGTGGCGCGCAAGAAATGCCCCTGCCCATGGTCTCTGTCGGGCAGGGCGGTTTCATGGCGGGCACGCATGTGGCTTCGAACCTTGGCTGGCGTCCGATCGAGGCATTGGCAGTGGGGGATGAGGTACTGACCTTTGATCACGGGATGCAACCCATTGTGGAACTTGGGCGCGAAACCCTGTTGATGAGCGAAGAGCTGCTGGATGCCATGCTTTGCCCGCTTCTGGTTCCGCGGGATGCCCTGAACAATCGTGTGCCCATGTATCTGATGCCCGACCAGGGCGTTCTGATCGAAAGTGATCTCGTTGAGGATGTGCAGGGGGATCCATTTGCTATCGTGCCCGCCTGCGCGCTGGATGGCTATCGCGGCATTCAGCGTCTGCATCCCGGCGCAAGAATGGAGTTGATCGTGCCTCGTTTCGCACAGGATCAGGTGATCTATCTGGAGGCAGGCTTCCTTGGGTATGCCCCGGCTCAACGTGATCTTGTGGCAGATCCAACGGGGGAAGAGCTTTACTCCGTTCTCTCTCACAAGGACGCGCGCGATCTTGTGCTTGCGATGATTTCAAACGAGACCTGCAGTCAGATCTCGGCAAGCGCCCCGCACAGCCCCACAGGATTTCCATTCATAAGCTGACCCTATCGAGCAGCACAGAAGAAACCAGCCGCGTCAGATCTCTCTGACGCGGCTGGTTCGTTATTTGAATTCAAGTGCTTGCCGATCAATCTGATTGACGGAACAACTTTTCGTGCCGCCAATCAGATATTCGCTTCAGGCTTTAAGCCGCTTCTGCCGCGTCCGGGTTGAAGCGTCCGTAGAAGCTTTGGCCCTTTTCGGCCATTTCCCGCAGCAGGGGCGGGCAGGTGAAACGCTCCCCATAGGTCGCGCTCAACTGATCGCAGCGTTCTGCCGCATAGGGCGTGCCGATGATGTCGAGCCAGCTCAGCGGACCACCGGACCAGGGCGCAAAGCCCCAGGCCAGAATCGCGCCCACGTCGCCTTCGCGGATGTCCATCAGCACACCTTCTTCGAGGGCGCGAACGGCCTCCAGAACCTGTGCGAACATCAGGCGTTCCTGCACTTCGATCAGGTCGGGCTGATCTTCGGCCAGCGGATACTTCTCCTGCATGCCCTTCCAATACTCGACCCGCTTGCCCTTTTCATCATAGTCAAAGAAGCCGGCATTCGCCTTGCGGCCTAGACGGCCCAGATCCTCAAGCCAGAAGATCAGATCGTCTGCGGGGCTGTCGGGGTAGGCGTTGCCCATGGCGGCCTTGGTCGCACGGGCAATCTTGGCCCCCAGATCAATCGAGGTCTCATCGTTGAGCTGGATCGGACCCACCGGGAAGCCCAGCTGGCGGGCGGCATTGTCGATCAGCACAGGGGAAACACCCTCGGTGATCATGCGCAGACCTTCGTTGATGTAGGGAATGATGCAGCGATTGGCGTAGAAGAACCGCGCATCGTTCACCACGATCGGGGTCTTGCGGATCTGGCGCACATAGTCGAGCGCCTTGGCCACGGCCCGGTCGCCGGTTTCCTTGCCCTTGATGATTTCAACCAGCAGCATCTTCTCCACCGGAGAGAAGAAGTGGATGCCGATGAACTGCTCCGGGCGGCTCGACGCCTTGGCCAGATCGGTGATCGGCAGGGTTGAGGTGTTGGAGGCAAAGATGCAATCCTCGGGGATGATCGCCTCGACCTTCTTGGTCATCTCGGCCTTGACGCCGGGATCTTCGAACACCGCTTCGATGATCAGATCGCAGCCCTTCAGCGCGTCCAGATCCGGCGTTGCATTGATCAGGCCCAGCATCGCCTCTTTCTTCTCCGCCGTGACCTTGCCGCGCTTGATACCCTTGTCGAGGTAAGATTCGGTATAGGCCTTGCCCTTGTCGGCGGCAGCCTGATCGCGGTCCACCAGAACCACTTCCATACCTGCCTGTGCCGAAACGAGTGCAATGCCCGCGCCCATCATGCCCGCGCCCAGAACGCCGAGTTTCTTCACCCGCTGATCGGGCACATCCTTGGGACGCACCGCGCCTTTTTCCAGGGCTTCCTTGTTGAGGAACAAGGATCGGATCATGGCGCCCGACGAGGGGTTCATGATGACAGAGGTGAACCAGCGCGCTTCGATCTTGAGCGCGGTGTCGAAATCGACCAGCGCGCCTTCATAGACCGCCGACAGCAGCGCCTTGGCCGCAGGGAAGGCGCCCTGGGTCTTGCCGTTGATCATCGCCGAGGCACCGACGAAGTTCATGAAGCCTGCAGGGTGGTAGGGCGCGCCGCCGGGCATTTTATAGCCCTTCGCGTCCCAGGGTTTCACGAGGTCAGCGTCTTTGGCGCCCAGAACCCATTCTTTCGCGGCAGCGACGGGATCTGCTGCGATCTCATCGATATAGCCTGCGCCTTTGGCCTTTTTCACGTCCAGCATCTTGCCTTCAAGCAGCAGCGGAGCGGCAGCAATGGCACCGACTTTGCGCACCATGCGGGTGGTGCCGCCTGCGCCGGGGAAGATGCCGACCATGATTTCCGGCAGGCCGTATTTCGCCTTGGGGTTCTCGGCGGCAAAGATGCGATGCGTGGCCAGTGGCAGCTCCATGCCAATGCCTGCCGCAGTGCCGGGCAGGGCGGTGGCAATCGGCTTGCCGCCCTTCTTGGTCTTGGGGTCCATGCCCGCCAGTTCGATCTTGCGCAGGAGGGCGTGCATTTTCATGATGCCCTCAAAGACGCCGCGCGCCGGATCGTCGCCGGCCTCTTCCTTCATCACCGCCAAGAGGTTCAGGTCCATGCCACCGGCAAAGGAGCCGTCCTTGCCCGAGGTGATCACGATGCCCTTGACCGCGTCGTCGGCCAGCGCGTCGTCAATGGCGGCCTCCAACTCCATGAGCCCCTCGAAGGACATCACGTTCATGGTCTTGCCGGGCACGTCCCAGGTGATGGTTGCGACGCCGTCAGCGTCCTTGGAAAGCGTAAACTCAGTCATGTTTCGTCTCCGATCTGGTCAGCCGTCAGCGGGCTGCCGTCCTTGCGGGTGAAGACCGACCCTTCGGGGCCTTGTTTCACCATCATGTCCATATCGCTGTAGTAAGCGGTCTCTGTTTCGGTGCGCGTGCCCACCACCAGAAAGGTGGCCGGCGCGTCGGTGTTGTTTTTCAGGTGATGGCCGTTGGCATCGCCTGCGGGGAAAGTGGCGCAGTCGCCGGGGTGCAGCTCTGTCTGCCCTTGATCGTCTATCAGGGTGCAGACCCCGGATGTGACCATCAGGAATTCGTCCTGCTCCATGTGGTAATGGCGCAAGGACGACAGGCCTCCGGGTTCCAGCTGAACCAGGTTAACGCCAAACTGCGTCAGCCCGCCCGCATCCCCCAACCGCTGGCTGGAGCGGCCTGCGACCGCCTCTGCCAGCTTGCCGGGATAGGCAGAGCCCGTCCGCCAGGGGATATCGGCAAGGTTCAGCTTGGGCATCAGACGCGCTCGATGATGGTGGCGGCGCCCATGCCGGAGGCGATGCAGAGCGTCGCAAGGCCAACTTCCTTGTCGGTCCGCTCCAGCTCGTCCAGCAATGCGCCGATGATCATCGCGCCGGTGGCGCCCAGCGGGTGACCCATGGCGATGGAGCCGCCGTTGGGGTTCACCAGTGCAGGATCTACGTCGAACGCCTGCTGGAAGCGCAGCACGACCGAGGCGAAGGCTTCGTTCACCTCAAAGAGATCGATATCGCCGATTGCCATGCCGTTGTCGGCAAGGATCTTCTGCGTTGCGGGCACGGGGCCGGTCAGCATGATGGTGGGATCTGTGCCGATCTTGGTGGTCGCCTTGATACGGGCGCGCGGCTTCAGACCGAATTCTTCGCCGAATTCCTTGTTGCCGATCAGTACGGCAGCGGCGCCATCGACGATACCGGAAGAGTTCCCAGCGTGGTGGATGTGGTTGATCCGCTCCAGATGCGGGTACTTCAGCTTAGCCACCGCATCAAAGCCGGGCATCTGCTCGCCCATCATCTGGAATGAGGGGTTCAGCGCGCCAAGCGATTGCATGTCGGTCTGCGGGCGCATGTATTCGTCGCGGTCCAGGATGGTCAGACCGTTCTGATCCTTGACGGAGATCACCGATTTGGAGAACCGGCCCTGGTCCCAGGCTTCCTTGGCGCGGCGCTGGGATTCAACGGCCAGCGCATCGGCTTGCTCGCGGGTGAAGCCGTATTCGGTGGCGATGATATCGGCCGAGATACCCTGCGGCACGAAATAGGTCTCCATCGCGACCGAAGGGTCCACGGCGATGGCGGCGCCATCGCTGCCCATGGCCACGCGGCCCATCATTTCGACGCCGCCCGCGATATAGGCCTTGCCTGCGCCGCCCTTCACCTGGTTTGCGGCCAGGTTCACGGCTTCCATGCCGGAGGCGCAGAAGCGGTTGATGGCAAGGCCCGGAATGCGTTCATCGAGGTCCGAGGCCAGGACCGCGGTGCGCGCAAGGCAGCCGCCCTGTTCCATCACCTGGGTGACATTGCCCCAGATCACGTCCTCAACGGCGTGGCCTTCAAGGTTGTTGCGCTCTTTCAGCGCGTTGAGCGTGACGGCAGAGAGGCGCACCGAGGTCACCTCGTGCAGGGAGCCGTCCTTGCGACCCTTGCCGCGCGGGGTGCGGATCGCGTCATAGATATAAGCTTCGGTCATCAGTATCTCCTCAAGCTCGGTCCGACGGGTTGCCGGGCATCAGATCATAGGGGTGTTTCCAGCCGGGCGTTTCGCTGAGGCGGGTCAGCCAGGCATCGATATGGGGCCATTCGGCGCGGTCAAAGCCGAAGGGTTCGGGATAATAGAGGTAGCCGCAGCACGAGAGATCGGCATTGGTGATCCCGTCGCCGACGATCCACTCGCGCCCCTCAAGATGGGCATTCAGCGTCGCATAGGCAGCCTTGAGCCGACCCTGCATGAAGCCGATCACCTGCTCGGGGCGCTTGTCCGCGGGCAGGAAGTTCATCAGGAAACGGGTCATGCCCGCCTGGCTGGACAGTTTGTGATTGTCCCACAGTACCCAGCGCAGCACCTCGTATTTGTCTTCCGGCGCGCCGCCGAATTTGCCCGATTTATCGGTGATATACTGCTGGATGGCGCCGGACTGGGTCAGCCGCATGTCGCCGTCTTCCAGGATCGGGGCTTCGCCCATCACGTTTTTTTCCCGGAACTCCGGCGTGCGGTTCACACCGGCGAAAAAGTCGACGTAAACCGGCTCCCACTCAAGGCCCGACATCTCCAGCGCCAGCGCGGCCTTGTAGGCGTTACCGCTTTCGCCGAAACAGTGCAGTTTGATGGTCATCTCTCAAATCCTCCCACGGAAATCTGTTGATCAAAGGCTGCGCGAAATCAGTTCCTTCATGATCTCGTTGGTGCCACCGTAGATCCGCTGCACGCGGGCGTCAGCCCACATTTCCGCGACGGCATATTCCTGCATAAAGCCATAGCCGCCGTGCATCTGAACGCATTCATCCAGCACTTCGCCCTGGGTGTCGGTGGTCCAGTATTTGGCCATCGCGGCCTTTTCGACGGTCAGCTTGCCCTCAAGGTGTTCGACCATGCATTCATCGAGGAAGGCGCGGGCGACCTTGGTCTTGGTCAGGCATTCCACCAGTTTGAACCGGGTGTTCTGGAACTGTGTGAGCGGGCCGCCAAAGGCCTCGCGTTCCTTGCAGTAGGCGATGGTGCGCTCGACGGCGCCTTCCATTGCGCCGACCGCGCCGCAGGCGATGATCAGACGTTCCTGCGGCAGCTGCTGCATCATCTGATAGAAGCCCTTGCCCTCTTCCTGGCCAAGGATGTTCTCTGGCGGGATTTCGACGTTGTCGAAGAACAGCTCGGAGGTGTCGGCGGCATGCAGGCCGACCTTTTCAAGGTTGCGGCCGCGCTGGAAGCCTTCTGCGCCGTCGGTTTCAAGCGCCACTAGGGATACGCCCTTGGAGCCCTGCGAGGGATCGGTCTTGGCCGCAACCAGGATCAGGTTGGCGTGCTGACCGTTGGTGATGAAGGTCTTCTGGCCCGACAGGCGGTAGGCGTTGCCGTCGCGGATCGCCTTGGTCTTGATCCGCTGGACGTCTGAGCCGGTCGAGGGTTCGGTCATCGCCAGCGCGCCGACCAGCTCACCCGAGACCATCTTGGGGAGCCAGCGTTTCTTTTGTTCTTCGGTGCCGTATTCTAGGATGTAATGCGCAACGATGCCTGAGTGGATGCCATGGCCCCAGCTGGCCAGATTGGCGCGGCTGCCTTCGATGAGGATCGCGGCCTCATGGCCAAAATCACCACCAGCTCCGCCGTATTCCTCGGGCACGGAAGGGCAGAGCAGGCCCAGCTCACCGGCCTGGTTCCAGGTGTCGCGGTCCATCATTCCCTGTTTGCGCCACTTTTCGTATTTGGGCATCCATTCGTTGGTGATGAACTGGGCTGTCATGTCGGCGAGCATCCGGTGCTCTTCGGTCATCCAGGCGGAGCGGGTTTCCGTGCTCATGTCTCTCCCTTTCGCCACGCACCTAGGCGTGGCTATTTCTTGCGGTCTTCCAGCGTGCTGTTGAACAGCCGCAGCCGGTGGGCCAGGTTTTCCGTGTCGGTGACGCTGTCGAAGTTTTCGAACAGAAAGGACAGCGCCTCGCCCTCATCCAATCCGGAATCAGCGGCAAAGCGTTTCAGCCGACGGTAGCCGTCCTCGGTCATGGCGACCGGAAAGCGACGGGTCAGGCGGAACCGTTTTGGCATCGCAAATGCGTCCTCATGGTGACGAACAGGCTTGGGGGCGGATCGGGGCGCCGCAGACAGGCGCCCCGAGGATGGATCAGAAGTTTGCCGCGTCCAGCGCCATCACCGTGTCGGCACCGCTTTCGATGCGCGCAAGGTGCAGTTTGGTGGCAGGCAGGCGACGTGCCATGTAGTAACGGCCGGTGGTCAGCTTTGTCTCGTAGAACGCCGCGTCATCGGTGCCGACATCCAGCGCAGCTTGCGCCGCTTTGCCCATCTCGGCCCACATCAGGCCAAGGCAGACATGGCCGAACATGTGCATGAAGTCATAGGAGCCGGACAGGGCGTTGTTGGGGTTCTTCATGCCGTTCTGCATGAAGTACATGCCAGCCGCCTGCAGATCCTTCGAGGCCGCTTTCAGGGGCTCGATGAAGTCCTTTGCGTAGGTCTCGGAGACATCCGCGTTTTCCTTGCAGAAGGTTTTTACCAGCTCAAAGAAGGCCATGACGTGCTTGCCGCCGTCCTGCGCCAGTTTGCGGCCCACGAGGTCCAGCGCCTGAACGCCGTTCGCACCTTCATAGATCTGCGCGATACGGGCGTCGCGGGTGTACTGGCTCATGCCCCATTCTTCGATGTAGCCGTGGCCGCCATAGACCTGCTGGGCCTTCACGGTCATGTCGTAGCCTTCATCCGTCAGGAAGCCCTTGATAACAGGGGTCAGCAGCGAAACCAGACCATCGGCGTCCTTGTCGCCGTCGCGGTGGGCCTTGTCGATCATGGTGGCGCCCCACAGAAGGAAGGCGCGGCCCCCTTCGACAAAGCTTTTCTGATCCATCAGGCTGCGGCGGATATCGGGGTGAACGATCAGCGGATCGGCGGGGCCATCGGGGTTCTTGACGCCGGTCACGTCACGGCCCTGCAGGCGGTCCTTGGCGTATTCCACCGCGTTCTGATAGGCGGCTTCGGCCTGGGCGACGCCCTGCATGCCGACGCCCAAACGGGCCTCGTTCATCATGGTGAACATGGCGCGCATACCCTTGTGCTCGGTGCCCAGAAGGTAGCCGGTCGCCTCGTCATAGTTCATCACGCAGGTGGAGTTGCCGTGGATGCCCATCTTTTTCTCGATGTTGCCGACCGATACACCGTTGCGGGCGCCCGGCGTGCCGTCTTCGTTCACGATGAACTTGGGCACGATGAAAAGGCTGACACCCTTGATGCCTTCGGGGCCGCCGGGGATCTTGGCAAGCACCAGATGGATCACGTTGTCGGACATGTCGTGATCGCCGGACGAGATGAAGATCTTCTGACCCGACACCTTGTAGGTGCCATCGTCCTGCGGTTCGGCCTTGGTGCGCATCAGGCCCAAATCGGTGCCGCAGTGCGGTTCGGTCAGGTTCATGGTGCCGGTCCACTCGCAGGAGACCATTTTCGGCAGGTAGGTGTTTTTCTGTTCGTCGGTGCCGTGGGCCAGAATGGCCGAGGCTGCGCCATGGGTCAGGCCCTGGTACATGGTAAAGGCCTGGTTCGCCGAAGAGAACATCTCGCCCACGGCGGTGCCGATGACATAGGGCATGTTCTGCCCGCCATATTCTTCGGGCATGTCGAGGCCGGTCCAGCCGCCTTCCTTGACCTGCTCAAAGGCCGCCTTGAAGCCGGTCGGTGTGTAGACCATGCCGTTTTCCAGACGGCAGCCTTCGGTGTCGCCAACCACATTCAGCGGGTGCAGCACTTCAGAGCTGATCTTGCCGGCTTCTTCCAGAATGGCCGCGGTGAAATCGCGCTCCAGCTCATCATAGCCAGGCGTAGCGGCCTCGGAAACTTTCAAGACATCGTGCAGGATGAACTGGGTGTCCTTGGTGGGAGCGTTGTAAACGGGCATCTTGGTCCTCGTCGAGTTTCATCTGGTTGTTTCTGGAAGGCCTCCCTTGGGGCAGGAGACCGGAGGAGGGGGCCGGGTTACTCGGCGGCCTCCTGTTCGGATTTCATCGAGGCGATTACACTTTCGCCCCATTTCAGCTGATCCTTGAGGTCGTCGATCGCCTCATTCAGCTCATCGCGCTGGCGCTCCATGTCGGCCAGGCGGTCGCAGGCAATATCATAGGTGCGTGACAGCTGCGTCAGCTGCTGGTCGCCGATATGATAGAGGTCCAGAAGCTGGCGGATTTCCTCAAGGCTGAAGCCAAAGCGTTTGCCGCGCAGGATCAGCTTCAGCCGGGCGCCGTCGCGTTTCGTGAACAGCCGCCTCTGGCCGTCACGGATCGGGAACAGCAGCTCTTTGGCCTCGTAAAACCGTAGGGTGCGCGGAGTGACATCGTACTCATCGCACATCTGACGGATGGTTTTGGTCTCTTCGGTCATCGTCATCACTCTATGACTGCTTGGTGCAGGTCAAAGTTGAACAGCTGATGGAGCTTTTTCAACATCTTCTTGACGTTTACGTAAGCTGTACGCTGCGTCACTTGCAGGGATGACGTGGCGAGAGCCATTCGTGACGTGACGTCCTGCGTTTGTGCGGGTGCTTCGATGCGTGGTGTGGGGGGCGCCATGCCCTCAAAGGACTGCTGAAAGATCCGAACAGAGCGATTCCACACGATAGAAAACGTGTCGAAGAGGGCCGTTCGAGGGCTGGCGTTTCGCAGGCGCGATCACCGGCATCCAAGCGTCAAAAGCGATGCAAATCAGGCGGGCAATCAGTCGATCAATGAAAGGGTTGTGGTGCGCAGATCGCTGAGCTCGTTCATGGCCTCGTCCAGTTGCTCGCGCTGCTTCTTCAGCTCGATCATCTGGCGGTCTGCCATTTCCACAAAGGCTTTCATCTGGGCCTGATCGCCCTCGTTTTCATAGATCAAAAGCCATTGACGGATTTCTTCGAGCTGAAAGCCGAACCGGCGGCCCCGCAGGATCAGTTTCATCCGCGCCCGTTCGCGCGCGCCATAAAATCTGGAGCGTCCTTCGCGGTCGGGCTGCAGCAGCTCGATATACTCGTAATACCTCAGGGTGCGCGGCGTCACGTCGAACTCGGCGCACATTTCCTTGAATGACAATCTGGCTTCGGCCATCCACAGTCTCCCTTGGGCGCGAACCTATGCAACTGTTTCCCACAGTGCAAGCTCCCCCAATGAGTGGGGCTTGCGCTTTGCCATTGTCGACGCCAAGGTTGCAGCAGAAAAGAACTGACAGATCAAAGGGAACGGCCATGGCGGACAAGACCAAACTGGCACGCCAGTTTATCGAAGCGATCCCACATGCCCGCGAATTGGGTATGGTCCTGACCGAAATTGGCGACGGAATGGCCGAGATCACAATGGCTTACGATAAGAAGCTGATCGGAGATCCCGAAACGGGCGTGATCCATGGCGGGGCGGTCTCGGCGGTGATGGATACCTGCTGCGGTGCTGCTGTCATGAGCCACCCTTCGGCGCCGGGTGGCACCGCAACCATAGATCTGCGGATCGACTACATGCGCGCAGCGACCCCGGGTCAAACCATCATCACCCGCGCAACCTGCCATCACATCACCCGCAACGTCGCCTTTGTGCGTGCGGTTGCGATGGATGACGATACCGACCGCCCCGTCGCCACGGCCTCGGGTGCCTTTACAGTGGAGAAAGGGTTTTGAGCCGTCCCCGTCCCGAGCCTGTCCAGGTGGTCAAGCAGCGCCGCGATGCCGCTCTTGCCGCCCTCGTCAATGCCGTGCCCTATATCCGGTTCCTGAATATCACCTTCGATCGTCGCGGGGATGAGCTGACATCTGTTCTGCACTTCGACGAGAAGCTGATCGGCAACCCCTTCCTGCCGGCCATTCACGGCGGGGTCACTGCGGCGTTTCTTGAGGTGACCTCGGTCATCACACTCAACTGGTCCCACCTGTGGCCGCGTATCGAGTCCGGTGAACTGGACCCCGAGGATCTGGCGGCGGGCAAGCTGCCGCGCCAGCCAAAGACAATCGATTTCACCGTCGACTACCTGCGCTCTGGCCTGCCGCGTGACGCCTATGCGCGCGCGACGGTGAACCGGTCGGGACGGCGATATGCTTCCGTCCATGTCGAGGCCTGGCAGGATCATAAGGACAGGCTTTTTGCGCAGGCCACTGGCCATTTCCTGATCCCGCAAGATCCGGCGCTCAAAGGCTGATCCCGGGGGTAACATGAGCGCAACCGCCGAAGCGCCGATCACCCATTCTCGGGTGCTGAAGATCGCCGTGCCCATCGTGCTGTCCAACGTGACTGTTCCGATCCTGGGCGCGGTGGACACGGGTGTGGTCGGCCAGATGGGGCAGGCGGCCCCGATTGGCGCTGTCGGCATTGGTGCCGTGATCCTGGCGACTGTCTATTGGGTATTTGGCTTCCTGCGTATGGGAACCACGGGCCTTGCTGCGCAGGCGCGCGGCGCCGGCGACATGGCAGAAACCGGCGCCCTCTTGATGCGGGGCCTGATCCTGGCCGGACTGGCCGGTGCAACCTTCATCCTGTTCCAATCGGCGCTCTTCTGGGGTGCCTTTGCCTTGGCCCCTGCCAGCGCCGAGGTGGAAAGCCTTGCCCGCGACTATCTGAGCATCCGCATCTGGGGGGCTCCCGCGACCATTGCGCTCTATGCGGTGACAGGCTGGTTGATCGCGATGGAGCGCACGCGGGGCGTTTTCGTCCTGCAGATCTGGATGAACGGGCTGAATATCGTGCTGGATCTGTGGTTCGTGCTTGGCCTTGGCTGGGGCGTCGAGGGCGTCGCGTCGGCCACCTTGATCGCGGAATGGAGCGGCCTGGCGCTGGGGGTATGGCTGTGCCGGGACGCATTTTCCGGCAGTCAGTGGCGCGATTGGGCCAGGGTCTTCGATCGTGCGCGCCTCGGCCGCATGCTTCGGGTCAATGGCGACATCATGGTGCGTTCCGTCCTGCTGACCGGATCGTTCACCACCTTCCTGTTCATCGGCGCAGATCTTGGCGATGTTCAGCTGGCAGCCAATCAGGTGCTTTTGCAGTTCCTGGAGATCACCGCCTTTGCGCTTGATGGTTTTGCCTTTTCTGCCGAGGCATTGGTCGGCGGCGCCGTCGGTGCCAAAAGCCGCCTTCGACTGCGCAAGGCGGCCTACATGGCCTCCATGTGGGCGGTCGGAGGTTCGCTGCTGTTGACGCTTGGGTTCTTCCTGGCTGGTGGCGCGATCATTGATCTGATGACCACGTCACCCGAGGTGCGCGCGGCGGCGCGTGCCTTCCTTGTCTGGGCTGCCCTCGCGCCTCTCTTGAGCGTTGCAAGCTATATGCTGGACGGGGTCTTTATCGGCGCGACCTGGACGCGGGACATGCGGATCGCGATGCTTCAGTCGGTCGGGCTTTACGTGATTGCACTGCTGGTTCTGGTGCCCAGCTTTGGCAATCATGGACTATGGGCAGCGCTGATGGTTCTGAACGTGACCCGTGCGATCACTCTGGCACTGCGCTATCCCCGCCTTGAGGCAGGAATAGGCACCCAATCCTAAAGCAGCGCCTCGATCGTCTCGGTCGGCCGACCAATCACGGCGCGGGTGCCCTTCAGGGCGATCGGGCGTTCGATCAGGATCGGGTGGGAGGCCATGGCATCCAGTAGATCCGCATCGCTGCTGTCCCCGGACAAGCCAAGCTCCTTGAAGGTCTTCTCGCCGGTGCGCATCATGTCGATGACCGCCGTGCCCAGAGCCTCATGGGCTGCGCGGATCTCTTCCAGGGTGGGAGTGTCCTTCAGGTAGAGACGAACCTCGAACTCAGCGCCCCGCTCTTCCAAAAGAGCAAGGCCTGCGCGGGATTTCGAGCAGCGTGGGTTGTGCCAATAGGTGATCACAGCCAGTCCTTCCGTTTTGTGCCTACGGCCTGCGCGACATTGTCAAACCCGTCGCGCGCCAAAAGCTGATCCAGCCCCTGCGCAATATCGCCCGCCAAAGACAATCCGCCATAGACCATCGCGGTATATAGCTGCACCGCCGAGGCCCCGGCGCAGATCTTGGCGTAGGCCTGATCGGCCGTTGAGATGCCGCCAACCCCGATCAGCGGCACATGGTCCTGCAACAGATCCGAAAGCTGGGCCAGAACGCGGGTGGAACGTGTGAACAAGGGCGCGCCGGACAGGCCACCCGCCTCATCCTTGTGGGGGCTTTTCAGACCGTCACGGGACAGGGTGGTATTGGTGGCAATCACCGCGTCGATACCAGTTTCCAGGGCCACGGCGGCGATGTCCTCGATCCCGTCGCGATCCAGATCCGGTGCGATCTTGAGGAAAACTGGCACCCGGCGCTCAAGGCCATTGCGGGTTTCGATCACACCGGCCAGCAGGGCAGACAGGGCGGCCTTGCCCTGAAGGTCCCGCAGTTTCTCGGTATTGGGGGAAGAGACATTGACGGTGGCAAAATCAATATGTGCGCCGCAATGGGCGAGTACGCGGGCGAAATCGGCGGCGCGATCCTCGCTGTCCTTGTTCGCCCCAAGGTTCAGCCCGATCACCGCATCTCTGGGACGTTGCGACAGGCGCTTGCCGATCGCCTCCATCCCTTCGTTGTTGAAGCCAAAGCGGTTGATGGCGGCCCTGTCCGCTGTCAGGCGAAAGAGGCGGGGTTTGGGGTTGCCCGGCTGGGGGCGGGGTGTTGCCGCGCCCACCTCGATAAAGCCAAAGCCGGACCGCGATAGCGGCAACAGGGCCTCGGCGTTCTTGTCAAAACCCGCTGCCAGCCCAACGGGGTTGGGCAGGTCAATTCCGGCAAGCGTGGTCCTTAGGCGCGGTGAGGTCACAGGGCCGGGCGTCGGCGTCAGCCCCGCCTTCAACGCCTTGATCGACAGGCCATGGGCGGTTTCGGGATCGACCCGGTGCAGGGCGGTCAGAGCCAGCTTTTCTGTCAGTTTCATCCGAAGGTCGCTCCCCCGTCGGCGGGGCTCGTGCGGATCAGGCGCGAGGTTTCCACTGCGGCCTGCCGGTGAACGACCGCCTTCTGATATGCCGGATCAGTGACCATCTCGAGGAAGGCATGTGCGGTCGGATAGCGTGCGATGAACATCTCGTTCCAGACCTCGTCCGAAGGGCCGATCAGGGTCGTCTGCCAGCTGCCGCGCCAGGTGATGCTGGCGCCAAGGCGGGCAAGGATAAGACCAGTTTCGCGGCCATAGTTGGCATAGGCCTGCGCGCCGGTCAGACCCGCCCCGGCCAGCGCATGATCGGCAGGGTAGGCCGCCTTGGCGCGGAATTTCACGAGGTTCAGCATCTCGATGGGCTGGTCGCGGTCCAATGCCTTGAAGGCCTCAAATTGCGCGCGCTCCGGGTCGATGTAGTGGCTCATGTCATCTCCTGTGGGAACTGATGCACGCCGTCCACCAGTGGCAACGGTTTGGCCCAGATCACCTCGTCGAGGCGCATCTCCCGATAAAGGTGGGGGAACTTCGCGCCGCCGCGCGAGACCTCCCACTTCAGCGCCTCCCCCAATGTGTCAGCGTCGAGCGCAAGGAGATAAAGACCCTCGGCCCCGGCGAAATGCTTGGCTGCGGTCTCGGCAGCCTGCTCTGCGGTCGAGAAATGGATATAGCCATCGGTGAGGTCGATCGGCGCGCCGCGGGTGCTCCCTGCGGCCTGAAATGCGGCCCATTCGTCCGCTCGGAAGATTTTGTAGATCAGCATGATTGTCAGATGCCTTCTGGCTGGCGCGGAATCAAGCCCGGATTGTGGGCGGGGGACCGTCAGGCTGACCCTAGGAAACCCGGACAGGTTGTTTTTCCCCTTTGACTGGCGCGGTCTTTGGTCGCACCATTGGCCAAACCAATACACCAGGGAGTTCTGTCATGATCACACGTTTTTTGAGTGCCGCCGCCGTGCTTGGGCTGACGGCCGGGATGGCCGCAGCCGATTACAAGCTCACCATATTGCACACCAATGATTTCCATTCCCGGTTTGAGCCGATCAGCAAGTATGACAGCGGCTGCCGCGATGGGGATAATGCCGAAGGGAAGTGCTTTGGCGGCTCCGCCCGGCTGGTCAGCGCGATCTCCGAGGCGCGCGGCCGCTCGAACAATTCGATCCTTGTGGACGGTGGTGACCAGTTCCAGGGATCGCTGTTTTACACCTACTACAAGGGCAAGGCCGCTGCCGAGATGATGAACAAGATGGGCTACGACGGCATGACCGTCGGCAACCATGAGTTCGACGATGGCCCCGAGGTACTTCGCGGCTTCATGGATGCGGTGGGCTTTCCGGTGCTGATGTCCAATGCCGATGTAAGCCAGGAACCGGCGCTGGCTGATGTGCTGAAGAAATCCACCGTGATCGAGCGTGGCGGAGAGAAGATCGGCCTGATCGGCCTGACCCCGGAAGACACGCATGAACTGGCCAGCCCGGGAAAGAACATCACCTTCTCGGATCCGGTCGGAGCCGTTCAATCCGAGGTGGATCGGCTGACCGCTGAGGGTGTGAACAAGATCATCGTCCTGAGCCATTCTGGCTATGGTGTCGACCAGCAGATTGCGGCGCAGACAAAGGGCATCGATGTGATCGTCGGTGGCCATACCAACACCTACCTGTCCAACGTCTCGGACCGTGCATCTGGCCCGTACCCGACCATGGTAAACGGCGTCGCCATCGTGCAGGCCTATGCATACGGCAAGTTTCTTGGTGAACTGAACGTCACCTTTGACGACGCGGGCAATCTGATTGAAGCCTCGGGCGAGCCGCTGATCATGGATGGCAACGTGGTGGAAGACGAGGCCACCGTTGCCCGCATTGCCGAGCTTGCCCAGCCGCTTGATGAGATCCGCAACAAGGTTGTTGCTGAAGCGGCCGCCGCCGTGGACGGAGATCGCACGATCTGCCGCGTTCAGGAATGCCAGATGGGCAACCTCGTTGCGGATGCGATGCTGGACCGGGTCAAGGACCAGGGCGTACAGATTGCCATCGCAAACTCGGGGGGCATTCGTGCCAGCCTTGAACCGGGCGAGGTGACAATGGGCGAAGTGCTGACCATTCTGCCATTTCAGAACACGCTTTCAACTTTTGAAATTAGTGGTCAGGAACTGGTTGCCGCGCTTGAAAACGGTGTGAGCCAGGTCGAGGAGATCAAGGGCCGCTTCCCGCAGGTTGCCGGCCTGAAGTTCACGTGGGATCCGTCGGTCGCTCCCAACGAAGGACGCATCCAGGAGGTTCTCGTCGACATGGGCGATGGGTTCACGCCCGTTGATCCGGAAAAGACCTACCTCGTTGTGACCAACGACTACGTGCGAAACGGGGGCGATGGCTACAAGGTCTTTGCGGGCGATGACAAGAACGCCTACGACTATGGCCCGGATTTGGCCGATGTGCTTGCGGAATACCTTGCAGCGAAGGGACCTTATACGCCGTACACGGACGGGCGTATCGCGCAAAAGTAAGCCGCACGACGGTTGGGGCCGCATGACGCTCGACCGTGACGCTGTCCGGCAGGAGCCGGGTTGAGGGTATGGCTTCGCCGACTTGGGTTGGCGGAGCCGTTTTTGTGTTGGTGCGCCGCAGGCGGCCTGCGGAGGCCATGGTCTTGCCGCGCCCAGTTTGGCCAGTGCGCGGAAGCGTTGCATCCGAGGCGTTCGTCCGATTTGCCCTTTTTCCACGTCTTTGGGTCAATCTGCCTGCCGGAATGGAGCCGCGGGCAGAACGGTGAGACCAGAAATGACAGGGCTTGGTCTGTCTCGGGATCGCATGGGCAGGCCGGGAACCGGCATCCTGTGTCTGCTTCGGCCGGGGGAGCGGACCTCTGAAAATAGGAATGAACATGCCTCAGGATGATCCGTTTTCGAATTTCGCCCGCGGTCTTGAAAGCCCCGGCGCCCAGCATTTTGCAATTGTGCCTGCTGACGGGAGCGATCTGCCTGTCAGGCCGCGTGTCCTTTACATCCTTGTTGGGGGGGATCTTGTGATCCGGGACAGCGAGGGCAGCCTGCTGACCTATCCGGTCGTATCCGGGCAGATCCTCCCTTTTTCAGCCATCGGTGTCGAGGCGACCGGGACCACTGCAACTGCCGTGGGCTGGATCTGATGCTGGGTCCGGGTGCAGGCCCGTGCACGTTGATCCATGCGACTGTCGCTGCCAATGCGGGTGCTGATCCGGCCGCACTGTTTCCGGCCGGACATGACGGCCTCTGGCTGGACCCGTCGGACCTTTCCACGATGTTCCAGGATGTTGCCGGGACCATGCCTGTGACATCCCCCGGTGATCCGGTGCGGCTGCTGCAGGACAAGAGCGGCAACGGCAACGACGTTGTCGCCCCGTCAGATGCGGCAAGGCCGGTGTACCAGGAGGCTGAAGGGCTGCACTGGCTTGAATTTGACGGTGTGGACGATGAGCTTGCAACGGTTATGCCCTTGCCCTTTGCCACAGAGATCTTCAACTGCACCGCTTTCCGGTCCCTGAGTTTCAGTTCTTCCTACCCGCACATCGTCTGCAACAGAAGCGCGTCCGGAGGGAGCGAGAACAGACACCCTCTGGTTTTCCTGAGTTCCTCAATTGCGGACTCGGTGACCGCCTCATTCGGCGGCAACGGGAGAAGAGCAACCATCGGAACGGCTGTGACGGGTCTGGACATTGTTGCCCATGCTCTGGCCTCGGCAAGTGAAACGGAAGTGCACGCAAACGGGGCGGTGACCCTGGGCGCAGGCGTCACACTGACCGATGGGTCCACAGACCCCTTCACGATCGCAGGACCCAACAAGGCCAATATCCGCTTTTATGGTGCCATGCAGGTGAACGGCGTTCCGTCCAATGCACAGATCGCCGCTGTACGCGCCTATTTCGCCAGCAAGTCCGGGCAGGTCGCATGACGGTCTATATCTACCGCATTGCCCTAATCGTTCCGGATGAACAGCATGAGGCGGCAAACCGGATTGCCGAGGCCATGGACTGGGGCGCAGGCTGCTATTCCGTACCTCTGGCAACTGATATCGCCGGGCCGGCAACGCACTGGGGTCTGTCTGCGGTGGCCACCCAGGGTTTTGTCGGCACGCTCGCTTCAGCGGGGGCTGGTATGGGGCCCAAAGGCGTCGCGCCTGCCGATCTTGCCGCGGTGCTGCCCGTGCTTCTGAAAGCCGTCGGGCCAGCCACAACGCCCGCGGGCGCGCAATTCAGCGCATTGGCCCAGGCGGCTGGGCTTGTGCGGATTGAGGCAGAGCAGCCTGACCCCTGAGCGCAAAGGGATGCGAAGCCTGGAGGCTATTGGCGGGTGCGTGTGAAAAAGGAGAGGCGGAGAAAGGACTGCTTTTTGATGCTGTTCGGCGGGACAGACGAGTGGCCCGGTGATTCAGGCAAGCCCGCCAAAAGGGAGGCTGTCTATTGCCCAATCTCCGCGTCTCTTTTAGAGCGAAAGTGCTGGAAATGGGCGGAGGTCAACCTGAGAGCGGAGCAGGCTGAGACCCTTCAGCGCGAGGCAAGAAGAGATCTTTTGGGGTAGCAAAAAGTGGGGAGGTATCGATGAGTGCAGCATCGATCGAGGTGGCCAGATTGCCTGATGGCCAGGTGAGCGTTCGCAAGGGATTCTGGTACGACGTATTCCCGGAGGAGCGGCGGGAGCCATGGGCGGCCTGGTACGAGAGCATGCACGATCAATACGGCTATGCTGGCTACCAGGAAATGGCCAAGGCTCTGCGGGGTCTTGCGCCCCTGTCCGCCTGAGCAGTCATCAAGAAGACCGCTTTTGCATCTCGGCGTGCAAGGTGCCGGTGGCCGCTATTGCAGGCCCGGCGCTTTCCCCTCATTCGGACGTGGCGGCTTTGCACCCTCGAAGGAATGCCTGCGAAAAATAGTTCAAGAGGTTGGTCTATGAGGTGGTAGGCCCGGCAGGATTCGAACCTGCAACCAAAGCGTTATGAGCGCTCTGCTCTAACCGTTGAGCTACAGGCCCGCCATGTGGATTGGTTAGGCAATGGCCGCAGTGAGGTCAAGCGGTGATTGCGGTTGCACCTGTTTGGCGGACCATTGCGGCGTTCTGCATGGATTTCAGCTTGTCCTGCAGGCGCTTGATGATCTCTTCGTGGCGCCGATCAAAGCTGTGCCGTGAGGGGTAGACGGCAAAGATCGGTTTTGGCGGAACCTGATAGTCGGGCAGGATTTCCTCGAACAGACGACTTTCCAGGGCGTCATTGAGAAACAGGCGGGGCGCGCGGGCATAGCCTGTGTGGTTCGTGACGGCCCGGATGATGAGGTCCGGATCATCTGCCGTAAAGCCGACCCGCACCGGGGCCTGATGCTCGACCCCGTCCCGGTGAAGCGGAAAATAGCCACCGGTCTGATCCTCGTGGTGCTGGATGAATTTCAAACGCTTGAGGTCGTCCGGGGTTTCCGGGCGACCGGCGGAGTCGAGATACTGTGGCGTGGCGAAGAGAATGTTCTCCATCTCGGCGATCTTGCGCGCCGCCCCTTCGGTGTCCCCGAGCGTGCCAGAACGGATCGCCAGGTCAATGTTCTCGCGGATGACGTCCACAAGCCGGTCTTCCAGCTTCATGACGATATCAAGGTCGGGAAATTCCTGATTGATGTCGAGAAGAACGGGCCCCAGAACAATGCGGCCAAAGAAGGTGCTGGTGCTGACCCGGAAGGTGCCGGACACCGATTTGTCCAGCGCGCTGAGCTCGGCGCACATGCGATCATAGCCCGCAAGCAGACCCTGCGCCTGCGCATAGACCAGTTCGCCCTGCCGGGTTGGCTTCACTCCGCTTGAGGTGCGCAGGAGGAGTTGCTGCCCCAAGACCTCTTCCAGCTGTTTGATCTGAAGGCTCATGGCAGGCTGGCTGATGCCACGCCTCCGAGCCGCCCGGTTCAGACTGCCTTCGTCCAGGGCGATGGTGAAGCTTTCCAGCAGTGACAAACGGTCCATGGGTATAAGGAATCCTGATAGTGGTGATAGGCGTTTGCCCTCTAGTGGGCAGCGGATCTCGGGTTTAGGTCGGATCTGAGACCAATTTCTGGTCTGATCATATTGGAGATCGTTATGACGTTCAATCGCAGAACCTTCCTGTCTTCTCTTGCGGCTGCTCCCTCTTTGTCACTGGTGTCGCGTCCCGCAATGGCACAGAGGGAACCCAATGTCGCCCTGCCGCCTGTTCTGCACCGCTTTACCCTTGGTGATGTGCGCATCACGGTTCTGCTTGATGGCCATCTGCCGTTGCCCTCCCAGCTTTTTGCTGCCTATGACGAGAAAAAAGCGCAGGCTGCGCTCGCACGAGGCTTGCACCGGATGACGCCGGAGGGCCTCGATATCCCGGTGAATGGCTATCTGGTCGAGCGGGGAGAGGAAAAGATCCTTATCGACGCCGGAACCGCAGACCTAATGGGGCCAAACCTCGGCGGGCTGGGGCAGGCGCTGGCCGCAACGGGTGTGAAACCTGCCGAGATCGGAACGGTGCTGTTGACACACATTCACCCTGACCACTCTGGCGGGTTGATCGGTGCCGACGGAAAAGCCGCCTTTCCAAATGCCGAACTCGTTGTGTCGAAAACCGAATGGGACTTTTGGCACGACGATGCGGTCATGGCCTCTGTTCCCGAGAGCAGCCGTGGCTTTTTCAGGATGGCGCGGGGTACCGTTGCCCCCTACGGGGATCGGCTGAAGCTCTTTGACGGCGAAGTGGCTGTGGCCAGCGGCTTCACTGCGCTGCCGTTGCCCGGACATACGCCGGGCCACACCGGGTTCATGCTGGATGGCGGGGCAGAACAGCTATTGTTCTGGGGGGATCTGGTGCACAGCACCGCGCTTCAGTTTGCCTATCCGGACTGGACGATTGCCTTTGATACCGATCCGGCGCTCACGGCTGAGACCCGGCGCAAGATGCTGGACCGCGCGGCATCGGACGCCCTGTTGCTGACTGGCAGCCATCTCGATTTTCCGGGGCTGGGGCGCGTGCTGCGGCGGGGGCAGGCCTATGCCTATCAGGCTGCGCCCTGGCAGTTCGGCCTGTGATGGCCTCGGGCGCGTGATATGAGTGCGCCGCCGCGTCCTCTGTTGGGGCGCGGCGGATTCCCTTGTTCCCTTCCGAAGCGCCTTGCGTTAAAGGCAGCGCAACACTTCCAAAGGAGCCAGGCGATGAGTAGCGGCAAGAACGGTTTGACCTATGCGGACGCGGGTGTGGACATCGATGCGGGCAATGCGCTGGTGGACCGGATCAAACCGGCTGCAAAACGCACCAATCGCCCGGGCGTGATGAGCGGCCTCGGGGGCTTTGGTGCGCTCTTTGATCTCAAGGCGGCAGGCTACAGTGATCCCATTCTGGTGGGGGCCACTGACGGGGTCGGAACCAAGCTGCGCATTGCCATCGACACGGGCGTTGTGGATGGGGTTGGCATCGATCTTGTGGCCATGTGCGTCAACGATCTGGTGTGTCAGGGTGCCGAGCCCCTGTTTTTCCTAGACTATTTCGCAACTGGAAAACTGGAGACAGACACCGCCGCGCGGATCATCGAAGGCATTGCCGAGGGCTGCGTGCGCTCCGGCTGCGCGCTGATCGGTGGTGAGACGGCAGAAATGCCTGGCATGTATCCCGAGGGCGATTTTGATCTGGCGGGCTTTGCTGTAGGCGCGATGGAGCGCGGAGCCGCCCTGCCGGAGGGTGTTGAAGAGGGTGATGTGCTGCTCGGGCTGGCCTCTGACGGGGTGCATTCCAACGGCTATTCGCTGGTGCGTAAACTTGTGGAGCTTTCCGGTCTCGGTTGGGATGCGGACTGCCCCTTTGCCGACGGAAGCCTGGGCGAGGCGCTTCTAATGCCGACTCGCCTATATGTGAAACAGTCTCTGGCCGCAGTGCGGGCAGGGGGCGTTCATGCGCTCGCGCATATCACCGGTGGCGGCCTGACCGAGAACCTTCCGCGGGTGCTGCCCGAAGGTCTGGGTGCGGATATCGACCTCGACAGCTGGGATCTGCCGCCCGTGTTCAAATGGATGTCTGAAACCGGCGGTATTGCCGAGGCAGAGATGCTGAAGACCTTCAACTGCGGCATTGGTATGATCCTGTCCGTATCGGCCGATCGCGCCGATGCATTGACTGAGGTGCTGACGGGCGAAGGCGAGACCGTGACGCGCCTTGGCACCGTGACCGCAGGCGCTGGCATGCGCTACTCGGGCAAGCTGCTGTGAGCCACAAGAAGGTTGCCATCCTGATTTCGGGCGGCGGCTCCAACATGGTGTCGCTGGTGGATAGCATGACCGGTGATCATCCGGCACGCCCCTGTCTGGTCTTGTCCAACAACGCGGATGCCGGCGGGCTGCAAAAGGCGGCCGCAGCCGGGATCGCGACAGCCGTCGTCGATCACCGCCCGTTTAAGGGGGATCGTGCGGCCTTTGAGGAAGAACTCGTCAAACCCATCCTTGAGGCGGGCGCTGATATCGTCTGTCTGGCGGGGTTCATGCGGGTGCTGACGCGGGGGTTCGTGTCGCAGTTTCAGGGGCGTATGCTCAATATCCATCCCTCGCTCCTGCCGAAATACAAGGGGCTGCATACCCATGCACGGGCGATCGAGGCGGGCGATGCCGAGCACGGCTGCACGGTGCACGAGGTGACACCCGCATTGGACGACGGTCCCATCCTTGGCCAGGCGCGGGTGCCCATCTTGCCCGGAGACACACCCGAGGCGTTGGCCGCGCGGGTGCTGGTCAAGGAACACCTTCTTTATCCTGCGGTGCTGCGCCGTTATGCAGCGGGGGATCGCACTCCGGTCCTGATCGACTGACACGCTGCGCTTCGTTTGCATTGCCCAGCCCAAGGGCGTATCACCAAGGCAAACGGACGACATAACAAGAAAAGCCGCGACAGATGAAAACACTGACCACCACCGACGCATTGACCGCCTTCTGCCGGGAAGCGGCCAAACATGACTATGTGACGGTGGACACGGAGTTCCTGCGCGAGCGGACCTATTATTCCAAACTCTGTCTGATCCAGCTGGCCTTTGCCGGGGATGGCAAGGACGATGCGGTTCTGGTGGATCCCCTGGCCGATGGGCTGTCGCTTGAGCCGCTGTATGAGCTCTTTCGCGATGAAAGCGTGGTCAAGGTGTTCCACGCGGCCCGCCAGGACCTTGAGATCTTCTGGGTCGATGCGGGCGTGTTCCCTGAGCCGCTGTTTGATACCCAAGTGGCGGCCATGGTCTGCGGCTTTGGTGAGCAGGTGGGTTATGAAACCCTGGTGCGGAAGATCGTCAAACAGGGCCTCGACAAGACCTCGCGCTTTACCGACTGGTCGCGCCGCCCCTTGAGTGAAGCTCAAAAGACCTATGCGCTGGCCGATGTAACGCATCTGCGCAAGATCTACGAGTATCTGGCGGCGGAACTCGACCGCTCCGGCCGCAGCCACTGGGTGGCCGAGGAACTTCAGGTGCTGACCGATCCGGCAACCTATGACATCCGTCCCGAAGAGGCCTGGCGCCGGGTCAAGACCCGGACCACCTCGGGGAAATTCCTTGCCGTGGTGCGGGAACTTGCCGCGTTCCGGGAGGATTATGCGCAACGCAACAACGTGCCGCGCAACCGGGTTTTCAAGGATGATGCGCTGGTTGAGCTGGCCTCTACAAAACCGCGTACCGCGGCGGATTTGGGCGGCTCTCGCCTGCTGTTGCGCGAGGCGCGCAAAGGGGCGATCGCCGAAGGAATCCTAGAGGCCGTTGGCCGTGGGATGAACTGCCCGCCGGAGCAACATCCCAAGCCGGACCGCAGCCGCGAGAAACTGCAGGTGAACCC
The DNA here is from genome assembly GCF_038148855.1 of Phycobacter sedimenti. Taxonomy (NCBI): domain Bacteria; kingdom Pseudomonadati; phylum Pseudomonadota; class Alphaproteobacteria; order Rhodobacterales; family Roseobacteraceae; genus Phycobacter; species Phycobacter sedimenti. Next base: position 289,035 of record NZ_JBBVGR010000001.1, on the reverse strand, counting down.
GGCTCTGGCAGATCTTTTGCGGGTGCTTTTGAAGGCCAAGACCGAAAGCTCGGGCGTTGCCGCCAAACTGATCGCTCCAAGCGCCGATCTTGACGCCATCGCCGGCGGCCAGCGCGATGTGCCGGCCCTGTCGGGCTGGCGGCGCGAGGTGTTCGGTGAAGATGCCCTGCGCCTGTGTGACGGCGAAATCGCCTTGGCCGCGCAGGGACAGACGGTCAAGGTCGTTTCGCTGTAATCTGATCGGACAGATCTACCGGGGCTTTCCTCTCAGGAGGCGCTGTCCCGTCACCCGCTTGGTCGCCGAGGCGGGCCGCCAGCCGCAGATCAGCGGCGGCGGCTTTCACGGGCGTTGGTGGCCCCATTGACCCGGATCAGGCGAATACCGGACAGATCTTCATTGGTTTGGCTGCGCGCGGCGCGCAGGGTCCGTGTGAACGCGCTTCCCACGGGTGTGGCTTTTTCGGGGTAGACGACGCGAAAGTCGTATTCCAGAACCGATGGATCGTCGTTTTCCACCGGGCGCAGCTCAACATCAAAGGCACCCTGTCGCGAAGCAACGCCCGTAGCGTAGATGATTGCACCGACCGGTGTACGCTCGATCCGCAACTCGCTCACTTCGGCGACCAGAACAGTGCGATCCTCGGCTTCGGGCTTGTCAAAAAGACCGCTGCCGGTTTTCTCAGGGATCAATGGGTTCACGTCGTCGCTGACTGGAGCCTCTGCGACCCGGGATGAGCCGAACCAGTTGGACGGGTTGATACGGGAGTCGCGCCAGCCGCCGCAGCCTGCCAGGACGATTGAACCGGCCAGAAGTAGTGATAGGGGTTTGCGCATGATATCCCGCCCGTTTGAGTTCTCCCTGAATGTGGTTACCCCATTGCAGCTGCGTTGAAAAGCGGTTGAAAACGCCGGGCGGTCGGCATAGGTCCTGAGCTGCCCGAAGTGAAACCGGAAAAGGGGTATCCTGCCCATGGCCAGCGCCGCGTTCGAAGAGATCGTCGAGGATTTCGAATTCCTGGAAGACTGGGAAGACCGCTATCGTCACGTCATCGATCAGGGCAAGGCGATGGAGCCTCTGGACGATGCCTTCAAGGTGCCTGCCACCAAGGTCGAGGGCTGTGCAAGCCAGGTCTGGCTGCATCCCACCCTCGAGAATGGGGTGTTCCGCTTTGACGGTGACAGCGACGCGATGATCGTGCGCGGGCTGATCGCGGTTCTGCGGGCGCTGTACAACGGGCTGTCCCCGGCCGATGTGCTTGCGGTAGATGCAAAGGCGGAACTCGGGCGTCTGGGGCTCAACGACCATCTGTCGACGCAGCGCTCAAACGGGCTGCGCGCCATGATCGAGCGCATTCGAGACATCGCCGCAGGCGCCTGACTGCAGGAGGGGCCTATTGCGACGGCGCGTTGGTTGCGTCGCGCGGGCCGCGTATGCGCAGGGTTCTGACAAACTCCCGTAGCAATGCGACCCGGCGCGGGCGAAAGCTTTCTGTTGTCTTTTCATAACCTTCAATGCGGGTGACATGGAAGCTGCGGAAATCCCGGCGTTTGCAGCACCAGGCGAGTAGCATCACATTGCGATCATGGTAGGACAGGGCGAGCGGATAGATCCGGCGCTCGGTGCGTACCTCTTTGAGGTCGCGATAGCCGATATCCAGGGCTTCTTCTGCCCACATTGCTTCCCGCAGGAGGGTCATGTCGATTGTCGGCTCCGGCGGCGTGTTGAACCGGTGTACCAGATTGACCGCATGCATGGCCTGACGCTGCTGGCGTTCTGGCAAGGTCGCAAGGATCTTGACCAGAGCGTCATTTGCAGCCTGCGCCAGATCGGCATCGCCACGCTGGTTCACATCTGCCAAACCCAGCGTCAGCGCTTCCAGTTCGATTTGGGTAAAGGTCTGCGGCGGCAGGGCGGGGTCCTCGGTCATGGTATAGCCCAGGCCTGCCTCGCCTTCGATCCGCGCCCCGGCAGCGCGCAGGCTGTCGATATCGCGGTAGATGGTGCGCTCGGACACCTCCATCGAAGCGGCCAGCCGCGCCGCCGTCACAGGCGGGCGCAAGCCTCGGATCAGATGGAGAAGTCGAAACAGGCGATCGCTCTTGGACATGGGGTATGGCTATCAAAACATCCTGACGGGAATTGGCAGGAAGATAGCCGCATAAGCAGCGCATCATCAATCCCAAGATGACAGACATGAAAACGAGAAGGTCTTTGATATGCCGAAACTTTTCCATTCCCCGAACAGCCGGTCCTCGCGCGTGATTGCCCAGTTGATGCAGATGGGTCATCTGAGCGATGTGGAGGTCGTGGTCGTCGATGTGCCGCGCCAGGACGGCGGCGGACGGCGCGACCCCGGCAACCCACACCCCGAAGGCAAGGTGCCGTTCCTGATCACCGACGATGGTCAGGAGGTACGCGAAAGCGCCGCCATCATGATGTACCTGGATGAGCAGTTCGGCCAGCCGCTCAACCCCAAACCCGGTTCAGTTGAACGCGGGGCTTACCTCAGCTGGATGGCCTATTATGGTGGCGTACTGGAGCCTGTTCTGGTCGCAGCCTTTGCGGGCATCGAACATCCTGCATTCGCTAGCACGTTCCGCAGCATGGAGGAGGTCGGTGCCGCACTTGAGCGCGGTCTTGGCGACAAGCCGTTTCTTCTGGGTGAAGACCTGAGCACGGCTGACATCCTCATGGCTTCGGCCTTTCAGTGGGCGCCTCAGTTCATGCCGGACAGTGCGGTGATCAAAACCTGGGTCAAACGGGTTGGCGAGGCAATGGACGGCGCAGCGCTTCAGGCCTATGAGACCGCCGCAATGGAGCAGCTCAGCGCGCTTGAACCCGCATAGGCAGCAGAATCCCGGCTGGTGTGCCTGCGCGGTGCGTCAGTCGGCAGCCCATCGGGTCAGGCTGATTTCAAGATCGCCATAGCCGGTGTGGCGATGTTCGAAGGCAAGTCCCATTCGCGCGGCACAGGCCTGCGCTTTCTCCAGCAAGGCCGGGTCCTTGATCTGCGACTGGTAGACCAGTTTCGTGTAGTTCCCAAAGATCAGGTCGCGCAGCTCGGGGTGTTTATCCAGCCCCATGGGGCGCCAGACAAAGGCATCGAACTGTTTGACGAGAAAGTCGGTCAGGTAAAAGGCGGTGATTTCCCCGTCTTTGGTGTGCTGCGCAAAGGTGTCGTTACCTTCAAAGAACGCATAGCAATGGGGGCCGGGAACCATCTCGACACCCAAGTCGGCGCATGCCCGCTCCAGCTGGCCGCCAGTGCCGCAATCGGCATAGACCACATAGATCTGATCATAGACCGACCGGTGTTTCAGAACCGCGCCTTCAACGGCCTGCGCGATCTGGTCTGGATATAGGTGCAGTTTGGCGGGCAGACAGGTCAGATCCATGTGATCCAGACCGTTCTTTTCCTTGATATCAAGGATCTCGCGTGCCAGCGCGCCGCAGCCGATCAAAAGGATCCGGCCTGTCTTCTTCTCGGGCGCGGCAAGGCCCTCGTCGCGCAAGGAGGCCTCATCCAGACTGCGCCCGGACGGGGGGCGGAAGGCAACCCGCTCTGTCAGGCGGGCTGCGCGTCCTTTGCGGGCCAAATCAGGCGCTCATCTGGTTGTGCTTGCGCGCAACAAAGTCCTTGGCGGTTTCCACGGCCACCGCGGCATCGCGGCAATAGGCGTCTGCGCCAATGGCCTTGCCGAACTCTTCGTTGAGCGGCGCGCCGCCCACCAGCACCACATAGTCGTCGCGCTTGCCCTGCTCGACCAGCGTGTCGATCACGACTTTCATGTAGGGCATGGTGGTGGTCAGCAATGCAGACATGCCAAGGATGTCTGGCTGGTGCTCTTCCAGTGCCTCCAGGTAGTTCTCAACCGGGTTGTTGATGCCCAGATCCACCACCTCGAAACCGGCGCCTTCCATCATCATCGAAACCAGGTTCTTGCCGATGTCGTGGATGTCGCCCTTGACCGTGCCGATCACCATGGAGCCCATGCGGGGCGCGCCGGTTTCGGCCAGCAGCGGTTTCAGGATGGCCATGCCGCCCTTCATTGCGTTTGCCGCAAGCAGCACCTCGGGCACGAACAGGATGCCATCGCGGAAGTCGGCGCCCACGATGGTCATGCCGCCCACCAGGGCCTCGGTCAGGATCTTGTACGGCGCCCAGCCGCGCTCCAGAAGGATGTTCACACCTTCCTCGATCTCTTCTTTCATCCCATCATAGAGATCGTCGAACATCTGCTGGACAAGTTCCTCATCGTCCAGCTCCGCCAGAATGATTTCGTCTTCTTCTTCCGACATGCGCCTATTCCTTGACTGGCGGGGAAACCCCGGCTTGGCCTTTTATTCGACTAATGGGCCAGAATGCCGCAGCGCGACTGCGAATTTGCGACACTGCCTTTATCCGAACCGACCTATAGGCGGAAAACATGCCGAATGATAATGAAGAATTCGCAAGGAAATCTTCGGTTTCACTTGTTTGTTCTTTATTTGCTCCCGCGGTTCTGCCATCTAAAAGGCATGACCTCTGTTTCAGACCAAACTTTGTTGCGTCGCAAAGCCCGCGCCAGCCTCAGCAATGCGTCAGGCCGCTTTGAGCCGGAGCGTGTTGCGGTTGATGATGGCTGGGTGCAGGAGGCGCCAAGCGATGTGATTCCCACCGAAATCCGGGAAGAACCTGCGCGCAGCATCATTACCTACAACCGCTCTCCCGATCTGCCGTTTGATCGCTCGATCAATCCCTACAGGGGATGCGAACATGGCTGCATCTACTGTTTTGCGCGCCCCAGCCACGCCTACCTGGGGCTGTCGCCGGGACTTGATTTTGAAACCCGCCTTATCGCCCGCCCCAATGCCCCCGACCTGCTGCGGCAACAGCTTTCTGCCAAACGCTATCGCGTGGCACCCATCGCCATCGGCACCAACACGGACCCTTATCAACCTTGCGAGCGGGACCATGAAATCACCCGGCGGTGCCTCGAGGTGCTGCGTGATTTTGGCCATCCTGTGGCTATCGTGACAAAGGGCGCGATGGTGGAACGCGATATCGATATTCTCGCGCCCATGGCGCATCTGGGTCTTGTCCGGGTCGGGATTTCAGTGACCACGCTGGACCCGGAACTGTCGCGCCGGATGGAGCCGCGCGCGCCGCTGCCCGCGCGCAGGCTGGCTGCGATGCGCAGGTTGACGGAGGCGGGGATCCCGGTGCGGATCATGACGTCGCCCATCGTGCCGGGGCTGACCGATCATGAGGTCGAGGCGCTTTTGGCCGCTGGAGCCGAAGCCGGAGCCGATGCCGCCAGCTGGATCATGCTGCGCTTGCCGCGCGAGGTCTCCGCGCTGTGGCAGGAGTGGCTTGCCGAGCATGAACCCAACCGCGCCCCGAAGGTGATGGCGCGCCTGCGGGACATGCATGGGGGGCGGGATTATGATCCGCGCTGGGGGCACCGGATGCGCGGCGAGGGAGAGTATGCCGACGTGATCGCCCGGCGCTTTCGCGCAGCGTGCAAGCGTCTTGGGCTGAATGAGAAATCACCGTCCTTGCGTTGTGATGTCTTCGCGGTTCCCCCGCAGCCTGGGGACCAACTGGTCCTTTTTTGAAAGACGAAGAATGCGTCAGAGCCTGAGAGAAAAGATAATTGCGGTTTGTGAGCGCAGGATTGCTCAGAAAGGTCCTGATGTGGGCCTGTCTTTCTATGCCTTCTTTGCAAACAGGAACGACGATCCAAAGCTGTTGATGGAGGCTGCCACGTGGTGGATTTCAACCCACCGTCTGGACCATTTTGAAAAGGCGGCGCGGATCCGTGAGATGGTGCGGGCGGGTGAATAACCTGCCACAAAAAAAGGGGCCTGCCTGGCCCCTTCCGATGTGTTGTGATCGAGATGAGATCAGCCGCGCCGGCGGCCCCGGCGGGTGCGACGCTCGCCAGCGTCAGAGGAATCCTCTCCGGTGCCATCGCTGGCCGAAGAAAACGGGCCAAGGACCTCGACGATACGTTCCAGCGTCGGGCGCTCACCGCGCGGACGGGTATCGAGCGCCTCGCGCATATGGCGCAGGTGGTCGGGCATGGTGCCACAGCAGCCACCAATGATCTTGGCTCCGCAATCGCGGGCCATCACCGCGTATTCCCCCATCAGTTCGGGGGTGCCATCATAATGGATATGCCCGTCGACGTATTTCGGAATACCGGCGTTGCCTTTTGAGATGATCGGGCGCTCGGTACCTTGTGCGGAAAATCCAAGTACCGTGCGCAGGATGTCCGAGGCGCCGGTCCCGCAGTTGGCGCCAAAGGCCAGCGGGGTATTGTCGAACTCCTCGACCAGCTGCGCAAGCGCGGCAGAGGTCACGCCCATCATGGTGCGGCCTGCGGTGTCAAAGCTCATGGTGCCACACCAGGGCATATCGGCCAGCTTGAAGGCTTCGGCTGCGGCGCGGAATTCCTCGGGGGCGGAAATCGTCTCGAGCCACAGGACATCGACGCCGCCCTCTTTCAGCGCATCGGCCTGTTCGTGGAACATTTCAACCGCCAATTCGTGGGAAAGCTCACCGACCGGTTGAAGGATTTCGCCAGTCGGGCCGACCGAACCGGCGACGGCGATCCTGCGTTCTGCCTTGTCGGCGACCTCGCGGCCGAGTTCCGCAGCCACCCGGTTGAGCTCGCGCACGCGGCCCTGGGCGTCATGCAGTTTCAGGCGCGCAGCCGTTCCGCCGAAAGAGTTGGTCAGGAACAGATCGCTGCCCGCATCAACGGATCCCTGATAGAGCGCCTTGATCTTTTGAGGTTCGTCCGTGTTCCACAGTTCCGGCGCATCGCCTGATTGAAGGCCCATGTTGAACAGGTTGGTGCCCGTGGCGCCATCAGCCAACAGAACGTCTTTGGTTTCCAGAAGCTGGGTGAAGGTGTTGCTCATCGCAGGTGCTTCCTGTCAAAAAGGTGAATGCCAAGGGCCGCAGGCCAGTCAGCAGGGATTCAGGTCCGTCCTGTCACGGAGAGCCGTTGAGGGCAAATGCATAATCCTCAAGTTCATTATGAAGTGCGTGCCCGGCCAGGTCCTCGCGGCTGAGATTGTCCGCGGTGGGGGCAATATGCCGAGACGCTTCGGGGGCCGGAACGACTGCATCAGGGCGGTGCACAAGGCGCAGCAGCTCCACCAGCGACAGTGCCATATGGGCCCAGGACTTGGCGGCGACATAGCGCGGCTCCCAAGTGGGCGCGAAACAGGATTTGAAACGGCGCAGCCCATCGTCGACACGGTGGGCCCAGCGATGGTCGGGCACGGCAGCAAGGGACAGGCGCGGGACATTTTCCTCGGCAGCGGCGGCGATTGCACTGCGGACCAGTGCGTGGCTGGTTCCGTCCGGCGCATCGGGGCGCAGGCGCATCAGATCAAGGCACCATTCCTTCGGTGTCTGATGCAGGGTAATGAACCCGTCAAGGCGCCCCTCCCGCCAGGCAATGAAGATGCGCTGATGCGCGATATAACCTGGTTCGAACTGCCCCATTGTGGTGCCGTGGGCGCGTCCGTGCGAAATCTGCCATTGCCTGTCGATCTCGGCCATTTGTTCGATTGGCAGGGACACGTGCGCGGGCAGGATCGTCACCCCGGCCTTTTCAGCGTGGCGCAGTTTTCGGCGCAACTGTCGGTGCGAGGATCCGCTGTCGCTGAATGTGGCGGGGTGAACAACGGCTTCTGCCGCGACGCGCAGAACCTTCCAGCCGACACCGCGCGCGGCAAGGCCGGTGCGGGCGCTGCATTTGTAAAGACAGGCAGAGGCGTTGCGACGGCGGGCATGGGCAGCCAGAAGCGGCAGAGTTTCGGGCAGATGCCCAGAGACAGGGTCGAAGAGGGCAATCGAGCATTGCGGGCTGTCCAGCATAGCAAGCTGGTTCAGTCCGAAGGCCTGCAGGTGGCCTCCGTTCTGCGCGATGATCGCCGCTTCGGCATTGGGGCGCTCAGCCGGTAGCTGATGCGCAGCACGCCTCTGGGTTCCGATCAGGGCTTCCTCTTGCGGAGGGCCGACGGACAGGGTGGCTTTGCGCGGCAACAGCAGTGCGATGCATGCGAGGGATGCCGGGACGACGTAGTAGACAAGGCGAAATGCCACAAGCGCCCCCAAAAGGACGCTGGTCTCGGTGCCGGGCAATAACGCGCAGACCGTCAGCTCAAGCGGGCCGGCCCCACCCGGCGCCGAGGACAGGATGGCTGCGCCAAGAGCAATGAAGTAGACGGTGATCATGCTGGCCCAGGTTACCTCCAGGCCGGTGGGCAGCAAGATCCAAAGTGCTGTGCCTGCGGCGATGACATCAAGGGCCGTCCAGCCGAGCAGGGCAGTCATTGCTATCAGGGAGGGCCAGCGCAGTTTGAGCTTTCCGATCCGCAGGGAAGGATACCAGAAACTGCCCGCCAATGCGGCCACAAACCCTGCGATCAGCGCGGCGCCCAGCCACCCCATGCCGGGCAGCACCGGATTGATCAGCAAGGCTGCGCCGCTGATGGCGGCGAGGGTGACCATGAAGGTGAATCCGACCAGGGCGGTAATCTGGGCGGCTTGCAGCGCGGTCAGCCCCGGCAGCATCCTCCAGCGTGCATATGCGCCGGTGATCAGCCCGAACCCCGTGGTTTGAGAAAAGGCAATGGCCGCCATGCCGGCGCGGCGGGCGCGTGGGCCTTGAGGCGCGCCATCGAAACCTGTTCCCAAGTGGCGATGCGCTACCGTGTCATACCGGCCAAGCGCCCAGAAGCTGACAGCGGTTGCCAGAAGGGCGGCGAACCAGCGCCAGGTGGGAATTGTGCTCAGGGTTTCGCCAAGCTCCTGCAGGGAGGGCAGCCCTACGCGCGCATCAAGCGCCCAAAGGCAAAGAACTGCCATCGCCAATGGGGCTGTCCACCGGATACCGGCGAGCACCGATCCAGAAAGCGTGCGTTTTGGACTGGTCATTGGCGTTCCTGTTGGTGCGCGCGGATTCGTGACGCCCCCACCATATTCACCAGACCTTGGCCAGAAGTTAACGAACACCCCCGGCAAAGACGCACAGTCCCGCGCATTCGCCCGGCCAGCGCATGTGCCCGGAAGCGCCGCTCAACGGGCGGGCCGACCCCGCCCCCCCCTGAGCGCCTGCCGCCTCCAGCAGGGCATTGCGGGCGCCGCCGCCCGGCCCACTGCCGACGGCGCCGCCCGTGCGACGGGGTTATTCTGCTTCTGTCATGATTTGTTCTTTGGCCACCGGCAACAGTTCCGCCATCTTGGCGCGGATCTCATCCGCGCTGGCAAGGCCATCGAGGTCCGCGGCGACTTTGCGCACGACATCCTCGTGACCGGCTTCCTCAAAATCCGACACGACGACGGTTTTGGCATAGCCATCTGCCTCGGCACCGGATTTGCCGAGTTTTTCTGCCGCCCAAAGACCCAGAAGTTTGTTGCAGCGCGCCTGTGCCTTGAACTGCATCTCCTCGTCATGCGCGAATTTCGCTTCAAAGGCCTGCTCACGGTTATCAAAGGTGCTCATCCGTTTCTCCTGTCTCGGATTGTCTGCTGTAATCAATATGTGCGGCGGGCAACGGTTGCGCAATAGTGGCCGCGCGGAATTGCGACGTGGCAGTCGGCAGGCCGGTGTCAATCAAATCGGTGGCATTGTTCGCCTGCTGTGACCGCGCGCCGCGCTTGCGGCGCAATGTCGCTTGCACTATGAGGGCGGCAAGACATCGGGATGGATTCCCGCCACGCACCCCCGAAAGGCTTCTCATGGCACGTCGCAAGAAGATTTACGAAGGCAAGGCCAAGACATTGTATGAAGGTCCCGAGCCGGGCACCATCGTGCAATACTTCAAGGACGACGCCACAGCGTTCAACGCCGAAAAGCGCGACGTGATCGAGGGCAAGGGCGTTCTGAACAACCTCCTGAGCGAGTTTTTCATGCTGGGGCTGGGGCAGATTGGTGTTCCGACCCACTTCCTGAAACGCCTCAACATGCGCGAACAACTGGTGCGCAGCTGCGAGATCATCCCGCTTGAGATCATCGTGCGTAACTATGCGGCCGGCAGCATCTCCAAGCGCCTTGGCATTGATGAGGGCACACAGCTTCCGCGCCCCATCGTGGAGTATTGCTACAAGGACGATGCGCTCGGCGATCCGCTGGTCACCGAAGAACACATCGCCGCCTTTGGCTGGGCCAGCCAGCAGGACATGGACGACATCCTGAGCCTCGCGCTGCGCGTCAATGATTTCCTGTCGGGCGTCATGCTGGCTGTCGGTATCCGCCTTGTGGACTTCAAGATCGAGATCGGGCGCGTTTACGAAGGCGACTTCCAGCGTTTGGTTGTCGCCGATGAGATCAGCCCGGACAGCTGCCGCCTGTGGGATATCGAGACGGGGCAGAAGCTCGACAAGGACGTGTTCCGCCGCGATCTGGGGAGCCTGACCGACGCCTACAGCGAGGTTGCGCGCCGTCTTGGTGTGATGCCGAACAACCCGCCTGCGCCGGGGAAGCCGACGCTGGTCAACTGACCGGCCCGGCCAGCGCAGACGAGACTTGAAACGAAAAGCCCACCGCCGGGCTTTGCCAGAAATAGCCAAGGGATGACGCGATGAAGGCACGGGTGCATGTGATGCTGAAAAACGGAGTTCTGGACCCCCAGGGCGAGGCCGTGCGCCATGCGCTTGGTGCCATGGGCTTTGACAAGGTCGAAGGGGTGCGTCAGGGCAAGGTGATCGATCTCGATCTCGCCGAAGGCGCCACCGAAGCGGATGTGACCGAGATGTGCGAAAAGCTGCTCGCCAACACCGTGATCGAATCCTACAGCATCGAGATGGTCTGATGAAAGCGGCGGTTGTTGTCTTTCCGGGATCCAACTGCGACCGGGATCTTGCGGTGGCCTTCGAGCGCGCGGGCTTCGATGTTTCGATGATCTGGCACAAGGACAGCGCGCTGCCCGCGGGCGTGGATATCGTCGGCGTGCCGGGCGGGTTTTCATACGGCGATTACCTGCGCTGCGGCGCCATTGCGGCCCAGTCGCCGATCTGTCAGGCGGTGGTGAATCACGCCAATCGCGGTGGCTATGCCATCGGGATCTGCAATGGCTTCCAGATCCTGACCGAGACGGGCATCCTGCCAGGAGCTCTGTTGCGCAATGCCGGGCTGAAGTACATCTGCCGCACAGTCGATCTGAAGGTTGAAACCTCAAACAGTGTCTTCACCGAAGCTTACAGTGCAGGCGATGTGATCGGCATCCCGATCGCGCATCACGACGGCAACTACTATGCCGACGCCGAGACTGTTGCGGCGCTTAAGGATCAGGACCGCGTTGCCTTTACCTACGTGGACAATCCCAATGGCTCGGTTGCCGATATCGCCGGGATCCTGTCCGAGAACCGCCGCGTTCTTGGCATGATGCCGCACCCGGAGCGCGCTGCTGACGAAGGGCATGGCGGCACGGACGGGGCGGCAGTCTTCCGCGCATTGGCAGGTATGGTCACCTCCGCATGACTTGAGGCGGGCGGGCAGGCGCAATAGATTTAAGATCATGTCCGCTTCGCCTGACCCCTCTACGCCGCGCATGGCCAAACGACGCCCCGCAACCCGGTCGGGTACGATCTCGTGGCGGGCGCGTCTTGGGCTGTTGTTTTTCATGGTCGTCGCCGGAACCACGGTCTGGGTCACCAACCGGATGCTCAGCGACCGCTTCACCGAAAGCACCCGTAACCGCGCCGAGCTGCGCCTGGCGCTTTACTCCGGCAACCTGGTCAGCGAATTGCGCCGCCACGCCATCGTGCCGCAGCTGCTCGCGCGGGATCAGGCGCTGATCGCAGCCCTGCAGAGCCAGGACTTCTCTCTTTCCACGCAACGGCTGATTTCTTTTGTCGAGGAAATCGGGGCGGCCTCTATCATGCTGCTGGCCAGTGACGGGCGCACCGTGGCGGCCACCAATCGGAACCGTCTTGGGGAAACCCACCGGAACGCGGCCTATTTCGTGGATGCGGTGCGCTCCAAGGCGACGGTGTTCTCTGTAATCGAGCGCGAGGTGGGCGGCTATCGCTTCACCTATTCGCGGCGCGTGGTGGATACCACCGGCACGCTTGGCGTCATCGTCATCGAAGTGGATCTGCAGAAATTCGAACGCGCCTGGGCCGGGATTTCCGACGCGGTCATGGTCAGCGATAGTACCGGCCGGATCGTTCTGGCGACCGAGGCACGCTGGCGTGGCAAGGAAGAGCGGGACGCGCTGCGCGTACAAACCCCTGAAGGGGCCATTCAGCGCGCGATCCGCGCCACCGCAGATTGGACCGTTCTGCCGGCCGACGCCTACCTTCAGGGCGAGGCGGTGATGCGGCTTGAGACGCGCGTGCCGTTTCAGGGCTGGCGACTGACGTCCTTTACCACCTATGCGTCGATCCGGGAGAAGGTGAACGCGGTTCTGGCGCTCGAGATCATGGGATTCGCCATCCTTCTGGCGCTCGCCTTTTACGCGCTGAGCCGCAAGACGGCGCTGCGCATGGCCCTGTTCCAGCGCGAGTCGGCAGAGCTTCGCGTATTGAACGCCCGCCTGCAGCGGGAAATTGCCGAGCGTGAACGGGTGCAGGAGACCCTTGCCGTTGCCGAGCAGAGCCTGGCGCAAAGCTCCAAACTGGCAGCGCTTGGGGAGATGTCCGCAGCGGTCAGCCACGAGCTGAACCAGCCGCTTGCGGCGATGAAGACCTACCTTGCCGGCGCGCGCTTGCTGCTTAACCGCAATCGCCCAGAGGAGGCGCTTGCCTCCTTCGGACGGATCGATGACCTGATCGAGCGGATGGGGGCGATCACGCGGCAGCTGAAGTCTTATGCGCGCAAGGCGGGCGATGCTTTTGCCCCTGTAAACATGGGAGACGCGCTTGCGTCCTCGCTGTCGATGATGGAGCCGCAGCTGCGTCAGCGGCAGGTCAAGATCACCCGCATCCTGCCAGACGAGCCGGTCTATGTGATGGGAGATCGCATGCGGCTTGAGCAGGTAATGGTCAACCTCTTGCGCAATGCGCTTGATGCCACCAAATCTGTCGAAGACCCCGAGGTTGAAATCCTGCTGGCGGCAGGGGAGACCGCGACTCTTTCGGTGCGCGACAACGGGGCAGGGATCAAGGATTTCGACAACCTGTTCGAGCCCTTCTACACCACCAAGCAGCCCGGTGACGGGGTGGGCTTGGGCCTTGCGATTTCCTCGGGGATCGTGAACGACCTTGGCGGACGGCTGATCGCACGCAACGGGCAAAACGGCGGCGCCGTTTTTGAAATGCAATTGCCGATCCTCGTCGAAGGGATCGAGGCTGCCGAGTAGGCGGCATCAAAGATGGAGAGGCCACTATGGCACAGGCTATGAAAATCGCGATCGTGGACGATGAACAGGATATGCGCCAGTCGATCAGCCAATGGCTGGCCCTCTCTGGGTATGACACAGAGACCTTCGCCAGCGCCGAAGACGCGCTCAAGGTGCTGGGGTCGGATTATCCGGGGATCGTCATCTCGGACATCAAGATGCCCGGCATGGACGGGATGCAGTTTCTGAAGAAACTGATGGGCAGCGACAGCGCCTTGCCGGTGATCATGATTACCGGCCATGGCGACGTGCCCATGGCCGTAGAGGCGATGCGGGTCGGCGCCTTTGATTTTCTCGAAAAGCCCTTCAATCCGGATCGCATGTCCGAGCTGGCGAAACGCGCCACGAATTCCCGCCGTCTGACGCTCGACAACCGCGCCCTGCGGCGCGAACTCTCCGATGGTGGGCAGATCATGAAGAAACTCATCGGGATGAGCCCGGTGATGGAGCGGCTGCGCGAGGATATCCTGGATCTGGGGCAGGCCGACGGTCACGTGCTGATCGACGGCGAGACCGGAACCGGCAAAACGCTGGTGGCGCATGCCCTGCACGCGGTCGGCAGCCGGGCCGGCAAGAAGTTCGTGCTGATCTCCTGCGCGGCATTTGAGGAAGATGCCCTGTCAAAGCGCCTCTTTGGTCCGATGCAGCCCGAGGACAGCCTCCTGCCTGCCATCGAAGAGGCCCGCGGCGGCACGCTCGTGCTCGAAGACATCGAGGCGTTGAGCGAGCCTTTGCAGGCGAAACTCCTGAGTGTGATCAATGAGCAGGGCATGCCGGGAGAGACCCGGATCATCGCAATTTCGAACCTGCAGGAGGCCGGCAAGACCTGCGAGGACGCCCTGCGCCCGGATCTGTTTTACCGGCTCGCTGCATTGCGTATCACTGTGCCGCCCCTGCGTCAGCGCGGCGAGGATATCCTGACGCTCTTTACCCGCCTCAGCGAGCAGTTCGCCGAGGAATATGGGTGCGATGCGCCACAGGTGACGGCGCAGGAAGCGGCACAGCTCTTGCAGGCGCCCTGGCCGGGCAACGTACGCCAGCTTATCAACGTGGCCGAACGGGCCGTGCTGCAATCGCGTCGCGGGTCGGGAACCATCGCCTCGCTCCTGATGTCGGATCACGATGAAATGCAGCCGGTAATGACCACCGAGGGCAAGCCGCTGAAAGAATACGTCGAAGCCTTTGAACGCATGCTGATCGACAACACGATGCGGCGCCACAAGGGATCGATCGCCTCGGTCATGGAGGAGTTGTGCCTGCCGCGCCGGACCCTGAACGAAAAAATGGCAAAGTACGGTTTGCAGCGGTCCGACTATCTGGGCTGAAAGGGCCCCCGCGTGATTGTGATTTGACGCCAAAAGCAGGTTTGTGCCTGCTTTTGTTAATCATTTTGACCTAAAGCAGAATAGTTTACACTTTCACGAGTGCCTGTTGCGAATGGCCATTGTCATTTCCCGGCGACAGGCCTTATGGTGATTAGACGGGGCCTTCGCACCTTTGTTGTGGCGCCCCAGATGAGATTCGCTGCGTCTTTCTTTTGTCCGGCATGATCCGAGAAAGCAGATGCAGACCGATTTGTCCCGGTAACCGGGGCAGCCAAACACCTCTTCCGGGATCGCCGGGAAGGAATAACATGGCAGGGTTCGGGATATCCCACCTGTCGGAGAAGAACCGCGATGACGCGCGCGCGAGCGAAGAGCATACAGGACAAAGGGCCGGACGGATGTTCCGGGATCCTGCCCTGCGGCGCGACGTCTGAAATCGCCCTGACAAGACACCCCCCAAGACATGCGCGCCCCCCTGGAAGAGGGAGGCCTCCGTTTGCACTGGGCAGGTGCACCAAGGACACATGGCCAAGAAGATGCTTATCGATGCCACCCACGCGGAAGAGACCCGCGTTGTGGTGGTTGACGGAAACAAGGTTGAAGAATTCGATTTTGAATCCGAAAACAAACGCCAGCTTGCTGGCAATATCTACCTCGCAAAAGTAACCCGGGTCGAACCGTCTCTTCAGGCGGCCTTCGTGGACTATGGCGGCAATCGTCATGGCTTCCTGGCGTTTTCGGAAATTCATCCCGATTATTACCAGATCCCCGTCGCCGACCGCGAGGCGCTGATGGAGGAAGAGCGCGCCTATGCCGAGGCGATGCGGGCCAAAGATGAGGCCGAAGAGGAAAAACCCTCTCGCTCCCGTTCGCGTAGCCGCAAGTCTCCGCGCAGCAAGGCGGCCTCTGCCAGCTCTACGGATGCGGTGGAAACCAAAGAGATTGCCATTGACGATTTGGAAGCTGGGTCCTCCGCGTCCGATGCGGCAAGTGAGATCGCTGGAATGGAAACCATCGACCTCGGCGCGGATGATGCCGCAGCAGAGGACAAGCTTGCCGAGGTGCCCGAGGGGACCTCGCCGATGGAGCGTGTCGCTGAAACGCCCGTCGAAGAGCCCGAGACGGACGACACCGCTTCCGACGCTGGCGAAGACAGCGAAGCTGTTGGTGACGCAGGCGAAGACAGCGCCGCAGGCGAAACGGAAGAGCCCATTGCTCAGACCGATACGGTGGACAGCGACGAAACACAGCCCGATGACGATGCGGATGACGAGGACGGCGAAAAGAAGCCCGACGCCGCCGCTAAGGACGAGAGCATCGAGTCCGTTGCTGACGATGACGACAGCGAGGACATCCGCCCGCCGCGCAAGCCACGTCCGCGCCGCTACAAGATCCAGGAAGTCATCAAGGTCCGCCAGGTTCTTCTGGTGCAGGTCGTCAAGGAAGAGCGTGGCAACAAGGGCGCGGCCCTGACCACATACCTGTCGCTGGCAGGCCGCTATTGCGTCTTGATGCCGAACACCGCCCGTGGCGGTGGTATCAGCCGCAAGATCACCAATGCCGCCGACCGCAAGAAGCTGAAAGACATTGCTGCCGAGTTGGACGTGCCTCAGGGCGCGGGCCTGATCGTGCGCACGGCTGGGGCGAAACGCACCAAGGCCGAGATCAAGCGTGACTATGAATACCTCCAGCGACTCTGGGAGCAGATCCGCGAGCTGACGCTGAAATCGATTGCACCCGCGAAGATCTATGAAGAGGGCGACCTGATCAAGCGCTCGATCCGCGACCTTTACAACCGCGAGATCGACGAGGTTCTGGTGGAAGGCGAGCGCGGTTATCGCATCGCCAAGGACTTCATGAAGATGATCATGCCGTCCCACGCCAAGAACGTGAAGAACTACAACGAGTCTCTTCCGCTCTTTGCGCGCTATCAGGTGGAAAGCTATCTGGCGGGCATGTTCAATCCGACGGTGCAGCTGAAATCCGGTGGTTATATCGTGATCGGCGTGACCGAGGCGCTGGTGGCCATCGATGTGAACTCTGGCCGCGCCACCAAGGAAGCCTCGATCGAGGAAACCGCGCTCAAGACCAACCTGGAGGCTGCCGAGGAGGTGGCTCGCCAGCTTCGCCTGCGCGATCTTGCGGGCCTGATTGTCATCGACTTCATCGACATGGACGAGCGCAAGAACAATGCCGCCGTCGAAAAGCGGATGAAGGACAAGCTGAAGACAGACCGTGCGCGTATTCAGGTTGGCCGGATCTCTGGCTTTGGCCTGATGGAAATGTCGCGTCAGCGTCTGCGCCCCGGCATGATCGAGGCCACGACTGCGCCGTGCCCGCATTGCCATGGAACCGGGTTGATTCGTTCGGACGATTCCCTTGCGCTGTCGATCCTGCGTCAGATCGAGGAGGAAGGCACCCGTCGCCGCTCACGTGAGGTTCTGGTGAAATGCCCTGTTGCGATTGCCAACTACCTGATGAACCAGAAGCGTGACCACATCGCCCAGATTGAAGCGCGCTACGGCATGTCGGTGCGGATCGAAGGGGACGTGCATCTGGTCAGCCCCGATTTCGTGCTGGAGAAGTTCAAGACCGCTTCACGTGCGGTGCCGGTTGCGGCGGCACCCGTCGTCTCGGTCGATACCTCGATCATGGATGAGGTGGACGCGGATGAGACCGCAGCCGAGGCCGCTGCCGCTGCCGCTGAAAGCGAGGCAGAGGACAACCAGCCCGAGGCGGAAGGTGACGCAAAGCCCAAGCGCAAACGTCGTCGCCGTCGTCGCCGCAAGTCCGGCTCGTCCGAAGGGGACAATGGCGAGAATGGATCTGCCAATGCCGACGCTGAGGCTGATGGCGCAGACGAGACCGGCGGCTCCAATGAGGGGGCAGAAGATGCCGCTGAACCGGAGGCGCAGCCGGACGCGGATCAATCTGAGGCCGCAGTCGAAGGCGAAGCCGAAGAGGGCGCTGCCGAAACAGAAGAGAAGCCCAGGAAGAAAACCCGCAAGCGCCGTAGTCGGAGCCGTAAGCCGATCGATAAGGACGCAGAAGCAGAGAGCAAGGATCCTCAGCAAGAGACCACTGACGCAGCCGAGGCTGATGAGGCCCCTGTAGCAGAGCAGGCCGAAGCTCCGTCCGATGCCGCCGCGCAAGAGCAGACGGCAGAGCCTGAGGCTGGCGAGGTGACGGAGGAGGTCGCCGAAACCACTGAGCTGCAGGCTGGAGTTGCTGAACAGGAGGCTGCAACCGAGGCCCCGGAAGCAAAGGTGATCGCCGCGACCGAAGGGGACGCAGAAGAGACACCGGTCCCTGATGAGGCTGCAGCTACACCTGAAGCCACCGCCGAGGCTGAAGACGCCCCTGCGGGAGAGGACGCCTCCGAACCGGAAACCGAAACGGTCGAAAAGCCCGAGCCGGAACTGGTCGCAGCCGAGGCAGAGGTTGCCCCGACCCCGGAACCGGACAGCCCGTCAAAGCCCAAGCGCCGCGGCTGGTGGTCTCTGGGCGGTTGATCCCACGAACGAAAGGCGGTCCCCTTGGGGCCGCCTTTTTCGTTTAAAGGAAGACGGCCTGATGTGCCAACATGACGACCTGCTGCAAGAGATCCTGGCCTGCGAAACGGCGGTTTGGCAGGCACTGCAGAATGGGGACGTTGCGGCGGACCGAGCGGCACTGCACCCGAAATTTCTGGGCGTCTATCCCAGCGGCTTTGCCGGCCGGGACGCGCACAGCGGTCAGTTGCTGAACGGCCCCACGGTGGCGCGCTTTGCCTTGTCCAAGGCCCGCATCCTGACGCTGGCAGCAGATTGCGCTCTTTTGGCCTATCTCGCGACCTACCATCTGCCTGGCGATGAAACCGAACGCGCCATGTATGTCAGTTCGGTCTGGAAACGGGAGGGGGCGGGATGGATCAACGTCTTCAGCCAGGACACCGAAGCCCTGCCAGAGGGCGTGCAAACCCCGCTGCCCTGATCAAGGGCAGGCGCTTTTGACGCTCAGCCGCCTTTGCGGATCCGATAGATCTGGTGGTCCGGCGCGTCGCTTTGTCCCAGGAACTCATGCCCCGCCTCGGTGCAGAAATGGGGCACGTCGACGATAGCGGCCGGATCGTCGGCCAGGATCGTCAATACTTCGCCTTGCGCCAATGATTTCAATCGCTTGCGGGCCTTCAGTACGGGCAGGGGGCACAACAGGCCGATGGCATCGAGGGTGGGTGTGGTATCGCTCATATCCCATCAGATAATCCGGCCTTCACGGCCTGTCCACAAGGATGTGACCATGCCCCCCCGTGACCTTTGCGCAGTCCTCCTCTAAGTGAGTGTCATGTTTGGAATTGAGATCATCGACGCAGGACTGATTCCTGCCATGTTCGTGGCGCTGGTGGCCGGTTTGATCAGCTTCCTGTCGCCCTGTGTGCTGCCCATTGTGCCGCCTTATCTTGCCTATATGAGCGGCGTGACCATCGGCGAGATGCAGGGCACTGAAACGGCCCGGCGCAAGGTTATCGTCTCGGCCCTGTTCTTTGTGCTGGGGCTGTCGACGGTCTTTCTCCTGCTGGGGTTCACGGCCTCGGCCTTCGGAGCCTTCGTGCTGCAAAACCAGGAGCTGTTCGCGAAGATCTCGGGCGTGGTGGTGATCGTCTTTGGCCTGCACTTCCTGTCAGTGTTCCGCATCCCGATCCTGGACCGGGAGGCGCGGATGGATGCGGGAGAGTCTGGCGGCTCGGCCCTTGGTGCCTATGTTCTGGGGCTGGCCTTTGCCTTTGGCTGGACGCCCTGCATTGGCCCGCAACTGGGCGCGATCCTGTCGCTGGCCGCCTCTGAGGCGTCTGTCAGCCGCGGCACGATCCTTTTGGGGGTCTATGCGCTTGGCCTTGGGGTCCCGTTTCTTTTGGCCGCGATCTTCCTCAATCGATCAATGGCGCTGATGAACCGGATGAAGCGCCATATGGGCCTCATTGAGAAACTGATGGGGGGGCTGTTGCTCTTTGTCGGGTTCATGCTGGTGACGGGACTTTTCTCCACCTTCTCATGGTGGTTGTTGGAGACCTTCCCCGCGCTGGCTGCGCTCGGCTGAGAAACACACGGCCAACACTCTGATCCTGGGGGCTTACTCTTGCCCTTATCCGCCGCTAATCTGAGGCAAATCAGATGAGGCCGGAATGGGCAAGGCGGCAGAGCAGGGGAAGACAGACGGGCAGGGGGCGGCAATGGTGCGCCGTCGCCACGTGTTCTATATTCCCGGCTACGATCCGATCCACCCGCGCCGCTATCGAGAGCTGTACCGCAGCGAAAGCGCGGCTCAGGCCGGGATATCGGGATATGAGATCGCACAGCGACCGAAACAGGCCGGTGGCCCCTATGGCTGGCATGTGTCGGCCTGCATGGAGGGGGCAGAGATCAATGCGGATGTGGAGGTGCTGGTCTGGTCCGACATTGTGCGCGGCAGCATGTCGGCCTCGATCCCGGCAACCTATCTGCAGCTGGTTCGAACAGCCTGGATCTACATCTCCACAGGTGCGCTGCTGCGCTTGATGCGCCTGCGCAAGGGGCCGGTGATTGCCGCGCTTTATCCGGTGGGAATGTTGCTCCTGCAACTGATGCTGGCGGTGATTGCAGGCTCTCTCGCCGGAGCTGTTGCGGAATGGGGCTTTGCGGAACTCATTGGCCGCGCAGCCGTCGGCCTGCTTGGCTCGCTTGTTTTTCTCGTCGCGTTCGGGGCTGTGGCGATCCTTGTGCTGAGATGGTTCAAGGCCCGCGATGGGAAGCTGTTTGCCTACTACCTGATGCACGACTATGCCTATTCAGCGGCCTTGCGCGGGGCCAATCCGCCAGACCTTGAGGCGCGCATGGCTGAGTTTTGCCAGCTGATCCGCACTGCCATTGAGAAGAACGCAGTGGATGAGGTGCTGGTCGTTGGCCATTCTTCCGGGGCCCATGTAGGGGTTTCGGTGCTGGCGGATCTGCTCCGTGCAGGAGTGCCAGGGGTGCGCCCCGCCCTGGGGTTCCTCAGCCTGGGGCAGGTGGTGCCGATGGTGTCCTTCCTTCCGCGTGCGGACCGGTTGCGTGGTGATCTGCAGTATCTGTCGGCCAGCCCCGACATTACCTGGATCGATGTCAGCGCGCCGGGGGATGGCTGCGCCTTTGCGCTGTGTGATCCGGTTGCTGTCAGCGGCGTTGCGCCCGAGGGAAAACGTTGGCCGCTGGTGGTCTCTGCGGCTTTCACCCAAACCTTGAGCCCCGCGCGTTGGAAGGAATTGCGCTGGCGGTTTTTTCGCCTGCATTTTCAGTATCTCTGCGCCTTCGACCAGCCTGGCGACTATGATTACTTCAAGATCACCGCCGGGCCGGTGACACTGTCCGACCGCTATAGGGGGCGCAAGCCGTCAAAGTCGCGTATCGAGGTGGCGACTTCTGGATATTCTTCGGTGGGCGCGCCATGACACGGCTGCCGCCCAAACCACCTGCGCGCCCCGACAAGGTCTCGCTGTGGCGGTACGCGCAACTGTTTCGCAAGGACATCCTGTCGGCCCAGCCCGCGCGGCTGTATCGGGCCTGGATGGCAGAGTTTCGCACCCCCTTCTTTCGCTCCTTTCTGCTGAACCAGCCGGATCTGGTGCAGACCGTTCTGAAAGAGCGCCCCGATGATTTCCCGAAATCCAACCGGATTGGAGAAGGGCTGCGGCCGCTGTTGGGGAACTCGGTCTTCCTCACCAATGGCGATGTCTGGAAGCGCCAGCGCCGTATCATTGACCCGGCTTTCGAAGGCGGGCGTCTGAAGGAAACTTTCCCGGCCATGCGCGCCGCAGCCGAGGCGGCTGTTGAGCGGCTCAAAGGACAGGAGGGCGAGATCGAGATCGAGGCGGTCACCTCCCATGCGGCGGCGGATGTGATCTTTCGCACGTTGTTTTCCATCCCCATCGAGCACGAGGTCGCATCGGAGGTGTTTGCGCGTTTCCGCGATTACCAGCGCAGCCAGCCGATCCTGAACCTTGCGGCCTTTGTTCCGGTGCCGGCTTGGGTGCCGCGTTTCTTTCGGCGGGGCACGCTGGAGAACGCCGCGCGTATCCGCGATCTGATAACGCGCCTTACGGATGAAAGGGCGGCCCAGATCGCGTCGGGTACGGCGCCGCAGGATCTGGCTAGCAAGATCATGACCACGGCGGATCCCGAGACCGGAGAGACCTTCACCACCGAGGAAATGGTCGATCAGGTGGCGATCTTTTTCCTGGCGGGTCATGAAACCAGTGCCTCGGCTCTGGCCTGGACACTGTATCTGATGGCCATCTACCCGGAGTGGCAGGAGAGGGTGGCCGCTGAGGCGGCAGCGCTAAAGGACGATAGCTTTGCTGCCATGTCTCGCCTGCGGGTCAGCCGGGATGTGTTCCGCGAGGCGCTGCGCCTTTATCCGCCTGTCCCTATGATGGTGCGCGAGGCGCGTTGCCCTGAGGAGTTTCGCAACCGGGAGGTGCCGAAAGGATCGCAATTGGTGCTCAGCCCCTGGCACCTGCACAGGCACGAGCGGCTTTGGGACAATCCGGACGGGTTCGACCCGGGCCGCTGGGAGACCGAGAACGGAAAGACCTGCCAGCGTGAGGCCTATATGCCCTTTTCCGCGGGTGCCCGCGTCTGCACCGGGGCGGGCTTTGCCATGGTCGAAGGACCGCTGATCCTGTCAATGCTGCTGCGCGAGTTTCGCGTGGCACCGGTCGAGGGCAAGGACCCTGTTCCGGTCGCACATCTGACCGTGCGCGCCGAGGATGGGATATGGCTGCGGCTGACACCGCGTTAGAGCATCAGCCGCAGTGGTGTCACGCCGTATCAGTTGGTGAACTTGACCGCCGTGCCCGAAACATGTCGGCAGCCCCAGCTGAGCGGGCAGATTTCTACAGCTCCGATCTTGGCATTGATGACGGCGTCGGCACCCAGCTCAGCGGCCTCTACACGAAGCTTTTGTTCGCCCTGTTCAACGGTTGGTGCGGGATGAAAGGCAGTTACCTTTGCCACCGTGCCCTTGACCGGTCCGACGGTCGTGAATGTTTTGCCTGCAATCTTGCTGTCTGCGGTAATTGCGATCTGATCAAGGGGCGTAGCGGTAGTCGCGGCGACGGCTGACGCCTGTTTTTCAATTTGAGCGGGGTAGGTCTGAATATCGCCACAGGCGGACAAGGACAGTAGGGCCAGGACGGAAAGGGTCTTTTTCATATTGTTGGGTCTCGATCAGGTTTGTTTATGTCTGTTTGAAACGGACGCAATTGTTAAAACATAACGGCATGCTCCCTAAGGTGACGCGTCTGCGCCTCTTTCGGAGCTGCCGGGCGGGATAATGCAATAGGATTTTGATCAACTCAAGCGCGATTTGAGGTGGCGCAGAACGTAGAGGCGGATGGCCGTCGCCAGCCCGCAGTCGGTCGCGCGCGACTCGTCTATTTCGGCGGCGAGTTCATTGATGGCGCGGCCTTGCTCTGCGGCAATGGCGCGAAAGGCGGCCCAGAATTCGTCTTCCAATGAAACAGAGGTTCGATGGCCGCGCAGGGTCAGCGAGTGTTTCTTGGGGCGGGTGTTCATTATTTTTCCTGATCGTCGGACTTGTGGCCATCCAGACGTTTTTCGTCTTGGTTACGACGGCTGCGATCGAGCTGTTTTTCCGCCTTGCTGCGGCCGAATTTCACCGCGTTGGCGTCAGCGCGGGCCTTTTTCTCGGCCCGCGCCTTTTGTTTTCGAAACCGGTTCAGATTGACCGGCTCAGCCATCAGTCCTTGGGCCCGATCATCTGCTCGGGGCGCACGACCGCGTCAAAAGTGGCCTCATCCACAAAGCCAAGCGCGATGGCTTCTTCCTTGAGCGTGGTGCCGTTCTTATGCGCGGTCTTGGCGACCTTGGTGGCATTGTCATAGCCGATGGTCGGGGCAAGCGCCGTGACCAGCATCAGCGACTCTTTCATCAGCTTTTCGATGCGCGGCTCGTTGGCCTTGATGCCGTTCAGCATCCGCTCGGTGAAGCTGTCGGCCACATCCCCCAGAAGCTGCATGGACTGCAAGAGGTTGTAGGACATCATCGGGTTGTAGACGTTGAGTTCGAAATGGCCCTGGCTGCCTGCGAACTTGATCGCGGCGTCGTTGCCCATCACATGCGCGGCAACCTGAGTCATTGCCTCGGCCTGGGTCGGGTTCACCTTGCCCGGCATGATAGAGGAACCCGGCTCGTTCTCGGGCAGGATCAGTTCTCCCAGGCCCGAGCGCGGGCCGGAGCCGAGGAAACGAATGTCGTTGGCGATCTTGTACATGGCACCAGCGACCGAGGCGAGCGCGCCGGACATGAAGACCATGGCGTCATGCGCGGCAAGCGCTTCAAACTTGTTGGGCGCGGTCACGAAGGGCAGGCCGGTGATCTCGGCCATGTTCGCGGCGACCTTTTCGCCCCAGCCGTGTTGGGTGTTCAGGCCGGTACCGACGGCGGTGCCGCCCTGTGCAAGCTCGTAGATACCGGGCAGGGCCGCCTCGATGCGGGTGATGCCCATGCGGATCTGGTGGGCATAGCCGCCAAATTCCTGGCCCAGCGTCAGCGGGGTCGCATCCTGGGTGTGGGTGCGGCCGATCTTGATGATGTCCTTGAACTCTTCGGACTTTGCTTCGAGTCCCGACAGCAGCTTGTTCAGACCCGGCAGCAGCACGTCGCGCACCATCATGGCGGCGCCGATATGCATCGCGGTCGGGAAGGTGTCGTTCGAGGACTGGCCCATGTTGCAGTGATCGTTGGGGTGCACCGGATCCTTGGAGCCGATCTCGCCGCCCAGGATCTCGATCGCGCGGTTGGCGATCACCTCGTTGGAGTTCATGTTGGACTGGGTGCCGGACCCGGTCTGCCAGACCACCAGCGGGAAGTTGTCGTCGAATTTGCCCTCGAACACCTCACCAGCGGCCTGGATGATGGCATCCGCGATCTTGGGGTCTAGCTTGCCGCTCTCCTTGTTGGCCATGGCGCAGGCCTTCTTGATCACGCCAAGCGCACGCACGATGGCAACGGGCTGCTTTTCCCAGCCGATGGGGAAGTTCATGATCGAACGCTGCGTCTGCGCGCCCCAGTATTTGTCGTTAGGAACTTCCAGCGGACCAAAGCTGTCTGTTTCGGTGCGGGTATTGGACATCTCGTCTGTCTCCGTCTCGTATGCCGTTGCATGCCGTTTAGCCCGCGGTCGCCGTGGGCGCAATCGGGCAGTTGCGCGCATCATAAGGAAACACGTGGGCGGGTATAGAGACAATTGGGCCGGATGCATTGCCTGCGCATTCAAATCGACTAAAGTTCTCGTCAGACGCGCAATGTGGCCCCAGGTAAAAGGATATGAGAGTGCTGAGACCTTCTCTTTCGTTGCAAAGACCATCGAGCCATCGCCGGGCGGGCGCCGTTGCCATGACCAGGCTGCACGAGATTCAGGCCATGCTGTTCAGCGGCCTTGCCCTCTTTTTTGTGCTGCTGTGTTTTTCGCGGGCTGCCTTTGCCGAGGTTGCTCCGTTTGTCGGATCATACTCGGGGTCTGTCGAACTTGCACATGCCGACGGTACGGTCGAGCTGCGCGACATGAGCGTCGCCATCAGCGAGATCAGGAAGGGTTTTTCCGTCGAGTGGAGCACGGCGTCGATCCGCGAAGACGGCAGTCGCAAGGTCAAGACCTACGACGTCAGTTTCGTGGAAACGGATCGCGCCGGTATTTTTGCGGCTGCAATGCAGCGCAACGTCTTTGGTCATGCGGTGCAGATGGATCCGATGAAGGGCCACCCTTATGTCTGGGGACGCATCACTGGACAGACGTTGACCGTGTTTTCCATGTTCATCGCCCCGAACGGGGACTACGAAATGCAGCAATATGACCGGACGCTTGCGGACGGGGGGCTTGAGCTGCGCTATATCGTGCATCGCAACGGGGTGCCCACCCGTACGCTTTCGACCTTTCTTGAGCGAACCAAATAGACCGTGACGCTGCCAGAGCCTACCTTGTCTCACGCTGCCCTGCGCTGACGGGCAGTGCGACAATCACAAACTGGTCAAAGGCGCGTCTGGTGCCGTGTGGCTTAAGCGCGTCAATCGAAACCAGAGCCTGCGCGCCGGTGCGCAGAGGCTGATCGGTAGCGGTGCCTATTTTCTGAAGCTGTCCAGTGACACCACGTCAGCGTCCGTCTTTTTGGCAGGTTCGCCCCGGACCTCATCGCGGTCATGATCTTTCTCCACCGCTTCGGTGGGTTCATCCTCGTCGTCTTCGGCCGTTTCGAACCTCAGTCCGAACTCCACCGACGGGTCCACGAAGGTCTTTATCGCATCGAATGGGATATAAAGAGGCTCGGGTGTGTCGCCGAAATTGAGCGTGATTGCAAAGCCGTCCGGGTCGATGTGCAGGTTGTCGAACCAGTGCTGCATGACGACGGTCATTTCCTCAGGGTAACGCTCACGCAGCCAGTCCGCGAGTTGGGCCTCGGGATGGCGGGTATCGAAGGTGATGAAGAAATGGTGGCTCCCAGGCAGCCCATGGTCCGCGACATCCTGCAACACGGTGCGGATGAGCCCACGCATGGCGGTATGCATCAGGTTTCCGTAGTCGATTTCCCGTGACACGCTGTACCTCTTATCCTTTGCCACCAGCATAAGCGATTTTCCCGGAAACAAAATAGGCCGTGCAGTCGATTTGGAAAAAATCGTCGCCATCTGCTCCGGCCTTTGGACTTGATCCGGAATTCAGCCGAGCGCACTGATTGGCAAGACAGAAAGAAGCAGACCGGCAGCGGCCATAAGACCCAGGAGAGGGGCCAGGCGCCCCTGAAAAAGGGTGGCGGTAACGACCGCAAGGGCTGTCAGGGCGGCGGCGGTCAGATCCAAGCTTTGCCACTGCGGCAGAGCCAGGGTGAAAGGACCGATGTGCGTCTGTGCAACTGACGCGAACAGTACATGGGCAAGAAACCAGAGGCTCAGGTTGAGAATCACGCCGGTCACGGCCGAGGTGACCCCCTTGAGCGCGTTCCCGAGCCGGGGATGCTGCGACAGGCGTTCGACGTAAGGTGCAGCCGTGAAGATCCAAAGGAAGCAGGGCACGAAGGTGGCCCAAAGCGCAACCGCACCAGCCGCCAGGAACAAAGGGAGGCCGCCCTGTGCATGACCTGCCAGCATCGCCACGAATTGTGTGACCAGGATCAGGGGGCCTGGCGTGGTTTCGGCGAGCCCCAGGGCGTCGATCATCTGCCCGGTGGAAATCCAGGCGTGGTCTTGAACGATTGCCTGGCTCATGTAGGCCAGAACTGCATAGGCGCCGCCGAAGGTCACTATGGCGAGTTTGGCGAAAAACCACCCGAGTGTGGCCAGAAACTGATGGCCAAGCAAATCAAGAGCGAGCAGAGGAGCAATCCACAGCAGGCCCCAGACTGCCGCCGTCTTTATGCTGTCCTGCAGACTGCTGATTGGGGCCGATGCGCTGCCATCCAAGGACGGGGTAGGGCGAAGAGTGAGGCCGATCAGGCCGGCCAGGAGAATGACGACCGGGAAGGGCAGCCCGAGAAAGAACAGTGCGGCAAAACCGAAGGCGGACAAGAGCCAATCTATCCGGCTGTGCAAGGCCTTGGTCCTGAGGCGCCATAGCGCCTGAAGCACGATAACGATCACCGCTGCCTTGATACCGACAAACGCGCCCTGCACGGCTGGTAGGTTGCCGTAGGCAAGATAACCCCATGCCAGCAGGCCTATCACCAGTGCGCCAGGCAGAACGAATAGCAACCCGGCCAGAAGCCCCCCGCCCATCCCGCGCAGGCGCCAGCCGGTGTAGGTGCAAAGCTGCATCGCCTCGGGGCCGGGGAGCAACATGCAAAACGACAATCCGCGCAGGAACGCCTCTTCTGTCAGCCAGGATCTCTTATCGACCAGTTCGCGGTGCATGAGCGCGATCTGGGCTGCCGGCCCGCCAAAGCTCATCAGCCCGATACGCAAGAAGACGATCATCAGATCGCGCGTCGTGGGCCGCGCCGCGGGATGGTCAATGGACACGGGTCTCTCCGATGCAGATGCCTGAGCTCGGTGATCAGCCTATAGACCAGGTCGGTATGTGCTGACAGCAAAAATGGCGCTCACTCGGCATGCGTTTTTCTGCGGGAGGATCAACCGCTCCATCTCAGACGTTCTCCGGTCAGGCAGATCGCCAGGGCATCCTCCGGGATCTGGCCAAGCTGTTCGAACATTTTCATGTAATCCATCGAAGCCGACACTTCTGCGACTTTTCCCTCTTCGACCCGCGCTATGAAATGGCCGGAAAAGTGGACATCTTGCAGGGTCGTGGCCGATTGCGCGCTGACCAGAAGTTTGGCCGCCACCAGATCTCCTGCCTCGACCGGGCTTTCATACGCGAAGGAGATGTTAACGAGCAGTCTGTTGAGTGCCATGACCATATCGCCGTAGTCCTCGGGCGAGCCGCTTATTGCGGTGATCTGACCTTCGATAGTGATGCCTGTGCACGACAGGTTCTTGATTGCTGCGATGTCCGCCTGTTCCCAAAGAGTGTTGAACCACTGTTTGACAACGTCCAGGTTGCGGAGTCTCGTAGTCTGCATCGTCAGAACCCTCGGGAAACTTGGGAGGGGACTTGAGCCCGGCTACATTGTCGATGAGGGGCAAGAAGAAGAGCGGGCAAGTTGGGGTCCTTTAGGTGCTGAGGCAGAAGAGATGGCGCTTCGAGCCGGATTGTCTTGGGTAGGCGTTTTGGGGGCGGCGCGCGGCGGCAGAGGTGTCATTCTTATCTTGCCCAAGTCAGACGCTGTCCGGTCAGGCAGATCGGAATGGTGTCGGCGGGCAAGAGTTCCATCTGTTCAAGCAGCGACACATAGTCAAAATGGTTGTAGGCCTCGACGATTTTGCCGCCGTCAAAGCGGGTCATGATCTGGCCGGTCACTTCAATCGGTGCGCCTGTGTCGCCGCGCGTGGTGCGCACGATCACAAGTGCGGCGACCCAATCCCCGTGTTCGATGACTTTGGGCAGATCAATTCGGAACTTCCCGACATGGGCCTGGAACGCCATGACAAGCTCACTCAGCTCAGCTGTGCCGACCTGAATTTCCGGAACGATTCCAGAGGCAATCGTGTCATCTGCGAAGAAATCCCCGATCGAGTCGAGGTTCCCCTTTTCCCAAACTTCTGTGTACCAGGCGCGCAAGCGTTCGATGTTGGTCATTCATTGACTCCATATATGCAGAAAGATGGCGGCAAACTCTGAACAAAGCCTCAACAGCAAACGCCCGATCAGGAGAGACATGCCTGAGGCGATGAAACTTTCGACACCTGAAACAACCGCCTGTACCGATCCCGAAACGGTTATACTGAGCAAAGACAATTGAGTGCGGGATGAAAGTGCAGGTTTCTGTTGCCAGGTACCTGCGAACCCCGCCTTACGCTGCTAGGCATAAGGACTTAAAGTCGGTTCGACTCGAACTGCTTACGCAGCCAGAGCAACCGGAGCACGATTGTCGTTTGCAATTGTACTGTTTTCGCCGGTAACGGTGGCAGACCGCCGAGACAAAGCTAACCCCTTTAGACGTTCGTCGATCCTATTTCGGCCCCCCAGTTCTGAAAGGCGTCCCCAAACGAAGGAAGCCGCCAGAAGTTTATTTGGTGGAGCCGCCGGGTACCGCCCCCGGGTCCGATCCGCTTATTACGAGCGCGTTTATGTCCATAGTTCCATGAGGAACATGGTAAACATAGGGTTTGTGTTCCCGGATTTAAAGAGGGGAAATAGGGATAATACCCCGAAAATTCATGGTTTCAGCAACCAGTCGAAGATGAGGAGCGCAGCCCCTCGGCCCGAGCGGCGAAAACATCCTTCGCGAGCCTGCGGGTCTCGATTTCCAGCTCGCTCAGTCCGGTGCTGGCGGCCTCTGGGTCTGCTGCTTCGATGGCATCTGCGATACGCTCGTGCAGGGCGATGATCCGTGCGCGGTCGCGGGCTGTGAAGGTGATCATGTTCATCAGAGGTTGCATGCCCTCGACGGCCCCTGCCAGCTGGTAGGACAGAACCGGGTTGCCCGCGCCATCGACCAATGCCCGGTGGAAGGCAACATCGGAGGTGCAGAAGGCTTCATCCGTCAGCCCTGGCTGCGACTGGCGAAAGATCTCGGTACGCATTGTCGCAAGGTGATCCGCAGTGCGGCGCTGCGCGCACAGGGGGGCGCAGGCCCGTTCCAGGGCATAGCGCGCTTCGCAGGCCGTATCGAAACTCACGGCATTCATCGACAGCAGCAGGGTCGAAGTGGTGATCTGCTGCACGTAGGCATCCTCAAAGCTCAGCCGATTGACAAACGCACCCCCGGTGGCTCCGCGCTGGGTGCGGATCAAGGACTGCGCCGCAAGCCGTTTCAACGCCTCCCGAACCGTTGGCCGGGACACCCGGAAGTGATCTGCCAGTTCAGCTTCGGATGGCAATCTTTCATCCACGATCAGCGTGCCATCCACAATCGCGTCCTTTATCGCCTGGGCAATCTGGGCGGACAGGTCCTCGGGGCGGCTTGGGTCGATTTGCATGGTGTTTCTCTGTGTAGGTCCGGGCACCGGTCGTTGGATCTGATTTGCCCAAGGTGAGGTGCAAAGAAATCATTTGTCAGACATTTAAAAGTCTGACATTTAAAGTTCAAGTTCTGAGTCGCGCTCTGCAGCCCGGTTTGGCGCAGAGGTTCACCATTGCCTGGGAGGATTTGCAATGGCCCTGATCTCACCATCCCGCCGCCTGCGGCGCACCCCGTTTTCCGAAGGTGTGGAAGCTGCCGGTGTCAAAGGCTACACCGTCTACAATCACATGCTGCTCCCCACCGTGTTCGAAAGCGTGGAGGCGGATTATCATCACCTCAAGCGTCACGTGCAGATCTGGGACGTGGCCTGCGAGCGCCAGGTCGAACTGCGGGGACCCGATGCGGGACGCCTGATGCAGATGCTGACCCCGCGCGATCTGCGCGGGATGACACCCGGACAGTGTTTTTATGTGCCCATCGTGGACGAGACGGGCGGGATGCTGAACGATCCGGTCGCGGTCAAACTGGCCGAGGACCGTTGGTGGATTTCGATTGCGGACAGTGACCTTCTGTACTGGGTCAAGGGGATCGCCAACGGCTGGCGGCTGGATGTTCTGGTGGATGAGCCCGATGTCTCTCCCCTTGCGGTGCAGGGGCCTAAGGCCGAAGAGCTGATGGTGCGGGTCTTTGGTGAAAGCATCCGCAATATCCGTTTCTTTCGCTTTGGCGTCTATCAGTTTCAGGGCCATGATCTGGTGATCGCCCGCTCTGGCTATTCCAAGCAGGGCGGGTTCGAGATCTACGTCGAGGGCAGCGAATTCGGCATGCCGCTTTGGCGCAAGCTGTTCGAGGCGGGCGAGGATTTGGAGGTTCGTGCAGGCTGTCCGAACCTGATCGAGCGGATCGAGGGCGGTCTGCTGAGTTATGGCAATGACATGACTGACGACAACACGCCCCACGAATGCGGGCTCGGTCGCTTCTGCAACACCCATACGGCCATTGGCTGTATCGGGCGCGATGCGCTTTTGCGGGTGGCCAAGGAGGGCCCGGTGCAGCAGATCCGGCCCATCGCCATCGACGGCGATGCGGTGCCGCCCTGTGATCGTTTCTGGCCGGTCTTCTCCGGCGGGCGCCGTGTGGGGCGGATTTCATCCGCCGCCTGGTCTCCGGATTTTCAGACCAATGTGTCGATCGGCATGGTGCGAATGACCCATTGGGACGCGGGCAGCAGGCTTGAGGTGGAAACGCCAGAGGGCATGCGCAGCGCGACCGTGCGGGAAAAGTTCTGGATTTAAAACGAAAGGATACTGGCATGTTTAATGCTTTGGTCGTGAACAAGGACGAGGAAACCGGCAAGACATCGGCAGCAGTGGAACAGATCGGCCTCGATGATCTGCCGGAGGCAGAGGTGACAGTTGCCGTCGAATACTCCACCGTGAATTACAAGGACGGCCTGTGCATTGGTCCGGGGGGCGGGCTGGTGCGCAAGTATCCGCATGTGCCGGGGATCGATTTCGCCGGCACGATCGAGACCTCTGGCGATGACCGCTACAAGCCCGGCGACAAGGTCGTTCTCACCGGCTGGCGTGTGGGTGAGGCCCATTGGGGCGGCTATGCCCAAAAGGCACGGGTGAGGGCCGACTGGCTGGTGCCGCTGCCCGAAGGCCTCGATACCCGTCAGGCGATGGCGGTCGGAACCGCAGGCTTTACCGCGATGCTGGCCGTGATGGCGTTGGAAGATCAAGGGATGAGCAAGGACCACGGTCCCGTTCTGGTCACCGGCGCGGCGGGCGGTGTCGGTTCGGTCGCGACCGCGATCCTGGCGCATCTGGGTTACGAGGTGGCCGCTGTCACGGGTCGCCCCGAAACCGAGGACTATCTGCGCGGTCTTGGCGCCACCCAGATCGTTGCGCGCGAAGAGATCAACGAAACGGTCAAGCGGCCGCTGGAAAGCGAAACCTGGGCGGGCTGCGTCGATGCCGTTGGCGGTGCAATGCTGGCGCGTGTCCTGGGGCAGATGAAATACGGGGCGTCGGTTGCGGCGGTGGGCCTTGCAGGTGGTGCGGCGCTTCCGGCGACTGTGGTGCCTTTCCTTTTGCGCGGGGTGAACCTCTTGGGGATCGATTCAGTCATGCAGCCCTACGACAACCGCCTGCGCGCATGGCAGCGGATCGCAACGGATCTGCCCATGGACAAGCTTGAGGCGATGATCCAGCCCGCGACGCTTCAGGATCTGCCCAAGCTCGGGTCCGATATCCTGAAGGGTCAGGTCAAAGGGCGCGTGGTTGTCGATGTAAACGCGTGATCGCAAAGGATGCCCTGAATTGACGCACCGCGCGGCTTGGGCCGCGCGGTGCCAATTTTTTTTGGGCGTTTTTACCTCAAGGTCGTCACCGGTCGGCTGCGCTTGACCTTTGCCCACAAGATCTGCATCCATTTCCCGGTCGCATACAACGGGGGCACAGAATGGCGCTTGATATTGATTTCGTAAGGGAACAGTTCCCGGCCTTTTCAGAAGCATCCCTGCAAGGTCAGGCCTTTTTCGAGAATGCCGGAGGCTCCTATACCTGCAAGCCGGTCATCGACCGGCTGATGCGGTTTTACACCCAGCGTAAAGTTCAGCCCTATGCGCCCTATGAGGCCTCGAGCCTGGCGGGCGCGGAGATGGAGGAGGCGCGCCAGCGGCTGGCGGGGATCCTGGGCGTGCAGACCGACGAGGTGAGCTTTGGTCCCTCGACCACGCAGAACACCTATGTCCTGGCACAGGCCTTTCGCCAGTTTCTGTCGCCGGGTGAAGCGATCATCGTGACCAATCAGGACCATGAAGCCAACACCGGGCCATGGCGCCGCTTGGCCGACGCAGGGATCGAGATCCTGGAATGGAAGATCGACCCCACTACCGGGCATCTTGACCCGCGTGATCTGGAGGACTTGCTGGATGAGCGCGTGCGGCTTGTCTGCTTTCCGCATTGTTCGAACGTTGTGGGGGAGATCAACCCCGTGACAGAGATCACCGCACTGTGCCACGCGGCGGGTGCCTTTGTCTGTGTGGATGGGGTTTCGTATGCGCCGCACGGGCTGCCGAATGTGGATGACCTTGGCCCTGATATCTATCTGTTCTCGGCCTACAAGACCTACGGGCCGCATCAGGGCATCATGGTGATCCGCCGCGCCCTTGGAGAGCTGCTGCCGAACCAGGGGCACTATTTCAACGGTGATGTTCTCTACAAGCGGTTCACACCCGCCGGGCCGGATCACGCCCAGGTCGCGGCCTGCGCCGGCATGGCCGATTACATCGAGGCCCTGTGTGATCATCATGCTGGCCCGTCAGAGGGCGCTGCCGCCCGCGCCGGATTTGTACATGACCTGATGCGGGCTCATGAGGTGAAGCTTTTGCAGCCACTGCTGGATGCCCTGAAGGACCGCAACGATCTGCGTCTTCTCGGTCCGGCTGAGGCCGAGAAACGTGCGCCGACCGTGGCCGTGGCGGTCAACAGGCCCGGCGTTGAGATCGCCAGAGATCTGGCCGGACATGGCATCATGGCGGGAGGCGGTGATTTCTACGCCATGCGTGCGCTCGAGGCGATGGGGGTCGACCCGGACCAGGGCGTTTTGCGAATGAGTTTCACGCATTACACCAGCGAAAATGAGGTGACACGGCTGATCGAGGCCCTAGATCGCGTGCTGTAAGGACATCCGCAGCACGAGGTCACATCTCACATGAGCAGCCAAGCCCCGGCAGGCGCGCCGGTCATCTGGTGGATCCGGCGCGATCTCCGCCTTGCCGACAACGCAGCCCTGACGGCCGCAGTCGAGCGCGGCGCACCGATCATTCCGCTCTATATCCTTGACAAGCAGGACGAAGGGCTTGGCGCGGCGCCAAGGTTCCGGCTGGGTCTCGGCCTTGCGCAGTTTGGGGATACCCTGTCTGCACGCGGTAGCCGCCTGATCCTGCGCCGGGGGGACGCGCAGCAGGTCTTGTCGGACGTGATCAGGGAGACAGGAGCCGGGGCCGTCTTCTGGTCTCGCCTTTACGATCCGGATGCCATTGCACGCGATACGGTCGTCAAAGAGAGCCTGAAAACAACCGGCATCGAGGCGAAATCATTTGGTGGGCGGCTCCTGTTTGAACCCTGGACGGTGGAGACCAAGGCCGGGGGCATGTTTCGCGTTTACACCCCTTTCTGGAAAGCGGTTCGGGATCGGGAGCCTTCCGCGCTATTGCCGGAACCCGGGAAGCTTCTGGCGGCAGATGCATGGCCAGACAGCGAAATCCTTGAGACATGGCAGATTGGGGCGGCCATGCGGCGCGGCGCAGATGTCGTGAAGGCGCATTGCCGCGTGGGCGAGGCCGCTGCCCTCGATCGGCTTGACGACTTCCTCGAGACTTCGGTGGCGCGCTACAAGGCCCTGCGGGACTTTCCGGCGCTTGATGCCACCTCGGGCCTGTCAGAAAACCTGGCCTGGGGTGAGATCAGCCCGCATCGCATGTGGCATCTTGGTCAGCGCGCGATGGAGCAAAGCCGCAATGGCGCCGAGCATTTCCTGAAAGAGGTGGTCTGGCGCGAGTTCGCCTATCACCTGATGTACCACAGCCCCGAGATATTGACCCGGAACTGGCGGGCTGAATGGGACAGTTTTTCCTGGCGCACCGAAATCACCCCTGAGGCCGAAGCCTGGATGCGCGGGCAGACCGGGTATGACTTCGTCGATGCGGCCATGCGGGAAATGTATGTGACCGGCAAGATGCACAATCGCGCGCGCATGCTTGTGGCGAGTTTCCTCACCAAGCATCTGATGGTGCATTGGAAGATCGGCATGGACTGGTTTGCCGACTGTCTGGTGGATTGGGATCCGGCCTCGAATGCGATGGGCTGGCAGTGGGTCGCCGGGTCCGGCCCGGATGCGGCTCCGTTCTTCCGTATCTTCAACCCCGACGGACAACTGGACAAGTTCGACGCGGATCGCCGCTACATCCGGCGCTGGATTGCAGAGGGACAGCGCAATCCGCCCGAAACAGCCTTGTCGTTTTTCGACGCGACGCCCCGCAGTTGGGCCCTGGCGCCGGATCAGTCCCGTGCAAAACGGCTGATTGACCTCAAGGTCGGCCGTGAACGCGCTCTGGAAGCCTACAGCGCCAATCGAAAATCTGAACCGGCAGGGTGAGTTTTGATCTGAAAACCTAAGGTGTGACCTCTTGTGCCACGCGCAAGAAAACAGGACAGTGCGGGCGGACAGAGGCCAGGTTCTGCCGCGTGACCGGGCCATAACGCAGGAGTGGACACCAACCCATGCCCAACGGAGCCAGACTGATCGCAGCCCTGTCGATGGCGCTGCTTGCCTTTGTTGCTTCCACGCTGATCATGCCGCTAATGCCGGAAGGCACTGACTTCGGCTATTTCACCCATGTCAACATTGCGATTGGGGTCGTAACGGGATGGGTGTTGATGGGGCGGCGCGCAGGCGGAGGGCTGGTACCGGCCATCAACAACGGAATCACGGGCATGGCGGTGATGGTGTTCTGGGGCCTGTTTGCACAGGGCGTGTGGGAGATGTTCCGTCTGGCGATGCGCCACCGCTATGATGGACCCTTCGAGGCGCTGACCGCGATCTTCACCATTGGTCTCGATTATTTCTTCGTGATGGCGGTGCCTCACGTCCTGCTCGCCTTGGTGATTGGCGGTGTTCTGGCGGGGCTTGCCACGGAAAACGCGCACAGGCGCTGGCGATAAGGCCGCACCGAAAAGGACTGTGAACGCATGACCGATTTCTTTTTCTACGGAACGTTGCGCCATGAGCCGCTTTTGGCGCTGGTTCTGGGCAGGGACCTGGAGCACCTTGCAGCGAAACCGGCGACACTTTTCGATCACAAGGTCTCTTGGGTGGCAGGGCAGGCTTACCCTGTGATTGAGAGCGCGGCAGGCAGTCGGGCGGATGGGATCGTGCTGCGGGGCCTGTCTGAGGCTGATCTTGCGGCGCTTGATTTCTATGAAGGTGGTTTTGGCTATGCGCTGAAATCCGTTCCGGTCCGGCTCGACAGCGGCGAGATCATAACGGCCGAGGTCTATTTCCCGGAGGCCGGAGCATTGCCGACAGACGGTCCCTGGAATCTTGCGACCTGGGAGCGGGACTGGGCCGCGGTTTCCCTTCGGGCCGCCGAGGAGATGATGGCCTATCAAGGGCGCATGACGCCTCAGGAGATCGCCAGAATCTATCCTGCGATGTTCCGCCGCGCGTCGGCCTGGTTGGCCGCGCGGGCACGGTCCGAGGACCCCGACCACGATCTGTCGCAGGATGTGCACGTGCACCGGCACAAGCGGGCTTTTGTCAACTTCTTTGCCATGGAAGAGATGGACCTGCAGTTCCGCCGCTATGACGGCACGCTCAGCCCGGTGATCAATCGTTGTGTCGCCTTGGTGGGGCGCGCCTCGGTTGTGCTGCCCTATGATCCTTTGCGGGATGAGGTGCTTCTGGTCGAACAGTTTCGTGCCGCCACCTACATCGCCGGGGAACAGCGCCCCTGGATGTGGGAACCGGTTGCCGGTTTGATCGATCCGGGTGAAACGCCGGAACAGGCGGCCCTGCGCGAAGCGAAAGAAGAAGCGGGGCTGAACGTGCAGCGGCTGGAGCCTGTGGCAGAGGTCTACCCCTCCAGTGGTGCATCCGGTGAATTCCTGCATCTCTTAGTGGGCATCGCAGATCTGTCAGACGTCCAGGGCGGCGGCGGATTGGACAGCGAACACGAAGACATTCGCAGTAAAGTCATTTCGTTCCGGGAATTGATGGATGGGGTGGACAGCCGTACCTATCAGGATATGCCTCTCGTGACAGCGGCTTTGTGGCTGGCCAGACACCGGGAGAGGCTCCGCTCACAGGGGTGCGAATAGGCGGTTTGCCGGGGCCTCATGCCTTGTGGTCGGGCATGGGCTTGGCTAAGTCTTTGGGGAACGACTGAAAGGGATACCATGCGCATTGCACGTGACCTGGCCGATGCGATCGGTCATACGCCTCTGATCCGGCTGAACCGCGTCAGCGAGGAAACCGGCTGTGAAATCCTCGGAAAGGCGGAGTTCATGAACCCCGGCCAGTCCGTGAAAGATCGCGCGGCGCTCTACATCATCCGCGATGCCATCGCGCGTGGCGATCTGAAACCGGGCGGCACCATCGTCGAAGGCACGGCAGGTAATACGGGTATCGGCCTCGCGCTGGTTGGGGCCTCGATGGGGTTCAAGACCGTGATCGTGATCCCGGAAACCCAGTCCGAAGAGAAAAAGGACATGCTGCGCCTTGCGGGTGCCCAACTGGTGCAGGTGCCCGCCGCACCCTATCGTAACCCCAACAACTTTGTGCGCTACTCGGAACGGCTGGCCAAGGAACTGGCCAAGACCGAGCCCAATGGCGCCATCTGGGCCAATCAGTTCGACAATGTGGCAAACCGCCAGGCGCATGTGGAAACCACCGGCCCCGAGATCTGGCAACAGACCGACGGCAAGGTTGATGGGTTCATCTGCGCCGTTGGATCGGGCGGTACGCTCGCTGGCGTGGCAGAGGCGCTGCAGCCCAAGGGCGTCAAGATCGGTCTGGCGGATCCGATGGGCGCGGGGCTTTACAGCTATTACACGACGGGTGAGATCGCGATGGAGGGCTCTTCTATCGCTGAAGGGATCGGCCAGGTGCGCATCACCAAGAACCTCGAAGGCTTTACCCCGGACTTCAACTACCAGGTGCCGGACGAGGAAGCGCTGCCTTATGTCTTTGACCTTCTGCACAACGAAGGGCTGGTTCTTGGGGGCTCTTCTGCCATCAATATCGCCGGCGCTGTGCGCATGGCCAAGGAGATGGGACCGGGCAAGACCATCGTGACTGTCTTGTGTGATTACGGCACCCGCTATCAATCGAAGCTGTTCAACCCCGATTTCCTGCGGGAGAAAAGCCTGCCGGTCCCAGACTGGATGACCCATGCACCGGCGTCGATTCCGGGCGTGTTCGAAGACGTCTGACGCACGATGGCAAACGCAGTTTCATTGCTTCGGGTTTGGGTTCTGGGTCTGATACTGCTTGTGGGCCTCTCCGCGTCGGCATTGGCTCAGATGACGGACGAGGGTCGCGCCTATGTGGCGGAATGGCAGAAAACGGCCTCTCGTGCAGAGCAGGTCATCGATGCAAGTCGCGCCTCAAGCGCGGCGCTGGAGCAGCTGCGCAGCGAGCTGGTGCGCTATCGTCAGACGTTCCTGAACGCGGGCACGGAAAACGCAGACCGGATTCGTACACTGGAAGGCCAGCTGCAGGCGCTCGGTCCTGCGCCAGAAGAGGGCAAGAGCGAAGCAGAGGATATCGCCCAGTTGCGCGCCAGCCTGCAAGATCAGCTGAGCGCCCTGCGGGTTCCGCAGGTGGTGGCGGAAGAAGCCTACAGCCGTGCTGCAGGTCTGATTTCCGAGATCGACAAGATCGTGCGCGAGCGTCGGACAAAGCGGCTTCTGGAGCGCGGCCCGTCGCCGCTCAACCCGCAGCACTGGCCCGGTGCCCTGGCGGATCTCACCGAGGCAGGGGGCGCCATCTGGCATGAAAGCGCTGCTCAGCTTCGTAATGATACAACGCGGGAGCGGATTGACGATAATCTGCCCGCCATCGTGGTCTTGCTGGCGCTGTCGGGGCTGTTGCTTTTTCGTGGGCGTCCCTGGGCGCATGCGACGGGCGAGTATCTGCGCCGGTTTGGAGCCAGGGGCAGCGGTGTTTGGACCTTTGTCGTATCTCTGCTGCAGGTTGCATTGCCCTTCGCGGGTGTGCTGCTGCTGACATCTGCCATAGATCTGTCAGGTCTGCTCGGGCTGCGGGGGACTCTGCTTGGCAATTATGTACCCTATTGGGCCTTGCTCATCCTGAGTTTCCACTGGCTGGGAGAACAGCTTTTTCCGGCCAGCGGAGTAGAGGCCCTGGTGGGAGTGCCGGACAACCGGCGTCGGCAGGCCCGCCTGCTGGTGGACCTGTTGGCCCTGATCCTGGTACTGCAGGACGTCCTGATCCGATTGGAACAGATCGAGCGGATCTCGGTCGAGTCTCAT
Organism: Phycobacter sedimenti; assembly: GCF_038148855.1. Taxonomy (NCBI): domain Bacteria; kingdom Pseudomonadati; phylum Pseudomonadota; class Alphaproteobacteria; order Rhodobacterales; family Roseobacteraceae; genus Phycobacter; species Phycobacter sedimenti. The sequence continues at coordinate 249,777 of NZ_JBBVGR010000001.1, read as the reverse complement.
GCGGTGCTTGGATTCCCCATTGTCGTGGCTTCGGCCCTTGTCCTGATGCGAGTACAGAAGCTTGCGCTGGTGCCACCCGTGGATGGGACTGCAGAGGGCGACGATGCTGCGATCAGCGGTCTGAGCCGCGTCTTTGCCCTGATCCGTCGCGGAACCTTTGCTCTGGCGGTTCTGGCACCGTTGCTTTCGGCAGTCGGATACACAAATGCGGCAGAGGCGCTGATTTTCCCTGCTATTTCGACCATTGCACTCCTGGGGGCGACGCTGGTCCTGCAGCGGTTCATTGGCGACATCTACGGTTTGGTCAGCGGCCGGGGGCAGGCCGCTAGGGATTCCCTTTTTGCGGCGATGATCGGGTTTTTCCTGGTCCTTCTGGCGGTGCCTTTGCTGGCCTTGATCTGGGGCGCACGGGTGGCTGATCTGACCGAGCTGTGGTCCAGTTTCCTGGCGGGCTTTCAGATTGGCGATACGCGGATTTCTCCGGCGGCCTTTCTGAGCTTTGCCTTGGTCTTTGGTGTGGGCTACGTAACCACGCGGATCGTGCAAAGCAGCCTGCGCAATACGCTGCTTCCGAAAACCCGGATCGATCCCGGTGGGCAGAACGCCATCGTTTCCGGCCTGGGGTATGTGGGTATCTTCCTGTCGGCGGTGATTGCGATTTCGCTTGCGGGGCTCGATCTGTCGTCGCTGGCGATTGTCGCGGGGGCTCTTTCGGTCGGCATCGGGTTTGGTCTTCAAACCATCGTTTCGAACTTCGTCTCGGGCATCATTTTGTTGATTGAGCGCCCGATTTCGAAAGGGGACTGGATCGAGGTCGGCGGTTTGATGGGCTATGTGCGTGACATTTCCGTGCGTTCGACCAGGATCGAGACCTTTGACCGCACGGATGTTATCGTTCCGAATTCGGACCTGATCAGTGGCACCGTCACCAACTACACCCGCAACAATACGGTCGGTCGTGTGATCGTGCCGGTTGGTGTTGCCTATGGCACCGATTTGCGGCTGGTTGAATCCATCCTGCTGGAAATCGCCGAAGCGCATCCGATGGTTCTCATGAACCCAGGGCCAAGCGTGATCTTCCAGGGTTTTGGCGCCGATAGCCTTGAGTTTGAAATCCGCGCTATCCTTCGCGATGTGAATTGGGTGCTGTCGGTCAAATCGGACATGAACTACGAGATTGCCCGGCGCTTCCATGACGCGGGGATCGAAATCCCGTTTGCCCAGCGCGATATCTGGATCCGCAACCTCGATAAATTGCAAACCCCTTTCGGCCCGTTGCCAGCTGGATCCAGGCCAGCCGATCCATCCAAAGGCCCCGTGAAACCCGATCTGGAAGATCTTGACCCGGATGAAGCCGATGGGGACGACTGATCTCCACACAGGCCTTTTCTGAACTGTGCAGCCTCACTGCAAGGAGGACAGCGTTGCCCGCCCTGCCACAGACACCATACATACACCAGCGGCGGGCTATTATGATGTGATTCGCTCCTGCCTGCTAAGGGGACGGTGTTTCGCTTTCGTCGACAGTTTGGTTTGTGTGGGTTGATTGTGTCGGTCTTCGCAAGGTCGGGAATGTCGCCCACTTTGCCTTTTTTTGGTTGTTTTGTCCAAGTAGCACGCCTTATTGAAAGCTGATTGGAAACAGTTGCCGCTAAATTCCGGCTCACGTGACATGGGGCAGGCCAATCCTTCGGTGAGTTTCCAAGCGGGCGCGGTGCTTCAAGTCCTTGAAACGCAACACTGATATGTCCGGTGAAACTGATCCCGTCGCCGGCAGGGGGGGATTGGCCGTTATCCTTCCAGCGCGTTGGTTTTTAAAACTTCATTAAATTTTTTTCTTTGTCGGTGTGGGGCCGTGGAGTAGCTTGAGATTGCCCGTTTGGGGGGGCTGTTCGGTGAGTGTGTCGATCGTTGGTGCCGGTCTTCTGTTTCAGTTGCATGCGCTCAGGTTAATTCGTCTGCTGCGGCACTGTTGACTTCTCTCGTCGACGGAAGGAGCCCGTTTTGCGCCTGTGGAAAGTGTGACGCGCCACGTTGAAAGCGGTTCGCATCCGATCCATCCCCCGTTTCGCAAAGGGCCGCATTGCGGCGTTGGCCGTACCTGCGTTGTCGCGTCGGCACTTTTTACTATCCGGCGTCAAACAAGGTTCTGGGTACGATAGTGTGCCGCCAAGGAGGCTGTGATGGCTAACAATTTTGACAATCCTTATTCGGCCAATCTGGTTGGACTTTGGGACTTTCGAGACGGCTACACGCAGGATGATACCGGGCTTGGCGACGGCATAGCTCAAGACGGGGCAGGGTCTGCGTCCACCTCTTATGCGGGTGGCTGGATGATGGGGAATGGCAGCGATACTCAATTCACGGTGGACGGGAGCCAGGATGGACCATTTGATCTGACCGAAGGCACCATCATCACCACATTCCGCCCCAGCGCCGTGCCTGTCTCGGACAATCAGACCGTCGTCAGCCGCGGTCTGGACACGGCAGGGGATGCGGATGGCGAGAATTTTGAGATCCGTATCACCCCTGAGGGCGCGGTGGAAGTCCTGCATGCGGACGGCGGCGCCTCGGTTCTTTTGTCAACAGATCCTGGCTTTTTCACCTATGGGGACATCCTGAACGTCAAATACAGCTGGACCGACGGCGGCCAGACAATGGTGGTGGAAAATACCACCCAGGGAACCGTGGCCACCGCAGGAGATGATGTCTCGGGGTTGACCCTGGATGTTGTTGGCTCTGGGGATGATAGCTTCTCCATCGGAGCAGCCGGAGATGGTTCGCAGTCGTTTGACGGGATGATCGACTATGTTGCAGTGCTGGATGAGGATGTCATCTCGGGCGGCCTGGATGGAATTGTCGAGGGTGGTGCAACGGATGATCTGATTGATCTTGGCTACACCGGTGATCCCGAGGGCGACCGGATCGACGCCGGCGATGCAATCAACCCATCTGTCGATCCCGATGCTGATCTGGTCAGTGCCGGAGCAGGCGATGACACGGTTCTTGCTGGTGCTTCTGACGACACCATCCATGGTGGGGCAGGGGCCGACAGCCTGAGCGGCGGTGCAGGCAATGACGTCATCGAAGGCGATACCGATGCGCCCGGAGCGGGCAGCAGCAGCCGCGAGGTGTTCCAGTGGGATCTTGCGCCGGACCCTGATGATGCAAGCGCCGTGGACGACGGAGATGATCTGAGCGGCGGTTTCAGCCAGGATACCGGCTCGGTGACTGTCGATTTCTCGGTGCTGTCTCAATCGTCCGCTGTGGATACGGAATTTGGCGATGTGACCCAGTTCACCGGAAACATCGATACCGGCGGAAATACGGCAGATGCCAACAGCGGTCTTGCATCAGACATGAACGGCGATGGGAACAGCGCCGGCTATCAGCTTGAGTTCTCCGACGCAGTTGGCAACGTGTCCTTCCGCGTCAACGACATTGACGGCGACAGCACGGTTCAGATCACGGCATTCGATGCGGCCGGAAACCCGGTCGTGGTCAATCTGGCCGGTGGCCCGGCGCTGACGCTGTCCGATACCGATGGCGTGCCAGGAGACGACATCGCCGGTGTTTCCGTATCAGGAACCTATGTCAGCGACGACAATCCTGACCACTCATTGCTGGTGACCATTCCGGGCCCGGTTTCGCGGATCGTGATCGAACACAGCCAGGACGGGGTAAACAACAGCGAAATCGATGTCACGGATGTCTATTTCGACGCCACCGACCCGACTGCGCCGATCGTGCCTGGCAATGACACAATCGACGGCGGCGACGGCGATGACGCGATCTTCGGCAACGGCGGCGATGACAGCCTGATCGGCGGCGATGGCTCCGACAGCGTCGACGGCGGCGAGGGCGATGATTTCATCGACACCTCCGGCAATGAGCCTACTCCGCTGCCGGATCGTGGCTTTCCGGGATATACGGGTACGACGCCGCCCATCCCGCCGATCCCGGCCGATGCGGATCCGACAGATGACATGGACACCGTTGCAGGTGGCGCGGGAAATGACACCATCTTCACCGGAGATGACGCGGATCTTGTTTCGGGGGGAGCTGGTGATGATGTGATCAATGCCGGTATCGACGATGACACGGTCGATGGTGGTGCTGATAATGATGTGATCACCGGTGGCGAAGGTTCCGACGTGCTTTTGGGCGGTGCGGGCGACGACACGCTCTATGGGGGCCTCGACCCGGCTTTCCCGGATGGCCTCAACATCATGGACGATGGCGCCGACGGCCGCCCGGTTGATCCTGACCCCACCAACGGTATGGACACGATCGAAGGGGGCGCAGGCAACGATCTGATCTTCGGTCAGGACGATGACGACCTGATTTCGGGCGGTGAGGGCGACGATACGATCGACGCGGGCATCGACGACGACACCGTAGCCGGCGGCGCCGGAAACGATATGATCACCGGGGGGCATGGCACGGACTCGCTCAGCGGCGGTGCGGATCGGGATACCTTTATTGGCGGCACTGACGGAGATACAGTTGATGGCGGCTCGGGTGGTGACGACTACGATACTCTGGACCTGACCGGGCAGAACTTCGTGATCACGTCCCGCACTCTGGATGCAGATGGAAACAGCTATTCGGGAAGCATCGATCTGCTGGACGGTTCGGACTCGGTCATCGGAACGATGACCTACCGCGAGATCGAGCGGATCATCCCCTGTTTCACGCCGGGCACCCTGATTGCCACTCCAAACGGAGAGCGGAAGGTCGAAGAGCTGACGGTGGGCGACCGCGTGATCACCCGTGACAACGGTATTCAGGAAATCCGCTGGATCGGAACGCGCAGCCTGACAGCTCAAGACCTGGCACATGCCGCGCATTTGCAACCGGTCCTTATCCGCAAAGGGGCCTTGGGCAACGGTCTGCCGGAACGCGACATGATGGTCAGCCCCAACCACCGGGTTCTGGTCGCCAATGACAAGACGGCACTCTACTTCGAAGATCGTGAGGTTCTGGTTGCAGCCAAGCATCTGACCGGACTTGAGGGCATCGACGCGGTCGAAACCACGGCTGTCACCTACATCCACTTCATGTTCGATCAGCACGAGGTGGTGCTGTCGGACGGGGCCTGGACCGAAAGCTTCCAGCCTGGCGATCTGACCCTGCGCGGCCTCGATCAGGGGCAGCGGAACGAGGTGTTTGAACTCTTCCCCGAGCTAAAATCGGCCGAAGGGCGTGAAGCCTATACCTCGGCGCGCCGCTCGCTCAAGAAACACGAAGCCCAGCTGTTGGTGCACTGACCCGGTTCACCTTGTCGCCTGGGGAGGACCGACAGGAGCGGGCCGCGCGGTGAAAGAGCATCGGCACATGGGGGGCAGGGCTGTGATGGCCCTGCTCATTTTTGTTGCAGGGATGGCGGTGAAACGTGTCGCTCCGCTATGAGCTCCCGGGTGGCCGATGCGCGACAGAAGCGGGGTTTGCAAAGTCCGCCTAAGGCCCCATTGTTTTTCGCTTTGCGGCGTGATCCACTATCCCAAAAGTGAGTGAGGAACAAGTCGGATCTTTTCTGGATGAGCGATACGCAGGTAGCGCATCTGGAACCCTGTTTTTCCGAAGTCCCACGGCAAGCCGCGTGTCGATGACTGGCGCGTTTTGAGCGAGATAATCTTTCGGGTTCTTTTGCTTAATGCAGAACCCGGTATCCATGCAGTAGTGAGACGCATTATAAAATGACAAAACTGGCACACGCTTGGTTCTTCGCATCTGTTCTTTTGCTGTCTATTCCTGGTCAGTCTCTTGCCATGGATGAATTCGAACGAGAGCTGTATGCTGCATTTAAATTGTCCGGTGAATCAAGGGTTCGATTTGAAGATTGCATTATCGATATTCAGATCCCGAACCCCCGAGTTTGCACCGCAGACGATCAATACCAGCTAACTGAAACAAAAGTTGATCTGAGAGAGGTTAAGGTGATTTTGCTAAGGGGGCGGGGAGAACGTCAGTTTTTGGAGTTCTACTTTAATCAGCGTACTCGAAGTGGATTTGAACGGGCTTTCAATAGCCTGATGGACCGAACGTTGAATCACGAGCATGGTGATCTTGAAGGAACTCCTCAGAGGCGATACGCGACTGCCGAGCGGATATTGACTGAGAATGGTGTTCAATCTGGAACAAGATCTATCCGCTGTGATGGATTGATTGAACTCTCGCTATCGTCTTCGCTCAGTGAGTATGTGTTATTTGAAGGACAGGCGCGAGAACAAATTTTGCAAGCTTTGCGAGCTGAGCTTGAAATGTGTAGAGTGGGCATGTGACTGAATATTGGGAAATATATGTTTTTTCTGCTGCTGACCATGCTTGAGTTGATCATGATTGGCGTCAAGGTTTTGGGGGTGAAAACCCGGGGCTGATGGTATTATTTCGGATTATTTTTTGAATATGTTCTTTTGCCATTTGTCATGTTGCAAATGAAAATCCCTTATTTTTAGAAAAAGAAGAGTATAGTGTGCTTCGTCCGCAACTTCCGCAATAGCTGGAAAGCTTGGTCGATCCTAACCGATGGCCGCTTTCGGGAAGTGATCAAAATCTGCACACCAGTACAGGGCTTTCGACACTTGGCACAAATGTCGCGTTTTGGCTGAACTCTGCCAGTTCCTTGATTTAAAGGAATTGTGTGGTTCTGCCATGGGAAGCAATACGACTCGCCGTCATTCCGTTCTCAACCGGGCAGGCTCAGCCATTTGCTGCGCGCCAGGCGGCCCAGGCTTCGGGGGTGTCGAGATCGGTGATCGCGTGGCGGGCGGGCAGGGCGATGTATTGCACCTTGTCCTGTTTCAATAGCACGCGGGCGCCTTGGTCCCCTGAAATCTCGAAAAGCTGCCCAAAGCAGCGCCTTGGAAACAGCACCGGGTGGCCAACCTGGCCATCTTCTGCTGTGGCGCGCAGGATCGGGCCGTTTCCCCCGTGAAAATGCGCGGCGACATGCAATAGATCCTGAGTTTCGATCTCTGGCATATCCGCAGGGATAATCATCACCCCGTCACAGTCCGAGGGGAGAGCCGCAATTCCGCGCCGGATGGAGGCCGCCATCCCCTCATCCGCGTCGGGAACGGGCACCGTGGTTGCCGTACCGGTCAGGCCGGTGCGGGGATGTGCGTCACTTGGCACGGTGACATAAACGGGCAATCCGGTCAGAGCCGCACGGCGGCACATCAATGACAGCAGCGGCTGGCCATCGACCTCTTCGGTGAGTTTGTCTCGCCCGGCCATACGGGACGAAGCCCCGGCTGCCAGGAGCAGGATCGCGATATTGGACATGAAGTTCCCCCGTGTGATGGCAGGTCTGTGCCATCTGAGGGGGATCTTCGGCGAATGCCACGGTCAAGGCCAGAGGTTTTTCGCCGCAGCCAGCGCCCCCGCCAGTGGACCGAGGCACCTGATGGCACGTGTCATCTGCGCATCCGTGCTCTGTCCGCATCATAGAGTGGTGTCATGATCAGGCAGGCCTTGTGCATCTGTCCGAGGAGCTCGATTTCCACCTCAAGGCCCTCGGTGACCTTGTCGGCAGGCATGACCCCCGGGGCGACGGATGTCCGCGCGTGATGCGAATAGCCGCCCGAGGTGCAAGTCCCCACAGCTGCGCCATCAAGCCGGTTCGCTCATAGGTTTCAGCATCGGCATCGACCTCCAAAAAGCGCAAAGTCAGCGGGCAGGGCCTGATTTGCGCCCGGCGTCAGCCGGTGCGCACCGCATGACAACGACGTCCTTCTTGAAGAAGATGAAGCGATCAAGGCCGGTTTCCGCTGCGTTGGAAGCGGGGGGAATGCCCGCAGCCAGGCGCCAAAGAACCCGTCAAGCGTCAGCGACATCATCGCCCGCATGGCGAAGGGATTCATGTCGTGCGGCCTTCCGCCTGCCGATGACCGCTGCGCGGGTTGAGGTTTTCATCACCAAGCCCCTTGGCGTGTCGGGATTCTTCCTTCTGGACCGAGGTGAACAGTGCTCCACTGAATTACGCGACGGCCCATCTCGCTCTTTGCTGACCGGAGGAGCACGGGGTTCAGTCTTCGGTACGGAATCTGCTGTTTTGCACGATCACGATGGCCAGCAAGGGCGCCAGCAGCGTCAGCACCGTAACCGTGATCAAAAGGGGGCCCAGTTGCGTGTAGTCGGCTGCGGTGATGATTGCGCCGGTGTCGTCCTTCACCTCGCGGGTGACGATGAAGGCTTGATTCAGGTATTTCGTACCAAGGCTTGAGGCGGAAAGCGCAAGGTTCGTGAAAGAGGCCATCACCGCAAAGAAAGTCGCCTTCAGCCCCGATGGCGCGTTGCGTGCGATCCAGGCCAGCATCGGGATCATGGACACTTGCCCAAGCGGCGATTCCACGGCCGTATCCACCAGAGCGATGAAGCGGGCATCCACGACACCATTCGTCATGGCCGAGGTCCATTCATGCACACCGTAGTACAGGGCGAGGTTCGGCAGGCTGAGGATCGTCTCGCTTATGGTCAGGAAAATCACGATCCAGGTGATCGAGTTGTTCGCCATCATCGGGCGCAGAACGATCATGCCAAGGAGGGTCAAGAGCGATGCGATCAGGGAGAGCACCGACAGGAACTGCGGATCAAAGCCCAGGACATCGATCTCGAACCAGGTGGTGCCTGGCCCGCTGAGCGGTTTGGCGCGGTAGATAAAGATGATGATTGCGGTTCCGATGAGGGCGCGGGCCTGCGCCGGGGTCAGCACCGCAATCAGTTGGCGCATCAGCAACAGGACAATAGCCATTGAGCCTGCAAAGATGATTTCTTGCCCATAGGCCAGATCGCTGAGGCCAACGCTGAGCGAGAGGGCGACAAAGGCGCCGCCGCCGATGAAGTACCACCAGTTGACATCAACCGGATCGCGCGGCGGATCCAGTCGCGCCAGGATTTCACTCACCGACAGCCCGTTGCCTCGCAGATGTGCGGTCTTGCGGAGACGCTGCACCAGAGCCAGCGCCACCCCCGAAAGGGACAGCATGGGGACCAGAAGCGCCAGCTCGTAGACATGTGCATAAAGCGTGCCCTTTTCGGCTTGGGGCAGGGCCTCTGCCCCTTCGAACAGCACCACGTTGAGCGCCGCCGCCGCGCTGGAGCCTGCAATCAGGGCGATCCGGCCAAAGGTCTGCATCGTGGTATGCAGCGCGCGGGTTTCCTCAGCGGGCAGCTCGTTGCCTTCGGCATCACGGTGCGGCACGGCCTCGACCGACATCGCATCGGCGACCACATCCTGCAGGACGAAACCGCAGGGGGCCAGGATGATCGAGGTCACGTACCAGGCGTTCACCGTCATCATCGCCTGCATGGTCTCGGGCATCGTCAGCAGCGCCACGATAATGGCATAGCTCATCGCCATCAGTGCAGCGCCGAGCAGGATCAGCAGGTATTTCCAGCGCCAGATCAGATCGACAAGATGCCCGATCGGCATTTTCAGCGCCCAGGGAATTCCCACCCAAAAGCTGAGGCCTGCCAGGAAGGCGGCCGGCAGGTCGAGGTATTCCTTGACGTAAAAGGCGCCCGCAACTGAGGTTATGCCCTGCGCCCCATAGGCGAAATAGATCAGCAACGGGGGAAGAAACGACCAGCGCAGCTGGCGCGAAAGATCCACGAAGATGCTGTCGATCCATCGCCAGGCGCGTGTCATTTGCGTATCTCTTCCCTGTCCGTGCTTGCCCTACGACCCTGATCTCATGCCAGCGGGCGGATCTTGAGGCGGGTGACGCGGTTGCCTTCGCGCGCAGTGACTTCAAATCGAAACCCGTGGAAGGAGAAGACCTGGCCGACGGTAGGGATCATCTGCGCTTCGTGGATCACGAGGCCCGCAATGGTGTTCGCCTCGTCATCGGGCAGGTTCCATTCCGTTGCACGGTTGAGGTCGCGGATCGTGGTCGCTCCATCGACCATGAAATGCCCGTCCTGGGTTTTCTTCGCCGGAGACTGCTCGGCCGGGTCGAACTCATCGGTGATCTCGCCCACGATTTCTTCGAGAATGTCCTCAAGCGTGATCAGCCCCTGCAGCGCGCCATATTCATCCACAACCAACGCAAAATGGCTGCGCATGCGCAGGAACTGGCGCATCTGTTCATCCAGCGTTGTGGTTTCCGGCACGAAATAGGGCGGCTTGGCGACCGAGATGATCTGGAAATTGCGCAAGGCGGCCGCATCGCCGTCCGGCCCGCCGATCTGGGCGTACATGTCGCGCAGCAGATCCTTGGCATGGACCACGCCGACGATGTTCTCCGGTTCATCCTTGAAAACCGGCAGGCGGGTATGGGGTGAGGTCAGGCATTGCTCCAGAATGGCTTCCGGGTCGGCATTAGCATCGATCATCTCGATGTGGGATCGGTGCAGCATGATCTCTTCGACGAACCGCTCCGAGAGGTCGAGGGCGCCAAGGATCCGGTCCCGGTCCTCCTTTTCCACCACGCCTTCGGAGTGGCCCAGGTGCAGGGCGCCTGCGATCTCTTCGCGGACGGCCATGATGTGGCTGTCGGGATCGATGCGCACTCCAAACACGCGCAGAACGGTGCGCACCAACAGGCGCACGGCGCCGACGATGGGGGCCAGCACGGTCACCAGAAAGCTGATGGCGGGCGCAACGGCCGAGGCGGCTTTCTCCGGATTGGAAATGGCATAGGTCTTGGGCAGAACCTCGGCAAAGACCAGCACCAGAAGGGTCATCACGAGGGTGGCCAGCGCGACGCCGCTTTCGCCAAAGGCCCTGGTGAACAGGGCGGTCGCCAGAGAGGTCGCGAGAATGTTCACAAGGTTGTTGCCAAGCAGCACGGAGCCGATCAGCCGCTCGCTGTCCTCGGTCACGACGAGCGCACTCTTTGCGCCGCGCGAGCCCTTATCGGCCTGGCTGCGCAGCTTTCCGCGGGAGGCTGCGGTAAGGGCGGTTTCGGAGCCGGAAAAGAACCCCGACAGGACAAGCAGCAAGACGATCGATCCGGCCGTGAACCAAAAGGCACTGTCCAGGGTTGCTAGTTCGGTTTCCATGTCAGGTTCCGTTTTTCAAAGGCTTTTCCCGGTTATGGGGTCCGCAGGGGTTTCGTTCAAGGGGCAGGGTGCGCTCTTCTGCTCAGGGCACGGACTAGTCCCGTTCAGGTCGGGCCTTGCCACGTGACAGCGGATGATGTTCGAGGACCAGCTCGCTCAGGCGCGCATCAAGGACATGGGTGTAGATCTCTGTCGTGGCGATATCGGCATGACCCAGGAGCGCCTGTATCGCCCGCAGGTCAGCACCATTTGCCAAAAGATGCGTCGCAAACGCATGACGCAAGGTGTGAGGCGTGACCTTTTCGGGGGGGACCCCACCGCAGGCTGCGAATTCCTTGATCAGCAGAAAGAACCTTTGCCGGGTGAGGTGTCCTGCCTTGCCACGCGAGGGAAACAGGAACCGCGACGGGGGGAGGCCATCCGCCTCGGCCTCGGCCTCGGCGGCATCGCGGGCGATGAGCCAGGCCGACAAAGCCTCGCGGGCGGGCGGGGACAGGGGGACCATGCGTTCCTTGCCGCCCTTGCCCGCCACCAAAAGCATGCGCGGATCACCCCGCGCGGCGGCCACGGGCAGGGAGACCAGCTCGCTCACACGCATGCCGGTGGCGTATAGCAGCTCCATCAGGCAGGTGTTGCGCAGCCTCTCGAGCGGGGTGCGCCCGCTGGTCCGTGCCGCATCAAGCAGCCGGTCGACCTCGATCACCTCCAGCGTTTTTGGCAGGGCCTTGCTGCGGCCCGGGCCCTTGATCTGGATCGCCGGGTTGTCAGGGCGCCAGCCCTCCTCGAAGGCAAAGCGGTAGAGCTGGCGGATTGCCGACAAGCGGCGTGCCCGTGTTGCGCGCGACAGCCCTTCGGCATCGCAGGCCACCAGATAGGTCTCGATCTGCTCCTGAGTGAGGCTGGCAAAACCGGTGCCTTTGCGCGCCGCCCACCCGGCAAAATCCTTCAGATCCCGCCCATAAGCCAAGAGCGTGTTGCGCGCCGCGCCAAGGTCGGCCGCCTGCGCATCCAGAAAGCAAGAAATCCAGAATTGATCGCCCTTTGGCGCGTCCATGTCAGTGGCGCTCCAACAGCATCAGCTGCAGCGAAGCGCGCCGCGCGGTGTCTTCAAGCCCCATGGTGCGAAAGGCAATCAAGGCGCCCGTAAGATCACCCAGATTTCCCGTCGCACCACGCGCGAACAAGGACATGCTGTGCAGGATTGCCTCTCCGAGCTGCCCGTCATCGAGGTGCCGTCGAACGGAAAGGGGAAGTTCCTGCTGGCCTGCAAACCCGGTGGCAATGCTGCGGGCAATTTCCGAGGGTGCCTCCACCTCCTGCGGGCGTCCCTGGGCCAGTGCGGCGAGGAACAGATCCTCGGTGCTCTGCGACGGAGGTCTGCGCGCCGAAAGCTCGTAGGTGGGGGCCAGCAGGCGAATGCGCCATGACAGTTCTTCGGCCTCGGCCGACAGCTGCGTGCGGGCCAGTTCGTCGGCAAACAGATCGGCAAAGGCGACCTCGGTGCGAGACGATTTTGCCGCCTTCCATGCCGCGTTCAAAGAAACGGCTAGGTGTTCAGGACCTGCTGGAGGACGACCCTTGAGCGCATTGCCATGAAGGGCCAGTTCAAACGCCTGGAGGGCTTCGACCCGGTCCCAGATCCCGCCAGAGGCGGCAGGCTGACGCTCGGTGAACAGTCCCAAAAGCTGGTTCGGGTTCAGCGCGCCGACACGCGTCAGCCGCTCGGCAGCTTCTAGCTGGGCCTTCCAGCCGGCAATGTCGCGCAGATCGGCAGCGGCATAGGGACGCGGCAGCGGTGCCGTCGGCAAGCGCTCCCCGATGGTTTCAAACAGGCGGAACGTGAGAGGATCCAGGGTCTCGGGGGCAGGGAGGGGCGGTGCGTCCTCAAAGATGTCCGGGTTCAGGAACCGGTCCAAAAGCGCCAATCGCTCGGATGGCAAAAGACCCAAGGCGTGGGCCGATTCGAGCATCAGGGCGGCCGTCGGCCAGTCGCCCCGCCGGGCAGCACAGAAAATCCGTGCGCTGTAGTCCCGCGCAAGGTAAGGCGCCGCCGTCAGGGCAGCGCAGGCGCGATCCTCATCCCCGGTCAACAAGGTCGCGTCGAACCAGCGCGCAAATCTTTCGCGAGAGGTTGTCGGTCCTGCCTGTTCCGCCAACGCCTGAGCCGGATCGATCGCCCCGAGGGAGATGAGACGGTCCAGGCGGGCGAGCAATATCTCGTCCTGGCCAGAGGGCAGAGGGCGGCTTTCAGACAGGAGAAGCGTGAACAGCAGCGATTGCATAGCCGGGCTGTCCCGTACCGGAACCTCGCGGATCAAACTGGCGATGTCCCGTGGATCGCTGCCGCGCCACAGATCGACGGGAAGCCCGGTCGCCGATGGCGCCACAAGGCCGATCGGGGGCAAAAGGGCCTCCAGCGGGGTGACGGTGATTTCGGGTCGCGCGGCGCTACTGCTGACTGCAGGCTCCATCAAAACCGTATCGGGAATATCCTCCGTTGTCGGCTGACCCAGCCAGTCGATGACGGTCAGGGGCTCTTCGCCGAGCGACGGGTTTGCCAAAAGCGAAGCACAGAGCGCAGCAAGGGGCAAAAGCGACAGCCTAGTCGGCATTGAGCACCACCGGTTTGCGGATCTCCTCTGTCGGGGCGCTGAAATCAGCGCCGAACCACGGGCCCACATAAGCGTATCCAACCAGCCCGATCCCGGCCAGGAGGACGATGTAAAACAAGTATTTGATCAAGCGCGCCATGACGTCCCTGCTGCCTGCTTCTTTGTCTTTTGTTCAAGTTATATATGGCCTTTTTTGCAATATCACGTCATTCACTGAAGAATGAGCGAAAAAGAGCAAACTGAAGAAACCGTGATGACCCAGCCCGTGCCGGGGCGGCTCAAGAAGACCGTTGTCATGGTGGGTATGATGGGCGCCGGGAAAACCGCCGTGGGACGCGCTCTGGCGGCGCGCCTGCGTGTGCCCTTTCTCGACAGTGATCATGAAATTGAAGCCGCGGCCAATATGTCGATTCCCGAAATCTTTGCCCGCGATGGCGAGCCGTTCTTTCGTCTGAAAGAGCGACAGGTGATTTCCCGTTTGCTGGAGGAAGAGCGCGGGATCCTGTCCACCGGCGGCGGCGCTTTTCTCGCAAAGGAGAACCGGGATCTGATTTCCAAAGGCGGTGTTTCAGTCTGGCTTCAGGCAGACCTTGACGTGCTTTGGAACCGGGTACGTCATCGCGATACGCGCCCGCTGTTGCGCACGCCCGACCCGAAGGCGACCCTGCGCGGCCTTTATGAGGCGCGTGTGCCCCTTTATGCCAAGGCGGATCTTACGGTGAAATCGGATGGTCAGGCCTCGATTGAGCAAATGGTCGATCGGGTGCTTGAGGCGTTGAAAACGCGACCTGACGTATTGGAATGGAACTAGATGGAACGCATCGTACATGTGCCCCTCGGGGAGCGCGCCTATGACGTGGTGATTGGTCCGGGCCTGCTGATGGAGGCAGGCAAGCGGATCAAGCCCTTGCTGAAACGCCCGCGCGTTGCGGTCTTGACCGATGAGACCGTCGCAGGCCTTCATCTGGACACCTTGCGCGCTGGTCTTGCGCTGGAGGGGATCGAGATGGATGCCCTGGCGCTGCCGCCGGGCGAAAGCACCAAGGGCTGGCCGCAGTTCACCCGTGCGGTGGAATGGCTGCTGGACAAGCGGGTCGAACGCTCCGACGTCGTGGTTGCCTTTGGCGGCGGCGTGGTGGGGGATCTTGCCGGTTTTGCAGCCGCCGTCCTGCGCCGGGGGGTACGTTTCGTGCAGATCCCGACCTCGCTGCTGGCGCAGGTGGACAGCTCGGTTGGCGGCAAGACAGGCATCAATGCGCCGCAGGGCAAGAACCTGATTGGTGCTTTTCACCAGCCGACGTTGGTGCTGGCCGATACCGAGGTTCTGGGGACGCTGACAGCGCGGGATTTTCTGGCTGGTTATGGCGAGGTGGTAAAATACGGCCTGCTGGGGGATGCGGCGTTCTTCGACTGGCTTGAAGAGCAGGGGCCGACACTGTCTGCCGGTGACATGGCCGCAAGGGTCGAGGCGGTGGCGCGGTCTGTGCAGATGAAGGCTGATATCGTTGCGCGGGATGAAACCGAGCAGGGAGATCGCGCGCTGCTGAACCTGGGCCATACCTTTTGCCACGCGTTCGAGGCCGCGACCGGCTATTCCGACCGTCTGTTGCATGGCGAGGGGGTTGCCATCGGATGTGCCCTTGCCTTTGAACTCTCCTCGCGGCTTGGCCTTTGCAGTCAGGAAGATCCAAGCCGGGTGCGCGCGCACCTCAAGGCGATGGGCATGAAGGCGGACCTTGCGGACATCGCGGGCGATCTGCCGGATGCCGAAGCGCTGCTGGATCTGATGGCACAGGACAAGAAGGTCGTCGATGGCCAGCTACGCTTTATCCTGGCACGTGGCATCGGGGCGGCCTTTGTCACCTCCGATGTTCCGCGCGATGCGGTCTTGAACGTGCTGAAAGATGCACTGGCCCTGCGGGCAGCCTGAGACAAATGCCGCAGCCAGGGGCGCTTTTCAGCGCCCTTGGACCACCATCAACTCCCCGATGTTTTCAGCGGTGACATAGCCCGCGATGGTGCCTGCTTTCGTGGTCACAACAACCGCGGGCGCGCCTGCGTGAAGGTTGTCCAGAATAGTGTCGAGACCGGCAGTCATGGGAACGGTGGGTATGTCGGTCTGCATGATCGCAGATACCTGCGTCAGACGGGGGCGGTCTGCGGCCAGTGCAGAGAACAGCGCACTGCGGGTGAGAAAGCCCAATGGCTGGCCCGCCGGATCCAGAACTGGGAACTCGTGCTGCGTGGTGCGGATCACGGCGGCAGAGGCGGTTTCCAGAGTGTCCTCTGGCCTGAGGGCCTCGAAACTGGTGATCATCGCATCGCGCGCAAGGAACTGCCGGGAGAGATCCCGCATCGCGACATCCTGGCTTTCCGCATTGGCCGCTATAAACACAAAGCCGGCGACCAGAACCAGGATCGGATTGCCTGACGTAAGGCCAAGGTAGGCCAGGCCGACGGCGCAGATCTGGCCCGCGAGCGCAGCAACGCGCGTGGCTTTGACTCGGTCCATCTTCAGGCACAAGGCCGCGCGCAGGACCCGGCCGCCGTCCATCGGAAAGGCGGGGATCAGGTTGAAGATGGCAAGGATCAGGTTCACGGCGGCCAGACGTCCCAGGAACGTCCAGATCGAAAACTCCTGACTGGGATCGGTCAGGCTTTCGAGTGTCCAGTGTCCCGCGCCGATCATCACGAGGACCGCCCAAATCACCACGTTGACGGCAGGGCCGGCCAGGGCCACTGCGATTTCGTGCAAGGGGTTGGTCGGCATGCGCTCCAGCCGGGCCAGCCCGCCAATCGGCAACAGCGTAATGTCCGGGGTCGCAATGCCATAGCGTCGCGCCATCAGGGCATGGCCAAACTCATGCGCCAGGACACAGGCAAACAGGGCCAGCACAAAGGCCGTGTTCTCGATTGCTCCCGGAAGGCCGCTTTCGGAATAGGCGGAAAGGGCGATCCACCCCAGCAGAAGGAAGAAGGTCACATGAACCCTCACATCTGAACCCAGCAGGCGGCCAAGAGAGAAAGACCATGTCATGATTGTCGTTCCTTGCATCCAAAAAGAGTCACCTGCCGGTCAGGCACAGGCCCATCGATGTCTCGGGTATAACGCGAAACACTGCAGGCCCGGAACAGAAGAAACCCGCACGCGACAACGCTGCGGGTTTGATCTTGGTTTTTCAGCCGAAGTCACCCATTGACCGAAGGCGCACAGTCGCAGCCTAAGGCAGGGCCAGATCAGCTCTTGCGTCGGCGACGGCGCACAGCGGCCGTACCAAGCAGACCTGTCAGCAAAAGCATTCCGCCCGCCGGCAGCGGTACGGCTGCCATCGTTGCAAACTCCAGAGCGACGGAGTTGATCCGGTAGGATTCATTTTTGTTGTTGCCGTATAGCGCAAAGCCGAGCACGCCATCGGTATCAAACGTGGAAGACAGGGGGAGATCGCTCACGCTGTAGCTACCGTTGGTGTAAGAGAGGGTCGCAGGACCACTGCCATCCGCTACAGTGAACGTCGCCGAGATCTGATTGGAAAAGCCTGTCCCGTTCTGAATCGCGGAAAGATTGGAGGGAGACCCGTTCAACACGTAAAGGGTCCCGCTGCCATTGTCGGCCTGCATTGCACCAATGATGCCAGATCCATCGGTGAAGCCGAATGCCATGTCGTTGTCGTTGGTGAGGGCATCATAATTGATCGTGACCGAAAAGGTCATATCGCCGCGCGCACCAGGGCTGAGGGCGTAGAATTCAGCTAGTGTGGCATAGTGCGAGGTCATGCCATAGGTGACAGAGTTGCCCGACACGCTTTGCGTTGCGTTCGGGCCGAGCGTGGCCAGAGCTGCAAATTCAGCACCGGTATAGGTCTGGGAGAACAGGGTTGCAGCCTTTGCGCTCATGGGCACCACAAGGGCTAGCGAAAGGGCCGAAACCATGGAGGCGAAGCGCGTCATGCTGATATCCTGAATGTTAATCAATTTTTAATTATCGGGGTCACGGGTGCGTAAAGCAAGATCGATCTCAGATATGGTTAACGGTCGTTTACGATGCTTGCGTTGTTTGCTGCATGTCTGCATGCGCCGTTTTCGCAAGGATCCAGGTGCAAAAAAAAAGGGCTGGCAGAAGCCAGCCCTTTGATCAATTTCACACAGAGGAATTGCCCGATTCAGAAGGGGATTTCATCGTCATCGATATTGTGCGAAGGGCCGCCTTGGCCGCCGCCAAATCCGCCGCCACCCTGCGGTCCGCTGTCGTAACCGCCGCCATAGCCGCCACCACCGCTGCCGCCGCCGTAGCCGCCACCCTGTCCGCCACCACCGCCTTCGCCGCGGCCGTCCAGCATGGTCAGGGTCGAGCCGAAGCCCTGCAGCACCACCTCGGTTGAATAGCGGTCCTGGCCGTTCTGGTCCTGCCATTTGCGGGTTTGCAGCTGCCCCTCGATATAGACCTTGGAGCCTTTCCGCAGGTACTGCTCGCAAACACGGACCAGACCCTCGTTGAAGACGGCAACGCTGTGCCATTCGGTCTTTTCGCGGCGCTCCCCGGTGTTGCGATCTTTCCACGTTTCCGAGGTCGCAATGCGCAGGTTGCACACCTTGCCGCCGTTCTGAAAGGTCCGCACTTCAGGGTCGCGGCCCAGGTTGCCGATGAGGATGACTTTGTTGACTGAGCCGGCCATTTGGTCCTGTCCTTGTTCTTGTCTGTTCTTATTTGTCTGCGCTGCCTCACCTGAACGAATCTTGCTTGGCCGCGGGTTGGCGACACCCTACAGGCCCCCAGCCCGCGATGAAAGCAAGCTTCTTTGGGGTGGCCGACGTTCCGTCCGGCAGGCGCGGATCTGCCGACCTGCAGCCAAAGGTTTCAATTCGGAGCAAATTGGGTATAGTCCAGCGCCAGAGTGGATGCCGGTATTCAAGACAGGGTTGAGGAGCGCGAATGTCGAAGCGGAAAGCGGCCAAGGTTAAGTCCATGTGTCTGACACTCCCCCGGGGCGAGACCGGGACCGAATACAGGTTCGGGATCTTGCTGGCGGGCAGTCTCTGCGCACTGATGCTTTGGGGGCAAACGGCCAGCGCTGACATGTTTTCAACCAAAAGCCAGCGCAGTCTTTTTTCCGCCCATACAAAGGTTCTGGATGGGCGCGCGGCGAAACAATACCAGCACTCGGCGCGCCTCAAGCCACCCTCTCCATACGCGGGCGAGGCGGCTTCGAACCTGCTTTACACAGGGAAATACCGCGGTGAATTCCTGCCCATGGCCCGGGCTGCGGCGCGCAAGCACGGTGTCCCTGAAGATTTGTTCCTGCGTCTGGTGCAACAGGAAAGCAATTGGAACCCCGCGGCGAAGTCCCACAAAGGGGCGCTGGGGCTTGCGCAACTGATGCCGCAAACCGCAAAGTCCCTTGGCGTGGATCCGACCGTTCCGGTGGAGAATCTGGAGGGGGGCGCGCGGTATCTGGCGCGGCAATTCCGAAAGTTCGGCTCCTGGCGGTTGGCCCTGGCCGCCTACAACGCGGGTCCGGAAGCGGTGGAACGCCATGGCGGAGTACCGCCGTACAAGGAAACTCAGGCCTATGTCTCCAAGATCTGGGGCAGCTGAGCGGCGATGGGCACCCGGCTTTTGGGCAACCTTGCCTGATAGGCAATGTTCATAAAGCGGTAATATTGGTAAATGCCGCGTTAACTTCGTTTCTTGGTCACGATCTTGCCTGAATTGGACCGGAAAACCGGGCCAGTTTCAGGAGGAATTGCTGTGACAGCCTACAGTTTTGATGACCGACTTGATCGCCTGCAGTGGACACCATCCGCCGTGCCCTCCCGCGAAATCGTGGACAGTGTTTTGGGCGCGAGGCACAGACAGCGCACCCGCAGCATTGCGGCCACTCTGGTAGGTGCGATCCTCGGTATTCTGATTGGATTCGGGCTGATTGGCATGTCCTTTCCACAGTCCCCCTGGGGCCCGGGAAGCGGAACAATTGGGCTGATCTTTGGCACGCTCTCGTTGCTGGGTCTCGGCCTGTCCGTGTGCCTTTCGGTATATGCTGCATGTCACAGCGCCAAACACCCGCGTCTTATGCAGTTTTCTTCGATGAATCTCCTGATGATCGTGGTGCTTCTGCTCAGCTACTGAACGGACAAAGTGCGGCGCGCCGTGAGGTAGTTGATTTTTATTGTCGGGAATTGCGCTCGATCAAGGTCTGGCCTATGGAGCCGTAACAGGCTCCAGGAAAAGCCCAGAATCGAAAGCCCGTTCATGCCTTTCTTTATGCGAAAAGCCGCTGCGCCGTTTTCTGCAGCACTCATTCTTCTGGGCGTTGGTCTGGCCGGGCAGATGTCGCACGGCAGCGACGCGCTAGGTCGGGATATCTCCACGCTGGAGGACCTGGGCGAAGCGCTGTTTCACGATCCGGACCTTTCGGCAAACCGCACGCAATCCTGTGCCAGCTGCCATGATCCGGAGTACGGGTTCGCGGATCCGAGGCGCACCGCGGATGGCGCTTTTTCGCTTGGGGATGACGGGCAGTCTCTGGGGGATCGCAATGCGCCAACAGCGTCCTACGCCGCCTATGCGCCACCTTTTCATCAGAGCACTGACGGGGCCTGGGTGGGCGGTATGTTCTGGGACGGGCGCGCAGCGACCCTTGAGGAACAGGCCGAGGGGCCACCGCTCAACCCGATCGAGATGGGACTGGCCAGCAAGGAGCAGGCCGTCGCGCGCCTGTCGGAAAGCCCTGAATATGTCGCGGCGTTTCAGGCGCATTTCGGCGCATCTGTCCTGAGTAGCCCTGACAGCGGCTATGATGCCATGACCAAGGCGATTGCCGCCTTTGAACGCAGCAGCGCCTTTGCCCCGTTTGACAGCAAGTATGACCGATTTCTGCGGGGCGAGGCGGCGCTTTCCAAAGAGGAAGAGCTCGGTCGGCTGCTGTTCTTTTCCGAGCAGTTCACGAACTGCAATCAGTGTCATCAACTGAAACGCAGTGCGATTGATCCGGAAGAGACCTTTACCGATTACAGCTATCACAACATCGGGGTGCCCGAAAATGTGCCGGGCCGTGCGGAAAACGGCGTTCCCCTTGGCACAGTCGATGAGGGGCTGTTGGCCAATCCGGCAGTGACGGACCCAAAGGAAAAGGGAAAGTTCAAAACGCCAACCCTGCGCAATGTGGCGGTGACCGGCCCCTATATGCACAATGGTGTGTTTCAGGAGCTGCGCACGGTCATCGCGTTCTATAACCGTTACAACAGCAAGTCCGAGGCGGCATGGATCAACCCTGAAACCGGGCAGCCCTGGGGAGATATTCCGGTGCCGCAGACGCTGGCACAGACCGAGTTGACCCATGGCCCGGCGTTGGATGATCGCCGTATCGATGCGCTCGTGGCCTTTCTCAAAACGCTTACCGACCAGCGTTATGAGGTCTACCTGGAGCCATAGAGACTCATCAGGTCGATGGAGTGAACGCCAGGACCAGCACGGGTTTCGCGAAGGTCCGTTTGTGCCGATCTGTTCGTTGCCCGGTGGAATGGTCCGTTTGACGTTGATGCCGACTTCGCGCAGCCCGGCTTCCTCGGCCTTCATTTTTGCCGCGCTGTTTCGCGTGATGATTGTTTGGTCCTTTGGCTGACCGCAAAGGTGCATCCATTGGACTTCGCTGTCTCACCCATCCATGGGCCTGATTGGACGCAGCAGGTCAATGCGCCGATTCGACAGCTGTGGATCAAAAAGAACGAAATTTTTTGTGTCGAATTCGTGCTTCGGATCATTGTGAGGCATCGGGTCGGCGGTGGAACCGGGCAGACAGTGTCCAGTGCTGCCGAGAGGGCGTGCTTCGTGATATGACGCTTTGGAAGCCCGATGCGGTGCGTACGGATTTATTGCGCGATGGCGGACAGCCGGGCCGTCTTGCGCAGGCTGCTTGGGGTTTCGCCGGTGTGCTGGGCGATGAAACGGGTAAAGTAGGCCGCGCTGCCAAACCCGAGCTGGTCAGCGATCTCGCGCATGGGCAGGTCGCTGGAGATCAGCAGGTTGCGCGCGGCATACAACTGACGCTCTGTCAGGATCGCGGCGGCGGTCTTGCCGGTTTCGGCCTTGCAGACGCGGGTCAGATGGGTGGGGGTGACCTGAAGGTCCGCGGCGTATTCGGCCATGTTCGCGTTCTGGTTGAAGCTTTCGACCACACGTTTGCAATATGCCTGCGAAAGCCGCCGTGCGGCGGTTGGCTTGGGCGGAGGCAGAGGGCCGGACGGTATCTGGCGGCGCAGGTGGATGCTGATGAGATCCGAATAGGATTGAATCGCACGTCGCCAAAATGCCGGATGCCTGCTTTGTTCATGTGCGATTTCCTCCAGCAGGCTGTTCAGTCGCGCCTGATCCCTGGCGTTCGCAACTTTCAGGTGCAGGGGATCCGACGGCATGGACACCGGCGCGCTCGACGGCACGATGAGAACCTGTCCCAGACATTGCCGTCCCAATTCAACCGACCACAGATGTCCCGCAGGAAAGAAAAGGGCGTGATGCGTTCCAAAGCCTCTTTGATGTCCATCCATCAGACAGCGCCCCTGACCGCGGGTGATCCAGATCAGGACGTGTTCCCTGCGATCATGCGACAGTTCGGTTTGCCACGGACCGTCAGGAGTAAGACGGGAGAGAGGCGAAACGCACAGGTCCTCGGTTGGTTTTGGATCGAATGGCATCAGGGTTCATTAATCGGTAAAATTGAACATTAGTCTCCACGAAAATGCGATTCTGGCAAGGCAACGCTTGCCTTCCTGCGATTCCGGTCATTTGCAAAGGATACGGGGTCTTACAATCTGATGATATGAAAGCTACAGGTTCAGCTGCGGCAAGACTTCCTGCCAGGCTGACATTCTTGCCCGGAACCAGGTCCGCTGTCGCTTGGCAAATCTGCGGGTCGAAATCGCCGCAGCCTCTTCAGCCTCTTGCAAGGTGGCCTGGCCTGTCACGTAGCTCATCAACTCAGGCACGCCGATCGCTTTGCACGAGGGAAGCGCCGGATCATACCGATTCCGCATGGCGTCAATCTCATCCAGGGCGCCTGCCTCAATCATCTGGCGGAACCTTTTTCGGATCCGTGCTTCGAGCCAGTCCTTTGGGCTGTTCAGAACGAGCGCGGTGCTTTGGGCGAGGGGCAGGGCCGGAGGCGGCGTGGCGTCTTGCCATTCTGCAAGGGGGCGACCGGTCGCTGTCAGAACCTCCCAGGCACGCTGTACGCGGGCGCGGTTCTTCACATCGATGCGTGCTGCAGTCTTGGGATCCAGCTGTGCAAGCAGGGTTTCAAGCGAAAGGTCATCCCCAGCGGCGCGCACATCCGGCGGGGTTGCGGGTATTTCGGCCAGTCCTTCGGTCAAGGCGCTGAAGTAGAGGCCGGTTCCACCGACGATGATCGGGCGTTCTGGGCCTGTCAGCAGGGGGATCACCTCCCGCAGCCAATGGCCGGCCGAGTAGGTCACGTCATAGGCGATATGGCCATAAAGCCGGTGCGGAACGCGCGCTTCTTCGTCTGGCGACGGACGCGCTGTGACCACGCGCCAGCAGTCAAAGACCTGGCTGGCATCTGCGTTGACGATCACGCCGCCCTGGGTTTCGGCAATCCGGAGCGCCAGATCGGATTTGCCCGAAGCGGTCGGTCCTGCGATCAGGACGGGCTTGTCCGGGTCGATGTCTGGAAATGTCATATCTGGGCGGACCTGCGTGTAACCGAAATTGGCAGCTGTGAGGGACAAAAAGGCGTTTGGGCTGCATTGATCCCGGCGGCGATTTGCTCCATTTTGCCGCGTAAAGTAACCCCGTCACATTCCGGAGCGCAACATGCCCCAAGAAAACGAAACACCGGCCGCCCCGTCGGCAGCCGCCTATAAACGTGTCATGCTCAAGATCTCTGGCGAAGCCTTGATGGGGGATCAGGGGTTTGGCCTGCACCCGCCCACCGTTCAGCGCATCGCCCAGGAAGTCAAATCGGTGCACGACATGGGCGTCGAGATCTGCATGGTCATCGGTGGCGGCAATATCTTCCGCGGCCTTTCGGGCGCGGCGCAGGGGATGGAGCGCACCACGGCCGACTACATGGGCATGCTGGCCACCGTGATGAACGCCCTTGGCATGCAGGCCGCACTTGAAGGTCTGGGTGTCTACACGCGGGTGATTTCCGCCATTCCGATGGATCAGGTCTGCGAGCCCTACATTCGCCGCCGCGCCGTGCGTCACCTGGAAAAGAAACGGGTCTGCATCTTTGCCGCAGGTACCGGCAACCCCTATTTCACCACCGACACGGCGGCGACCCTGCGGGCAAACGAGATGGGCTGCGAGGCGATCTTCAAGGGCACCAAGGTGGACGGCGTCTACGACAAGGATCCGGTCAAGTTTGACGATGCCAAGCGCTATGACACCGTCAGCTATGATGATGTGCTGGCCAAGCGCCTGGGCGTGATGGATGCCTCTGCCATTGCGCTGGCGCGGGACAACAGCCTGCCGATCATCGTCTTCTCCCTGGACGAGCCGGGTGGATTCCGCGGTATTCTGGCCGGAGAGGGCACCTACACCAAGGTTCAGGGCTGAGCGCAAGCCGCAAGAGGCGAAACGATTGGCCGTCTTGCGAAACGGAATGGTGGCTGCTTCGGACCGAGGCGGCTTTCCATCGCCAACATTGCTATACAATCTTGCGCCAATCGCTTATGAGCGGTGTAAAGACCGCCTCAAGTCAGGGGAGAGAGCAGAATGTCTGATGATTTTGAACTGGATACCGACGATCTGAAGCGCCGCATGGATGGTGCCATGACCAACTTGCGCACGGAGTTTGCCTCCCTGCGCACGGGGCGTGGCTCGGCTTCGATGCTGGAGCCGGTGATGGTGGATGCCTATGGTTCGATGACGCCGATCAACCAGGTTGGGACCGTGAACGTGCCCGAGCCGCGCATGGTCACCATCAACGTGTGGGACAAGTCGCTTGTGGGCAAGGTTGAAAAGGCGATCCGGGAATCCGGCCTGGGTATCAACCCGCAGCTCAATGGCACGATCATCATGCTGCCGATCCCCGAGCTGAACGAAGAGCGCCGCCGGGAGCTGAGCAAAGTCGCAGGCCAGTATGCCGAGCACGCGCGCGTCTCGATCCGCAATGTGCGCCGCGACGGAATGGACCAGATCAAAAAGGCCAAGGCCGACGGCATGTCCGAGGACGATCAGAGGTTCTGGGAAAGCGAAGTTCAGGACCTGACCGACAAGATGATCAAGGCGGTGGACGATGCGCTGGAGACCAAGCAAGCCGAAATCATGCAGGTCTGATCCCAAGCCATGGCCGAACTGACAGACACGGCGCTCCAGAAGGACGCCCCGCATGCGGGCATCCCACAGGGGCCTTGCCATGTTGCCATCATCATGGATGGCAACGGGCGGTGGGCTCAGTCCCGCGGACGTCCGCGGCTTTTCGGCCATCACGCTGGGGCAAAGCGGGTTCGAGAAATCGTCGAATGTTGTCCGGGCCTTGGCATCAAGTATTTGACGATATTTGCCTTTTCGACCGAGAACTGGAAGCGGACCCAGGTGGAGGTCGCCGGCCTCATGAGCCTGTTTCGCCGCTATATCTCCAAAGAGATGAAGGCGCTCGCGGCCAGGAATGTGCGGGTGCGATTCATCGGGGATCGGGTACGCCTTGATGCCAAGCTGATCCAGTTGATGGACCAGCTGGAAGAGGAAACCAAAGGCAATGACGGAACACATCTGACCATTGCGCTGAACTACGGGGGGCGGGACGAGGTGGCCCGCGCCACCAAACGTCTGGCTCAGGATGTGGCGGCTGGCAAACTGTCGCCGGATGATGTGGATGAAGAAACCCTGCCCAGGTACCTCGACACGCATGTTCTGCCCGACCCCGATCTCGTGATCCGCACCAGCGGAGAAGCGCGGATCTCGAACTTTCTTCTGTGGCAATCGGCCTATGCCGAGTACGAGTTCATCGACACGCTCTGGCCGGATTTTTCGGCTGAAGAGCTTGAGCGGCTGTGTCGGCACTACTCGACGCGGGATCGCCGTTTCGGAGCGGTCAAGACATGAGCACGGGGCGCTGGTCAGATCTGATGCCGCGGATCCTGTCGGCAATCGTGATGGTTGCCGTGGGCTTTGTCGAAATCTGGCTCGGAGGGGTCTGGTTCGCACTGCTCATCGCTGCGGCCTGCGGAGGTATGATCTGGGAGCTGGTGCGCATGCTGGCGCCGGATCAGGACGGACAGGCCCTCCAGCTTGGGAGCATGGCGGCAGCGGCGGTGCTCGGCGCGACGCTTTTGCCGACCATGTGGGGGATGCCGCTTCTGGCCGCCCCCGTGATGGCAGGGATCTTTCAGATGCCGTCAGCATCGCGGGTGCGCTTTGGTCTGTTTGGCCTTTGGATCGTCTGCGCAGGCTTCGCATTCGTCTGGCTGCGCAACGAAATGGGCGTTCTCTGGCTGCTGTGGCTGATCGGGGTCGTGGTTGTTACGGATATCGCCGGATATTTCGCGGGCAAGATCATTGGTGGCCCCAAACTCTGGCCGCGCATCAGTCCCAAGAAAACCTGGTCGGGCAGTTCCGCCGGGTGGCTTGCGGCGGCCGGTGCAGGCCTGGCCTTTTCCGAGGCCTCGGGGCTTGGACTGTGGGCAGTCGCCTTGTCCGTGGTCATCTCGATGGCCAGTCAGGCCGGAGATATCGCCGAAAGCGCGTTGAAACGGCGCACGGGCGTTAAGGATTCCAGCGCGCTCATTCCGGGGCACGGCGGGTTGCTGGATCGGTTTGACGGCATGCTTGGCGCGGCAGCGGCCTTTCTGATTTTCGTGATGTTTTTCGGATAGCCGCGAAAGGCCGGATGATGCGCAAGATTTCAATCTTCGGGGCTACTGGATCTATTGGTCAGAATACAATCGATCTGATCCGCCGCGCCCCGCGCGATTATGATGTGGTTGCCCTTACGGGCGGCGCGAACATCGCGCAACTTGCCCGCGACGCCATTGCCCTCAAGGCTGACGTGGCCGTCACCGCCTTTGAAGACAGGTTGGAGGACCTGCGCGCCGCCCTCGAGGGCAGTGAGGTCGAAGCGGCAGCAGGCCAGGAGGCTCTGATCGAGGCTGCCGACCGTCCAGCGGACTGGATCATGTCCGCCATCGTGGGTGCTGCCGGGCTGGCGCCTGGGCTGAAGGCCTTGGAACAGGGGGCAACGCTCGCTTTGGCCAACAAGGAGTCCCTTGTGTGCGCAGGTGAATTGCTGATGCGCACAGCCCTGAAACACGGCGCCCGCCTTCTGCCCGTGGACAGCGAGCATTCGGCCATCTTCCAAGGGCTTGTCGGCGAAGACATCTCTGCCGTGGAGCGGATCATCATTACGGCCTCGGGTGGGGCTTTCCGGGATTGGCCGCTGGAGGACCTGGGAGGCGCAACCCTTGAGGAGGCCTCTTCTCATCCCAACTGGGACATGGGGCAAAGGATCACGATCGACAGCGCCTCGATGTTCAATAAGGCCCTGGAAGTTATTGAGGTGAAAGAATTCTTTGGCGTCGTCCCGAGCCAGATCGAAGTTCTCGTCCACCCGGAGTCCATGGTTCATGCCCTTGTCGGGTTCAAGGATGGCGCGCTGATGGCGCATCTGGGCGCACCGGACATGCGCCATGCCATCGGATATGCCCTGCACTGGCCCGAGCGCAAGGACCTGCCGGTGGACAGGCTCGATCTGGCCCAGATCGGCCAGCTGAACTTTCGAAAGCCTGATCCGGCGCGTTATCCGGCGTTGAGCCAGGCCTATGACGTCATGGATCGGGGCGGTCTGATGGGGGCGGCGTTCAATGGCGCCAAGGAACGGGCACTGGACCTGTTCATCGAGGGGCGCATCGGGTTCACCGATATGGCGGACATCACCGCAACCGTTTTGGAACGGATGGAGGCACAAAGTGGCCTCATTGATTCCGCAATGACCCTTGATAACGTCACCGAAACGGACCATCTCGCTCGGCAAGAGGCAACACGCGCCGCAGCAGAACGTCAATAAGGTAAGAACTTGGATATCGTATCTCTTCTCCCGCAGTTTGGCGGTTTTCTCTATGTGGTCGCCAGTTTTGTGGTGGCGCTGTCGGTGATCGTGGCCGTTCATGAATACGGCCATTACATCGTCGGTCGCTGGTCCGGCATTCACCCTGAGGTTTTCTCGCTTGGGTTCGGTCCTGTGATCTGGAGCCGCGTCGACAAGCGGGGCACACGCTGGCAGATCGCCCTCCTGCCTTTTGGCGGATACGTCAAATTCCTTGGGGATGCGGATGCCGCCTCTGGCAAGGATGCCGGAGCGATGCAGGCTGCAGCGCAAGACCCGGCGCATTTGCGCAAGACCATGCACGGCGCGCCGCTTTGGGCACGCAGTGCCACCGTGGCGGCTGGTCCCGTGTTCAACTTCGTGATGTCCGCGATCATTTTCTCGGCGCTCGCCCTGTCTCAGGGGACCGTGCGCGAGCCTTTGACCGTGGGAGGGCTCTTGCCGCTTCCTGGTGTTCAAAATGGACTCAGGGCGGGCGATGAGTTGATCGCTCTGGAAGGGGTGGCCATTCCGCAAGAGAGCGATGGCACCTCCTGGACGGCCTTCCGCGAAGCCCTGCCTCTGGTGCAGCCGATGCAATACGAGGTGCGCCGCGGTGGAGAGGTGGTGTCGGTGGAGGGGCCTTTCCTGTCGCCGCCTTACGTGCGCGGCGTCGCACCGCGCAGTGCCGCGTCTGATGCCGGTCTCAGGCCCGGCGACGTGATCACTGCGGTTGACGGTCAGCAGATCTTTGCGTTCGACCAGCTCAAGTCGGCCGTTGAACAGGCCGACGGGCGCGAACTGGCCCTGTCGGTTTGGCGCGACGGGCAGGACCTTGACCTGACGCTTGCCCCGCGCCGCACGGATGAGCCGCAGGCCGATGGCAGTTTCGCAACGCATTGGCGTATCGGCGTCATCGGAGGCCAGGCCTTTGAGCCGGCAACCGAAGCGGCGGGTCTTGGCGAATCGCTGGCCGCCGGGGTTTCCCAGGTCTGGTCTGTTGTCGATATGTCGATTTCCGGGCTGACCCACATGATCACCGGGGCAATCAGCACCTGCAACCTGTCCGGCCCGATCGGGATTGCTGAAACCTCGGGCGCAATGGCCAGCCAGGGCCTTGATAGCTTCATTCGCTTCATCGCTGTCCTGTCGACGGCGGTTGGGATGTTGAACCTGTTCCCGGTGCCGGCGCTGGATGGGGGACATCTGGTCTTCTATGCCTATGAAGCGGTGTCCGGGCGCCCGCCGAACGATGCGGTCATGCGGATCCTGATGACGCTGGGCATTGCGGTCATTCTTTCCCTGATGCTCTTTGCGCTCGGAAACGACATTTTCTGTTAAATCTTAAGTAACCAGTTTGGCGGCTGCGCGGCATCGCCAAACTGTGGCCATATTCGCGATCTAGGGATGGTCCCGGATGGGCTTCGTGCGATGTCGCACGGCGCCGTTCATTTGCAGTGAATGAGAATATGGAGGGCTCTGATGGATCGGTTGACGAGAATGGATCCGGGATTGGGTCTTTTGATGAGCCTGAACTGGGATCGCATGCTATCCGTCCTGGCTGTTGTGCTAAGTCTGTGTGCCGGCGCATGGATCGCCTCCCTCTGACGGGGGGGCGTTTCGTCTATAGCTGAGAACCGTTCGCACAGGCTGACCGCTCGATCTTTGAGCATGTTCGTGCCAGACAATGCGTTCTTGGTTTTGACAACGGACTTTAAACCCGATACGCACGATTAAAAGCTGCTTAAAAAATCGGGTTATGACTGATGGTTCGGGGGAAAGTCGCGGGTATATCCTGCGGTGTGCGTATCAAACGCACCAATATTTTGTATAGAAGCGTATCTGCCGCCGTTCTGGCGGTCACCATGGGGTTTGCATTAACACCTGTTGTCGCCAACGCTCAAAGCTATCGTTTCAATGCTGTTCAGGTTGAGGGCAATCAGCGCATTCAGACCGATACCATCGTGTCTTATGCGGGGCTGGAACGCGGTAAATCCGTCAGCGCCGGGCAACTGAACGATGCCTATCAGCGTATTCTGGCCAGCGGTGTGTTTGAGACCGTGGAACTGGTTCCACGTGGCAACACACTCGTCATCAAGGTGACCGAGTTCCCAACCATCAACCGGATCAACTTTGAAGGCAATCGTCGCATCAAGGACGACAAGCTGGCTGAACTGATCGAATCTTCCCCCCGACGTGTCTTCAGCGCCGCCCAGGCCGAACGGGACGCCGAAACGATCGCGGCTGCCTACGGGGCGCAGGGCCGCCTTGCTTCGCGCGTGACCCCGCGGATCATCCGCCGGAACGACAATCGGGTGGATCTGGTCTTTGAGATCGTCGAAGGCGATACCATTGAGGTGGAACGCGTTTCCTTTGTCGGAAACAAGGCCTACTCTGATCGCAGGCTCCGCCGTGTTCTGGAAACCAAGCAGGCCGGTTTGCTGCGGACCTTCATCAACAAGGACACGCTTATCGAGGATCGCCTCCAGTTCGACCGGCAGGTGTTGAGGGATTTCTACCTGTCTCGCGGATATGTGGACTTCAAAATCAACAGCGCCAACGCCGAAGTCACGCGGGAGCGTGATGCGGTTTATCTCGTTGTTGATGTGACCGAAGGGCAGCAGTTCAAATTCGGCAACATCTCGGTCACAAGCGAGATCGCGGAAGCCGATGCCGATCTTTACTTCTCGGCGTTGAAGGTCAAGCCGGGCGTCGTCTACTCGCCGCTGCTTGTGGAACGGGCCATCGAGAAACTTGAAACGCTTGCTGTCCGGCAGGGGGTGGATTTCCTGCGGGTGGAGCCGCGGGTTACACGCAATGATCGCGATCTGACGCTGGACGTCGAGTTTGCCTTGGTCCGCGGTCCGCGGATTTTTGTGGAGCGGATCGATATCGAGGGGAACACGACAACACTTGACCGTGTCATCCGCCAACGGTTCCGGACAGTCGAGGGGGATCCTTTCAACCCGCGCGAGATCCGGGAAGCGGCTGAACGCATCCGGGCTCTGGGTTTCTTTTCTCAGTCCGATGTCGAAGTGCGTGAAGGCAGCTCCGAGAATCAGGTGATCGTCGATGTTGATGTGGACGAAAAACCGACCGGCTCGCTCAGCCTGGGTGGCGCCTATTCGGTAAACGACGGCTTTGGTGTGAACGTCGGACTGTCGGAAAACAACTTCCTTGGACGCGGTCAGCGTTTGTCTTTCTCGATCGCAACAGCTCAGGAATCGGAAGAATACGTTCTTGGTTTTACGGAACCCCACCTTCTGGGCCGGGATCTGACATTCGACCTGGATCTTGGGATTTCGGAAACCGATTCCAGCTTTGCCGAATACGATACCTCGCGCGCGTTCTTCCGTCCTGCGCTCACCTTCAAATTGAGTGAAGATACCTCTTTGCAGGTGCGGTACGAGTGGTCCAAGAGCGAGATGATCAAACGAGCCGATGGCGTGGTTTCCGGGGTCTCCTACCCCGTTGCTGGACCGGTTGTCAGCAGCGAGATCGCTCAGGGTGAAAAATCCACCAGCGCGATCGGTCTGACATATACGTACGACAGCCGTATTTCCGGGCTCGATCCCAATCGCGGCTTCGTGGTTCAGGTCAACGCGGACTATGCCGGCATTGGCGGAGATAGCGAATACCTGCGCTCCACTGCGAAAGTTGTGGCTCAGCGAAAAATCCTGAACGAAGAGGTGACCCTGCGCGCGACGCTGGAGACGGGTTCGCTGCACTGGATGGGCAATGACAACAGCCGCTCCATCGATCGTTTTGTCCTGAACCCAAGCATCATGCGGGGCTTCGAGCCGGGCGGTATTGGGCCTAGGGACACGTCACCGCGTCCGGGCGGCGTAGGTGGCTCTTATAGCGATTTCCTTGGGGGCAACCTTTACGCGGTCGCACGGTTTGATGCGGAATTCCCGCTCGGTTTGCCCGAGGAACTGGGGCTTCGCGGCGGACTTTTCTATGATGTCGGTAATCTTTGGGGATTGCAGAACGTGAATACCGCAGCCGCTGGTGGAAACATTCAGGGACGCAACGGATCCTTCCGGCATGTCATTGGATTCTCTGTCCTGTGGACCACGGCCTTCGGGCCTTTGCGCTTCAATTTCTCGAACGCGATCAAGAAAGAAGACTACGATCAGGAGCAGAGCTTCGATCTGACGTTGCAAGCGCGGTTCTGATTGCCTGTGGCACCTGCGTTTTCACATGTGAGCAATACGAAGGAGCCAGGAGTGCCACACCGGCGCCCCTGGGCAGGATGAGACAGGGAAAAGATACGATTGCACGCCTTGTCCTTGCGGCAATGATGGCTCTTGCCATCGGCCCTGGGCCCGCCGGGGCGCAGGGCGATGTGGCGCGCTCGACCGCTCCCTTCGAGCCGCTCCGCATTCAGGGCGGCCAACTCGGGACGCCTCTGAGCGGAGTTCTCACCATTCAACCTGAGCGCTTGTTTTCAGAAAGCGCATTCGGCAAGCGCATCACGCGGGAACTGGAAGCCGAAGGGGCTGTCCTGACCGCTGAGAACCGCCGGGTCGAGGCTGAACTCCGGGCCGAGGAACTGGAACTGACCGAGCGCCGAGCGTCGATGGGGCCGGAGGCATTCCGTGCCTTGGCGGATGCCTTTGACGAAAAGGTTCAGGAAACCCGCCGCACTCAGGTCCGGAAACTTAGAGAAATCAACCAGATGCGCGAAACAGCGCGGCGGGATTTTTTCGCGGCTTCATTGCCCGTGCTCCAGGGAATTCTCCGTGACAGCGGTGCCGGCGCCATTTTGGACCATGCATCAGTCTTTCTGAGTGCGGAGGCCGCGGATGTGACGGAACTCGCAATTGCCAAAATCGATGCGGTTTTGGGGGATGGATCGGATTTGAGCGATACTTCAACCGACCCCTGAAAAGGTCGGAAACAGCCATGCCCCCGCGCTTGCCCAGAGCGGTCAAGGTTGCTAGGGACGCGCAACGCATAACAAACGGGACATACGCCATGACAGCCGATCTCAAAAGCGCGGATATTCACCTGATCCAGCGGATCTTGCCGCACCGCTATCCGTTCCTGCTGGTGGACAAAGTGGTTGATATCGATGGCTATGCTTCGGCCCGCGGCATCAAGAATGTCACGATGAATGAGCCGCATTTCCAGGGGCATTTCCCTGGAACCCCGATCATGCCGGGTGTGACCATTGTGGAAGCCATGGCGCAGACCGCCGGCGTGATGCTGGGTGTCGGCATGGATATGATCGACACCGATCTGCTGATCTATTTCATGAACATCGACAAGTGCAAATTCCGCCGCAAGGTGATCCCCGGCGATGTGCTGGAGATGAACGTGGAAACCCTGCGCGGGAAGAAGGGCGGCAAGATCTTCAAGTTCAGGGGCGTTGCCTCGGTTGATGGGGAAACCGCTGCCGAAGCCGAATTCTCGGCCATGGTCGATATTCAAAAGGACTGAGCCAGATGAGCCTGATCCATCCGTCCGCCGTGATCGAAGAGGGCGCCACGATTGGCGAGGGCTGCGAGATTGGCCCGTTCTGCGTCGTCGGAGCCGGGGTGACACTCGGGGACCGGGTGGTGCTGAAATCCCATGTGGTTGTCACGGGCGATACCGAGATCGGAGAAGACACGACAGTTTTTTCCTTCGCCGTGATCGGTGAGATCCCCCAGGATCTGAAATTCAAGGGCGAGAAAAGTCGGACGGTGATCGGCAAGCGTAACCGCATCCGCGAACATGTGACCGTAAATGCCGGCACCGAAGGCGGGGGCGGGGTCACCCGGATCGGGGATGATGGTCTGTTCATGGCCGGCTGCCACATTGCCCATGACGCCCAGGTGGGGGACCGCGTGATTGTCGTGAACTCGGCCGCTGTGGCGGGGCATTGCGTGCTGGAGGATGATGTCATCATAGGTGGCCTTTCCGGAATTCACCAATGGGTTCGGATTGGCCGCGGTGCCATCATCGGGGCCGTCACCATGGTCACTAATGATGTGATCCCCTATGGGCTGGTGCAGGCCCCGCGCGGAGAGCTTGACGGATTGAACCTGGTCGGTCTGAAACGGCGGGGTGTTGCGCGCTCTGACATTACGGCGCTACGGGCCGCCTTTCAGATGCTCGCCCAGGGCGAAGGCACCTTCCAGGAGCGCGCCCGGCGTTTGGGTGACGAAACCGACAGTGCCTATGTGGAAGAGATCATCGGCTTTATCACCGGAGCCAGCGACCGCTCCTTCCTGACGCCGGGTGGGTGAGCCATGATTGCATTGATCGCGGGGCAGGGCGCCTTGCCTGCAGAAATCTGCAAACGTCTGACAGAGCGGCCATTGGTCTGCGCCATGATGGGATCGGAACCCGATGCACTGGATGCTGAGATCACCTTTCGCCTTGAGCAGTTCGGCAGTTTTCTGGAGCGCCTGAAATCTGCGGGCATCGCAGAGATTTGCCTTGCCGGGGCGGTGACCCGCCCGGTGATCGACCCTTCGGCCATCGACGCGGCAACCTTGCCGATGGTTCCGGTTCTTCAGGGGGCCTTGTCTGCGGGGGATGACGGGGCCCTGCGGGCGGTCATGCAATTGATCGAGGCCGCCGGTTTCACCGTGCGTGCCGCGCATGAGGTTGCACCGGATCTTCTGATGGCGCCGGGGGTGCCGACGCGCGTTCAGCCGGGCGAGCTGGACAAGGCCGATGCGGCGCGCGGCGCCGAGGTGGTTGCCGCCATGAGCGCGGCCGACATCGGCCAGTCCTGCGCAGTGCGTGCAAGGCAGGCGATCGCAATTGAAACGGTATTTGGCACCGATTGGATGCTGGACACGCTGATCCGACGCCCGGACGGGCAGGGGGGCGTGATGGTCAAGGCGCCGAAACTGGGTCAGGACCGCCGGGCCGACCTGCCGACGATTGGCCCCTCCACGGTCAAAAAGACGGCGGCTGCAGGGCTGTCCGGTATCGTGCTTGAGGCGGGCGGAGTGATCGTATTGGATCAGGAGGCGGTAATCGCGGCTTGTGATGATCTGGGTCTCTTCCTGTGGCTGCGGGACGGGGCATGAGCCTCAGGGTCTTTATCCTGGCCGGTGAGCCTTCGGGGGATCGGCTGGGCGCTGCGCTGATGGAGGGACTCAAGACCCTCGACCCCGGTGTTACGTTCGAAGGGATCGGCGGTACGCTGATGACGGCTCAGGGGCTTTCGTCCCGTTTTCCAATGGCTGAGCTTTCGGTGATGGGGCTGGCCGAGGTGCTGCCGAAGTACCGACATTTGAAACGCCGCATCCGTGAAACCGCCGAGGCCGTCGTCGCCACGCAGCCGGATGTGCTGATCACCATCGACAGCCCGGATTTCTCGCTGCGCGTGGCGCGTCTCGTCAAAGAGCAAAGCAACACCCGAACAGTGCACTATGTGGCGCCTTCGGTCTGGGCCTGGCGGCCGGGGCGGGCGCAGAAGATGGCGAAATCCATCGATCAGGTGCTGGCCCTGCTCCCCTTCGAGCCGCCCTATATGGAGGCGGCGGGCATGGAGTGTGATTTTGTGGGGCATCCCGTGGTGGGGGAGCGGCAGGCAAATCCAGAGGAGGTTGCGGAGCTGCGGGCAGATCTGGGCCTTGGCGATGCGCCGGTGCTTCTTGCCTTGCCGGGATCGCGGAGGTCCGAGGTGTTGCGTCTTGCTCCGGTTTTTGGCGCGGCCTTGACGGATTTTGTCGGCGCCCACCCCGAGTATCGCATCCTTGTCCCTTGCGCGGGTCCGGTTGCCGACCTGGTGCGCGAACAGGTGGCGGATTGGCCGACGGGCACCATGCTGCTCGATCCCAGAGGGATTGAGCCAACCGTGGCCGAAGCGCGCAAACGGGCGGCCTTTGCGGCTGCGAATCTGGCGCTGGCGGCCTCTGGCACGGTCTCGCTTGAATTGGCGGCAGCGCGCACGCCGATGGTGATTGCCTACAGGTTCCAGTGGCTGACCTGGCAGATCATGAAACGTATGGCGCTGATCGACACGGTAACGCTGGTCAATCTGGTCAGCGACGCCCGCGTCGTACCTGAGTGCCTTGGCCCCGATTGCACCCCGTCCCGCATTGCCAGCGCGTTGTCAGATGTACGTGCCAAACCCGAGGCGCAGGCAGCAGCGATGGCGCTGACGATGGAGCGACTGGGTGAGGGCGGCGAAGCGCCCGGTCTGCGCGCCGCCCGAGCGGTATTGGCGCGGCTTCAGTAACCGCGCCAGATCCAGCCGCCGCCAAAAATCCGGGTGCTGTTTGTGTCATAAAAAACGCAGGCCTGACCGGGCGAGACACCTTCCTCTGGCGTCAGCAGTTCCACTTCGGCCGTGGTCTCTGACAACGGACGAATGATCGCCTCGCGCGGTGGGCGGGTTGAGCGAACCTTGACCGAGACATGCCATTCCTTCTGGCTGGTGAAGGGCGCATCGCCCAGCCAGTTGATTTCGCGCACCGGAATCGTGCGTGTGGCGAGCATCTCTTTCGGTCCGACGACCACCTGTTTCTTTTCGACATCCAGGCGCACGACATAAAGCGGCTCGCTCAGGCCGCCGATGCCAAGACCGCGCCGTTGGCCGATGGTGTAATGGATCAAGCCGGTATGCTGTCCCAGAACACGGCCATCCGCGTTCACGATCTCGCCTGGATCGGCTGCGCCCGGGCGCAGTTTTTCGATCACGCTTGCGTAATCGCCGTTGGGCACAAAGCAGATGTCCTGGCTGTCGGGCTTGTCCGCCACTGCTAGCCCGTATTGGGCTGCCATGTCCCGGGTCGCATCCTTTGAAGGGAGGTGCCCGAGCGGAAACCGCAGAAAGTCGAGCTGTTCCGGCGTTGTTGAGAAAAGGAAATAACTCTGGTCGCGGTTTGCATCCTCGGCGCAGTGCAGCTCTGGCCCGTTTGGTCCCATCTTGCGCTGAATGTAGTGGCCGGTGGCCATGCAATCGGCCTCCAGATCCTTGGCGGTTTCCAGAAGATCCTTGAACTTTACCCTCTCGTTGCAGCGAATGCAGGGAACCGGCGTCGCGCCGGCAAGGTAGCTGTCGGCAAATTCATCGATAACAGCATCCTTAAAAATGTTCTCATAATCGAGGACATAGTGCGGAAAGCCGCGCTCTTCGGCGACGCGGCGGGCATCATGAATATCGATTCCGGCGCAGCATGCACCCTTCTTGGCCAGGGCGGCGCCGTGGTCATAAAGCTGCAGCGTCACGCCAACCACGTCATAGCCCTGATCGGCAAGATATGCTGCAACAACCGAGCTGTCGACGCCGCCCGACATGGCTACGACCACCCGCGTTTCCGAGGGTGGTTTGGCAAAGCCAAGCGAGTTCAGCGGTCCATTCGAATCCAGCGCCATGGGGCGACTCCTCAGATCAAGGCAAAGGCGTTGCAGAATATAGGAAAATGCTAACGATCCTCAAGGGCGTGGTTCACGTGCCGTTAAGGACAATCGGCCAAATCTGCTTGTGCTCCTAAATACGCAAATCCGCACAAGGATAAAGTGATGTTCTTGAAGAAAGTTGATGGACCGCGCGCCGTGACCCTGCCGGATGGCACGGTGATGACACGGGCGGACCTTCCGCCGAAGACAACCAAACGCTGGGTGGCCTCGCGCAAGGCCTCCGTGGTGCGGGGAGTCCTTTACGGCCTGATTCCCCAAAGTGAAGCCCTGCGGACCTATGGTCTGAGTGAAGAAGAGTTCCGCAGTTGGATCGCCGCCGTGGCGGATCACGGTGAAGAAGCGCTGAAAACCACTCAATTGAAGAAGTTTCGTAAGCCTTAGTGTGCCGAACTATCCTTTTGATCCTGCTCCCCTTTGAACGCACCTTGTGGTAGTGTTAGCGAACCAGGTTGCTTTGTAGTTGAGATTTAACGATTATGGTAACGGCCCATTAACTATTTTCCAGCAAGGTTAACGCGACCTGAGGGAAACAGGATACAGGCGGAGAAAATAAACATGCGCATTCTTCTTGTTGAGGATGATCCTACCACTGCAAAAAGCATTGAGTTGATGCTGACCCACGCGAACCTGAACGTTTACACGACGGATCTGGGTGAAGAGGGCATCGATCTTGCGAAACTTTATGACTACGATCTGATTTTGCTGGATCTGGGCCTTCCTGACATGAACGGTCACGAGGTGCTGCGTCAGCTTCGCATGGCGCGGATCGAAACACCCATTCTGATTCTGTCTGGCGCGGATGACACCGACAACAAGATCAAGGGCTTTGGCTTTGGCGCCGATGATTACCTGACCAAGCCATTCCACCGCGAAGAACTGGTGGCGCGTATCCACGCGATCATCCGCCGCTCCAAAGGCCATTCGCAGTCCATCATCAAGACCGGAAAGATCTCGGTCAACCTGGACGCCAAAACGGTCGAAGTAGACGGCAAGGCGGTGCATCTGACCGGCAAAGAATACCAGATGCTGGAATTGCTGAGCCTGCGCAAGGGGACCACGCTGACCAAGGAAATGTTCCTGAACCATCTTTATGGCGGCATGGATGAGCCTGAACTGAAAATCATCGACGTATTCATTTGCAAGTTGCGAAAGAAACTCAGCACTGCCACCGGCGGCGAAAATTATATCGAAACCGTCTGGGGCCGTGGTTACGTTCTGCGTGATCCGCAGGATGACCAGCTGGGCAATGGCACCGAACAGCGCCTTGCGGTTGGCGCCTGATCTCACCAACCATCGACGACAGGTCCTGGCGGGCGAATGAAGAGAGCTTATTCTCTTCGACTTCCGCTAGGCACCGCAGCGAGATGGTTCGAAAACCCGCCCCGGCGGGTTTTTTCGTGTCCGGTGTCCTGCGCCACTCTACCCTGACTGGACGTCATGGCTTCCCCGTCCTATCACCTAGGAAAAGACAGATGGGGAACACGCGTGACACAAACTCAGGACAGTGATCCAAAGTCTCTTTCCCTGGCCGATGCCAGGGCAGAGTTTCTTGCGTTGCAGGAAAAACTGGCTGCGGCCGATATTGCCTATCATCAGGAAGATGCGCCGACGATTTCGGACGCCGATTATGATGCGGCAAAACGCCGGTACGCCGCCTTGGTCGATACCTTTCCTGATTTGGAGAAAGAGGCAACGCAGCTGGGTTCCGTGGGGGCACCCGCTGCTTCGGGGTTTGGGAAGGTAACGCATGCTGTTCCTATGCTGTCACTTGGAAATGCCTTTGAGGATGAGGATGTTGCAGATTTTGTCCGCAGTATCCGCAAATACCTGGGGCTGTCCGAGGACAGCCCGCTTTCCTTTACGGCAGAGCCAAAGATCGACGGGCTGTCCCTGTCATTGCGCTATGAGAATGGAGTTCTGGTCCAGGCGGCAACGCGCGGGGACGGAAGCGTCGGGGAGAACGTCACGGAAAACGCACGGACCATCGCGGATATCCCCCAACAGATAGCAGGGGCCCCCGATATCCTTGAGGTGCGCGGTGAAGTCTACATGAGCCACGATGCCTTCGCTGCTTTGAACGCGCGACAAGAGGAGCGTGGCGGAAAGGTTTTTGCAAATCCAAGAAACGCTGCCGCCGGCTCTCTGAGGCAACTGGATCCCGAGATTACGCGATCGCGACCTTTGCAGTTCTTCGCCTACAGCTGGGGCGATCTTTCATCTCCTTTGGCGGAAGCGCAGATTGAGGCAATAAACAGACTGCGGTCCTTTGGGTTTTCCACCAATCCTCTGACAGAGCTGTGCGTTTCAGTGGAGGACATGATCACGCATTATCGGGGTATCGAGGCCCAGCGGGCGACCCTTGGCTACGATATTGACGGTGTGGTCTACAAGGTCAACGATCTGGCACTGCAAGCGCGTCTCGGCTTTCGTTCGACAACGCCCCGCTGGGCCATCGCGCATAAATTCCCCGCTGAACTGGCCTGGACCCGGCTCGAGGCCATCGACATTCAGGTCGGCCGCACAGGCGCGCTGAGCCCCGTAGCGCGGCTCACCCCCGTGACGGTGGGCGGTGTGGTTGTCTCCAACGCGACGCTTCACAACGAAGACTATATTGCAGGGCGCGATTCCAAAGGCGGTGAGATCCGTGGCGGCAAGGACATTCGTGTAGGCGACTGGGTACAGATCTATCGCGCGGGCGATGTGATCCCAAAGGTTGCCGATGTGGACCTCGGCAAACGCCCCAAGGATGCGTCGCCATTTGTCTTTCCGCATATCTGCCCGGAGTGTGGTTCTCCCGCGATCCGCGAAGAGGGCGATGCGGTGCGCCGCTGTTCGGGTGGCTTGATCTGCCCGGCGCAGGCCATTGAAAAACTGAAACATTTCGTATCGCGCGGAGCGTTCGATATTGAGGGCCTGGGGAACAAGCAGGTCGAACAATTCTATGGTGACGGCTGGATCCGGGAGCCTGCCGACATCTTTACCCTGCGCGAGCGTTTCGGCTCTGGCATGCAGCAGCTCAAGAACCGCGAAGGATGGGGGGAAAAGTCTGCCACCAACCTCTTTGACGCGATTGATGAAAAGCGCAACATCCCATTTGCCAAGTTCATTTTTGCCCTTGGTATTCGCCATGTCGGAGAGGTCGCGGGAAAGGATCTGGCACTTCACTATGGGGAGTGGGCTGCTCTTGCGTCAGCACTGGATAACGCGCGCCCTGCAGCCTTGGCGCATCGGGCTGCAGATGAAGCCGAAGACGCTGAACGAATCGCAGCCGAAGGTGAAGGGCGCAGGGCCCGGATTTCCGAAACACGAGCGACCGCCATCAAATCCTGCGATGTATCGGCTGCAGCACAGGGCGCTTGGGAGGATCTGGTTGGAACCGATGGGATCGGTCCGATCCTGGCCCTGTCCCTGTCTGATGCGCTTGCCAACCCGGAGGAGCGCGCGGCAATCGATCGTTTGGTTTCCCATCTCACCATCGTGCCCCCCGATGCTCCGGCGGCGGAAAGCCCGGTGTCGGGCAAGACCGTTGTCTTCACAGGAACGCTCGAGAAGATGACACGGGCAGAGGCCAAGGCGCGGGCCGAGGCGCTTGGCGCCAAGGTGTCGGGTTCGGTGTCAAAGAAAACCGACATCCTGGTTGCGGGCCCCGGTGCCGGCTCCAAGGCGACAAAGGCGGCGGAACTGGGGATCAAGGTGCTGGATGAGGCGGGCTGGCTGGAGCTGATTGATCAGTCATGAGCGGGCGTCCGGAGATCCTTTTTCCTCTGTTTTCCCGGCTGGACAACCTGCCGGGAATTGGCCCGAAAACGGCCCAGCATCTGGAACAAATCCAGATAGAAACGCCGCGTGACCTGTTGTTTTCCCTGCCGTATTCCGTTCAGGATCGTCGGCGCCGCGACACCATCAAAGGGCTGGATCTGCCCGCGGTGGCCACGGTTGAGGTGACCATCGGAAGCCACAGGCCGCCGCGCAATCGGGGCGGTGCCTACAGGATCACGGTTAGCGATGCGGAGACGGACTTCCAGTTGGTGTTCTTCCATGGACGCAGCCGGTACCTGATGGCGCAATGCCCGGAAGGTGCGCGGCGGCTTGTCTCCGGCAAGCTGGAGCTTTTCGACGGGATCGCCCAGATGGTACATCCTGATCACATGCTTCCAGTGGAAGAAGCCGCAGATATTCCGGAGTTCGAGCCGGTTTATCACCTGACCCATGGCGTGACGCAAAAGACCATGTTCAAGGCGCTGCGCGGGGCAGTTAGCCTGCTGCCGGACCTTCCGGAATGGATCGATCCGGGGCAGATCAAGCGAGAGGCCTGGCCGTCATGGCAGTGCGCCATCACGGAGGCTCATGAACCCAAGGGACTTGAGGATCTTTCGCCTGAAGCGCCCGCACGCGCCCGGCTTGCCTATGACGAGCTTCTTGCGCATCAACTGACCTTGGCGCTGGCGCGGCAGTCAGAGCGCAAGGCGCGCGGCATCCAAAGTCTGGCCACGGGCCGGTTGCAGTCCCGCGTGCTTGAGGCTCTGCCCTATCGGCCGACCGGGGCTCAGAAACGGGCCATTGAAGAAATTTCGGCCGATATGGCCTCGGCCGAGCGGATGAACCGGCTTCTTCAGGGCGATGTTGGGGCGGGCAAAACCCTTGTGGCCCTGATGGCGCTGTTGGTTGCGGTCGAGGCAGGCGGGCAGGGGGTGATGATGGCCCCGACGAGTATCCTCGCCCAGCAGCATTTTGAAGGTCTGCGTCCCCTGGCCGAGGAGGCCGGTGTCGTGCTGGAACTGCTCACGGGGCGCGACAAGGGCAGCGAGCGTAAGGCCAAGCTGGCCGCGCTCGCCAAAGGCGATATCCAGATTCTGGTCGGTACCCATGCGGTGTTCCAAAAAGACGTCCATTTTGCAGATCTGCGGCTGGCCATCGTAGATGAGCAGCACCGCTTTGGCGTTCGTCAGCGTATGGAACTGGCGGAAAAGGGGATCGGGGCCGATGTTCTTGTGATGACGGCCACCCCCATCCCCCGGTCGCTGGCGCTGGCCCAGTATGGCGACATGGATGTTTCGATCCTGGATGAAAAGCCGCCGGGCCGTAAGCCCGTCAAGACGGCGGTGATCAGTACCGAACGCATTAACGAGGTCGTGAGCCACCTGCAGCAGGCCATTGACGACGGGCGTCAGTGCTATTGGGTCTGCCCTTTGGTGGGTGAGTCCGAAGTCATGGACCTGACAGCGGCCGAAGAACGGTTCAAACGCCTGCGCGCGATCCTGGGCGATGAGGTTGTTGGTCTTGTGCATGGGCAGATGCCGCCAGCCGAGAAGGATGCGGCGATGACCGCCTTTCAGGATGGCCGGACCAAGGTTCTGGTGGCCACCACTGTCATCGAGGTGGGCGTCAACGTGCCCAATGCGACGATCATGGTGATCGAACGCGCCGAGATCTTTGGCCTTGCCCAGCTTCATCAGCTTCGCGGGCGTGTTGGGCGCGGGAGCGCCCAGTCAACCTGTCTGTTGATGTATCAGCCCCCGCTCAGTGACGGGGGACGGCGTCGACTCGAAGTCTTGCGGGAATCTGAGGATGGCTTCCGCATAGCCGAGACCGATCTGCAAATGCGCGGGGCCGGGGATATGATTGGCACGGCACAGTCCGGTCTTCCCCGGTTCAGAATCGCGGATCTGGAACGGCAGGCTGCGCTGATGGCGGTGGCGCAAACCGATGCACGGGCGCTTCTCTCACAAGATCCGGGCCTGAGCAGTCCACGTGGTCAGGCGGCCCGTGTTCTCCTCTGGCTGATGAAACAGGATCAGGCATTTCGCTTGATTTCAGTTGGTTAGCGGTTTTGTTTGACGTCTCTGGACTGTGGTGTTCCGTTAAGTTCGCAAATGTTCTCAAAAAGTTCTTTACTCGACTCGGCGTTCATGAGAACAAAGGGGCAACAAAGGCGTGCCGAACGCGCAAAGAACTGACCTGGAGGACGACAGATGATCGAACAGCTTAAATCGACGCTGCAAAATGCCCAATCCACCCTTCTGCAAGATGCCATCGGCGCTGGCGCATTGATGGTGATGCTGGTGGCGGCCTTGCATCTTCCGGGGCTTCTCTGACCCGCGAAATTCCCTGCCTTGGCTCTTTATGGTGACTGCACTTGCATCCTGTCCCGAATTGATGAGGGGAGCACCTGCCTGTACCGAGATCCCTTCCGGCGCATCCCGATTGCCGGAAAGCGCGTCACGTCCCGCATGAAGAGCTTCTGCTGCCGCCGCCATCTGCCCGGATGTGCGGCGGCTTTTTTTTTAGGTGATCGACGCCGGTTTCAGCTGGTAAAGGCCATGCGCAAACCACCCCAGTGACGTCCGTTCACGGTGATCGGTGCCGAAAGGTCCTTCATCATGACAAACTTGCCACCTCCCATGTCCCGGCGATAGACCTGCATCAGGAAGGGGCCGGTGTTGCGCCCGGCCTTGAGGCCGACGCGGTCGTCAA
The DNA here is from genome assembly GCF_038148855.1 of Phycobacter sedimenti. NCBI lineage: Bacteria > Pseudomonadati > Pseudomonadota > Alphaproteobacteria > Rhodobacterales > Roseobacteraceae > Phycobacter > Phycobacter sedimenti. The sequence continues at coordinate 206,276 of NZ_JBBVGR010000001.1, read as the reverse complement.
AAATCCTGCGATTCCGGCAGTTGGCCATGTTCCAGTCAGGATCGGGGCCTTGCGGGTGGGAGAACTTCCTGTTGTGGGTAGGCAGGTATCCATTCACGTCGACGGCGGCTGAGAAGACAACCCTTGAATCCAGGTCCAGCGCGCTCTCCAAGAGCGGCGGCAGAACGCTGTCGGTGAATTTGGTGAACCCTGTCATGACCTGCTGAGGATTGGTGTTCGGGATCGGCACATATGTCCGGTCAAAAAGCGCGGCCTCGGAGATCTTTCCGCTTTCCAGCCCTTTTTCGAACAACCGGCCAATGTTTCCGGCCATATCCGTCACAAAGGATATGAATCTCTTGTCCGCGGATTGCCCGCCGAGGGCGATGGTCCCCTGCACGAGGCGTTCGGATGAAACAACAAGCTTTTCGACACGTTCATGGGCCTTGTGAATGCCGGTTGTGGTTTCCTGTACCGAGCTCTTGATCCGGTTGATGTTTGGAAAACAGGCCTCCATGGCATCGCGAACGGTGGTTGCATCACTCAGAATGCGGTCCGTGCCGGTGCTGACGTGCTGGGTGTCTTTTTCGATTCCAAGCAAAGAGGCGTCGGCATCCCGCGCCTGATCCAGGATGCGGCCGGCGGATTGCGATATCGTCTCGGTCTCCTGGTCAAGATTCTTGATCCAGGCATAGAGCGTTTCGATGTTTCTGCTGATTTCGCTGGCCGCAACGGTGGTGCGTTTGGACAGATCGTTGATCGCTTCGGCAACAACGGCAAAGCCGCGCCCCGCATCCCCTGCGCGCCCCGCTTCAATCTTGGCGTTGATCGCCAGGATGTTGACCTGGGCGGCGATGGCGGTGATCTTTTCGTTGTCCTTGCGCATTGAATCAACGGTTTCGGCGACAGCCTCGGTGCGGTTGTTGAGCTCCTGCACCCATTCGGCGACTTCTTGTCCGTGTGTGCTGCTTTCGCGGACCAGGGTGACCGAGCTCTGGACGGATGCGAGGGTCTGTTGCGCGGATTTCGTCACCGCATCCACGGTTTGCATCACCTGGGCGTTTGCCTTGACGACCCGCTCTGCGCCGCGATCAAGCTGTTTCAGATCGTCCAGCTGCGTTTGGGATTTGCATTCGATTGCGTCAAGAAATCCTGCGATGTCGACGATTTCAAAGCCAAGTTGGGAGGAGATCTCTGCCAACTCGTTCATGTCCGCTCCACCGCCACGGGGTGCGGATGACTGAGGCGCACTATTCAACTTCTGCATTCGGGCTCCGCCTACTCAAGATCGTAAACGGATACCGCATATACGGTGAATTTTGCGTTAAGCGCAGTTTTCCTTCGAATTAAGCTTCATGGCCTCAAGCGTTGCCTCAAGCGCTAGCATGATTGAGGCATGACGGTTCTTGAACTCCCGCGCGGGCAGCAGAACTTCCAAATCTTGAAAAGGAGCATCGGGGGGTGCCGCTCCTTCGGTGAGCATCGCCTTAAGCTGATCGCGCGCGGTTTGCACCTCGTCCAATGAGCATCCGATGATGTTCTCACCCACCACAGCAGCGGCGGCCTGTCCCAATGCGCAGGCTTTCACGTCCTGGCCGAAATCCGTGATCTTGCCATTCTCGATGTTCACATCCACCGTGACGGTGGAGCCGCACAAGGGGGACCGTTTCTTGACAGTGGCATCCGGGTTTTCCAGCCGCTCCAGATAAGGAATATCCGCCGCAAGCGCCAGGATACGCGACGAATAGAGCTTGATCAGATCGGTTTCACTGGACATGACGGCCTCGGGGTTTCCCTTTTGGTGACTTCCCAATACATAGGCAGCAACGCCTCAGATGCAAAAGGTTTTTGCCATGTCCGCTAGCACTCCATCCTTTGATCCGCAAAGCCTGCGCTATGATGCCAATGGTCTGATCCCCTGCATCGCGCAGGACCACGACAGCGGCGAGGTGCTGATGATGGCCTGGATGAACGCACAAAGCGTGGCCCTGACGCTTGAGACAGGAAAGGTTACCTATTGGTCGCGCTCGCGTCAGTCCTTCTGGATCAAGGGCGAAAGCTCTGGCCATGTGCAGGAACTGGTCGATCTCAGACTGGACTGTGATCGCGATTGTCTGTTGGCCGTGGTGCGCCAGACCGGGCCGGCCTGCCACACCAACCGGCGCAGCTGTTTCTATACCGCGGTGCGGGACGGGGAAGAAGTCGAGCTTATGAAGCCCATGGTCTGAGGCGTTTCAGGCCAGTCCGACCATGCGGCGGATGTCCTGCGGGCTTGCCCCTTCAGCCCGGTATTTCGAGATCGCGCGGGCATCGTCGCGTTTGGCCAGCCGTTTGCCCGTCTCATCCCGGATCAGCCGGTGATGGTGGTAGATTGGGATGGGCAGTTCCAGAAGGGTCAGAAGCAGTACCTGGATTTGCGTGAAGTCAAAAAGATCTTCACCCCTTACCACATGGGTGATGCCCTGATGCGCATCGTCCAGCGCAGAGGCCAGGAAATAGGCGATGATCTCTTCGCCCTTGCGGCAGAGAACCACATCGCCGATGTCGCGCAGGGTGGGCTCTGGATCCAGATGATGCGTGCCCCTGTGGGCCTCACCGGTTTCCTCAAATACGACACTCTGGCCTTCGAGCCGCGCAAGAGCGCGGTCAAGATGGAGCCTCAGGGCGTCGCCCGGCTTGCGGGTGGCCATCGTGCGGCTTTTGCAGGTGCCGGGATAGACATCGTGAGACACACCTTCTTGCGGCGCGGAAAGGGCTGCGCGTATGTCGGCTCTGCTACAGGAGCAGGGATACAAAAGCCCCATCTGTTCAAAGGCTTCGAGGTAAGTGCTGTAGCTTTCCAGCTGCTCGGACTGGCGCAGGATGGGGCCATCCCAGCTGAGGCCAAGCCAGGTTAGATCCTCGATCACAGCCGCGTCCCATTCCGGTTTGGAGCGCTGCAGGTCCGTGTCCTCCATGCGCAGCAGGAACTCTCCGCCAGCGGCGCGGGCCATGTCATGGGCCACAATGGCAGAGTAGGCATGGCCCAGGTGCAGCGGGCCGGTGGGAGAGGGTGCAAATCGGGTGCGAAATGTCATTGCGCCCCCCCCAGTGTTCAGGAAAACTGCTGGAGCCAGTTCGTCCAGGCCTCTTTGGCCCGGTCGGTATAGGCCTTGTAGCGGTCCTTGCGGCCCCGGCGACCGCCTTTCAGGCCATCAACCGGGCGGAACAGGCCAAAGTTCACGTTCATCGGCTGAAAGGTCTTTGCCTCGGCGCCGCCGGTGATGTGGTGGATCAGCGCGCCCATGGCGCTGTCCTGCGGTACTTCACTCAGGTCCTGGCCCAGGATCTCGGCCGCGGCCATACGGCCTGCCAGCAGACCCATCGCAGCACTCTCCACATATCCTTCAACACCGGTGACCTGCCCGGCAAAGCGGATATGGGGTTTGGACTTCAGCCGCATCTGGCTGTCGAGCAGCGTGGGGGAGTTCAGGAAGGTGTTGCGGTGAATACCGCCCAAGCGGGCAAAGCTGGCATTCTCCAGCCCCGGAATCATCCGGAACACCTCGGTCTGGGCGCCATATTTCATCTTGGTCTGGAAGCCGACGATATTGAACAGCGTCCCCAGCGCATTGTCCCGCCGCAACTGCACCACCGCATGGGCCTTCACATCGGGCTGGTGCGGGTTGGTCAGGCCTACGGGCTTCATCGGCCCATGGCGTAGGGTTTCGCGGCCGCGTTCGGCCATCACCTCGATCGGCAGGCAGCCGTCGAAGTATCCGGCAGTCTCGCCTTCGTGGAACTCGGTCTTGTCGGCGGCCAGAAGGGCATCGATGAAGGCCTCGTACTGGTCCTTGTCCATCGGGCAGTTGAGGTAGGCGGTGCGCTCTTCCTCGGTCTCGCCCTTGTCATAGCGCGACTGCATCCAGGCCTTGGACATGTCGATGCTTTCGGCATAGACGATGGGCGCTATGGCATCAAAGAACGCCAGCGCCTCAGCCCCGGTTTCTGCCTGAATGGCCTGGCCCAATGCCGCAGAGGTCAGCGGGCCGGTGGCAAAAATCCAGTGCCCATCTGTGGGTAGCGCCGTGATTTCTTCATAGGAAACAGTCACATTCGGATGAGACTTCAACTTGGCCGTAATGGTTTCGGCAAAGGGGTCGCGGTCCACGGCCAGGGCACCGCCCGCAGGCAGGCGGTGGGCATCGGCGGTCGTCATGATCAATCCGCCTGCCGCGCGCATTTCCCAATGCAACAGGCCCACGGCGTTCTGCTCATCATCATCCGAGCGGAAGGAGTTGGAGCAGACCATTTCCCCAAGGTTGCCGGTCTGATGGGCAAAGGTCTCCACCTTGGGGCGCATTTCATGCAGCACCACCTTCACGCCCATGTTGGCCGCCTGCCAGGCGGCTTCGGACCCGGCCATGCCGCCGCCCACGATATGCAATTCCTGTGTCATGACGTGCCACATAGGGCAGCTTCGGCCCTTGCGCAATACGACAGGCGCGGTCGACCGTATTCGATGAACGAGCGTCCATGAATCCAAGTATCGGCCTGTGCACCTGGTGCGAGGTAGGTGGAGGTTTTTTTTGGGGGGGGATTTTGGGGTCGCTGCGGCGGGTATGTCAGCCGGGGAGAGAGACCCGGATCGGAGGGACCTTCCGACGCAGCGACCCAAAATTGTGACCGGTCTGTGACCGGTGCCCAATCTTTGCCATGATCCTGCCTTTTTTGAAAGACCGGATATGGAAACAATACCCGGTCAATTGTAAACAAAGGCTGAACTTGTCATAAATTTTCGGAAAATTCAGCTCTTTTCCCAGTTCGGTGGGCGCTTTTCGATAAACGCCGCCAGCCCTTCGATTGTATCGCGGTGCATCAGATTCTCCACGATCACCCCGCTGGTATAGGCGTAGGCTTCCTCGAGGGGCATTTCCAACTGCCGGTAATAGGCTTCCTTGCCGATCTTGACGGCGGAGCCCAGCTTGGCGGCGATGGTTGTTGCCAGTTTCCGGGTTTCAGCCTCAAGCGTGTCGGCCGGAACGGCCCGGTTGATCAGGCCCAGATCGGCAGCGCGCGTGGCGGACATGAATTCACCGGTGGTCAGCAGTTCAAACGCATGTTTGCGCGGGATGTTTCGCGACAGCGCCACCATGGGGGTCGAGCAGAACAATCCGATGTTGACGCCATTGACGCCAAAGCGCGTGTCATCCGCCGCCACGGCCAGATCGCAGGACGCCACCAGCTGGCAACCCGCAGCCGTTGCAATCCCGTGTACCTGCGCAATCACCGGCTGGGGCAGGCGTTGCAACCCCAGCATGACCGAGGTGCAGCGTGCAAACAGATCCTGGAAATAGGCCTTTCCACCGTCCGCAGCCTCGCGGCCTGCGGTCATCTGTCGGATATCATGGCCCGCGCAGAAAGCCTTGCCCGCACCAGAGATCACCACCGCCTTGATGGCGCTGTCCCCCTGCAGGGCATCGATCTGTTCCTGCAGCGCTGCCAGCATCTCATCCGAGAGCGCATTCAGCCGCTCGGGTGCGTTCATTATAAGATGGGCAACGCCATCCGCGTCGCGACGTTCCAGAATTGTCATCTTGTCCTCCTGACCCTGTTTGGGGCAACTCTATGGTGGACAAGGGAGAAGGAAAAGCATGGGATTGGCTTTTGATGCGGCGGGGCTGTCCGCCTACATGTCGGAGATATTTCCACAGGTTGCGGACGATTTTGCAATTGATGAGCTGACCGAGGCCGGGATCACAATGCGCCTGCTGACGGCCGAGCGGCATCTGCGACCCGGCGGCACCGTCTCTGGCCCGTCGATGTTTGCGCTGGCGGATGTGACCGTCTATGGGCTTGTTCTGTCTCGGCTCGGGCGCAAGGCGCTGGCGGTCACGACCAACTGCTCGCTTGATTTCATGCGCAAGCCAGAGGCGGGCGTTGATCTGATCGCCAGGGGAACCTTGCTGAAGCTTGGGCGCTCACTGGCGGTGGGGGATGTGCACATGTTCTCGGACGGGTCGGACAAGATGGTGGCGCGCTCTACCATGACCTATTCGATCCCACCTGAGAAATAGCGCCTACAGGGCCGTTGCAAGGGGTTGGCCAACCTTAACAAGAGTTTCCAACCCTTTGTCACTGTTGGAAATCAGGTCATCGGAAAAGCGGATCTTGCCGGGTTCGAAGACAACGACGACGGTCGATCCACCAAACTTGAAGTAACCCTTTTCCTGCATCTTGGTGACGGTTCCGGCGGTCGTCGTGTTGACGATGGAGCCAACGCCAAATGCGCCCACTTCGACGAAACACATTGTGCCTGCGGTTTCGGTTTCGATCAGAGTCAGGCTGCGTTTGTTGGCGCCAAAGACATCGGGGCCCGCGCCCAGGGCGATTGGGTTCACCGAATGGAGCGCTCCGGGAATGTCATGGCTTTCGACGATCCGGCCTGCAGTTGGGAAGTGATAGCGGTGATAATCGGCAGGGCACAGGCGCATGATGGCCAGTGCGCCGCCCAGAAACCGCTCATAGAGGCCTGGCAGCATGGTGCGGATCGACATCGGATGGCCTTTGACGGGGACAAAGACATCCTCGTCCAGCTTGGGAAACACCAGGACCCGCCCGTCCGCAGGCGAGACGATCTGGTGCGGGTCCTCGTCAAAGGGGCGCGCTTCAGGTTTCAGGTGGCGAACAAAAAAGTCGTTGAAACACGCAAAGCTTTCAACGGGATCGCGGGCTTCTTTCATGTCGATGGACAGCTCGTCAATCACCGAAGCGATCTTGCCGCGCGACAGCGGCGAGTCGAACCAGGCGCCGAACAGGCGGCTGACAAGAGAAGAGCGAAACAGAACCCGTTCAAGCAGGCTGGAGCCGGCATCCTGATAGGCCCAGCGAATCCATTTCTCGCCAAGGATCACCTCGTCGAAGGTCTTTCCCGTTGCCCGGTCGACCACCTTGATTGAGTTCTGCGTCATATCGTTGCCTTGGGCTGTTTTGATGAACCCGCCTATCAGACGAGGGGCGGCAGAAACAACCCAAGACTGCCGTGTTGCCATGGTCCCGCGCGGCGCGAAAAGACATGGTCAGTGAGTCTTTGCCATCATTGAGGCTCACCAGAAAGCAGGCGTTCCCATGACGGTCAGAAACATCGCCGAGGAGATTGTGCGCCGTGAGGGCGGCTATGTGAATGATCCCCACGATCCCGGCGGCGCGACCAACCATGGGGTGACCATCCACACCCTGCGACGTCTTGGTCTGGATCTTACGGGAGACGGGCAGGTGGACATCAGGGACGTCAAGGCGCTGAGCCGCGAGCAGGCGATAGGCCTGTTCATGAAAGAGTATTTTGACCGTCCCGGATTGGGACGATTGCCCGCGGTCCTGCAGGCCAGCGTTTTTGACATGTATGTCAATGCCGGCGGCAACGCGATCCGCATCCTGCAGCGTCTGCTGGTGCAGATGGGCTTTGATGTGGCTGTGGATGGCGTGGTGGGACCGCAGACTGCGTCGGCGGCTCATCGGGCGGCTCGGGTCGATGCTGTAAGCCTCAGGGATGCTTACGGAATCGCAAGGCGCAGCTACTATTTTGATCTGGCTGATCGGCGGCCTGCCAGCCGCAAATATGCCCGCACGCGGGCGGGCCACAAAGGCGGCTGGATCCGCCGGGCCGAAGAGTTCGTTTCTAAGAAATATCACATGGATGCGGCCGCGTTTCGGGCGCGGGTGGCCGGATGGGAAGGGTGATCTGATGATCAAGGCTTTGTTTGATGCGCTCATTGGGCTTGATCGCAACGTTTTGCGTGAAACGGTTGAAGTGTTCCGCGAAAACGCTGAGGCCGGGGCCGAGCGTGCACACCAGGATCGCAAGGCGGCTCTGGATCAATTCGCGGCAGAATTCGCAAGGGCCGAGCGGAGCACCTTCGACACGGTCATCGACGGGCTCAATCGGCTGCCGCGCCCCATGCTCGCCTTTGCCACGCTCTTGCTTCTGTCCTCAGCAATGGTGGATCCGGTCTGGTTTGCGCTGCGCATGGAGGGGCTTCTGTTGGTGCCAGAGCCGCTCTGGTGGCTTTTGGGTGTGATCGTTTCCTTTTACTTCGGTGCGCGGCATCAGGCCAAAAGCCAGGACTTTCAGCGCAGCCTGACGCAGATGCTGGCCTTGGTGCCTGAGGTCACAGGAAAAAGGCGCGGCCTGACGGAAGACGACAGGCCGCAAACCGGGCCTGCCACCCGTCTTGCAGAGGCAGAAAATGCCGCCCTCAGCGCCTGGCGCGCAAGCGAGCGACAGCAGGTTTCTGCACAATCTGAAAGCTGATCACGAAATCGTGGGCTGCGGCGGCTGGACGCGCCGAATGCCATTGGCGCGGCCTCGGGGACGGATTATAACTCCTGCATGATTACAGAACTCGGTCACTTCGCCCTCATCCTCGCCTTCATGGTCGCCATCGTTCAGATGGTCGTGCCCATGGTGGGTGCCCATAAACGCTGGCCCGGCTGGATGGCCGTCGCCGAACCTGCCGCGCAGGCGCAATTCTTCTTTACCGCCTTTTCCTTCGCGGCGCTGGTCTGGGCCTTTGTCACATCCGACTTTTCGCTGCGGCTTGTGACGCTGAACAGCCATTCGGCCAAGCCGATGCTCTACAAGATTTCCGGTACCTGGGGAAACCATGAAGGCTCCATGCTGCTTTGGGTGCTGATCGTGAGCCTCTTTGGCGCCTTGGCTTCGGTTTTTGGAGGGGGGTTGCCGCAAACCCTGAAAGCGCGTGTTCTGGCCGTTCAGGCTGCCATTGGCGTAGCGTTTTTTGCCTTCATCCTGTTCACTTCCAATCCGTTCCTGCGGCTGGCGGTTCCACCCTTCGACGGGCAGGACCTCAACCCGCTGTTGCAGGATCCCGGCCTCGCCTTCCATCCGCCGTTCCTTTATCTCGGATATGTTGGGCTTTCGATGGCCTTTTCCTTTGCCGTTGCGGCCCTGATCGAGGGGCGGATCGACGCGGCCTGGGGGCGCTGGGTGCGCCCCTGGACGCTGGCAGCATGGATCTTTCTGACCATCGGCATCGCTCTTGGCTCGTGGTGGGCGTACTACGAACTGGGCTGGGGCGGCTTCTGGTTCTGGGACCCGGTCGAGAATGCCTCGTTCATGCCCTGGCTTTTGGCGGCCGCGCTCCTGCATTCCGCTATCGTGGTGGAAAAGCGCGAAGCGCTGAAAAGCTGGACGATCCTCTTGGCGATCCTTGCCTTCGGTTTCTCGCTGATCGGGACCTTCATCGTACGGTCCGGTCTTTTGACCTCGGTCCACGCCTTTGCAAATGATCCCGAACGGGGCGTTTTCATTCTCATGATTCTGGCGTTCTTCACCGGTGGCGCGCTGACGCTGTTTGCGGCGCGCGCTCAGGAAATGCAGGCCAAGGGCGTCTTTGGGGTCGTCAGCCGCGAAGGCGCGCTTGTGGCCAACAATATCCTTCTGGCGGTGAGCTGCTTTGTGGTGTTCTTTGGCACGCTCTGGCCCGTGGTGGCCGAGATGGCCTTTGATCGCAAGCTGAGCGTTGGTCCGCCGTTCTTCAACGCAGCCTTTACGCCGTTCATGGTGATCCTCGGGGCGATTCTGCCAATCGGGGCCATGATGCCCTGGAAACGGGGGCGTATCGGGCAGACGGTCTGGTATCTCCGCTATGTGCTGATCCTGTCACTTGCCTTGGCGGTACTGGCTTGGGCCATGCAAACGGGTCGTTCGGCGCTGGGTCCAGTGGGGTTGTTCCTTGGTGCCTGGATGGTCTTTGGCGCGGCCGCTGACTTGTGGTCGCGGACCGGGCAGGGCGGGCGCGCAGCCCGGCTCTTGCGTCTGCCTCGCGCAGACTGGGGCAAGGCCGTGGCTCATGCGGGGCTTGGCATCACCATGTTCGCGATCGCCGGGCTGACCGCATGGGAGGAAGAGGACATTCGCGTGGCCCAGATCGGAGAGCCATTCACCGTGGGGTCGTATGAGCTGGTGCTGGATTCGGTCGAACGCGCGCGCGGCCCGAACTACTTCACCACGATGGGCACAGTGAGCGTCTTCCGCGACGGAGCGGATGTGGCGGTACTGTACCCGGAAAAACGCGACTATCCGGTCGCCAAGATGCCCACCACCGAAGCCGCCATCGATTACCAGGTCCTGCGTGACATCTACGTGGTCATCGGCGACCAGCAGGACGATGGCGGCTGGACCGTGCGCACCTACATCAAACCCCTGGCCAACTGGATCTGGGGCGGATGTATCCTGATGGCCCTTGGCGGCTTCCTCAGCCTCAGCGACCGGCGCTTCCGTGTTGCCGCAGGCGCGCGGAAGACCTCGGCTGCAAAGGTGCCTGCAGAATGATGGGCATGACACATCTCAAAGGCCTGGTTGCTGCGCTGGCGGTCTGTTTTGCCTGTCTCGTTCCGGGGGCCTCTCTAGCAGTTCAGCCGGATGAGGTTCTGCCTGATCCGGTACTGGAGGAGCGGGCGCGAGAGCTGTCCAAGGATCTGCGTTGTCTGGTGTGCCGGAACGAGAATATCGATGAATCCAATGCCGATCTCGCCCGTGATCTGCGCATTCTGGTGCGTGAACGGCTGGTTGCCGGGGACAGCGACACCGAGGTGATCGATTTTGTCGTGGATCGGTATGGCGAATACGTCCTGCTGCGTCCGACGACCGGCGGTGCCAATTGGCTGCTTTGGGCGGCAGGCCCCTTGATGCTGTTGGCTGCCCTTTTCTTGGCGGCTGCCTACCTGCGCGGTCGCGCGCGGGCGCCGGGTACGGCAGAAGCGGGCCTTAGCCCGGACGAGCAGGCGCGCCTCAAACAAATCATGGATGAGTGACGCCGGGTCCGTCTTTTCCAGCCCTTCGCTTTGCGTCACCATGACGCAAATCCCTGCGGGCATCCTTTCCATGGATCTGCGTGCCCCGATACTGAAAGGCGAGGCTTTCTGATGGACTATAAAGATATCCTCTATTCACTTGATGACGGTCTTGCGGTCGTTACCCTCAATCGCCCGACCAAGATGAACGCGCTGACCGGCCAGATGCGGGCCGAAATCACCCATGCGCTGAAGCAGGCCGCTGGCGAAGCGCGTGCAGTGGTTCTGACCGGGGCGGGTGGCGCGTTCTGTTCCGGCCAGGACTTGAGCGACGCTTCGGGATCCGGCAGCCTGGATCTGGAGCGGACCTTGCGCGATGAATACACGCCCATGCTGGAGGCGCTGTATGACTGTCCGGTGCCGACCATGGCGGCTGTCAACGGTCCGGTGGCCGGGGCAGGGGCGAACCTTGCGCTGGCGGCGGACGTGGTGATCGCCACCGAAAGCGCCTATTTCCTGCAGGCTTTTGCCCGGATCGGCCTGATGCCGGATGCGGGCGGTACCTGGTTCCTGCCGCGCCAGATGGGGCTGGCCAAGGCGATGGGGGCCGCATTGTTTGCCGACAAGATTACGGCCAAACAGGCCAGCGATTGGGGCATGATCTGGGAAGCGGTGCCGGATGCGGAGTTTGACGCCCATTGGCGCGCCCGTGCGGCCTATCTGGCCAATGGGCCGACCAAGGCTTTTGGCGCCATCAAGACCGCGATCCGGGGCAGCTATGAGAACAGCCTGCCCGAACAATTGTCTGCCGAAGCGCATCTTCAGGGGGAATGCGGCAAAACCCGCGATTTCCTCGAAGGGGTTACCGCCTTTATGGAAAAGCGCCCCGCCAAGTTCGAAGGGCGGTAAGGGCGCTTTCCAGTCCAGCCTTTCATGGAAGACAGGCCTTTGCGGGATATCCAGCAAAGGCCTTTTTCAATTTGGAACCGATGACCGGAACAGTCAGGAGATCGGAAGGCCGCCGTCCGCAAACAGGCGAATGTCGCGGGCCGGATCGAACTGGCCATCCTGATTGAGCACGCGCAGGACTTCGACCCCGTCTGCATATACAATAGCGTCGCTGCCTCCGGCGTCATTGGCGCGATCCACGACCGTCAGCCGCGGGGCCGGGCCGTCGTCCGGATCATAGCCATAGACAATCTGGTCTTCGCCTTGTTCAAAGTCGGTAATGGTGGCCGCTTCGGTTGTTTCGAGCCAATGACCCGCGAAAAATTCATCCGCTCCGCTGCCGCCCGTAACCGTATCCCCACGGCCGAAGAGCACGGTATCATCACCGTCGCCACCATTGACCACATCAGCGCCGGTATCGCCATCGGACAGAATTGTGCCGTCGACCGGATCCACTTCAAAGAAACTGGTCCAGAGCACGTCATCACCGGTGCCGCCGTTGATGGTATCGCTGCCAAGACCGTCAATAACGAGGTCATTGCCGCTGCCACCAAAGATCGTGTCGTTGCCTTCACTACCTGTCATCTGATCGTTTCCGGCCCCGCCTGATACAAGGTCGTCTCCGAAACCGCCAAGAATGGAGTCGTTCCCGGCATCGCCGAATAACCGATCGTCTCCCGACAGTCCCCGGAGTTCATCATTTCCCCCGCGTCCGGCCAGGGTTTCACCCGCATTGGTCCCGATCAGCCTGTCGTTTGTTGCGGTGCCTTCGATGAGATCGCCGGGCGGGGTGGTTTCGCCGGTCTCCGGCGATGATGTTTCGTCCTCAGATGAGGCCAGGTCATCATCGTCAGATGAATCAATCAGTAAGCCGGCCAAAAGGCCAAAGGAAAGCAGAGCTGCCAGAGCAATCATGAGGGTCTTCCAGAATAAAAAAATACAACTTATGGAAAATTATCGGCGTTGGTCAGGGTTGTCAAAAACTTAAGTAGTACAAAACCTTATCATCACGTCTGTTTGGGAAACAGTCGGTTGGATGAACATGCTACTGTGTCTGATACAGGCATCAAAGGGCGCGCGGCTCTGCATCGCGATCACTGCAGTCTGATCAATGGTGGCATTTGCGCAAAGAAAAAGGCCCCGCCGGACAGGATCCAGGGGGGCCTTTTCATTATGTTTCGAACGCCTTAGCGGTTCTCGATGTCGACGTAATCGCGTGCTGTTTCACCGAGGTACAGCTGACGCGGACGACCGATCTTGTTCTGTGGATCTGCAATCATTTCTTTCCACTGCGAGATCCAGCCGACCGTGCGCGACAGGGCAAAGATCGGCGTGAACATCGAGGTCGGGAAGCCCATCGCCTCAAGGATGATACCCGAGTAGAAGTCCACGTTCGGGAACAGTTTCTTCTCGATGAAGTAAGGATCGTTGAGCGCGGTCTGCTCCAGCTCCTTGGCAACCTGCAACAGCGGGTTGTCATCAACACCCAGAAGTTCCAGCACTTCGTCGGCGGATTGCTTCAGCACCTTGGCGCGCGGGTCAGTGTTCTTGTAGACGCGGTGACCAAAGCCCATCAGACGGAACGGGTCGTTCTTGTCCTTGGCCCGGGCGATGAATTCCGGAATGCGGTCCGGGGTTCCGATTTCCTTCAGCATCTCCAGGCAGGCCTGGTTGGCGCCGCCGTGGGCAGGGCCCCAAAGGCATGCGATGCCAGCCGCGATACAGGCAAAGGGGTTCGCGCCCGAAGAGGATGCCAGGCGCACGGTTGAGGTCGAGGCGTTCTGCTCGTGGTCCGCATGAAGGATGAAGATGCGGTCCATGGCGCGGGCCAGGATCGGGTCCACGTGGTATTCTTCGGCCGGAACCGAGAAGCACATGTGCAGGAAGTTTGCCGCGTAATCCAGGTCGTTGCGCGGATAAACGAAGGGCTGGCCGATCGAATACTTGTAGGCCATCGCCGCAATCGTCGGCAGCTTGGCGATCAGACGGATCGAGGCCACTTCGCGCTGCCAGGGATCCGCAATATCGGTGGAGTCGTGGTAGAAGGCCGACATGGCTCCGACCACACCCACCAGAGTCGCCATCGGGTGCGCATCGCGACGGAACCCGCGGAAGAAGTTGTGCATCTGCTCGTGCACCATGGTGTGACGGGTCACACGGGCTTCAAAGTCCTCCAACTGGGTTGCGGTCGGCAATTCCCCGTACAGCAGCAGGTAGCAGACCTCGAGGTAATGCGACTGCGAGGCCAGCTGGTCGATCGGGTAACCGCGGTGCAGCAGTTCGCCCTTGCCGCCGTCGATGAAGGTGATGGTGCTGTCGCAGCTTGCGGTCGAGGTGAAGCCCGGATCGTAAGTAAAGACGCCGGCCTGGGCGTAAAGCTTGCGGATATCCAGAACATCTGGCCCGGCCGTCGGAGAGAAAATGGGAAGCTCGTAGGTTTCGCCATTCAGGCTGAGCTGGGCTGTCTTGTTTGAATCGGTCATAGATGTCCCTTCCTGTTACAGGCGCAAAAACCCGGAAATCATCCGGGCTTTGGGCAGGCAGCACCCGCGCGAGGCATCGCGCAGGTGAGGTCGTATCGGAACAGGCTTACCCAAGGGTTAAGGACTGGGGTCAGCCTGCTGCGTCGGTCAATCGGGCCAGTGTCTCGTCGCGGCCCAGAATAAGCATCATATCGAACACCGAAGGCGTTACCGCGCGGCCTGCAAGGGCGGCCCGCAAGGGTCCAGCCAGCTTTCCGAACTTGGTATCATGTGCTTCCGCAAATGCGTTGAGAAGCGCCTCCAGATCGTCTCGCGTCCAGCTAGCACTTTGCAACTGCGGCGTCAATTCTTTCAGTATACCGTCGGATACAGATGCGAGCGCCTTTGCGGCTTTCTCATCCGCCTCAAGCGGGCGCGACGCCAGAATAAAATGGGCCTTTTCAAGGAGTTCTGGAAAAGTCTTTGCCCGGTCCTTGAGGCAGTACATGGCGCGTTCAAGATCATTTGACTGAGCGTCAGTCAAAGCAGGCTCTCCGGCAGCGGCCAGATAGGCCTCGATTTCCTGCCGCAATGCAGCGTCATCGCCAACGGCGATATGCTGACCACAGAGGCTTTCGAGCTTCTTGGTGTCAAACCGGGCAGGGCTTTTGCCGATTCCACCAAGGTCAAACCAGTCGCGCGCCTGCGCGTCGGTGAAAAACTCATCATCCCCGTGGCTCCAGCCAAGGCGGGCCAGGTAATTGCGCATACCAGCTGCCGGATAACCCATGGCCTGGTATTCCTGCGCACCGAGGGCGCCGTGGCGTTTGGACAGCTTCTTGCCGTCCGGCCCGTGGATCAGAGGAATATGGGCCCAGACCGGTACATCCCAGCCCATGGCCTGATAGATCGTCATCTGGCGTGCGGCGTTGTTGAGGTGATCATCACCCCGGATCACATGGGTCACTCCCATATCGTGATCGTCCACCACCACGGCCAGCATGTAGACAGGCGTTCCATCCGAGCGGAGAAGGACCATATCGTCCAGCTGGTCGTTGCGGATGGTTACATCTCCCTGGACCTCATCGTGAATGACGGTGGTGCCGTCCTGCGGTGCCTTGATGCGCACCACGTAGGGAGCATCCGGATGGCTGGCCGGATCTGCATCGCGCCAGGGCGAGCGATAGAGGGTGGATTTGCCCTCGGCCCGAGCCGCGTCGCGAAAGGCCGCAATCTCTTCCTGTGTTGCAAAGCATTTATACGCCTTGCCCTCGGCCAGCAGCTGATGGGCGACCTCGGCATGACGGTCCGCGCGGGCGAATTGACTGACCACATCGCCGTCGTGATCGAGGCCGAGCCATTCCAGCCCCTGAAGAATGGCCGCCGTCGCTTCGGGGGTGGAGCGTTCCCTGTCGGTATCCTCGATTCGCAGCAGGAACTGTCCGCCGCGCCCCCGGGCATAAAGCCAGTTGAACAGCGCGGTACGCGCGCCGCCGATGTGCAAAAAGCCGGTGGGCGAGGGGGCGAAACGGGTGACGACCGGTGTGGACATAGGGGCGATTTACCTTTTGGAAACCATAAGAGGAGTAGCGTTTCAGCCTGTCTACCCACCCGAAGGGTCAGGAGCAAGCATGGGAATGATGCGTATCCTCGACCAGCTGCTACAGGTTCAAAGGGGACATCTGCTGGCCTGGGGGCCGGTGTTTCTGGGGCTTGGAATAGGGGTCTATTTTGCACTGCCTGTCGAGCCGGGCATCGCTGCATATGGCGGTGTCGCAATGCTTGGCGGAGCGGCCGTGCTGTTTGCGTTTCTCCCCCATGGCCTTGGACTGCTTGCGCGGGCCATCCTTATCACCTGTCTCGGAGTCCTGGTTGCGGGGCTGCGCAGTCATGCGGTCGAAGCGCCTGTTCTGGGTTTCCGGTACTATGGTCCGGTTGAGGGGCGTCTTGTCGAAATTGACCGGTCTGGCCGGGATCTCTTGCGCCTGACACTGGCGGATGTGCGTTTGAAAAACGTGCCCATCGAAAGAACGCCTGTCCATGTGCGGATTTCGGTTCTTGCGGACAGCGACTTGCCCGAAATTGGCGCACAGGTGGCCACAACCGCCCATCTGATGCCACCTCAGGGGCCGGTGGAGCCGGGGGGCTTTGATTTTCGACGCCACGCATGGTTCGCGCAACTTGGCGCCAGCGGGTACTCCCGCGTCGCAGTCCTGACCCTTGCCCCGGCCGTAGCCGAGAGCGGAGTTTCACATATCCGCAGCAAGATTACCTCGTTTCTCCATCACCGTCTTCCAGGTGAAGTCGGAGCCATTGCCGCTGCCATCACCACCGGCGATCGCAGTGGTGTAAGCCAGGCCACCCTCGAGGATCTGCGGGCCAGCAATCTGGCGCACCTTCTGGCCATATCCGGGTTGCACATGGGGCTTGTAGCGGGGTTCGTCTTCGGCTCCTTGCGGTTTGGTCTGTGCCTGGTGCCGCCACTTGCCCTGAGGGTGAATATCAAGAAGGTTGCTGCGGCAGTGGCCCTGGTGGCGGCAGCGGGATACCTAGCTTTGTCAGGAGGAAACGTCGCAACCGAGCGCGCATTTCTGATGGTGGCGGTGATGTTTGGTGCCGTGCTCATGGATCGGCGGGCCATTTCCCTGCGTGCGGTGGCGGTGGCGGCAACCCTGGTGTTGCTGCGCCGCCCGGAAAGCCTTCTCAGTCCCGGCTTCCAGATGAGTTTTGCCGCAACTGCGGCCCTTGTCGGCGTTTTTGCATGGATCAGCGACAGGAGACTGTCCCTCGGGCCAGATTGGCTACGCCCCGTGACGGCCCTGATCCTGTCCTCGCTGGTGGCAGGACTTGCCACCGCACCGTTTGGCGCGGCGCATTTCAATACGTTGGCCCACTACGGGCTGCCGGCCAACCTTCTGTCTGTTCCCATAATGGGAGCAGTCGTGGTTCCGGCCGCAGTCATGTCGCTGGTCTTGCTTCCTTTTGGCCTCGAAGGACTTGCCCTGGCGGTGCTTGATTCCGGGTTGCGCTGGATATTGGCGGTTGCTGCAGTCATCTCCGATATACCCGGAGCTCAGGGCGCGATCGTGCAGCCAAGTGGGGTGGTCCTGCCCCTGATCTCGTTGGGCGGGCTGTTTGTGCTGATCTGGCAGGGATGGTTCAGGTTCGCGGGGCTCTTGCCGATCACCCTGGCCTTGGCGGTGTGGAGCCAGAGCCTGCGCCCGTTGGTTCTTGTTGCGCCCGATGGAGGGCTGGTCGGAGTCTTGGGGTCAGAGGGGCGTGCCCTGTCACGCGAAAAAGGGCAGGGGTTCGCTGCCCGGGTCTGGTTGGAAAACGATGGAGATCGCGTCAGCCAGAAACAGGCCTTCGGCAGATGGGCGGGCAAGGCATCCAGTGAAACCACGCACAGGAAGGCCTCAATGCTTCCGAATGCTCAGCTGGGAGATTTTCGCCTTGTCCACGCGTTCGGGAAGCGCGCGGCAGATCGGCTCGGTCACTGTGACGCCCGAGACATCGTTGTGACGACCGTCGATATCGACCTCAGCGGCCCATGTCTGGTGTTGGGGCCCGGAACCTTGCGCAGTACCGGCAGTCTGAGCATTGATGCCGAAGGGAGGATCACCACTGCTCGGCAGGTTGCCGGAACGCGCCTGTGGACCCTCCATTCGGGTTCGGAGTACCTGCCACAAACCTTGATCCTGAAGGGATTGCCGTGAAAGAAGGATGCACCCGGCAGACGGCCCGCAACCCGCAAGGGCGCACGCGCGGCTCCTGACCGGTTTCGCACAACAGCATCAGCAGCCACGGTCGCGAGAACGATGATCCGGTGCAGGGAAGTATCCGGCCGTGCCCTGGCTAAGGCGCCCCTTAATAGCTGCGAATAAGCCCAACCAGCCGTCCCTGAACCTTGACCTGATCGGCCGGATAGCAGCGTGTCTGGTAGGCCGGGTTCGCCGCTTCCAGTTCGATGGTGTTGTTGCGGCGAAAGAGCTTTTTCAACGTGGCTTCGTGGCCTTCGACAAGCGCCACCACGATGTCTCCATCGTCTGCGGTGTCCGTTTCGCGGATGACTACGATGTCGCCGTCGTTGATCCCGGCATCGATCATGGAGTCCCCGCGCACCTCCAATGCATAGTGGGCACCATTCGCGTTCAGCATAGAGCTGGGGACGCTGATCCTTCTGGAAATCTGACTGATCGCTTCAATCGGGACACCGGCAGCAATGCGTCCCATCAGGGGCAATTCCTGCGCAGTGGCAACGGATGGTGCAGAAAGGTCCGCCCCCTGGGCGGCCCCTGTGTTCCCGCCCGATAGCCCCCCAGGGATGACGCTTGGGGCAAACTGGCCGCGGCCGCGACCACCGAGGGAGTCAGGAAGACGCAGGATTTCGATCGCCCGCGCCCGGTGAGCCAGGCGACGGATGAAACCCCGCTCCTCAAGCGCGGTGATCAGCCGGTGAATCCCGGACTTCGACCGCAGATCCAGTGCAGTCTTCATCTCATCAAAGCTGGGCGGAACGCCGTCCTTCTGCATCCGGGCGTGAATGAATTCCAATAGATCCAATTGCTTTTGTGTCAGCATGTCCGTCCCTCTGCGCCAGTTTGTGTTACTTTGTTCTACTCCTGTTCACGATTTGTGTCAACTGAGCCCGGAGCTTGCTCTGGAGCTTTTGCACAAGCTTCATGATTGAAGGGGGACGGATCCGATCAGAGGGGCAGATAGTCCACTGTATCTCCGACATGGCGGTCGGGATCGTGCGGTGGCCGCACCAAGAGCGCATTTGCCTGGGCCAGAACAGACAAGAGAGAACTGTCCTGGCGGTCAAACGCGTGGATCTGCCCGTCTTCAGACAGAGTTGCGCGCATGTAATGCTCTCTCGGGCCGTTCTTGCCAAGAGGGGCCTCCAGCCGCGCTTTGAGCAGCGGAGCCTGTACAACCGATGCGCCCAACATGGTTTTGACCATCGGAGCCAGGAAGACATGGCCACAGACCATCGCGGACACCGGGTTCCCGGGGAGACCGACCATCACAGCGGTTCCCATGCGGCCCGCCATGAGGGGTTTGCCCGGCCGCATCGCGACCTTGTAGAAGGACCGCTCCATGCCAAGATCCTGTGCCACATCGGCAACCAGGTCGTGATCACCGACAGAGGCGCCGCCGATGGTGACCACGAGGTCCGCGCCGGTCGCCAGCGAAAAGGCGGTTTTCAGCGATCCAATCGTATCCTTGGCTATGGGCAGGATGCGAACATGCGCCCCGAGACCTTCGAGCAAGGCTTTCAGACCAAAGGTGTTCGAGGCGATGATCTGATCGGGACCGGGCGAGCTGCCGGGCATCACCAGCTCATCTCCGGTCGAGATCAAGGCGACCTCGGGCCGCCGGGTAACGGGAACTTCGGCAATGTTCATCGCGGCAAGCAGGGCAATGTCCGATGGCGTCAGCCGACGAGGCGCCGAAACGGTTTCGCCGTCGAAAAAGTCTCCGCCACGCGGGCGGATATTGTCGCCATCTCCGGGCTCGTCCGTGATGGTGATCAGATCGCCCTTGCGAGTCACATCCTCCTGAATGACGACAAAACCTGCGCCTTCGGGGATGGGCGCGCCGGTGAAGATGCGCACCGCCTGACCGGCGCCAACGACGCCGTCAAAGCGATGACCGGCAGCCGCTTCGCCAATCACCTTGAACATGGCGTGCAGTTCCACCTCGGCGCCTTTTACCGCATAGCCATCCATAGCAGAAGCAGAGAAGGGAGGCTGATCGCGCCGCGCGACCACGTCGCGGGCAAGGACGCGGCCAGCAGCTTCTGCCAAGGGGATCATCTCTGGCTCAAGCGGTGAGACCAGGTTCAGAAGATGCGCAAGGGCTTCGCTGACTGGGATCATTTACGCCTCGTACCGACCTGATTTTCCGCCATCTTTCAGGATCACGCGAATGCCCCCGATCTCCATCGCCTTGTCCACGGCCTTGGCCATGTCATAGACGGTGAGCGCGGCGGTGGAGACAGCGGTGAGGGCCTCCATCTCGACCCCGGTCTGGCCGGTGGTCTTGACCGTGCCCTCGATACGGACGCCTGGTAGCTCCGGGTCCAGCGTCAGTTCAACCGCCACCTTGGTCACCGGAAGGGGATGGCACAGGGGAATAAGCTCTGGCGTTTTCTTGGCGCCCATGATGCCGGCCAGTCGGGCAACGCTCAGGACATCACCCTTCTTGGCGCGCCCTTCCGAAATGATGTCAAAGGTCTCGCGGGCCATCCGGATGTGGCCTTCTGCGGTTGCAATGCGCGAGGTGACCGCCTTGTCCGAGACATCCACCATATGGGCATCGCCCTTGCCGTCAAAATGCGTCAGCGCCATCACATGCCTCCCGGGGTCAACGGGTTGGCCAGCAGTTGCCGGGTTGCGGCGGCGACATCCTCCTGCCGCATCAGGGCTTCACCGATTAGGAAGGTTCGGGCGCCATATCGTGCCATGTCCGACAGGTCCTTGGGCGTGAACAGGCCGCTTTCACAGACGATCGTGCGGTCGGCGGGCACCCGGCGCGACAGATCCCGGGTCGTGTCCAGGGTGGTCTCGAAGGTCTTGAGGTTGCGGTTGTTGATGCCCATCAAAGGCGACTTCAACGCGCAGGCGCGCTCCAGCTCTTCGGCGTTATGCACTTCCAGCAGCACATCCATGTCCCATTCCAGGGCGCAGTCTTCCAGTTCCTTCGCCTGAGCATCCGACACAGATGCCATGATGATCAGGATGCAGTCGGCTCCCAGCGCACGCGCCTCGGCCACCTGATAGGGATCATACATGAAATCCTTGCGCAGGGCGGGCAGGGCGCAGGCATCGCGCGCCTCGGTCAGAAAGGGTTTCGCGCCCTGAAAACTCGGGGTGTCCGTCAGAACGGAGAGACAGGTCGCGCCCCCTTGTTCATAGGCCTGTGCGAGGGTGGCTGGATCGAAGTCTTCGCGGATCAATCCCTTGGAAGGGCTGGCTTTCTTGATCTCTGCGATCAGCCCGTAGCCCTGGCGGCTGGCGGCAATCAGTGCCTTGGCGAACCCGCGCACCGGAGAGGCCTCGCGCGCAGCGGCCTCGACCTCTGCGAGGGGAACGGCGGCCTTGTCGGCGGCGACTTCCTCCAGCTTGTAGGCCTTTATCTTGTCGAGCACGTTTTCCGTCATTGCATAGCCTCCTGTCAGGCGGCCCAGTCGATGGGCGCGTGGCCACGGGTCTGCAGCCAGGTGTTGATTGCCGAGAACGGCCGCGATCCAAAGAATCCGCGCCGCGCCGACAGCGGCGAGGGGTGCGCACTCTTCAGGATCAGGTGATCGCCCGGATTAAGGTGTTTTTCAAGCCTTTGCGCCTGTTTTCCCCACAGGACATAGGCCGTTGGCTGCCCTGATGTGCGCTCAAGCACCTCTTGAGCGAGGTGATCCCAGCCCAGATCTTTGTGCCCATTCGCCTCGCCCGCGGGGACGCTCAGGGACGTATTGAGCAACAAAACCCCTTGTCGCGCCCATCCCCGCAGATCACCATTCTGCCGCGAGACACCAAGATCCGCCTCCAGTTCCTTGAAAATATTGGACAGGGAGCGGGGCAGGGGGCGCACATCCGGTTCTACCGAAAAGGCCAGCCCATGGGCATGACCAGGGGTCGGATAGGGGTCCTGACCGAGGATCACCACGCGCACGTCATCTGGTCGGGTCAGCTCAAGCGCCGCGAACCGTTGCGAGCCCGGAGGCAGGATCTCTTTGCTCTCCCGCGCCAGCTTGGCCTCGATCTGTGGCCAGCGGGTTGCAAAGAACGGCAGGTCCGCCCACGCGCCAAGCCGGTCTGGCTGAGGCATCAGGATGCCTCGGAAGTGATCCGGGCAACGGCGACGATCTTGTCTTTCGCGGCGCCGCTGTCGATGCTTTCACGTGCTTTTTCAACACCTTCTCGAAGATCGCTCGCGTCCCCGGCAACCACAAGCGCCGCGGCACTGTTGAGAAGAACCGCGTCGCGATAGGCCGAGGGCGCGCCATCCAGAAGAGCGCGGAAGGCGGTTGCGTTTTCCTCCGGCGTGCCGCCCAAAATCTCTTCGAAGGGGTGAACGGGCAGGCCCGCATCTTCGGGATGGAGTTCAACGTCGCGGATTCTGCCGTCTTCTTCAAGCGCAGAGACCCAGCTGATGCCCGTAATGGTCAACTCATCGGTGCCGTCCGATCCATGTACCAGCCAGGCGCGGGTCGATCCAAGCTGCTGAAGCGTCTCTGCCATTGGGCGGATCAGGGCGCGGGAAAAGGCGCCGGTCAACTGCCGTTTCACGCCTGCGGGGTTGGTCAGCGGACCAAGGATATTGAATATCGTCCGGGTTCCAAGCTCTTGCCGGGTGGGCATCACATGGGCAATCGCCGGGTGATGCATCGGCGCCATCATAAAGCCGATACCCGCCTCATTTATGGATTTTTCAACTACTTGCGGGCCGACCATGACCTTGATTCCCATTTGGCCAAGCGCATCCGCTGCACCGGATTTCGAGCTGAGGTTGCGGTTCCCATGCTTGGCAACTACCGTGCCTGCCCCGGCAACTACAAAGGCCGTTGCGGTCGAGATGTTGAGCGTGCCCTTGCCATCGCCACCGGTGCCGACGATGTCGATCGCGCCTTCGGGCGCGCGCACCGCATTGCACTTGGAGCGCATCACGGCGGCAGCCGCAGCGTATTCATCGACGGTTTCGCCGCGGGTGCGCAACGCCATCAGCAGGCCGCCCATCTGGCTGGGTGTGGCTTCGCCCTCGAACAGCATTGCAAAGGCCTCTTCCGCCTCCGCGCGGGTCAGGGGGCGTTCGGCAGCGGCATTGATCAGCGGCTTCATCTGGTCGCTCATGCGGGCACCTTCATCTCGTTCAGGAAGTTCTGCAGCAGCGCATGGCCGTGTTGCGAAGCAATCGATTCTGGATGGAACTGGACGCCATGGATCGGCAGATCCCGGTGTTGCAGCCCCATGATGGTTCCGTCTTCCAGCTCCGCGGTGATTTCAAGGCAATCGGGCAGGGTCTCTCGATCCACGACCAGCGAATGATAGCGGGTCGCCTCAAAGGGCGAGGGGAGCCCTGCAAACAGCCCCTTACCTTTGTGATGGACCTGTCCCATCTTGCCGTGAACGATTTCATGGCACCGCACCACTTTGCCGCCAAAGGCTTGACCGATTGTCTGATGCCCAAGGCAGACCCCCATCAGCGGGATCCCCGCCTCGGCAGCAGCCAGTGTGAGCGGCAGGCAGATCCCGGCCTGATCGGGATCGCAGGGGCCGGGGCTGAGGAGAATGCCGGCAGGCCTCAGAGCCATCGCTTCCTGCACATCGAGCGTGTCATTGCGGCGCACATCCAGCGTTGCGCCGAGTTCGCCCAGATAGTGCACAAGGTTGTAGGTAAAGGAATCGTAGTTGTCGATCAGCAGCAACATCTTGGCAGGCTCTTTTAAGGGTGGCGGGCAGGGCTTGCGCCGCAGTATAGTTGTTGCGACATACATGTTCAGGCTTGCCGTCCAGCGTCAAGGGTAGGGTGCGGTTTTGGCACAATTGCCCGGGCGGATCCGGGCAGGTGGGGCGTGTAGCGGGCCGGACCAAAGAATTGAGAGGCAAAACGGGCATGCGAGGCTTTCTGGGCGGTGTCAGTATCGGAACATTGGTGGCCGTTTGCGGTGCGGCCATGTGGTCTTTGTCCACGCCGTTGCCGTCGCAGGTGCGCGTCAGCGTGACCGAACCGGATGCGGGTGTCGCGCCAGAGCCGAGCACGGCTGCACCCATCGAAAGCCCTGCCACGGATGCCGATCTGGTCGAGGCGGCCCCGGTGGCGCCCAGTACGGCACCTGTTGACGATGTCAGCGGGATCAATGCGGCCGATACACAGACTGCCTCGCGGCCCGAACTCGCCTTGCCGGGAGAGGTTGCCGGAAGTGGCGAATCTGCGCTTCCGGATCAGCCAGCGGCGCCCTCTGAACCGACCAGCGCCAGCGGGACCGGGGAGCCGGTTGCCCTGCCGGAAACGCTCACCGGGGAGGATGACGTTGTAGTATCAACCCAGCCCGCGCCTGCGCCTTCCGGATCCGAGGCGGATGTGCCCGAGGCACCAACTGAAGCTGCGGAGGAAACGGATCGCCCACAGATTGCTGTCGGGCAGGACAGGCCCCCTGCCGGTGCGCCCAGCGTGCCCGCCATCTCGATGCCGTCTCTGGGCACCGCGCCCGCGCCGACCGCGCCTCCGGTGATCAGCTTCGAAGCCCCTGCGCCGGAGGGGCAGACTGCTCCATCCGAGCAAGATGCAGAAAGAGAACAGCCGGACACCGGAACCGGGCCGCTGGACGATGGCGGATCGGATCGGATCGCCGGCCTGCCCACGGCGGATGCCCCCGATCGCGCTGATGGGCCTCAGATCGGGACCCGTGTGCGCCCTCTGACAGAACGGGACGGGGCCGAGGAGGCCGCTGCAAATCGTGAAGTGCCACAACTGGCGCCATTTGAAGCCTTCGCTGCGCCATTCGATGGCAGCGACGGACGCCCCCTGATGTCCATCGTACTGATCGATGATGCAAACGCCGTCGGAGCCGAAGCCCTGGCGGAATTTCCCTATCCCCTGAGCTTTGCCATTGATCCCGAAGACCCGCGCGCGGCTGAGAAAATGGCGGCACACCGGGCGGCCGGGTTTGAGGTTTTGATCCTGGCGGATCTGCCGCGCGAGGCGCAGCCGCAGGATGCAGAGACCGCCCTTGCAGTCTGGCGGGACCGCCTGCCAGAGGCGGTGGCCTTCCTCGAAGGGGTCAAGACAGGGGTGCAAGGGACGAGGCCATTGGCGGATCAGGTGTCTGATGTGGCTCAGGCGGCCGGATACGGCCTCCTCTTGCAAAACAGTGGCCTCAATACGGTCCAGAAGCTTGCGCTGCGGGAGGGGATCCCGGCCGGGGTTGTCTTCCGTGACTTTGACGGCGCCGGACAAAACCCGCGCGCCATGCGCAGGTTCCTCGATCAGGCCGCCTTTCGCGCGGGGCAGGAGGGCGCGGTGATCATGCTGGGCCGGTTGCAGCCCGACACGATTTCGGCGCTTTTGCTGTGGGGGTTGCAGGACCGCGCCAGCCGCGTGGCCCTGGTACCGGTATCGGCCAGCCTTGCCGCCAATCTGAGAGACAGCGCCGAATAATCCCCTGCAGCAAGTCGCGCTGTCTTGCGCCCGCCTTTCTCAGCGGTTGCCGCGCCCGGCAAAGCGCGCGGCATCTGCCGCCGCGCGGCGGATCGCATTGGATTTATGCACGGTTTCCATATACTCGGCCTCGGGGTCACTATCATACACAACGCCGCCACCGGCCTGAATGTAGAGCGTCTGATCCTGAACGATGGCCGTGCGCAGGGCGATACACATGTCCATGTCGCCGCCCGCCGAGAAATAGCCCACTCCGCCGCCATAAACGCCGCGCTTTTCCGGCTCCAGCTCGTCGATGATCTCCATCGCCCGCACTTTTGGTGCACCTGAGACCGTGCCCGCTGGCATTCCGGCAAAGAAAGCGTCAAGCGCGTCCTTGTCGTCGTCCAATTCGCCCACGACGTTCGAAACGATATGCATCACGTGGCTGTACCGCTCGATGATGAATTTTTCGGTCGGGCGCACGGTTCCGATCTTTGAGACACGACCCGTATCGTTGCGCCCCAGATCCAGAAGCATCAGATGCTCGGCCAGCTCTTTTTTGTCGGCCAGCAGATCTGCCTCAAGCGCCTTGTCCTCTTCCGGGGTGGCCCCGCGCGGGCGGGTGCCGGCGATGGGACGGATGGTGACTTCCTTGCCAAAGACCCGGACCAGGATCTCGGGGCTGGCACCGATGACCTGGAAGCCGCCAAAGTTGAAATAGAACATGAAGGGCGACGGGTTCGTGCGCCGCAGCGAGCGATACAGAGCAAAGGGTGGCAGCGGGAAGTCCTGCTTCCAGCGCTGAGCGGGCACCACCTGGAAGATGTCACCTGCGCGGATGTATTCCTTGGCCTTTTCAACCGCTTCCATGTAGCCGGATTTGGAAAAGTTGCTGACCGGCGGAGCCACTTCATCAGCATCGCCCAGATCGCGGGTCTCGGCTGGCATCGCGCGTTCCAGATCGCGGACCGCATCCATCACCCGCTCTGCAGCCTGCGCATAGGCGGCCTTGGCCGACTGTCCAGCGGCCGCCCAGGCGGGCGAGACGACGGTGACCTCTCCCTTGACGCCGTCCAGAACGGCAACCACCGAGGGGCGCATCATGATGGCATCGGGCAGGCCCAGCGGATCCGGGTTCACATTCGGCAGATGTTCGACAAGGCGCACCATGTCATAGCCGAGATAGCCGAACAGACCCGCGGCAGCCTGCGGAAGGTCTTCGGGAAGATCGATCCGGCTTTCGGCGAGCAGCGTGCGCAGATTGTCCAGCGGGTTTCCGTCCTCGGCTGCGAAGGCTTCGGCATCAAAGCGCGCGGAGCGGTTGATCTCGGAACGTTCACCCCGGCAGCGCCAGACCAGATCGGGCTTCATCCCGATAATGGAATAGCGCCCGCGCACCTCACCGCCGGTCACGGATTCCAGCATGAACGCATCTTTCTGCGCGCCGGTCAGTTTCAGCATCAAGGACACCGGGGTATCAAGATCTGCGGCGAGGCGGGTATAGACCAGTTGGTTTTCACCCGCGTCATAGGCTGCGGCGAAACTGTCGAAATCCGGGGTCAAAGCCATGTCGATGTGCCTGGGTCTGTATCGTTACTGGAAGCTGGACTTGACGGCATTCAGTGCCTGCTGGTCGACCCGCGGTGCGGCGCGGATCTGGGCGTCCTGAGCAAAGGCTTCGAACAGGGCTTGAGAGATCGCCTGATCGAGCTGGGTGCCCAGTGCCTGTTGCAGCATCTGCATTTCCGGGCTGTCTTCGGCAGGCAGGACCTCATCCAGGCGCAGAACGACAGCGCCGTTCTCGTCCGAGACGACGCGCACCTCGCCTGGCTGCATCTCGAAGGCGGCAATCATCATTTCAGCCGGTGTTCCGTCGATATAGGCCGTGCGGGTCTGCGCGGTTTCGGTCTTTACGTCACGGTCTTCGGGGAAGGCTCCGGCCTCTTCGACCTGTGTCATAAGCTCTTGGGCCTGGGCGGCGACAGCCTCGGTTGCGCGGTTGTCGTTCCAGGCCTGGAAGACGGCTTCGCCTGCGTCTTCAAAGGGTTCCGGGCGCGGCGGCAGGACTTCATCGAGGCGCAGGGCGAACAGGCTGCCGTCCTCCAGGAAATCGACCGAGGGGAAGTCTTCGACGGTGACCTGTTCGGCCGCCGAGCGGAATCCGTCATAGGCGGCGATGGCGTCGCTGTTCAGGCCGGTCCAGTTCAGTGAACCGAGTTGGGCATCGGACTGATCGGCAATCTCTTCCAGCGTAACGCCGCCGGCCAGCATGTCTTCGATCGGCTCGGCCTGCTGTTCAATCAAGCGGCGCGCGCGGTCTGCGGCGAGCTCATCGCGCAGCTCGTCTCTGGCCTCTTCAAAGGTGGTGAGCCGCGCCTCAAGAGCGCCATTGACCCTGTAAAGGGCCGGGCCAAGGTCAGAGGGCAAGGGGCCGACGACCGCGCCGATCTCCGCCGCGAAAACCTGCCCGCCAGCCTCAGACAGCTCGGTCTCGGTCACATCACCAAGATCCACATCGGCAAGAGAGAGACCGCGATCCTGGACCAGAACTTCGAAGGTTGTGCCGCCCACATCGAGCTGGGCCTTTGCGCTTGCGGCGCTCTCTTGACTGGCAAAGACAAGCCGTTCGACCAGGCGGCGCTCGGGGATGTTGTATTCGGAGGTACGCTCCTCATAGAGCGCGCGGAGCGCGTCCTCGTCCACCTCGACCGTGTCGAGCAGCATCTCCGGGCTGAGGTGAACATAGGTCAACACTTTGGTCTCGGGCAGGGTGAAACGATCGATGTTGGCGTCATAAAAGGCTTTCAGCTCTTCATCGCCGGGCATCTGCATCGTCAGTGGCACCGTGGCCGTGGGGATGGAGACATAGGTAAGGCTGCGACGCTCGCCGATGTAGGCTACCAGCGTATCCGCCATGGTCGCGGGCATCCGTGCACCGGACATGATGGCGCCCTGCACCAGGGTGCGTGCGGCCTCTCGGCGCAGATCATCCTCGAATTCGGACTCGCTGAAACCTGCATTATCAAGGGCAAATCGGTAGGCTTCGCGATCAAACTGGCCGCTGGCGTTCTGGAAGGCCGAAACCTTGGTCAGTTCTTCCAGCAGGTTTTCGTCACCGATCGAGATGCCAAGCTGGTCTACCTCGTTGTCGATAGAGGCAAGGGTGATCAGGCGGCCAAGGACGACCTGATCGAGGCCCATGGCGGTAAGCTGCGACATCGGCATGGCCTGACCGGTCTGGGCCTGAATGGCCTGCTGTTCACGCTGAAGTTCCCGCATGTAGGCATCGACCGAGACCTCGCGTTCACCGACCAGGGCAACGGATGTCATTGAACCGGAAAAATTGACCGCGCCAAACCCGGCGAGCCCCACGATCAGCATCCCCATGAGGATCCAGACAAAGGTTCGTGATAGATTTTTTATGCCAGCGGCCATAGTGCCCTCGTTCCTACCTGCTGCCCGCCCCGCCTTCGCCGGGGTGCGGCGGGCAGGGGGTGCCATTTGTCACTTCGGGCTTCTGCATACGCTGCCGCCCCAGCAGGAGCAAGAACTTGTCGCGCAGGCAAGGGCAGGTATCGCTCGCAGAGCTATGTTGGGTCGAAGGCCGCCAGCCGGTCGAACAGCGTCGTGATCCCGGCCCGGTCCACATTGGCAAAGGCAATTCGGAACTGACGGGCGCCGCCGGGGTCGCCTGCGGGCATGAACATGGTTCCCGGCAGCATCAGGACAGAGCATTCCCGAACCAGACGTTTGGCGAGCTCTTCCGATGAGTGCTGAAACGGATGTTCAATATAGGCAAAATAGGCGCCGCATCCCAAAAGAGACCAGCCCTTGTCGGCAAGCCGGTGAAAACCGTCCTCAATCGCGGCCTTGCGATCCAGAATCTCCTGCCGCTCACCGGCCAGCCAGGCTTGCAGGTTTTGCAGACCCCAGTGGGCTCCGATCTGGCCCAGCTGGGCCGGGCATATGGTCACGGTATCGAGGAACTTTTCAATCTCGAACAATCTGCCGGTGCTCGCCGCGATGGCTCCGACGCGATGCCCGGTCAGCCGGTAGGCTTTGGAGAAGGAATAAAGGTGAATGAGCGTGTCGTCCCATGACGGGTCCTGGAACAGCTCGTGCGGCGCGCCCTCGCGGCTGTCGAAATCGCGGTAGGTCTCATCCAGGATCAGCGACAGACCATGCTGCCGGGCGAGGTCGAAAAAGGCGCTTACGATCCCGGCTGGGTATTCGACGCCGCAGGGATTGTTCGGGGTGACAAGAACGATGGCACGGGTCTGGGGCGTGATCAGGGCCGCTGCCGCCTTGGGGTCAGGCACCATATCCGCGCCCACCTGCAAAGGCACAGCCGCAACGCCGGACATGTCGAGCCACATTTTGTGGTTGAAATACCAGGGCACGGGAATGATCACCTCGTCCCCCTTGGTGCACAGGGCCGCAATGCTGGCCGCAAAAGCCTGGTTGCAGCCCGAGGTAATGCCAATGTGCTGCCTAGTGACCGCGCCGCCGTAGAGGCTGGAAATCTGCGCGGCCAGGGCTTCCCTCAGGTCGTCACGGCCTAGAACGGGGCCGTAAAGATGCGCATCGACCTGTGTGAGCGCCGCCTCGGCCATCGCCTGACGCAGCCCTTCGGGCGGCATCTCGGTCGGGGCCGCCTGGCTGACGTTGATCAGCGGACGGGAGGCGGGAAAGTCTACACCATCAAGCCAGCGCCGCGATTCCACGATCGGAGAGCAAAAGGTCGCCTCGGTGCTGGCAATATGGTGGGCCGGTGCGGAAATGCTGGAGGGTGTCATGGGTGTCTTTCTGTGATCAAAAGGCCGTCTCTGGTGGCGCGTGGCAATGCCTGCGCCGAACTGTGTGACATGGGCAGGCGGAACGCTCAAGAAAAAGCGCGCCACGGGGGCGCGCTGACAGGGCCTTGAGCCGGAACAGGAGGCAGTCGACCTCAGTCGGTGCCGCGGTAAGGTTCCACGTATTGCAGGGCCATGTCCCAGGGGAAGAAGATCCAGGTGTCCTGGCTTACCTCGGTGATGAAGGTGTCCACCATCGGACGTCCCTTGGGTTTGGCATAGACGGTCGCGAAATGCGCCTTGGGGTACATCTGGCGCACCAGTTCAAGGGTCTTGCCACTGTCCACCAGATCGTCGATCACAAGAATGCCTTCACCGTCCCCCATCAGGGCCTTGTCCGGTGCTTTCAGAACCTGCGCCGCCCCCTGGGACTGATGGTGGTAGGATTTCACCGAGATGGTATCCACGGTGCGGATGTCCAGTTCGCGGCTGACGATCATTGCGGGCGCCATGCCACCGCGGGTGATGGCGACGACCGCGCGCCATGCGCCATCGTCCGGTCCCTGACCATCCAGGCGCCAGGCAAGGGCGCGGCTGTCCCGATGGATCTGGTCCCAGCTGATGTGAAACCCTTTCTCGTGTGGCAGGCGATCGGTCATCTTGCGTCTAGCTCCGAAGGTGATGGCGTCAGGCAGAAGGGGCAGCGCGCAGTCTGTCGCGGCCCGGATATGGCTTATTTGGTGATGTCGGGGGCATCCACTGCCTTCATGCCGACTACGTGATAGCCTGCATCCACGTGCAGGTTTTCACCTGTCACACCGGAGGACAGATCCGACAGCAAATAAAGGGCGGATTTGCCAACGTCATCGATCGTCACGTTGCGGCGGAGGGGCGAGTTGTACTCGTTCCATTTCATGATGTAGCGGAAATCGCCGATGCCGCTGGCAGCCAGGGTCTTGATCGGGCCGGCCGAGATGGCATTGACGCGGATCCCGTCCTTGCCCAGATCCTCGGCCAGGTATTTCACCGAAGCTTCAAGAGCGGCCTTCGCAACACCCATGACATTGTAGTGAGGCATGACCTGCTCGGCTCCGTAGTAGGTCAGCGTCAGCATCGAGCCGCCATCGCTCATCAGCTTTTCGGCGCGGCGGGCCACTGCGGTGAAGGAGTAGACCGAGATGTCCATGGTCATCTGGAAGTTGTCGCGGCTGGTGTCGACATAACGCCCGCGCAGCTCGTTCTTGTCGGAAAACCCGATGGCATGGACAACAAAGTCCAGCTTGCCCCATTTTTCCTGCAGGGCGTCGAACAGCGCATCGACCGAGGCTTCGTCGGATACGTCGCAGGGCAGGACAATGTCGCTGCCCAGCTGAGCGGCGAGAGGATCGACCCGTTTCTTCAGGGCCTCTCCCTGATAGGAAAAGGCAAGCTCGGCGCCTGCATCCGCGCAGGCTCTGGCGATTCCCCATGCGATGGATTTGTCGTTGGCCAGCCCCATGATGAGGCCGCGTTTGCCGGACAGCAGTTGACTGGGCATGCAGGTTCTCCGCCTGAAAAGGAAATAATCTGATGGTCGTTTAATATGACCTTGCCTTTGCTTCAAGAGACTAAGGCGATGGAGCTAGAGCCCATGTGACGGCGTCACGCGCCAATCCGGAGCGCCATAAGCGGCGCGAGTGCGCCCGGGACTGGACCTTGATTGGGCTGTCTTGTACTGCCTGAACCAGAGGAATAGGGTGCCCAGAAAATAGTGAGGTTTACATGTCCGAACGCTCAGGGATTTTTGCCGGAGAAAACCCTTTTGAGATCGCTCAGTCCTGGCTTTCCGAGGCCGAGGAAACCGAACTGAACGATCCCAATGCCATCGCCCTTTCTACGGTCGATCCCGACGGGATGCCCAATGCTCGTATGGTTCTTCTAAAGGAAATTGAAAAAGACGCATTTGTTTTTTTCACCAATTACGAAAGTGCAAAGGGTCGGGAAATTGAACAATCCGGCAAGGCTGCCTTTGTGATGCATTGGAAAAGCCTGCGCCGGCAGATTCGTGTTCGGGGGCATGTGACCCGTGAAGATGGCCCTCAAGCGGATGCCTATTTCAAGTCTCGCTCGCTCAAAAGCAGGCTTGGAGCTTGGGCATCCAAACAGTCTCGTCCTCTGTCCGGCCGCGCCTCTTTGATGGCTGAGGTAGCAAAAATAACGGCATTGAAAGGGCCTGATCCCGAGCGTCCGCCATTCTGGGGTGGGTTTCGGATTGTGCCGACGGAGATCGAGTTTTGGGCCGATGGCGCGTTTCGGCTCCATGATCGATTTGTTTGGCGTCGGGAAAGTCCTCAAGACTCGTGGCGTGTGGAGCGTCTGAACCCCTGAGCGCACCGATGCAGAAAGCGGACTTCTGGACAATGGGGAATTTTTTTAACTTGAACTCATATGTCGAAATCGCGCATCAAGCATCGGGAAAACAAATAAGACAAAGCGGACCAAAACAAGTGGCAGACGATCAAAGCAGCTTGCGGCAAATCCAGGGCACGGTGAAGTGGTTTGATCCGGCCAAGGGGTATGGCTTCATTGTATCTGACACGGGCGGGCCTGATATCCTTCTTCACGTCAATGTTTTGCGCAATTTCGGGCAAAGCTCGATTGCCGATGGCGCAGATGTGGTGATTCTCACGCATTCCACCGACCGTGGGGTGCAGGCTGTTGAAATCCTGTCCATTACGCCACCCGCCCGCGACGATGCTCCGGTTCTGAGCGATTTCATGCATCTGGACGCCGAGGCTCTGAAGGCCTGCCCGCTGGAGCCTGCGCGCGTGAAATGGTTCGATAAAGGCAAAGGATTTGGTTTCGCCAACCTGTTCGGCCGCAGTCACGATGTTTTTCTGCATGTCGAGGTTCTGCGTCAATCCGGGCTTGCGGATCTGCAGCCGGGTGAAGCGCTCGCCTTGCGTGTGATCGACGGCAAGCGGGGCGCAATGGCTGTCGAGGTCATGGCCTGGGAAGCTGCCATCAAGAACAAAGAGGACGCATAACCCATGAGACGACGGTCTGGGGTCCAAAGGTTTGGCCGGATCGTTTCCTTGTGTGTTGCTTCGCTTGCGGCCTCTGCCATTGCCGCGACTGCCGGAAATGATCCTGCCTGCCGGGACGACCGTGTCGATCTGCGCGGCGATTGGGGGCGTGCCTCCTTTTCGATAGAGCTGGCTGATACGGCAAAGGAAAGAGCCCAGGGGCTGATGTTCCGGGACACGCTTCCCCGTGGCGCTGGAATGCTCTTTGTCTACGATCAACCGACAACGGCAGCCTTCTGGATGAAGAATACCTACATCCCTCTGGACATCATCTTTGTCGATGAAACCGGAACGGTGACCTCTGTCCACGTCAATGCAAAACCGCTTGATCTCACCCCGATTGCTGGCGGGGATCGGGTCTTTTCGGTGCTTGAAATCAACGCCGGTCTCGCTCGTGATTACGGGATCACGGCAGGCACCCAACTGCGACACGAAATTTTTTCCGCCAATCAGCCGGTTTGGCCCTGTTAGGGCTTTTCAAACCAGTTCGGGGCCGCTAGGAAAGCGCACGGTCCGGGGCGTGGCGCAGTCTGGTAGCGCACCTGTTTTGGGTACAGGGGGTCGTGAGTTCGAATCTCGCCGCCCCGACCATCCTCCTCCTACAAGGCAGCTGACCACAGGTCCGCCGGGTAGGTCTCCTCTTTGGAATTCTTCCTCTGACGCATCACACGCCATCTGCGCGGGTGTGTTCAGGTCTTGCCTGGTCGGGTGTGGCCGGTGCCAAAGCCGCTTTGGTGGGCAGGCCCGGCTGTAACTTGGGGTGTGTGAGAGCGGATTTATCGGGAGAATCACGCCTAGATAGATGTTGGGGAGTTGGTGGCTACAAGATGTTGTGTTAACCTGATGTTAACCATGTGACGCGAAACGGCGACAAGTTTGCTTCTGTTTCGGCTTTAGTGGGGGAGCCAGGCCGCCTGATTTCTGTGCGGAATGTGCAACGGCAGCCACGAGTATCCGTGTGGTCATCGCGACCGGAAATCTGCGGAACGCAGGACGGCGGAACGGGATGGTGTGGTAAATGGTTTTGGGTGAGAGTGTGAGGTTCGTGCGGCAAACCTTTTAGGTTTCGAAAGAAATTCCAAACAAAACGATGTCCGGCGGGTGCCGGTTGCCAGCGGATGCGGGATGTGGATGAATCGGGGTGATCCTGACCCCGCGGTTTCCTTCGTTCCGGTCAACCAAAAAATTGGTATTCAATCGGTAAATTTTGCGTTGACCCTTTGGTCGCGAATACGCCAGATTGTGGGGGCCAGTTGCGGCGCCACTAGATCTGGTAGAGGTCTTGGGTGTCGCAACAAGACTAAACACTAGTATAGATTCCTTGGTTCGGGGCAGGTGTGGGGCCTTCTGGCGTGCTTTTTCGCAAGCATGCACCGACTGCTGTTTTGTGTTTGGCCGTGGCGCAGGCGCTCCTTCGGGGTGCCGACAAAAAGACGGGACAGAGCAAATGCAAAGGGGCAGAGCATGAAGATCGAACGCAAGTTTACCAAGTCAGGACAGGACGCCTACGCGGAGCTGGATTTCATCTCGGCCACCTCCGAGATTCGCAATCCCGATGGCACCATCGTATTCCGCCTTGAGAACATCGAAGTTCCGGCGGGATGGAGCCAGGTTGCAAGCGACGTCATTGCGCAAAAATACTTCCGCAAGGCCGGTGTGCCGAGCCGCCTGAAAAAGGTACGCGAGAAGGGCGTGCCCGAGTTCCTGTGGCGCTCTGCGCCCGATGGGGATGACGTTGAATTTGGCGGAGAAACCTCGTCGAAACAAGTGTTTGACCGTCTTGCCGGGGGCTGGACCTATTGGGGCTGGAAGGGCGGCTATTTCTCGACCGAGGAAGACGCCCGTGCCTATTACGACGAGATGCGTTACATGCTGGCAACCCAGCGCGCCGCGCCCAACTCGCCCCAGTGGTTCAACACTGGCCTGCATTGGGCCTATGGCATCGATGGTCCCGCGCAGGGCCACCACTATGTCGACTACAAGTCCGGCAAGCTGACCAAATCCGACAGCGCCTATGAGCATCCCCAGCCGCATGCCTGCTTCATCCAGTCCGTGTCCGATGATCTGGTGAACGATGGCGGGATCATGGATCTCTGGGTGCGTGAGGCGCGCCTGTTCAAATACGGGTCCGGCACCGGTACCAACTTCAGCCACCTGCGCGGCGAGGGCGAACCCCTGTCCGGTGGCGGCAAATCCTCGGGTCTGATGGGCTTCCTCAAGATCGGCGACCGGGCTGCCGGCGCGATCAAATCCGGCGGCACCACCCGCCGCGCCGCCAAGATGGTCATCGTCGATGCGGACCACCCGGATATCGAGGATTTCATCCAGTGGAAAGTGATCGAAGAGCAGAAAGTGGCCTCGATCGTTGCCGGATCCAAGATGCACGAGAAGATGCTGAATGGGATTTTCGCCGCGATCCGTGAATGGGATGGTCTGGAAGCCGATGCCTATGAACCGAGCAAAAACGACGGATTGAAGAAAGCCATCCGCGAGGCGAAAAAGGTCGCAATTCCGGAGACCTATATCAAGCGGGTGCTGGATTACGCCAAACAGGGTCATACCTCGATCGAATTCCCGACCTATGACACCGACTGGGACAGCGAAGCCTATTCCTCGGTCTCGGGGCAGAACTCCAACAACTCGATCCGCGTCACCAACGCTTTCCTGCATGCGGTGGAAAAGGATGCAGACTGGGAGCTGATCAACCGCACCGATGGCCGCGTTGCAAAGACGGTGAAGGCGCGCGATCTGTGGGAAAAGGTAGGCCATGCCGCCTGGGCCTGCGCCGATCCGGGCATCCAGTTCCACGACACGGTCAACGATTGGCACACCTGCCCGGAAGACGGTGAGATTCGTGGCTCCAACCCCTGTTCGGAATACATGTTCCTGGACGATACCGCCTGTAACCTGGCCTCTCTGAACCTCCTGACCTTCCTCAAGGACGGAGAGTTCCAGGCCGAGGATTACATGCATGCCTGCCGCCTGTGGACCCTGACGCTCGAAGTCAGCGTGATGATGGCGCAGTTCCCCTCCAAGGAAATCGCGCAGCGGTCCTATGACTTCCGCACGCTGGGACTGGGCTATGCCAATATCGGCGGCCTCTTGATGAACATGGGCTATGGCTATGACAGCGACGAGGGGCGCGCGCTCTGCGGCTCGCTCACTGCGATCATGACCGGTGTTGCCTATGCCACCTCGGCCGAGATCGCATCGGAACTGGGCCCGTTCCCCGGCTTTGACAAGAACCGCGAGCACATGCTGCGGGTGATGCGCAACCACCGCACGGCGGCTTACGGCAAGGCCGACGGTTATGAAGGCCTGGCGGTGCCGCCGGTTCCGCTGGATCTCAAGAACTGCCCGGATGCGCGCCTGACCGATCTGGCTGCGGGCGCTTGGGACGAGGCGCTGGAACTGGGTGAGAAATATGGCTATCGCAATGCGCAGGCGACCGTTATCGCGCCGACCGGCACCATTGGTCTGGTGATGGACTGCGACACCACCGGGATCGAGCCTGACTTTGCTCTGGTGAAGTTCAAGAAACTGGCCGGTGGCGGCTACTTCAAGATCATCAACCGCTCGGTTCCCGCCGCACTTGAAGGTCTTGGCTATACCTCGGCCCAGATCGAAGAGATCGTTGCATATGCGGTCGGCCATGGCACCATCGGCAACGCGCCGGGGATCAACCATACCTCGCTCACCGGCCATGGCTTCGGTACCGCTGAGCTGACCAAGATCGACGGCGCATTGGAGGCCGCATTCGACGTGCGCTTCGTCTTCAACCAGTGGACCCTGGGCGAAGAGTTCTGCACCGGCGTTCTGGGCATTCCGACGGCAAAGCTGAACGATCCGACCTTCGATCTTCTGCGTCATCTTGGGTTCACCAAGGCTGATATCGAGGCGGTGAATGACCACGTCTGCGGAACCATGACCCTGGAAGGGGCACCGCACCTGAAGGAAGAGCACTATCACATCTTTGACTGCGCCAACCCCTGCGGCAAGAAAGGCAAGCGTTATCTGAGCGTTGATAGCCACATCCGAATGATGGCAGCAGCGCAAAGCTTTATCTCGGGCGCGATCTCCAAGACGATCAACATGCCCAACGACGCCACCATCGAGGATTGCCAGAAGGCATACGAGCTGTCCTGGTCGCTGGGTGTCAAGGCAAACGCGCTGTATCGGGACGGATCGAAACTGAGCCAGCCTCTGGCGGCGGCCCTGGTTGAAGACGACGACGAGGCGGCCGAGATCCTTGAAAGCGGCAGCCCGCAGGAAAAAGCGATCACCCTGGCCGAGAAGATCGTCGAGAAGGTTGTGATCAAGGAGGTGGTGAAATCCCATCGCACCAAGATGCCCCATCGCCGCAAGGGGTATACCCAAAAGGCGGTTGTCGGTGGTCACAAGGTCTACCTGCGGACCGGCGAATATGAGGATGGCAACCTCGGTGAGATCTTCATCGATATGCACAAAGAGGGCGCGGGCTTCCGGGCGATGATGAACAATTTTGCCATCGCTGTCTCGGTTGGTCTGCAGTACGGCGTGCCGCTGGAAGAGTTCGTCGATGCCTTCACTTTCACCAAGTTCGAACCGGCCGGCATGGTGCAGGGCAACGACAGCATCAAGAACGCGACCTCGATCCTGGATTATGTGTTCCGCGAACTGGCGGTCAGCTACCTGGATCGCACCGATCTGGCCCATGTAAAGCCCGAAGGCCCCGCCTTTGACGACATCGGCCGCGGTGAAGAAGAGGGTGTCTCGAATGTGACCGAGCTGAGCGAGAGCGCGGCCACGCGTTCGCTCGAGGTGCTCAAGCAGATCTCCTCGACCGGATATCTGCGCAAGCGCCTGCCGCAGGAGCTGGTTGTGTTCAATGGCGGGCAGACGGTTCTGGACGGGATTTCCCCGATTGGTGGAGCGGATCCGGTTTCGGCCCTGCAAACGCTGGTGCCAGAGGTGACGGAAACCGCTTCGGTGACGGAAACCACTTCGGTCACGGTGACCGGCATGGACGCGCGCACCAAGGCCAAGATGCAGGGCTACGAGGGCGAGGCCTGCGGTGAATGCGGCAACTATACGCTGGTGCGCAACGGCACCTGCATGAAGTGCAACACCTGCGGTTCCACCTCCGGGTGCAGCTGATCCAGATCAGGGGCGAGTGCGCTCGCCCTGGACGCCAAGAAGGCCCAGGCAATAAACCTCGGGCGGTGCAGCAAAGAGCCTGATTGGCGAAACTTACCTCCTCCGTTCGATCGGAGGAGGTTTTTTCATGCCCGTTTGGCTTTGCGCAATGGCTTGGCCTTTGGCGGACGCTTTGGTAGGGCGATGAGGTCGACCTTGGACCCGGAGACCCGCAATGCCAGAGATCAGCGTCTGTATTCCCGCCTATGCCATGGGCGGGCACGGGGCGGGGTTCCTTGCCGAGTCGCTGCAGGTTCTGAGCCGCCAGACCCACCCGGATTTCGAAGTGGTGGTGTCGGATCAGTCGGAAGATACGGCGGTTGCGGAGGTTTGCGCCCGGTTTGCCGGGTCTTTGGCCATTCGGCATATCTGGAACCGCGACGGGCTGCGTCAGGCCTCAGCCAATGTCAATTTCGCGATGGACCACGCGAACGGCGATATCCTGAAAATCCTCTTTCAGGACGATTATCTGAATGGAGATAGCGCTTTGCAGGACATATCTGATGCTCTGGCGCATGGATCCTCAGACTGGCTGCTGTGCGGCTCGGGTATCAGCCGTAACGGCGGTCCCTTGGAGCGGCCAATGGTACCGCGGCTCGGGCCGAAACTGCATTTCGGGAAGAACACGGTCTCCAGCCCCTCGGTGCTGGCCATGCGCCGGGATTGCACTGAACGGTTTGACGAAAACCTGATCTGGCTGATGGATGTGGATTTCTACAAACGGCTCTGGGATGCCCATGGAGATCCGGTGATCCTGCCGGCACCCCTGGTGGTGAACCGGGTGCATGACGGGCAGGTGAGTGCAGGTGTCTCAAAGGCACTGCGACAAAAAGAGCTGCGGTATATCCTCGAAAAATTCAAAGGGAATACCAGGCTGACCGGGCATCTGGAATACCTCAGGCAAAGGCTGAAAGCCCTCTGAGTGCTCAAGTCCGGCTGGGAAGGCGGGTGGAGCGCAGAACCGCCCCTTTTCCTTTTTTCAAACGCTTACGACGGCAAGTGGATGTTCACCATCCGGCGCAGGCATTGGTCCACATCGGGAGCAAAACGGGCCGCACTTCTTTGCGACAGAATCTCCTCTTTGCGCTGTCGGGCCTTGTCCAGAAGATCGGGTTTGCCTTTCTCCTCCCACTCCTTCGGAGAGCTTCGATCGCCGAGGCTCGGATAGACATGGTCTGTCTGCATCCGGGACAGGGTCTGTTCGGTGCCAAGATAGTGCCCGCTGCCACCAAGGCACACCTCGGCGATCTGATCCAGCGCGAGGGTCTCGTCGGTGACCTCTATGCCGCGCACACAGCGCAGCGACTGCCCGATAAGATCATCGCCAAGGATCAGAGATTCATGGCAGAATCCCAAAAGCGACGCATGCATGCCTGCGGCTTCATAGATCATGTTCACACCCGCAAGGCCGGCCATGACGTTGGAACACATCTGCTCCCATCCGGCCTGCATATCGGGCAGTTTACTGTCAGCGATGCCGGCCGCGGCGCCGCCGGGAAGGCCATAGAACCGGTGCATCTGCGCACAGCCCGCCGTCAGCAGGGCCTGCTCGCCAGAGCCGCCCGTCATGGCCCCCGTCCGTAGATCCAACCCAAAGGGCCAGGTTCCGAAAATCGCGGGGTGGCCGGGACTTTTGGCGTTGACATAAACCAGACCGGCCAGGCATTCGGCGACGGCTTGAACGATGGCACCGGCAATGGTGGAGGGTGCCGTTGCGCCCGCCATGCCGGCCGAAAGCAAAAGAACAGGCATGCCGTGGCGGATGCATTCCTCCATCACCAGGCAGCTTTCGGTGGCGAACTTCATCGGCGGTACAACGAAACAGTTGGAGTTCGATACGAAAGGACGTGCGCGCCATTTGTCCTCGCCGCCGGCAATAAGGTGCAGCATCTCGATCGCAGGCGCAACAAAGCTCGGGTCGGTGAACGAGGTGCCTACGTGTTTGAAGGTGCCCGAGCAACAGGCGTAGATCGTGTTGAGATCGAGCTCTTTGTTGTCGGTGATATCACGGCACACCATCGGGCGCTGAACGAAGTGAATGTTCTCCAGAGCATCGCATATCCGGGCCGCATCGTGCAGGTCCTGCACGGTCGAGTCCCGGTACCGGCGCCCCTCCACATCGACCATGTGAACCGCCGCACCGGCGGTGCCATAGTGGACGCGCGTGCCGGTCAGATCCAGATCGGTTTGGCCATCTCGGCTATGGAGTGTCACGGATCGGTTGGCCTTGGCCAGAGCGTCTTCGACAAGTGCGCGCGGGAACCTCAGCCGTCCATCGTCGCCCAGTGTGCAGCCTGCGGCGGTGAGTAGGTCAACACCGCTTTGGGGCGCATCGGCAAGGCCAATACGCTCGAGGGCCTCCAGGGCCGCAAGGTGAATCCTCTGCACTCCGGCGTCCGTCAGCGGGGAATAGGTTCCGCCGGACATTCCCGGGCGGATGGGACGCAGAGAGGAGGAGAGAGGCGCCGCGCGGGCGGCGCGACGCGCTGCGCGCCCGCCATT
The DNA here is from genome assembly GCF_038148855.1 of Phycobacter sedimenti. Classification (NCBI taxonomy): domain Bacteria; kingdom Pseudomonadati; phylum Pseudomonadota; class Alphaproteobacteria; order Rhodobacterales; family Roseobacteraceae; genus Phycobacter; species Phycobacter sedimenti. The sequence goes on along the minus strand of NZ_JBBVGR010000001.1, from coordinate 165,416 downwards.
GCGGCCTGCGGCGCGGTTTGGGGAAAGCTCTGTCATGGGAAGCCTTTCTGGGCGAGGGGAAGAGAACTGGAACCTGGGTCAGCCTCTCGCAGGTCGCCCACGTGCCGCGCGCCCCCGGGCTGCCCCGATGGTCCGCAAAATCAGGCTAATGCGGCTGCGCTCCGCCTGCATCACGCGCTCCTTCTCCTCTTGCGTTCATTCTGCCGCGGCAAACCACAAAGACTATCGCGTTTGCGACCCCTGTGAAAAAAACGTCATCTTTTTCAATTCAGCCAGCAGCACCGTTCGAGGAGGCACCTGAGGGCCGCGCGTGGTCCCCGCCGGTTCCGCCCTTGCCGATACGGCAACAGAACCAAGTGTTAACCAATAATCGGCATGTTGTTCGGTGGGGTTGTCGCGCGTGTCAGAGCGCAGAATCAGGGCCACATGATGTCAGGATCTATCTCTCGAATTTTTGGAGTTCCGCGCTGTGGCAGCGCGGTGGTCGGCCTGTTGATCGGACTTGCCGCGGCCGTTCCCGCGCGGGCAGGGGACTGGTCATCCGCACCTGTTTCACTGGAACCTGGGGGACCAAGGGTGATTGTTTCGAACGCGCCGACAGCGGGTGGTCTGGCACAGCTCGGACCGGGTGCCGGGGGGCTTGTGGCCACCTTCGATCAGGATTTTGGTGATATCGTGCTTGGCGGATCCTTCCGCCAGGGCCGGGGCGTCAGATCTGGGGGGCTTGGCCTCGGCGATGATGTGCAGAGAATCGATCTGCGGGCCGGATACGACTTTGGACAAAGCCTTGGCTACTTCACCGTTGGAGAGGTCGGTAGTGGTCGCGGCGCCCTGGAACAATCCGATCAGGTTTACGGGTTCGGTTTGCGGATTTCGGTGAACCGGATCCTGCAGATGACGGGCGAAGTCCTGCACCGGGAAGGGGCGCAGGATGGCAGAGATGGCGTCCTTCGGGGTGACATTCTTTCGGTTGAGGCAGCCTTTCGGTTCTGATGGGCACGGCAGTGGCGATGATTGCTGGCCGTGTCGGAACGTTTGGGCCTGATCCGCCAATTTGCCTTGGCCGAGCCGTGAAAGGCTGCTAAGGATGGGGCATGAAAGAAACCCGCACTCTGATTATCTGCTGCTGCATTACCTGCTGAAATTCACAGCGGGCTGGTTTCGTCGTTCCCTTCCAAGTGACAAATTGCTAAGCCCGCGCTGCGCGCCCTGCGCCTGGTCTTTAAGCCTGCACGCCCGTGCCCGTCCTAGGAGCTGTCATGACGACCGACACAGTACTCAAACTGCACAACACGAAGACCCGGAAGAAAGAGGACTTCATTCCGATCGATCCCGAGAATGTGCGGATGTATGTCTGTGGGCCGACGGTTTACGACCGTGCACACCTGGGCAATGCGCGCCCCGTTGTGGTCTTTGACGTGCTGTACCGGCTTTTGCGCCACGTCTACGGGGCCGATCACGTGACCTATGCGCGCAATTTCACCGACGTGGACGACAAGATCAACGCCCGCGCCGCCGAAAGCGGCCGCCCGATTGGTGAGATCACTGCTGAGACGACCCAATGGTTCCTCGACGACATGGGCGCGCTTGGCGCGCTGGAGCCGAACCACATGCCGCGCGCAACCGAGTATATCCCGCAGATGATCGCCATGATCGAAGAGCTGATCGCCAAGGGCCACGCCTATGCCGCCGACGGGCATGTTCTGTTCGCGGTGGACAGCTGGCGCGAGGGGTACGGTAAACTCTCGGGCCGTTCCATCGATGATATGATCGCCGGCGCCCGGGTGGAGGTTGCGCCTTACAAGAAGAACCCGATGGATTTCGTGCTGTGGAAGCCGTCGAGCGACGATCTGCCTGGTTGGGACAGCCCCTGGGGGCGTGGGCGCCCCGGCTGGCACATCGAATGTTCCGCCATGTCCTATGAGCTGCTCGGGGAGACCTTCGATATTCATGGCGGCGGTAACGATCTGATGTTCCCGCACCATGAAAACGAGATCGCCCAAAGCTGCTGTGCCCATCCCGAAGGGGAGTTTGCCCATTACTGGCTGCACAACGAGATGCTGCAGGTCGAAGGCAAGAAAATGTCGAAATCGCTCGGCAATTTCTTCACCGTGCATGATCTTCTGGAGCAGGGCGTGCCGGGTGAGGTGATCCGTTTTGTGTTTCTGTCGACCCACTATCGCAAACCGATGGACTGGACCGAGAAAAAGGCCAAGGAAGCAGAGGCAACGCTGCGCAAGTGGCGTGCCTTGACGAAGGGCGTCGAACCCTCCGCCAAGGCGGCTGCCGCGGTCCTGGAGGCGCTGGCCGATGATCTCAATACCGCCGGGGTGATTGCAGAGTTGCACAAGCTTGCCGCCGCTGGCGATGCCGCCGGACTTCTGGCTTCGGCTGCGATGGTCGGTTTGCTGGGTGACGATATGGGAGCATGGGCGCAAGGACCGGTGATCGACCTGTCGGCTCATGAGGCACGCCTGTTCGTAGCGCGCCAATCCGCTATGGAAAGCAAGGATTTCTCTGAGGTTGACCGGTTGAAGGCGGCCTACATGAAGGCCGGGCTTGAGGTCCGCATGAGCAAGACTGGCGTTGAACTGGTGCCGGGGCCGGGGTTCGATCCGGCCAAGCTGGATGACCTCTGACCCGAAACGCCCACCCCTGATCGGGGAGCGCCCGCACAGCAAAACGAGGCAGGAATGACCAAGGAACGTCTCTACCTATATGACACCACCCTGCGGGATGGGCAGCAGACCCAGGGCGTGCAGTTCTCGACCGCCGAAAAGCAACAGATCGCCAAGGCGCTGGATGAACTCGGGATCGACTATATCGAGGGTGGCTGGCCCGGTGCCAACCCCACCGACAGCGCCTTTTTCGAGGTGGCGCCCAAGACGCGCGCGCGGCTGGCTGCCTTTGGCATGACCAAACGGGCAGGGCGCTCGGCTGCCAATGACGATGTGCTGGCCGCCGTTATGAACGCAGGCACCGATACGGTTTGTCTGGTGGGCAAGGCGCATGATTATCACGTAACGGCCGCCCTTGGCATCAGCCTGGAAGAGAACCTCGAAAACATCGGCGCCTCGATCGCGCATATCGTCGCCGAGGGGCGCGAGGCGCTTTATGATGCCGAGCACTTCTTTGATGGCTACGAGGACAACCCCGAGTATGCGTTGGCAGCCTGCCGTGCGGCGCTGGATGCCGGTGCGCGCTGGGTGGTGCTGTGTGACACCAATGGCGGCACCATGCCTGCCGAGGTGCACCGGATCGTGTCCGAGGTGATTGCTGCTGGCATTCCCGGAGATCGCCTCGGCATCCATACCCACAACGACACCGAAAACGCAGTCGCCTGTTCGCTGGCGGCTGTGGATGCAGGCGTGCGGCAGGTGCAGGGCACGCTCAACGGGTTGGGAGAGCGGTGTGGAAATGCCAACCTCACCACGCTGGTCCCGTCTTTTCTGCTGAAGGAACCCTATGCGAGCCAGTTTGATACGGGTGTGTCACTGCAGGCCCTGAAAGGGCTGACACAGCTCAGCCGGATGCTGGATGACATATTGAACCGGGTGCCGATGAAGCAGGCGCCCTACGTGGGAGCTTCTGCCTTTGCGCACAAGGCCGGGCTGCATGCCAGTGCGATCCTGAAGGATCCCTCGACCTATGAGCATATCGATCCCCGTCTGGTGGGAAATGCCCGCATCATCCCGATGTCCAACCAGGCGGGCCAGTCCAACCTGCGCAAACGTCTTATGGATGCTGGGCTGACGGTCGAAAAGGGAGATCCGGCGCTCGCCCGTATCCTTGAGCGGATCAAGGTGCGCGAGGACGAAGGGTATTCCTATGACACCGCCCAGGCCTCGTTCGAGCTGCTCGCGCGCGAGGAGCTTGGGCAACTGCCGAGTTTCTTTGAGGTCAAGCGCTACAAGGTCACGGTTGAGCGGCGCAAGAACAAGTACAACAAGATGGTCAGCCTGTCCGAAGCGGTTGTTGTCGTGAAGGTGGACGGTGAAAAGCGCTTGTCTGTCAGCGAATCCATGGATGAGACTGGCAGCGACCGCGGACCGGTGAACGCGCTGGCCAAGGCGCTGGCCAAGGATCTGGGGCGCTATTCCGAGGTGATCGACGACATGCGTCTGGTGGACTTCAAGGTGCGTATCACGCAAGGCGGCACCGAGGCGGTGACGCGCGTCGTGATCGACAGCGTCGATAGCCAAGGGCGCCGTTGGTCCACGGTCGGCGTCAGCCCGAACATAATAGATGCCTCCTTTGAGGCGCTGTTGGATGCGATCCGCTGGAAGCTGATCCGCGATTGCAGCGGGCAGAGCACGTGATTTCGGCAAGCTGAGGGGCGAAACCAAGTGGAGTTTGACGACGATCTGAAAGGGTGCGCCGAGCTTGTCCGCCAGGGCGATCCGGACCGGTTCCTCGCCACCATGGCTGCGCCGGTTGCTGCGCGGCCTGTGCTTTTCGCGCTCTACGCGTTCAATCTGGAATTGTCGCGCGCGCCCTGGGCGAGCCAGGAAAGCATGATCGCAGAAATGCGTGTTCAATGGTGGCGGGATGTCGGGGCTGAGCTCGCAGAAAGCCAACCTGTGCGCCGTCACTACGTGGCCACGCCCCTTGCGCGGATGTTGCGGCCCGACGTTGCGCGCCACATCGATGGAATGGCCGAGGCGCGGCGCTGGGATATCTACCGGGATCCGTTTGAGGATGAAGCGGCTTTTGAGTCCTATATCGATGCCACCTCCGGCAGTCTTATGTGGATGGCAGCAGGCTCACTTGGTGAAGCGGATGAAGGCACCATCCGGAGCTTTGGGCGCGGCGTCGGCATCGCCAATTGGTTGCGGGCCATTCCCGAGCTGGAAAAGCAAAAACGTGTTCCCTTGCTGGACGGTACACCAGACGGGGTGCGCAGGCTGGCCACCAAGGGCCATGAGCATATTCTGATGGCGGTCAAGTCCCGGAACAAGGTCTCCAAAGAGGCGGGTGTTGCCTTGCTTGCGGGATGGCAGGCGCGGGACGTTCTGAGGCAGGCCATGAAAGAGCCCGAGCGTGTAGCCGCAGGTGCGCTCGGCACCAGCGAATTCCGTCGCCGGACCAGCCTGATGCTGCGCGCGGCCCTTGGGCGCTGGTAGGCACGTCGGCGTCCAGATCAAGGAAAAGCTGCCCGGCGCTGGGGCGGCTTTTTGTTTTTTCGCAGACGCTTGTGCGGCGGACTAGATCTGCTTTGGGCGCAGAACCAACCACAGAAGCGCGCCGCCCGCGAGAACCAGGAAGGGCGCCATCGCCATATTGACTGCGCTCCAGCCATCCACCGGGTTCCCGCCCGAGCAGTTCATCAAACCGCCCGAAGCCAGCGAGGCCATGGTGACACCGCCAAAGACCAGGAGATCGTTCAGGCCCTGCATCCGGCCCCGCTCGTGCGGCTCATGCGCGCCTGCAAGCATCGTGGTCGCGCCGATAAAGCCAAAGTTCCAGCCGATGCCCAGCAGGACCAGAGCGATGAAAAAGTCTTCAAGCTCCACACCGTTCAGGGCAACCGCTCCGGCACCTGCGAGGATGAACAGCCCGGCGGCGACGATCTTGTGCACACCGAACCGTGCGATCAGATGCCCGGTAAAGAAAGAGGGCACATACATGGCCAGAACGTGGGCGGTCACCACATCGGCGGCGTTGCCTTCGGTGAAACCGCATCCTACCACGGCCAGCGGCGTGGAGGTCATCACCAGGTTCATCAGCGCATAAGAGACCATGGCGCAGATAACTGAGACCGCGATCACCGGGGTTTTCAAGAGCTCGATCCGGCTGCGGCCCTTGGGTGCGTCATGGCTGGGGACCGGGGGCTTGGGAATATCGAGAAACAGGAACAGCGCCGCACCCAAGACGTTGACCGCGATCACAGCCATATAGGTTCCCATGAAGGGGACGACAAAGGCCTGGCTTGTGGCCTTGACCAGCTGTGGCCCGATGATTGCAGACAAAAGACCCCCGGCCATCACGTAGGAAATCGCCTTGGGGCGGAATTCTTCGGAGGCAGTGTCGGCGGCGGCAAAGCGATAGAACCCGTGCGCGCTCATGTAGACCCCGGTCAGAAGGCTGCCCAGAAGGAAGATCGGAAAGGACCCCAGATAAAGCCCGTAGGCTCCGACCACACCCCCGAGGGCGCCAAAGAACGCGCCGGTAAAGAAGCCGGCCCGGCGGCCCCAGCGCTGCATGATTGCTGAAATGGGGGTTGCTGCCATCATCGATCCGGCCACGATCAGTGAGATCGGCAAGGTCGCGAAACAGGGGTTCGAGGCTAGCGACTGCCCCGCCAGCCCGCCAATGGTAAAGATCATTGGCATCTGTGCGCCAAGAAAGGCCTGCGCCATCACAAGAATGGCGACGTTCTTCTTGGCGACGGTATCGTCGGGGGTGGTCATGCTCTGAGTCATGTGAGATGCGTAACCGTGAATGTGTTCAGGAACAAGCCGCCTTGCGCGGCTTGGGCGAAAAGCACAGGTCTCTGTGCATTAGATAACAGGTGAAGGAAAGAGCGGCGTGGTGTCACATCAGCTCATGGGTCCGGGAATTGGCCGTATCATCCGTAGCGATGCCTGCGTGGCCGAAGGGGCGGAGTGGCTGGCCGCGCGCGATTCCCGCTTTGCCGCAGCGCTCGAACTGACAGGCCCCCTGCCGCTCAGGCGAAAGCCGGATGGCTTTGCCGAGCTTTTGAGTGCGATCGTCAGCCAGCAGGTTAGTGTCGCCTCGGCGCGGGCGATCTGGGCCCGGATGGAGGCGGCCGGCTTCACCGCGCCGGACAGGATTTTGCAGGCAACCGAGGATGACTTGCGTGGCGCGGGGCTGAGTCGTCAAAAAATCCGTTATGCCCGCGCCTTGTCCGAAGCGGGTATAGATTTCAATGCATTGCGAAGCGCTCCTGATGCGGAGGTCGTTGCTGTTCTGACCAAGGTTTCCGGCATCGGAATCTGGACGGCCGAGATTTACGCGATGTTTTCGCTGGGGCGCGCCGATGTCTTTGCGCCCGGCGATCTGGCCCTGCAGGAGGGCGCGCGGATCCTGTTTGACTTGCCCGAACGGCCCAAGGAGCGCGCCCTGCGCCAGATGGCAGCGGCCTGGTCGCCCTGGCGGTCGGTTGCGGCGCGGCTGCTCTGGGCCTATTACCATGTGGCAAAGGACAGGGAAGGTATTCGATGACACGTGTTTTGACTGCGGGGCGCAAAGAGCCGTTTTCCGGCTCTACCCGATCGGTTGTGGTGTTTCTGCATGGCTATGGCGCCAATGGCGCCGATCTTCTGGGGCTGGCGGACCCCTTGGGCGAGCATCTGCCCGATACGCTGTTTGTGGCGCCGGATGCGCCCGAGCGCTGCGCCGGGGCGCCCATGGGCTATCAGTGGTTCCCGATCCCCTGGATCGATGGATCGTCCGAGGAGGAAAGCATGCGCGGCATGCAGGCGGCGGTCGAGGACCTGAATGCCTTTCTCGATGCCCTGATGGTGGATGAGGATGTCCTGCCCGAGCAGGTGGTGCTCTTCGGGTTTTCCCAGGGCACGATGATGAGCCTTCACGTGGCGCCACGCCGCGAAGATCCGGTGGCGGGCGTCGTCGCCTTCTCGGGCCGCCTTCTGGGCCCGGATACCTTCAAGGACGAGGTGGTCAGCCGCATGCCGGTGCTGCTGGTTCACGGCGATGCGGATGATGTGGTGCCGGTGCAATCCCTGCCAGAGGCGGCCGAAGCTCTGCAAGAAGCAGGGTTTCAGGAGGTCTTTGCCCATATTCAAAAGGGCACCGGCCATGGCATTGCGCCGGATGGCCTGAGCGTGGCGCTGGCCTTCATGCGGGACAAGCTGAGCCTCTGAGGCGACAGAGCATCTCTGATTCAGGACGGGCGGCGGGGCTTTCGGGGCTTGCCGCCTTTTCCTTTGGCTGCGGTCTCTTTAGCCTTTCCTTCCGCCCGCCTGGTTTGCGCCCTGCGGTTTGGAACATGTGCTGGTTTTGGGCGTCCGGGCACCTTGGGCGGCTCAAGGTCTTCCCAAGCGCCTTGCGCCAGCCCATCCAGGGTCCAGGCGCCGATGGCATATCGGATCAGGCGGAGCGTGGGGTGCCCTACGGCAGCGGTCATGCGGCGCACCTGCCGGTTGCGCCCTTCGGTGATTGTCAGTTCCAGCCATGTGTCCGGCACGGATTTGCGCACCCGGATCGGTGGCATTCGCGCCCAAAGGCCGGAAGGCTGTTCCATAAGGCGGGCTTTGGCGGGGCGGGTCACACCATCCTTCAGTTCAACCCCCTCGCGGAGCGCCTGCAAGGCGGTCTCATCCGGTGTGCCCTCGATCTGGACCCAATAGGTCTTTGGCATCTTGTTGCGCGGATCGCTGATCCAGGCCTGAAGCCGCCCGGTATCTGTCAGAAGCATCAGACCTTCACTGTCTCGGTCCAGCCTGCCGGCGGGGTATACGCCGGGGCAGTCGATGAAATCGCTGAGCGTCTTGCGTGGCCCTCCTTCGGTGCTGCGGTCGGTGAATTGCGGCAGCACGTCAAAGGGTTTGTTGAAACGAATAAGGCGGGTCATGGGGCCGCAATAGGGGGGCGGTGCGTAGGGTGCAAGGATCTTGGGCAGTATCGTTATCAGAGTGTCATGGAATCGGATTATTCCCGGGACCGAGATCTAGTATGCGCAAGGGGCTTGTCAGCCTTTCATCGCGATATATAGTCAATCTCAGACTGGGGCGGGTTCCCCGCTCTGGTGTCAGGCAACCGGCAGGCAGGGCGAGGAAGACGTTTAGAATGGACGGTGATTTCAGAAGCGAGTTTGTACGTGAACCCGGGGCGTTGAAACACCACCCGGCGCTGGTACTCAATGCGGACTACAGACCCTTATCCTATTATCCGCTCTCACTCTGGCCCTGGCAGGATGCGGTCAAGGCGGCCTGGCTGGATCGGGTGGCGATCGTCGCGGAATATGACACTGTCGTTCACAGCCCCAGTACCGAGATCCGAATACCTTCGGTTGTCGTATTGAAAGACTATGTGAAACCTCAAAAGCGCGTGGCCTTCACGCGCTTTAATTTGTTTCTGAGGGACGAATTCTGCTGCCAATACTGCGGCGCACGCGGTGATCTGACCTTTGATCACGTGGTGCCGCGCGCGGCGGGGGGCGTAACCAGCTGGGAAAATGTCGTTGCGGCGTGTTCCAAATGCAATCTGCGCAAGGGGTCAAAGTCGCTACATCGCGCAGGTATGCATTTGCGCAAAGCGCCTCGACGTCCCGGTGCCGAGGAACTGCGCAATATCGGGCGCAAGTTTCCACCCAACCATCTGCACGAAAGCTGGATGGACTTCTTGTACTGGGATTCCGAACTGGATGCCTGAACCCTAGGCGGGGTGTGCGGTGCCTGAGCGTTGCAGCATCCCGAAAAGGTCGCGCGGATCGTCGGGGTCAGCGAGCATGTCCAGCTCGGTGTAGAAGGCGCTGCCCTTGATCCGGTCCCGGATGTAACGGAGGGCGCTGAAATCCTCGATGGCAAAGCCGACGCTGTCAAACAGGGTGATCTGCTGGCCGTCGCGCCGACTGGGCTTTTGCCCGGAGATGACCTGCCAGAGTTCGGTGACCGGAAAATCATCGGGCATCTGCTGGATCTCGCCCTCGATGCGGGTCTGCGGGGGAAATTCCACAAAGACATCGGAGCGGGTCAGAATGCCTGCTGCCAGTTCGGTCTTGCCGGGGCAGTCGCCGCCGATGGCGTTGATGTGCACGCCCGGGCCGACCATGTTGTCGCTCAGGATGGTGGCGTTTTGCTTGTCTGCGGTGCAGGTGGTGAGGATCTGCGCGCCCTCGATGGCCTCTTCCGGGCTGGTGCAGATGACCACCTCAAGGCCGGAATCTGCCAGATTGCGGGCGCATTTCCGGGTTGCGGCGGGATCCTTGTCATAAAGGCGTACGGATTTCAGCCCGCAGATCGCTTTCATGGCCAAAGTCTGGAACTCCGACTGGGCGCCATTTCCGATCATTGCCATTGTATCCGCACCCTGTGGCGCCAGATACTTGGCCGCCATGGCCGAGGTTGCGGCGGTCCGCAGTGCTGTGAGCAGGGTCATCTCGGTCAGCAGTACCGGATAGCCGGTGTAAACATCCGCCAGAAGACCGAAAGCGGTCACCGTCTGTAGCCCCTCGGACGTGTTCTTGGGGTGGCCGTTGACGTATTTGAACCCGTAGGCCTCTCCGTCCGAGGTGGGCATCAGTTCGATCACCCCGACGTCGGAATGGCTGGCGACTCGGGGCGTCTTGTCGAACAGCTCCCAGCGGCGGAAATCCTCTTCGACATAGGTGGCCAGATCGCGCAGCATCGCTTCGATGCCAACGTGATGAACAAGGCGCATCATATTGTCGACGCTCACAAAAGGAACGAGCGCTTTTTCCGAAGGCTGGGTCATTGGTAGCTCCGTGTGGGACGGTCAAAGACGCGGCGGCCTAGGGCCGAGGCGCAAAGATCGACCATCAGATGCGCAGTGCGTCCGCGTTCATCAAGGAAAGGGTTGAGCTCGACCAGGTCGAGCGAGGTCACGAGGCCCGAGTCATGCAGCATTTCGCAGATCAGATGCGCCTCGCGAACGGTGGCGCCGCCGGGAACCGTGGTGCCGACCGCGGGCGCGATCGATGGATCCAGAAAGTCCACATCCAGCGAGACATGCAGCATGCCGTTCTGAGCGGCCACGCTGTCCAGAAACGCAGTCAGCGGGCCCTTGATGCCGTTCTCGTCAATATCGCGCATGTCATGGCGGCGGATCCGGCTGTTCTCAAGCGCGGCACGTTCGGCACGATCCACCGAGCGCAGGCCGATCATGCAGACGTTTTCTTCTGGAACCGGGTTTTGAACCTCGGGAAAGCCGTCAAATCCGCTGCGCCCGGTGAAATAGCCCACCGGAGTGCCATGCAGATTGCCGCTGTCGGTGGTCTGCGGCGTGTGAAAATCCGTATGGGCATCCAGCCAGAGCACAAACAGCGGACGCCCTTGCGTTGCCGCGTGGTTGGCGGCGCCCAGAACCGACCCCAGAGAAAGCGAATGGTCCCCGCCGAGGAAAATGGGCAGACCTTGGCCCATGGCCTCCTGTGCGGCACGGGCAAGGGTCTTTGTCCAGCCGATGGTGCGGTTCAGGGCAAAGAGACGGGCATCATCCGTGTCCGGCTCATGGGATGCGGGCGAGAGGTTGCCAAGATCCGAGACCCTGTGCCCCAGATCCGACAGGGCCTTGGCCAGGCCGGCCGTGCGAAAGGCGTCCGGTCCCATGAGGCAGCCCGGGCGGCGTTTCCCGCTGTCGACCGGCGCGCCGATCAGAACGCAGTGTTGTTCAGTCACCTGTGCAGCTCCTGTGAAGGCATTGAGGTTTATGGAAAGAAATATCCGTTTCGGGGTGGATGAAAGCCAAAAAAGTGTCCATATTGGGCTGCGAATGGTTATTTCGGAGGTCAATATGGACAAAACGGATGAGCGCCTGATTGGCGCCCTGAGGCACAATGCGCGCGCCTCCCTGTCGGATCTGGCGCTTCAACTCAACCTGTCGCGGACCACCGTCAGGGCAAGGATCGAACGGCTGCAATCACGCGGAGACATCCTTGGCTTTTCAGTCGTCCTCAAAGAGGATGTTCTGCGTGATCCGGTGCGCGGGCTGATGATGATAGGGATAGAAGGACGCGGCGCCAGCCGGATCATCCGCCAGCTGCAGGGTCTGCCAGAGGTGCGCGCGATCCACACCACCAACGGGCGCTGGGATCTGATTGTGGAACTGGGCACCGAAACCCTGGAAACGCTCGATATCGCCCTGACGAAGATCCGGAATTTCGAAGGAGTCGCCAACAGCGAAACAAATCTTCTGCTGGCCACCAAGAAAGAGACCTGACGCGCTCAGCGGCTGTGGCGGGCCGCTGCAAACCAGATCAGCGCGAGACCAAGCGAGATTACCGCGTTCCAGCATGCCATCGAAAGGCCGAACATCTCCCACGGGATTTCATCGCAACGCACCAGCGGGGCGGCCATGATCTGCTCCATAAGCTGTTCGGGCGTCAGACCAGTCACCGGACCGGACGTGCAGGTGCTCGGTCCTTCCCACCAGCCCTGCTCGACGCCCGCATGAAAGGCGCCGATGCCCGAGGTGGTCAGCGCGGCCAAAGCACCAAGATAGGGCAGGGTGCTGCCGGACAGGAGCAGGGCGAGGGCACCAATGCCGACGGCCGCACCATGCGGATACCGCTGCCAGTAGCACATTTTGCAGGGCGGCATCTCGCCGATGTATTGAAATCCAAAGGCTCCAAGCAAAAGTGCAGCCGAGCCGCCGGCGGCAAGAAGGATCAGCAGGGATCTGAGCGTCATAGGTACCTCACAACAAGGAATCCCCCGAACAGCAGGACAACGAAGACCGTAAAGACGAGCCCGAGCCTTTGTTCGATAAAGGCCCGCACTGGCGCGCCAAAGAGGCGGAGCAGCCCGGCCACCGCAAAGAAGCGCACCGCCCGCGCCAGGATCGAGGTGGCCACAAAGGTGGCCAGCGGCATGCCGGTCCAGCCGGACATGATGGTGATCACCTTGTAAGGGAAGGGGGTGATCCCCGCGCCCAGAACGGCCCAGAAGCCAAAATCATTGAATCGCGTGTTGAAGGCTTCCATGGCATCAGCCTTGCCCATGGCCTGCAGCACAGGCTGTCCGATCCCTTCGTAAAAGAAGGCACCGATGGCATAGCCGAGGATCCCGCCCAAAACGGATGAAACCAGAGCGACCAGAGCGATCAGCCAAGCACGCGATGGACGGGCCAGAATCATCGGGATCATCAGCACATCGGGAGGGATCGGAAAGACCGAGCTTTCAGCGAAAGACACCACCGCCAGCCACCACAGCGCGTGGGGATGATCCGCCAGGGCCATCGTGCGATTATATAGCCTGCGCAGCATTGTTTTCCCGCTTCTGTCACCTTTGCGCCGAGGTTGCATGGCGCGGCCGGGAGGTCAATATTGCGCGCCCTGATGTCGGTGCTTTCTGCAGATTTCTGCTGGCGGATTGATCTTTGGCTCTGGACCTCTCCCAATGCCTTGGGTAACAACAGCGTCGAGGCCCAAGTGGCGGAATGGTAGACGCAGGGGATTCAAAATCCCCCGCCTTTGCGGGCGTGCCGGTTCGAGTCCGGCCTTGGGTACCAGCCTCATCTCCCGAACAGATTGTTCTATACATTTCATCGTGCGACCCCTTCGGTGGCTCGAGACGTTTTTTTGCTATCGCAAGAGGTTACAGGCGCTCCTTCTGCAAAAGCAGGGCGCGGTTCCTCCGGCTGGACTGGCCAGTATGTCTGCAAAAGAAAAGAGGCGCCCGGTCGGGGCGCCTCGGATCTGTGATCGGATCGGCCGCAGGTTAGCCAAGCAGCTCTTTGGCTTTCGCGACGGCCGCTTCGGCCGTGATGCCGAATTTCTCGAACAGCTCGTCTGCCGGGGCGGAGGCGCCGAAGCGGTCCATGCCGATGAAGGCTGCCTTCTTTTCCTGGCCGCGTTCACCCAACAGCCAGCGATCCCAGCCGCCAGCACGCACCGCTGCTTCGATGCCGATGCGCACAGGGCCTGCGGGCAGGACCTTGCGGCGGTAGGCCTCATCCTGCTGCGCAAAGAGCTCCATGCAGGGCATGGAGACGACGCGGGTGCCGATACCCATCGCCTCCAGCTTGGCCTTGGCTTCCATCGCCAGTGACACCTCGGATCCGGTGGCGATCAGGATCACCTGACGCTTGCCTTCCGCCTCGGCCAGGACATAAGCGCCCTTTTCGGTGAGGTTGCTCAGCTTGTGCTCGGTCCGCACGGTAGGCAGGTTCTGACGGGTCAGCACCATGACCGAGGGGGTTTCCTTGGCGGTGACGGCGATTTCCCATGCTTCGGCCGCTTCGACCGTGTCGGCGGGGCGGAAGACATAGGTGTTCGGGGTCGCGCGGCAGATCGCCAGATGTTCGACCGGCTGGTGGGTGGGGCCATCTTCGCCGACACCGATCGAGTCGTGGGTCATCACGAATACGGTCGGAATCTTCATCAGGGCCGCCAGGCGCATCGAGGGGCGCGCATAATCGGTAAAGCAGAAGAAGGTGCCGCCATAGGGGCGCATGCCGCCGTGCAGGGTCATCCCGTTCATTGCCGCGGCCATTCCGTGCTCACGGATGCCCCAGTAGACGTAGCGGCCCTTGCGGTTGTCGGTGTCAAAGACGCCCAGGTCGCCGGTCTTGGTGTTGTTGGACCCGGTCAGGTCTGCCGATCCGCCCACGGTTTCGGGCATCAGCGGGTTGATCACCGCCAGGGCCATTTCGCTCGATTTACGAGTGGCGACCTTCGGCTGCTCTTCGCTGATCTGTTTTTTCAGCGCCTTGATGGCGGCAGACAGTTTTTTCGGCGCCTCCAGCGCATAGGCGCGGTTGAACCGGTCCTGTTTCTGCTTGGAGACCTCGGCAAAGCGGGCCTCCCAGGCAGCGCGCTCGGCGGCGCCACGGGTTCCGATGGCTTCCCATTGTGCCTTGACCTCGGGAGTGACTTCGAAATCGCCCACGGGAGCGCCATAGGCTTCCTTGGCCGCTTTCAGTTGATCCTTGTCGGTCAGCGCGCCGTGCCCTTTCGAGGTGTCCTGGGCTGCGTGGCCCAGGGCGATATGGGTCTTGCAGGCGATCATCGAGGGTTTCTTGCTCTTTTTCGCGGCAGTGATTGCAGCGTCGATTGCTTCGGGGTCATGACCGTCGATTTCCAGGACATGCCAGCCAGAGGCCTTGAAACGCTGCACCTGATTGGTGCGGTCCGAGAGTTCGACGGTGCCATCGATGGTGATGTTGTTGTTGTCCCAAAGAACGATGAGCTTGCCCAGTTGCTGGCGACCGGCGATGCCGATGGCCTCGTGACTGATGCCCTCCATCAGGCAGCCGTCGCCGGCGATCACATAAGTGTGGTGATCGACGATCTTCTTGCCGTAGTGAGCGCGCTGCATTTCCTCGGCCATGGCAAACCCCACGGCATTGGCAATGCCCTGGCCCAGGGGACCGGTGGTGGTCTCGACGGCGTCGATCAGGAAGTTTTCTGGGTGACCGGCCGTCAGCGCGCCCATCTGGCGGAAGTTCTTGATCTGATCCAGCGTCACCTGTTCATCGCCCATGAGATAGAGCAGCGAATAGATCAGCATCGAGCCATGGCCCGCAGAGAGAATGAACCGGTCGCGGTCGGCCCACTTTGGTGCCTTTACGTCGAATTTGAGATGCTTTTCAAACAGGACGGTGGCCACATCGGCCATGCCGATCGGCATGCCGGAGTGGCCGGAGTTGGCGGCGGTGACGGCATCGAGGGTCAGGGCGCGGATCGCCGCGGCTTTGTTCCAATGATCGGGATTTGCGTTGCGCAGGGCTGTCAGGTCCACTGAACTGTTCCTTTAGATTGGCAGGCAGATTGCGCGCTCAATACCAGTGATGCGGCAAAGATCAAGCGCTGGCGGGGGTTTCTTCTGCCGGAACACGAAGGTTTGCCTGCAAGTGCTTGAAAGCAAACAGGGGGTGTTTTACTCCTGCATTGGCTAAGGTGAACAAGGTTTCGTAGCCCCAATGTGATTCGCGCGAAAAGGTGGTGGAGCCGGACGCGGCGGCAAAGGGCGATGAGGCGAGCACGGCGCTGTGGCTACGTTGACGGGTGAGGGACAGGCATGAACCAGATCGAAGATTTGCAGGGGCGCATTCTGGCCGCGATGGAACGGATCGGCGCCGGGGTGGGAAGCCTCGAAGCGGCCAAGACCGCCGCCGAGGCCCGCGCGGTTGAGGCAGCAGACACCAGTGCACTGGAAGATGCCCTTGAGGAGGAACGGATCGCGAATGCCCAGCTCACCGAGCGGGTCAAGGTTCTGCGGGCCCGACAGAAAGAGCTGGAAGCGCAGGGTGGCGGTGCGCCAGCCCCGGAGGGCGGTGAGAGCGCGGAAGACATCGCTGCCATGAAGGCCGAGCTGGAGCTTCTGCGCAATGAGGCTGGAAATTCGCCCCAGACCGAGGCGCTGAAACAGGAAGTCGCACGGCTTAAGTCCCAACTGGAAGCCGTTCAGAACACTGCAGCGACCGAGAAGGAAACCCTGGAGGACCGGATCGAGCAGTTGGAGGCCTCCAATGCCGCGCTGAATGCGGGTCTGGGAGGTTCTGTCGACGCTGATGAGGAGATGGGGCAAAGCGGCGAGCCTGCCGAGACGGCAGACGAAATGCTGGTCCGCCTTGATACGGAACTCCAGCAGCTGCGCCTCGCCAATGAGCAGTTGCGCACTTCAAACGCCGCCCTTCGCGAAGCCAATGCCGAAGGTCTGGGCGATGCCGGATTGATCAATGCCGCCATGGCAGCGGAAATTGATGGGCTGCGCGCGGCGCAAGCCAGTGACAAGGCCCAGGTCAATGCGGTTCTCGCACGGTTGGAGCCGCTGCTGGCCGGTGCACCCAATCTGCCCGAAGGAGAGGAAGTCTGATGCCCGAAGTGACCATTCATATCGGCGGCCGCGGTTTTGAAGTCTCCTGCCAGGAAGGGGAGGAAAGCTACCTGCATTCGGCGGCCAAGATGCTCGATGATGAGGCTCAGGTCCTGTCGGACCAGATCGGTCGCATGCCCGAGGCTCGGATGCTTTTGATGGCAGGGCTGATGCTGGCTGACAAGACCGCCGCCGTCGAGGATCGCATCAAGGAAGTCGAAGCGGTCCTCGCCGAACGCGAGGCGGAACTTGCCAAGCGCGACGCCGAGATCGAGGCGCTGCGCAATGCGCCGCCGCCAGAGCCAGAGCGGGTCGAAGTGCCGGTTGTGCCCCCGCAGGTCGAGGAAGGCCTGGCGGAGGTTGCCGCCCGGGCCGAGGCGCTGGCCCAGCAGATCGAGGAAAAAGCTGCCGCTGCGCAGTAAGACTGCGGGCGGGTCAGTATATCACACTCAAAAGAAAACGGGCCTGTCGCGCAATTTGCGGACAGGCCCGTTTCAATTTCTGTGACGGATGGGCTTAGCCGTTGGCTTCGCGGATCTTGTCGGCCGCGGCCTTGTCGAAGTTCACGCCGTTTTCTTCGAACATGCCATCTAGTTCACCCGACAGGGTCATCTCGGTGATGATGTCGCAGCCGCCCACGAACTCACCCTTGACGTAAAGCTGGGGGATGGTGGGCCAGTCGGAATACTCCTTGATGCCCTGGCGGATCTCTTCGTCGGCCAGAACGTTCACATCGGTGTAATCAACGCCGATGTAGTTCAGAACGCCCGCCACGCGGGAGGAAAAGCCGCACTGGGGCATTTCCTTGGTGCCTTTCATATAAAGCACCACGTCGTTGTTCTTGACGATTTCGTCGATACGGGTCTTTGCGTCGCTCATTTGGGTTTTCCTCGAATGTCTGGCGTATCTAGTTTCGTTTCAATGCCGGAAGCGCCGATTGGTTTCGGAATTGACCGCTTCCAGCCGTTTGTTTTCTCGCTTTACGCGCTCCACGAGATCCAGGTCAGTTGCCTCCATTCCCAGTTCAGGAGCTTGGGTGCGTTTGTCTGATTCTGGTTGCGTATGGGACAGGGGGCGCCGTTTGCCGCGTTTTGCAACACTTTGGACGAAGATAACCAAGGTGAGCAGCGCCACGCCGCCCAGCAACATCCAGAGCTGGGGCGTCATCTCGGCGCCCCGGTGAGCAGGGCAAGTGCACGAAATTCAATCTGTGATGCGTCCATCTTGCAATTCCTTTTGGCGTTCGAGCCAGTGTTCCGCTGTCCGTGATATAGGGAAAAGTCTGATTGACTGCCAATCCGTCCTGCGACTTTGTACCGGTAAAGTTGACGGCGTTAGGTTTTGCGCTTCGGAACAAAGAGCCTTGCGTATTCCTCAGGATCCTTGGGGACTTTCCAGGTACGCACGGAGCCTCCGCCCATGCCGGACTGGTAGTCAGATCTCAGGGTGTGAAAGTCGGGGTCTGTGTCGTCTTCCTCCAAGGGCGCGCGACGTTGACCGATGATCGAAGTCACTGCGATCAATACTATCACGCCGATCAGGAGAAGGGACATGTACACAGACATCTCTGCTACTCGGGCGCCTTCGTCGTCAAGGCCAGAGCATGCAGTTCACCGTTCGAGCCGTCCATCTTGCCCTTCAGCGCCGCATAGACGGCACGTTGCTGTTGCACGCGGTTCTTGCCGCGAAAGCTCTCGTCGATGACCATGGCGGACATGTGCACGCCGTCGTTGCCGCCGACCTGGATTTGTGCGTCCGGGAAGGAGGCGCGCAGAAGCTCTTCGATTTCATGGGCCTGCATGGGCATTGCGTGTGATCCTCGTGGTTCTGTTCGATGAAAATGTAGGGCTGTCTCAACGGCAGTTCAAGCGAGGAGATGCTCCCCCCCCCGCACGTTCAGATTGGAAATCTGACCTTGCGAGTTGGGCCCGGCAGCGCGCAAAAGCGCGCTGCCGGGCCCAAGGCCGCCAAGGGGTCCTTGCCATGGGCAAAAGGGCACCTGCGGGCGCGGGAGAGCGCCCCTGTTGCTTTTGATCAGGCGACAGCCTCGGCAAAGCTGTTGCGGAAGATCTGCGAGAGCTCTTCTAATGGCGCTTCGCTGCCGCCCAGCTTCACTGTTTCGCCGGTGAAGCGGCCAACGGTGGTGACGGTGACGCCTGCCTGACCGGCGGCCAGCATCAGACCCTCGGCCTGGTCAAAGTTGCAGGCCACCAGATAGCGCGCCTGATCCTCACCAAAGAGGGTCGGGGTGTCGCCGACATCGATCTGAACGCCAACACCGGCCTCTTCGGCCAGTTCAAAGGCCGCGAGCGCGAGGCCGCCGTCGCCAATGTCGGTGCAGGCTTTGATCAGGTCCCGATTGGTGCGGATAAATTCGCCGTTGCGCTTTTCAGCCGCCAGATCCACTGCCGGTGCATCGCCATCTTCACGGTTGAACACTTCGGCGAGCAGGGCTGATTGACCCAGGTGGCCAGCGGTTTCTCCGACCAAAAGGGCGATATGGCCTTCGCGCGCCTCACCGGTAATGGCCTCTTCACCATCCGCGATCAGGCCGACAGCACCGATGGTGGGGGTGGGCAGGATGCCCTGACCATCGGTTTCGTTGTAGAGCGAGACGTTGCCCGAGACGATCGGCATGTCGAGAGCTGCAACCGCCTCGCCGATGCCCTTGATGGCGCCGACGAACTGGCCCATGATCTCGGGTTTTTCGGGGTTGCCGAAGTTGAGGTTGTCGGTGGTCGCCAGCGGCAAGGCGCCAACGGCACAAAGGTTGCGATAGGCTTCGGCCACGGCCTGTTTGCCACCCTCAAAGGGGTTTGCCTTCACATAGCGCGGGGTTACGTCCGAGGTGAAGGCCAGCTGCTTGCCGGTGCCGTGCACGCGGACGATGCCCGAACCCGCACCCGGACGACGGGCGGTATCGCCCATCACGGTGGTGTCGTACTGCTCGTAGACCCACTGCTTGCCCGCATAGTTGGGCGAGGAGATCAGCGCCTTCAGGCCGTCGATAGGATCGATGGTCGGTACATCCTCATCTTTCAGCGGCTCAGCTGCCGGGGTCGGCACCCAGGGACGGTCGTACTCTGGCGCCGAGGAGGACAGTTTCGAGAGCGGCAGATCGGCTTTCACCTCGTTGTTGTGCATGATGAGGAAGCGATCTTCGGCGATGGTTTCGCCGACGATGGCAAAGTCCAGATCCCATTTCTCGAAGACGGCCTTGGCCTCGGCTTCCTTCTCGGGCTTCAGCACCATCAGCATCCGTTCCTGGGATTCCGACAGCATCATCTCATAGGCAGTCATGCCCACTTCGCGCTGCGGAACGCATTCCAGGTTCAGCTTGATGCCCAGCTCACCCTTGTCGCCCATTTCCACGGCCGAGCAGGTGAGGCCCGCTGCACCCATATCCTGGATCGAGATAACCGCGCCGGTCTGCATCAGCTCGAGCGTGGCTTCCATCAGGCGCTTTTCGGTGAAGGGATCGCCAACCTGAACTGTGGGGCGCTTTTCCTCGATGGTATCATCGAACTCGGCAGAGGCCATGGTGGCCCCGCCAACGCCATCCCGGCCGGTCTTGGCACCAAGGTAGACCACCGGCATGCCAACACCCGAGGCGGCGGAATAGAAGATGCTGTCGGTCTTCACGAGGCCGGCAGCAAAGGCATTCACCAGGCAGTTGCCGTTGTAGGCGGGGTGAAAACGCACTTCGCCACCCGCGCAGGGCACGCCAAAACAGTTGCCGTAGCCACCGATCCCTTCAACCACTCCGTTCACCAAACGGCGTGTCTTGGGATGGGAGGGCTCACCGAAAGAAAGAGAGTTCATCGAGGCGATGGGACGTGCGCCCATGGTGAAGACATCGCGCAGGATGCCGCCGACGCCCGTCGCAGCACCCTGATAGGGTTCGATGTAAGAGGGGTGATTGTGGCTTTCCATCTTGAAGACCACCGCATCGCCATCCCCGATATCGACGATGCCCGCGTTTTCGCCGGGGCCACAGATCACCTGCGGGCCGCTGGTGGGCAAGGTGCGCAGCCATTTCTTGGAGGATTTGTAGGAGCAATGCTCGTTCCACATGGCAGAGAAGATGCCGAGTTCCGTGAAGGTCGGCTCGCGGCCAATGATCTCGAGGATCAGATCGTATTCCTCGGGTTTCAGTCCGTGGCTCTCAATCAGTTCCGGCGTGATGGCTGGTTCCTGCATCCGTGTCATATCCCCAGTGGCTGCGGTTGCGCGCCTTTTAGGCCATGGACGCGCGCGAAGGAAGGGCAAAGCGTAAAGGGAAGAAAAGGACAGTGGTTTTGGCGATCTATGCCAATGAACCGGGCTTGGTGATTCTTTTTGCCGGCTGGCTGTGGAGGGCGCAGCCGTTCCACAAGAGCCTCGATTTTGTGCAACTGACATCTGGCGGCTGGCATTTCTGGCCGGAAATCTGGCAGGAGCTGGCGAAACAGGAAAATTCTTCCCCTGTCTGTTGTCGCCACGCGGGTCATGTGGACTGTTTCTTACGAGACGTGCCGCAAATGGCATCGCCCGGGGCTGTCGGGAACAAAAAAAAGGCCGAGCACTAAGCTCGGCCGTAGTCCAACAGGGAGGTATGAAGAGCGCCGAGGCGCCGTCTTCATGAGGGTGATTTAGGGATAGCCCCCCTCCGCTTCAAGAATTTTTCGTCCCAAATTGCGTCATTTCTGATATGCGTTTTTTGCATAGCTCTGCGTCATGGGGCTGGGGGTTTAGAGTTTCCCCAACTCTTTCATGTGTTTGCGGTGCGCCATGATCTCGTTCTGAACAAAATCACGGAAGGCGGAAACGCGTTGGGAATGGCGCAATTCTTCCGGATAGGCCAGGTAAACGGGTACGCCGCTGGTGTCCTCATGAGGCAGAACCTGCACCAAATCGGGGAAGTCCTCAGTCACGTAGTCAGGCAGAATCCCGATTCCGAGGTCGTGCAACACGCCCTGCAACACGCCAAAGTAGTTGTTCACCGACAGCATGGATGCGGGGCTGTGGGTAATCAGTTTCTGTACAAGCACGGCGGCAGAGCCGACCTGAGCGGAATTCTGATTCTGGCAGATCAGACGGTGATCCTTGATATCCTCTATGGTTTGCGGCGTGCCGGCCTTGTCGAGATATGCGCGCGATGCATAAAGGCGCATCTGCACGGTCATCAGACGCTTGCGCACGAGGTCGGCCTGGCTTGGCTCTTTCATGCGGATGGCCACATCGGCCTCTCGCATGGGCAGGTCCAGCACCCGCTCTTCCAGCATCAGGTCGATCTTGAGGTTTGGGTACTGCTCGAAAAGCTTGGTGAGGCGCGGGGCAAGCCAGAGCGTGCCGAACCCGAAGGTGGTGGTCACGCGCAACTCGCCGAACACCTCTTCCTCGCTGTCGCGGATCCGGGCCGAGGCCGCCTCCAGCCGTTTCGACATGGATTTGGTGGCATCGAACAGAAGTTCGCCCTGTTCCGTCAGGATCAGGCCCCGCGCGTGGCGGTGAAAGAGCGTGACGTTCAGGCTCTCTTCCAGCGCGCGGATCTGGCGGCTGACGGCAGATTGCGACAGGTTCAGCTTGTCACCCGCATGGGTCAGGCTGCCAACGTCCGCAACGGCGTGAAAAATTCTAAGCTTGTCCCAATCCATGTCCGTTACTTTCGCTCTGCCCATTTTAGACTACATGAAACCCTACACTTGGATCAATTTCCGATCGCTGGCGAGGCCCCGCGGAAAGGATATTGACAAAAGACCCGATACAGGTCAGCATTTGTGACCTAATATCGATCAAAAAGATTGCAAGCCAGTTTTGGTTGGGAGGACCGGATGAGCACGCAGAAGATCTCACTCAATGACAAATATGATCTGAGCAAATCGCCCGTCATGCTGAATGGCACCCAGGCGCTGGTGCGGCTGATGCTGATGCAGAAGGCGCGCGATGTCGCTGCCGGCCTCAACACAGCCGGGCTGGTGACCGGCTATCGCGGATCGCCCCTGGGTGCCGTCGACATGCAGATGAGCCGGGCCGAAAAGCAGTTGAAAGAGTCGGATGTCACCTTCCAGTTCGGGCTGAACGAGGATCTTGCGGTCACTGCGCTTTGGGGCGCGCAACAGGCTGAAATCCGCGGTGAGGGCAAATACGACGGCGTCTTTGGCCTGTGGTACGGCAAGGGCCCGGGCGTGGACCGTTCCGGTGATGCCTTCCGTCATGCCAATATGGCCGGCACGTCGAAACATGGCGGCGTGCTCGTTGCCATGGGCGATGATCATACTGGCGAAAGCTCCACAGTGTTGCACCAGTCCGAATGGGCCCTGATGGATGCCTACATCCCGATCGTGAGCCCGGCCGGTGTACAGGAGATTCTGGACTACGGCCTGTATGGCTATGCGCTCAGCCGGTATTCCGGGCTTTGGGTGGGGCTCAAAACCATGAAAGACACGATCGAGGTGACGTCTGTCGTGGATGCCAGCCCGGATCGTGTGCAGCTGACCCTGCCGAATTTTGATATGCCTGCCGATGGGTTGAACATCCGCCTTGTGGATGACCGCTTCAAGCAGGAAGACCGGATCATCGACCAGAAACGCTTTGCCGCCGAAGCCTTTAGCCATGCCAACAAGATGGATAAGCGCATCTGGGGCAAGCCCGGCGCCAAGATCGGCTTTGTTGCGGCAGGCAAGAACTGGCTCGACCTGGTTCATGCTCTGTCGCTGCTGAACATTGATGAGGCGATGGCCGAACGTCTGGGCATCACCACCTACAAGGTTGGGCAGGTCTGGCCGCTTGACATGAAAGGGTTCCACGATTGGGCCGAGGAGCTCGATCTCATCGTCGTGGTCGAGGAAAAGCGCAAGCTCATTGAGGTTCAGATCAAGGAAGCCATCTTTGATGATCGCCAGGGGCGCCGGGTATATGGCTGGCACAAGGGCGGCGGCGCAGGCTCCATGCATGGCCCAGAGCTGTTCCCGACGCGCTATGCGCTCGATCCGATCATGATCGCCGAAAAACTGGGTGAGATCCTCATTGAGGAGGGTCGTGATACCGAAGCGATCCGCGCGGGGCTTGCCAGCCTCGATGAGGCGCGCCGCGCCGACAATGCCGAGGAAATTGCAGCCCGCCTGCCGTATTTCTGCTCGGGCTGCCCGCACAACTCCTCGACCAAACTGCCGGAGGGCAGCCGCGCCTATGCGGGCATCGGCTGTCACTTCATGGTGCAGTGGATGGACCGCGAAACGCTGGGCTTCACCCATATGGGCGGAGAGGGCGCCAACTGGATCGGCGAAGCGCCGTTCTCGAAACGCAAGCATGTGTTCCAGAACCTGGGCGATGGCACCTACAACCACTCGGGCGTGCAGGCGATCCGCGCTGCGCTCGCCGAAGGGACCAACATCACCTACAAAATCCTCTACAACGATGCGGTGGCCATGACCGGCGGTCAGGGCAACGAGGGTGGCCTCAGCGCATACCGGATCGCGCATGAGTTGAAGGCGATGGGAGTCGAAAACCTTGCCATCGTCTATGACGAGAAAGAAGAGATCGATTTCAAGCAATTCCCGGCAGGTGTTCCCACGCATGAACGGTCTGAGCTGATGAATGTGCAGAAGAAATTCGAGGATGTGGAGGGCGTCTCAGCCATCATCTACATCCAGACCTGCGCAGCCGAGAAACGCCGTCGGCGCAAGCGGGGCCTGTTCCCCGATCCCGATCAGCGCGTCTTCATCAATTCCGACGTGTGCGAAGGCTGCGGCGATTGCGGCGTGCAGTCGAACTGCGTCTCCATCGTGCCGAAGGAGACCGAACTGGGGCGCAAGCGGGCGATTGATCAGTCCTCCTGCAACAAGGATTTTTCCTGCGTGAACGGCTTCTGCCCGTCTTTCCTGACGATCGAGGGCGCCAAGATCCGCAAGGAAGCCACGGCCGAGCTGAACCTGCCCGATCTGCCGCAACCCGAGCTGCCCAAGATCGATGGCACCCACAACGTGGTCATCACCGGCGTTGGCGGTACGGGTGTTGTGACCATTGGCGCCGTTCTGGCGCAGGCGGCGCAGATTGATGGCAAGGGCGCGGGCATGATGGAAATGGCCGGCCTCGCCCAAAAGGGCGGCGCGGTTCATATCCACTGCCGTATTGCAGAGCGCCCGGATGATATCAGCGCCATTCGCGTCGCCACCGGCGAAGCGCATGCCCTGATCGGCGGCGATCTGGTTGTCAGCGCCGGGGCCAAGACCATCGGCCTGATGCGCACGGGGCAGACCGGCGGTGTGGTGAACAGCCACGAGATCATCACCGGCGATTTCACCCGCGACACAAACTTCCAGCTGCCCACCGACCGCCTTGAGGTCGCTCTTGAGGCGCGCCTGCGCGAGCGGCTCGATATGTTCGACGCCTCTGAACTGGCGCGTGTCACCATGGGGGATTCGATCTTCTCCAACATGATGGTCTTTGGCGGGGCCTTCCAGCGCGGGCTGATCCCGGTGAGCCATGAGGCGATCACCGAGGCGATCGAGTTGAACGGGGCTGCCGTTGAAAAGAACATTCGGGCCTTTGAAATCGGTCGCTGGGCTGTGCTCCATCCCGATGAAGTCGCCAAACTGATCAAGCCCGCCAATGTGGTGGAACTGCCCAAGACACTGGATGAGAAGATCGCCTTCCGCCGTGATCATCTGATCGCCTATCAGGGCAAGGGACTTGCCAGGCGCTATGCGAAGATGCTGGACGGCATCAAGGATGCGCGCCTGAAAGAGGCGGTCGCCAAGGGCTATCACAAACTGTTGGCCTATAAGGACGAATATGAGGTCGCGCGGCTGCTGCTGACCAGCCGGGAAAAGGCTGAGGAACAGTTCGAGGGGGATCTTAAGATCTCTTACAACCTGGCGCCGCCAATCCTGGGTGGGAAAGACGCCAATGGTCGTCCGAAAAAACGCCGTTTTGGCCCGGGAATGGAGCGGGGGCTGCGCCTTCTGGCCAAGTTCAAGGGCCTGCGCGGTACACCGCTCGACATCTTTGGCTACACGGATGAGCGCAAGATGGAGCGCGCGCTGATCAAGCAGTACGAGCGTGACATGAAGGAGTGGCTGCCCAAGGCGGCGCCCGAGATCATGGATCCGCTGGTTGCGCTGGCCGAGCTCCCGCTGCAGATCCGGGGCTTTGGCCCGGTGAAGCTGGAAAGCGAGCAGACGGCGGCCAAGCGGCGCGAAGAGCTGCTTGCGGCCCTGCGGCAGGGCGGTGCGCCTTTGAAAGAAGCGGCGGAATAGGGCCGAGGGCGGCACTCCCGCCCGTTTCCGGGCGCATGGAACATGCGCCGCACCCGTTGGGCAGGGCGCCGCGCTGATGCGCGGCGCTTTTGCGCTCTGCGGCGGGGCTGTGGACGTCATGAGACTGTTACGCAGGTCAGCTATTCAGTTTTCCCTGACCCGGCGAGGTCAGCAAGGCCGCCAAGAGAGTTCCGTTGATGCAAAGCTCACGCCAGATCGCCCGTGACATCTCATACGCGCATTCGGCCCGGACCCGATCCGGGCGGATGGTGATCCGCCTGATGGAAAACACCACCGGACGGCTGGGACTCATTCGCCGTGCGCGGGGCTATGAGCTGGAGGTCGCCAATGGGCGCAGCTTCTGGAGTGTGATCGCCGAGCGCTATGGGCTGTCGCTTGACGTGGTGGGCGGAGCTTTGGGCAATATCCCCCGCGACAAACCCATGGTGCTGATTGCCAATCACCCCTATGGCATTCTCGATGGGCTGATGATGGGGCATATCCTGGCCGAAACCCGGGGCGACTTTCGCATTCTGGCGCATCAGGTCTTTGGCAAGGCTGAGGAGCTGAATCATGTGATTCTGCCCATCGACTTTGCCGAAACGCAGGCGGCGCTGCGCACCAACCTTGAAACCCGAAAAGAGGCGCTGTCGTATCTGGGGCAGGGCGGCGCCATCGGGATCTTTCCGGGGGGTACGGTTTCAACCGCGGCCACGCCCTTTGCGCAGCCCATGGACCCTGGCTGGCGCAGCTTCACCGCGCGCATGATCGCGAAATCCGACGCAGTGGTGGTGCCGGTCTATTTCGATGGACACACCTCGCGTCTGTTTCAGATCGCCAGCCACCTGCATGCCACCCTGCGCATGGGGCTGTTGATCAAGGAATTTCACAGGCGCGTCGATACCCCGGTGCGTATGGTGATCGGCGAACCCATCGGCCGCGACAAACTTGACCCACTGGCCACAAATGCCAAAGCAATGATGGATTTCCTGCGCAAAGCGACTTATGAGCTATCCCCGACTCCCGTGGATCCGGCCCTGCGCGGCTATGAGTTTGAAGAAAAACACCGCGCCTGACCCGGCTCCACCTCACCTTTGTCGCGAAAGTGGAACATGGCGGTAGGTATTTTCGATTCTGGTCTGGGTGGTCTCACGGTTCTGAATGCCGTGCACAAGCGCCTGCCGGATGTAGAGCTGATCTATTACGGCGACAATGCCCACGCGCCCTATGGGGTGCGCGATGCCGAGGACGTCTACCATCTGACCAAGGCCGCCGTTGAAAACATGTGGGACAAGGGCTGCGATCTGGTGATCCTGGCCTGCAACACGGCCTCGGCCGCAGCATTGCGCCGCCTGCAGGAGGGCGGACTGCCAGCTGGCAAACGGGTTCTGGGCGTCTTCGTGCCGCTGATCGAAGCGCTGACGGAACGGCAGTGGGGCGACAACTCACCGCCGCGTGAGGTGGCCGTCAAGCATGTCGCGCTGTTCGCGACCCCTGCAACCGTATCGAGCCGGGCCTTCCAGCGCGAGCTGGCCTTTCGCGCCATTGGTGTCGACGTGGAGGCGCAGGCCTGCGGAGGTGTCGTGGACGCCATCGAAGAGGGCGACATGATCCTGGCCGAAGCGCTGGTGCGCAGTCACGTGGATGCCCTGAAGCGCAAGATGCCCCATCCCGAGGCGGCAATTCTGGGCTGTACCCACTACCCCTTGATGGAAAAGACCTTTCAGGAGGCGCTTGGCGCGGATGTGAAGGTCTTTAGCCAGGGGGATCTGGTGGCCGACAGTCTGGCGGACTATCTGGAACGGCACCCGGATATGTATGGTTCGGGCAAGGCGGGCTTTTACACCACCGGTGATCCGGCGCGCGTCAGCGCCCGCGCGACGCAGTTCTTGCGACGACAAATCACCTTTGAAGCGGCCTGATGCCCGGCGAATGTTCGCCCCATGCATCTGCGCTCAGTGACTTTTCCCTATCCTTGCCGCGCTTTGCTGCGGTAAACATCATTCAAAATTCAGGACATGAGGTCTGACATGACCCACAAAGTGGCTATCCTTGGCGCCAGCGGTTACACTGGCGCGGAACTGGTGAGGCTGATTGCCCAGCATCCCAACATCGAAATCGCGGCGCTGGCGGCAGACCGCAAGGCGGGCATGACAATGGCCGAGGTCTTCCCGCATCTGCGCCATATGGATCTGCCGGTGCTGTGCAAGATCGATGAGATCGACTTTTCTTCTATCGATCTGTGTTTCTGCGCCCTGCCGCACAAGACCAGCCAAGAGGTCATCGCAACCCTGCCGGGCGATCTGAAGATCGTCGATCTTTCGGCAGACTTCCGGCTGCGGGATCCGGCGGACTATGAAAAATGGTACGGCAACCCCCATGCTGCGATCAAACAGCAGGAAGAGGCCGTATACGGCCTGACCGAATTCTACCGGGATGAAATCCGCACGGCGCGGCTGGTGGCTGGCACGGGCTGCAATGCGGCCACCGGGCAGTTCGCGCTGAGGCCGCTGATTGCGGGCGGTCTGATCGATCTTGATGATATTATTCTCGATCTGAAATGCGCGGTTTCCGGGGCTGGGCGCTCACTCAAGGAAAACCTCCTGCATGCAGAGTTGAGCGAGGGGTACAATGCTTATGCCATTGGCGGCACACACAGGCATCTGGGCGAGTTCGATCAGGAGTTCTCCAGACTTGCAGGCCGTCCCGTCAGGGTGCAGTTCACCCCGCACTTGATACCGGCAAACAGGGGCATCCTTGCGACCGTCTATGTCAAGGGCGACGCGCAGGCGATCCATGCGGCCTTTGTCGCAGCCTACAAGGATGAGCCCTTCATCGAGGTTCTGCCCTTTGGCACTGCGCCCAGCACCCATGACGTGCGTGGCTCCAACTTCTGCCATATCGGTGTGACGGCAGACCGCATCGAAGGCCGGGCCATCGTCATCGCCGCGCTGGATAACCTGACAAAAGGTAGCAGCGGTCAGGCCTTGCAGAATGCCAACCTGATGTTAGGTGAAGAGGAAACGGCGGGCCTGATGATGGCGCCGCTGTTCCCCTAATCGAGACGCCCACATCCGGGCAGGGAGGTAGCACCGTGAAAAACCTCAAGAAACAGCGCCGTATCCAGGTGATCGCGCTGGCGACCGTGGCCTTGATCGTTTCCACGGGCCTGATTGGTTATGCGATGCGCGATGGCATCAACTATTTCCGCTCACCGAGCCAGGTGATGGCCGAGCCCCCAACCCAGGATGAGGTGTTCCGTATTGGCGGTCTTGTCGAAGAAGGCAGCATCGTGCGCGGACAGGGTGAAAGCATCCGCTTTGCAGTGACCGATGGCGGCGCGACCGTGCCGGTGGTTTATACCGGGGTTCTGCCCGATCTGTTCTCTGAAAATCAGGGCATGGTCGGGACGGGGCGGTACGTGAACGGCGTGTTTGAAGCCTCTGAAATTCTGGCCAAACACGATGAGACCTATATGCCCAAAGAGGTCGTGGACGCGCTGAAAGAGCAGGGCGTCTATCAGGAACCCGAAGCGTGATTGCCAGGGTTGGCGAAAGAGGGTGCTGAAAGAATTGCGGGGGCCGATGGCCCCCGTTTTCGTTTCTGGACTTTTCTACCTGGCCCTTAGGGGAAGAGCTTTTTCACATAGCCCGGCAGGGCAAATGCGGCCTTGTGGACCTCGGGCGTATAGTAGTCCGTCTCGATCCCGGCGGCGGCAAAGCGTTTTTCCAGATCGGACAGCGAGACGTTGCGCGCCGCCTTGGAATGGCTGCCCCAGCCAAAGGCCATCGGTCCGCCCGCATAGGTGGGAATGGTCGCAAGATAGCAGCTGTGATCGGCAAAGAGCGCCTTGAACGCGCGCATGGTTCCGGTCAGTTCGTCCCCTTGCATGAAGGGCACGCCGTTCTGGGTGACGATGATCCCATCATCGGTCAGGGCGCGGGCGGCATGACCGTAGAAGGTGTTGGTAAACAGCACTTCGCCCGGACCGATCGGATCGGTGGAATCGACGATGATCACGTCGAATTTCTGGTCCGTCTCACGCATGAAGGCGGCGCCATCATTGATCACCAGATCGAGGCGCGGATCGTCAAAGGCCCCCTGGCTGAGCATCGGAAGGTATTCCTTGGAGAAATCCACGACGCCGCCGTCGATTTCCACCATGGTCACATGTTCGACCGAGGCGTGCCGCAGCGCTTCGCGCGCCATGCCGCCGTCACCGCCGCCGATGATCAGCACGCGTTTTGCAGCCCCATGCGCCAGGATCGGCACATGGGTCATCATCTCGTGGTAGATGAAGTTGTCGCCTTCCGTGGTCTGCACCACGTCATCCAGCGTGAGGATCCGGCCAAAGGTGCCGTTCTGAAACACTTTCAGGCGCTGATGCTCGGTGTTGCTGTCATATAGCATCTCGTCCACGCGCAGAGACTGGGCGTAGTGGTCGTGCAGGCGTTCGGTGATCCAGGTCTCGCTCATGCCGCGACCTCCTTGGCGATGAGCTCCTCCCCGCGCAGCAGTTCGCGGACCTCAACGTGATCGGTCGCAAAGGCTTCTTTCAGAACACCGACCGCCAGCCAGGGCTGCGCATCGCCGCACATGAAGACGTCAAACGCACCGTAGCCGATTTCGGGCCAAGTATGGACCGAGATGTGGCTCTCGGCCAGAACGGCAACGCCGGACACGCCCTGAGGCGAGAATTTGTGCGTGTGGATGTGCAGCAGCGTGGCGCCACAGACCTCGACGCACTTGCGGAACGCGTTCTGGATGCGTGTCTCGCAATCCAGGCCCGTGCCCTTCATCACTTCGATGATCAGGTGGGTTCCGGCAAACACTTTTCCATCACGGCGGATGAAATGGTCTTCGCGGTCGCTGTCCACAACGGTTTCAAGCATCGCGGTGGTTACACCGCGGGCGGTATCTTCCTCATGGGCGCCTGTCTCCAGACCGATCCCCAGTTGGAAGAGGTTGGCGTCTTTCATGACACTCCCCTTCGTTCCAGTAGATGACAATCCAGACGGTCCTTAGCGCCCCCCCGGATAAGGGTCCGGGGTTGGGATCGGTACCGAAAGTGAGGCGCATCTAGGCGCCATGGAGGATTCGATCAAGGGTTAATTTTGCTCAAACGGCTTTGGAGCACAAAAAAGGCCGGGGAACTGGCCCCGGCCGTCAGGTGGTTCCGTGCCCCGGGGATCAGGGGCGCCAGAACGGAAGAGTGGCTTCATAATGGGCTTCGGCGCGCGAAATCCCGATGTCCTGGAGTTGCGCATCGCTCAGGTGGCGGAGCTGTTTTCGGCTGCGGTGACGCAGGGACCACTTGGTGACCAGAACAGCAACCTGTACCGCAATCTGTGCCAGCAGCGGCAGGGCCGGCTGGGTGTTCAGAAAAGAAACGTTCGGATAGGCGGAGGGTGTAGGCTGTGTCAT
Organism: Phycobacter sedimenti; assembly: GCF_038148855.1. NCBI lineage: Bacteria > Pseudomonadati > Pseudomonadota > Alphaproteobacteria > Rhodobacterales > Roseobacteraceae > Phycobacter > Phycobacter sedimenti. The sequence continues at coordinate 134,272 of NZ_JBBVGR010000001.1, read as the reverse complement.
GGTCTGTGTCCTTTATTGTATTGATACAATCCTGCATTGTTGCTATGGGTGTTTGATACAAAAGTCCGACTCAGCTGTCCAAGGAAGCATTGTAATGGGTACAATTTGGGCGCCATCCCTTGGCGACAAGCCGGGTCCGAAGTATCAGCGGGTGGCCGATACAATCCGCGCGGCGGTTGAAAATGAGACTCTGCGTATTGGTACAAAGCTGCCCCCGGTGCGGGAACTGGCCTATCAGCTTGGCATTACGCCGGGGACGGTCGCCCGGGCCTATTCGGTTCTGACGGATGAGGGGCTGTTGCAGGCCGAGGTCGGGCGGGGCACCTTTGTCGCCGAGCGGCAGACCAAGGTCCTGGATGATGTCTGGTCCCGCGAATTGCACCTGCAGGAGCTGCGTGACCCGGATCATGTCAGCCTGTTCAGCCCGCGTCTTGCGGATGTGGGGCAAGTGGCTGCCATCCGTGAAGCCTTGAAGAAGGTCGCCGCGGCTGATCCCTTCATGTTCCTGAACTATCCCACCCGCGACGCCTATCGTCCGGTTCGCGAAGCGGTCGTAGAGTGGCTGTCCGATCAGCCGCTCGGACCGCTGGATCAAAACCAGGTGGTTCTGACGCACGGGGGCCAGAATGGAATCCTGACGGTGATGCAGGCCGTTCTGAAAGAGGCCCAGCCGACGCTTCTGGTCGAGGATCTTTCCTATGCGGGGTTTCGGCGGGCGGCAGAACTGCTGAGGGCCAAAGTTGTGGGCGTCGGTATGGACGAACACGGGATAAGGCCCGATGCGCTTGAGCTGGCGATCCGCAAGACCGGGGCGACCGTGCTGTGCACAAGCCCTGAGGTGCATAATCCGACGGGGCTTTTCACCCCGCTGGAGCGGCGCAAGGAGATTCTGAAGGTGGCCCGGCGCCATGACGTGCAGATCATCGAGGACGACTGCTATCGAATGGGCGAAGCGCGCGCTCCCAGCTATCGCGCCCTTGCCCCCGGCATCACCTGGCATGTGTGCTCGATCTCCAAGATCCTGACGCCGGCCTTGCGGGTTGGCTTTGCCCTTGCGCCAAAAGGTCACGAGCAGGATCTGCGCCGCGCAGCGGAGTACAGCTTTTTCGGTCTTGCGCAGCCACTGGCCGAGTTGACCCGTGTCCTGCTGTCCGATCCGCGCAGCAAGGCCCTCGCCAAGGAGGTGCGTAAAGAGATGGCGAAATACGTGCGCGTTGCGGTCAATGCGCTGGGTGCGTTTGAACTCACCTGGAATGATGAGGTGCCTTTTCTGTGGCTGAGGCTGCCATCGGGCTGGCGCTCCGCAGCCTTTACCCGCGCTGCCGAGGGCCAGGGAGTGCAGATCCGTTCTGCTGATGAATTCGCCCTGCGCGATGGACGCGCGCCCAACGCGGTGCGCATCACCATCAACGGTCAGGTGTCTTTGGCCAAATTCGAGGATGCCATGCTGCGTCTGCGGGCCCTTTTGGACAATCCGCCCGAGCAAATCAGTGTTTAGCGTGGGGTATTCTAATACCTAATTTTTAAGTCATTGAATGCGAAGGGTAAATTATTGTTTTGATGTGTTGACGCGCCACTTTCTTCACCGTAAACCCCGTCCATCGAATTCAGGTGCCGGGGTTCTCCGTGCGCCTTCACGACAAACAGGATAGACCTGCCATGAAAACCTTCTCTGCTACACCGGCAGATATCGACAAGAAGTGGATCCTGATCGACGCCGAGGGCGTTGTTCTGGGCCGTCTTGCCTCGATCGTTGCCATGCGCCTGCGTGGCAAGCACAAAGCCTCGTTCACGCCCAACATGGACATGGGCGACAACGTCATCATCATCAACGCCGACAAGGTGCAGATGACCGGCAAGAAGCGCGAAGAGCACTTCTACTGGCACACGGGCCATCCGGGCGGCATCAAGTCCCGCACCAAGCAGCAGATCCTGGAAGGCGCGCACCCCGAGCGTGTTGTTTACCAGGCCGTCAAGCGCATGCTGCCGGGCAACCGCCTGTCGCGCAAGCAGATGACCAACCTGCGTATCTATGCCGGTGCCGCGCACCCGCATGAGGCCCAGGCCCCCGAGGTTCTGGATGTCAAATCCATGAACAAGAAAAACACGCGGAGCTGAGACCGATGGCTGATCAGATCAACACTCTCGAAGAGCTGGGCGCCGTTGCAGGCGTGGAAGCTGTCGCTGAAGAAACCATTTCCCGTGAGCCCGTCCGTGACGAGCTGGGACGTTCCTACGCCACCGGCAAGCGGAAAGATGCGGTTGCCCGTGTCTGGATCAAGCCGGGCTCCGGCAAGGTCTCCGTGAACGGCAAGGAAATGAAGGCGTATTTTGCCCGTCCCGTGCTGCAGATGATCCTGCGCCAGCCGTTCACCGTGGCCGGTGTGGAAGACCAGTTCGACGTCGTCGCAACCGTCAAGGGCGGCGGTCTGTCCGGTCAGGCCGGTGCGGTCAAGCACGGCATCTCCAAGGCGCTGCAGCTTTATGATCCGTCGCTGCGCGGCGCACTGAAAGCAGCAGGCTTCCTGACCCGCGACAGCCGTGTCGTTGAACGTAAGAAGTTCGGCCGCCGCAAGGCCCGCCGCTCGTTCCAGTTCTCCAAGCGTTAATCGCCTGGGTTCACAGATGGAAAAGGCCGCAGAGAAATCTGCGGCCTTTTTTTGTTGTCGGAGGCAGTTCCTGTGATGCTGCGGCCTTATCGATCGGGATCGATAAGGCCCAGGCCGCGCAGGTAGATCATGATCCCGCTCTCCAACAGGTCATCCGGTGAAAACGGAGAGGCCGCACCCGGTGCATTGCGGGCGTAGAGCTCAACGACACCATGGCTCAGCGCCATGATATGGGCCGAGAACATGGAGGCGGGCGGACGCTTGTCTGCCGGGATGTGCTGGCTGAGATCTGATGCGGCTTGTTCCAGAATGCGGCGGGCGCGGGCAGCCGCATCTGCAAGCTCGGGTGTGCGATTGACCGAGATGCCGCTTTCGAACATGGCGATGTAATGGCCCGGATGCTTGCGTGCGAAGGCCAGATAGGCCCGGCCTGTGGCCTCAAAGGCTGCCAGGGCCGACGGCTGGTATTTGTCATAGGCGTGCTGCATCAGGTCGGCGAACATCACGAAACCCTGTTTCGCTGCCTCTGCAATGAGATCCTCGCGCCCTTCAAAGTGGCGGTAAACAGCGGCCGGCGTGACGCCCGCCTGCTTTGCCGCTTCGGACAGGGTGAATCCCGTGGGGCCCTTGGCCTCGATCAGGCCCAGGGCGGCCTCAACCAGAGCCTGCCGCAGGTTGCCATGATGATAGCCGCGTTTACGCATGCCAGATCTCAGGCCCGCCGCAAATCATCTCATCGGTATTGCCGATGGCGACCGCGTTCTTGTTGTCGTAATCGATCCTGTGAAGAACCGATCGGATCGCTTCGAGGCGGCCGCGACGTTTGTCATCCGACCGGACGATCGTCCAGGGCGCAATCGCAGTGTGGCTTCGGGTCAACGTCTCACCGATGGCCTTTGTGTATGGCGCCCAGCGCGCCAGGCCTTTGACGTCGATGTCGCTTAACTTCCAGTGCTTTAGGGGGTCGTTTTCACGTGCCAGGAAGCGTCGCAGCTGCTCGGCGCGGCCGACGTTCAGCCAGAGTTTGAACAGGTGGATCCCGTCTTCGACAAGGGCCTCCTCAAAGCTCGTGACCTGATGGAAAAACCGTTCGCGTTGTTCAGGGGTACAGAAGCCGAAGACATGTTCGACCACGCCGCGATTGTACCAGCTGCGATCGAAGAAGGTGATTTCGCCACCCGAAGGCAGATGATCGATGTAGCGCTGGAAATACCACTGGCTTTGTTCGGCTTCGCTGGGTTTCGAAAGTGCAACAACCCGCGCGCCGCGCGGATTAAGGTTCTCGCGGAACCTCTTGATTGTTCCGCCCTTACCAGCCGCATCGCGGCCCTCAAAGACAATGCAGATGCGGGCGCCGGTGGATTTCACCCAGGACTGCAGTTTCACAAGTTCGATCTGCAGGGCCGCCATTTCGGCATTATAGAGCTTTCCCTTCATCCGCTGTTCGTGCGGATAACTCGGGTCCAGTATGTCATCCTTGTCCGCAGACTGGATTGCGCTGCGAACAGCATCCGGCGCTTCTGTCTCAAAATAGCGGCTGATGGCGCCGTCAAATGGCAGAGTCATGGGGAAAGCCTTTCTGTCATCTGTTCTATATAGGGGATCGGACCGGGCAATGTGAGCCCGATTTACAGCAATCCTGCCCGCAGGGCAGCGCGGTCGACGGCATCGACCACCTCGGGCGTCGAGACATGGTGGGGCATATGGCCGATTCCGGGGAGGACGGTCAGATTTGCCGCTGGCAGGTCCTCAGCCAGCCTTCTGGCGTGAATCTGCAAGCCGACCGTAGTGTCGGCATCACCATGGACCAGCTCGGCGGGGGCGGTGATGCGGTCATAGTGCGGGGATAGCTTTTTTATGTCTTCGAACAGCGCTGCCCGCTGGCGGGCATTGGCCCGCAGGGTGCCACTTCGGAGGGTCAAACCGATGCCAAGGTGTTCTGCATAGCCTTGCGGAACCTCTTGCGGAGCAAAAACGTCCGTCAAAGCGCGTCGCACCGTCTGGTCGGGAACAAAGGCAGTGATCAGGGGGATCAACAGATGCTGCCCGGCGCGGGTCGAAGTCACTCGGTAAAACAGGTCCAATGACCCATCCCAGGGGTGTGAGACACCCGAGACCGACACCAAGGCCGACAGGCCGTCCGGGCGATGCAGTGCCCAAGCCAGCGCCACAGCTCCGCCATAGCTTTGACCCAGCACGATTGGGCGTTCAAACCGCATCGTTCTTGCAGCCTCAGACAGAACGGTGGCCTGTTCTTCAAGGGTGGCAGGCTGTGCTCCGAGCGGGTCGGAATAGCCAAGACCCGGCCGATCCAGCATCAGCACCCGGTAACGGGGCGCTAGGGCGGGTGCGAGGCGAAAGCTCATGTCGCGGGTGCTGCCGTTGGAGCCATGGATCAGGACCACCTCCGGCGCGCTGCCTGCGGGCTGGCCGATTTCGACCGCGTGAATCCGGGTGCCGCCGACATCGATAAACTGTCCCCGGGGCGGATGCGTGGTGCGGGCGCGGCTTTGGCGGCGACGGTTTTGAAGGGCCGTCACGCCGATCCCCGCACCAAGAGCTGCGACAAGGGAAATCAAGGATTTATTGCCCGATGTTGTTCAGATCAAAGGGCGTGCTCTGGTAGATTTGATTGATCCAGTTGCCATACAACAGATGCGCATGGCTGCGCCAACGGTTCTGTGGCGGGCAGCTTGGATCGTCCCCCGGGTAATAATTGATCGGCACATTGATCTCGGTGCCATTGGCCACGTCGCGGTCATACTCCTGCTTGAGCGTGTCACTGTCGTACTCGAAGTGATTGAAGATATAGAGGGCACGATGGCCCGGATCCTCGACCAGGCAGGGGCCGACTTCATCACTTCCCAACAGGGTGGTCAGTTCCGGGTGGCTGTCGATCTCATCCTGCTTCATTTCCGTCCACCGCGAGACCGGGATCACGCAGTCATCGGAAAAGCCGCGCAGGTAAGGTGAGGCGGGCACAAGGCTCTGGTGCCGGAAACAGCCAAAGGCCTTGTGATCCAACATGTGCTTTTTCACGCCGTGGAAGTAATTGATCATGGCCATGCCGCCCCAGCAGACGCCAAATGTGGAATGCACATTGGTCTGCGTCCAGTCAAAGACCTCGCACAGCTCATCCCAATAGGTGACATCGGTGAAGTCCAGGTGTTCGATCGGGGCTCCGGTGATGATCAGCCCGTCGAACCGCTCTTCCTTCATCTCCTGAAAGGGGCGATAGAACTCTGCCATATGCTCGGCGGCGGTGTTCTTGGTCTGATGCTCGGTCATGCGGATAAGCGACAGCTCGATCTGCAGCGGGGTGGCCCCGATAAGACGCGCGAACTGGTTTTCGGTCTGGATCTTCTTGGGCATCAGATTGAGCAGACCGATGCGCAAGGGGCGGATGTCCTGACGCGCCGCCTGATCCGGCGACATGACCATCACGCCTTCGTTCGTCAGAACGTCATAGGCGGGCAGGTCAGAAGGGATCTTGATAGGCATGTCAGGTCCTGAAGGTTGGTGTGGAGGGTTGGAGGGCCAGAAATAGGGCGCTTAGGCTGCCGTCTCAAGGGTGCTTGCGATCAAGTCCATGAAACCGGCCTCATCGCGCACCGCACTGATCTGATCGGCAGTGACAGTGATGCCCCAGTTGCGCGCCATCGCTTCATAGCGGGGCTGGCGATGGGCAAGGGCCTGTGCATAGGTCCATCGGATAAAGGCATCTGGGTCGACATCCGCCTCTGATATCCTGTTTTTGCTAAGATAGTCTTCCCAGACGCGGGTCAGGAACTCTGCCTGATAGGACATGGGTTTGGGGGCGCGGTCAAAGCGGCGGATCAGCTCTTCGGTATGCGCGTCATCGCCCTTGATCCAGATCATCAGCGCATTTTTTGACAGTTCAGACAGGACCGGATCATTGGGGTCTTCCGGATCGACCCATTCGCAGATCGACCCGCCGGTGTCGCAGATGAAATGCGGATAGTCATAGAGCCGCCCGGCGCGGTCGATGAAATACTCGGTGTCGAGCAGCGCATGGATTTCTGCCATGCGAAACTGTTCCTGCCGACGACGGTATTCGTCCATTGGCAGGCCACCTTTTGCAGTATCGCCGGGCTTGCCCAGATAAGAGGAGACGGGCGTCAGGTTGTCGAAGGTGATGTTGGAGCCGATGTAGATCGAGTCCGACAACAGCAGATCGCGCAGAAAGGGTACTTTCATCGCCTCGGCCTTTGCATTGTCGGCGATGTATTCGCCCATGTAGCGGGTGCCGATGCGGTAATCGATCGAGTAGTGGAACCAGTCTCCGGCGCCGCGCAGGATATTGCTGACATAGGTCTTGCCCAGGCCAGACATGCCAAAAAAGAGGACACGTTTGTGGGCAGCATCGCGCCAGTCCTGTGCGGAAGAATAGAGCATGTGTGTTCCAGATCGGTTTTGAGGTCTTCGCGCCTTGCTAGCCAGTGTCGGAGGCGGGGTCAATTGCGCCGCGGGGGCAGCGGCCATCTGAACCAGCCGTTCAGGATCAGCAGGCCCAGCCCGAGAAGGCCAAATCCGGCAAAGGCCTGAGGCTGCAGAGCCTCATCCAGAACGAGCGCCCCGAGGACAATTGCGACTGGCGGGATGATCAGCGTCACCAGCATGAGGTTGCCGCTGCCCACCATGCCAAGGATCCGGTAGTACAAAAGGTAGGCCCCGGCGGTTGCAAAGACAGCGTAGTAAAAAATGGCGGCCCAGGTTGTCGGCGCAAGGTTCCAGCTTGGCTTGCCGTCGATCAAGATGGCAAAAGGCGCCAGGCACAGGGCCGAAGCCGTGAGCATTCCGGCAGCCGCCACCTGCGGGGCAAGAGCGGACAAAAACCGGCGCGCCCATACGGCGGCCAGCGCATAGGAGAAGGTGCCGGCAAGAACCGCGAGCTGCGCGCCGCTTCGTAGGTCCAAACTTGCAAAGCTATCGAGGCCGATTGCGGTGGAAACGCCCAGAAAGCCAAAGCATACGCCAATACAGCGCCGGAGAGTCAGCCTCTCGTCGGCAAAGGCAATCGAGGCGACGAGGACCCCAAAAACCGCGGTTGTGGCATTCAGGATCGAGGTCAGACCGGTTTCGATATGAAGCTGCCCCCAGGCCATCAGGCTGAAGGGCAGAAGATTGTTCAACAGACCCATGACCAGGAAGCTGCCCCAAATCCCGGGGGCGCGGGGCACCGGAAGGCGCAAGACCAGGACTGCCCCCCACAGAACCAAAGCGCCCCACCCGCAGCGGTGCAGGACCGAGGTGAGCACCGGAACCTCGGTAAGCGCCACATGGATGGACAGGAATGATCCGCCCCAGAGCGTGCCCAGGACGAGAAGCTCAAGCAGAGCACGAGTGGAGAGTGATTTTTGCTGTGTCATGCCGCCACCATGACCCCTGACCGGGTCCAAAACGACCCGGTTCCTGCGGCTTATTGGATATGCGGCTTTCGCGCACGCAGTTTCCCGGATGCGTCCAGAATATTGATGTAGTTGGCGGCAAAAATCACAATGGCGCCGACGATGGTCCAGATCACCACTTCTTCGCCGTAGATCAGCATGCCACCAATGGCGATGACCGGCAAACGGGTGAAATCGATGGGCATTACCACTGTGGCCGGGGCCAGGGACAATGCCGTCGTCAGGCAAAAATGCGCGGCCAGGCCGGCAAGACCGATCAGGACCAGCCAGGGCAGGGTTTTCAGGTCCGGGATTGCAATGTCTCCATCCCAGCCGGACATCACCAGTCCAAAGACGAGCTGCATGGTGGTGAGCCAGAACAGGATCGACGTGATGTCTTCGTGGCGGGTCAGTCTCTTGGTGAAGATCGCCGTCAGCGCAAAGAAGATCGCACAGGCCGCTGCGGTCAGGATTCCGGGGCTGATCGTTTCGGGGGACGGGCGTGCGACAATCAGAATGCCTATGAAGCCAAGCACAGCCGCCCCCGCCCGCAGTCGCGTCATACGTTCCCCCAGCATCAGGGGAGACAGAATGATCACCCATATGGGGGAGGTGAACTCAAGCGCGAAGACCTGCGCAAGGGGAATAGCCGTGACAGCAAAAAACCACAGGTTCTGCCCGGTGAAATGCGCCAGGTTGCGAACCGCGTGCAGCCCAAGCCGATCCCGGCGCACCAGATGCCATTTACGGAACACGGTCAGGGCCGCGACGACGACAATGACCCCGACAAGGCTTCGGTAGGTCATGATTTCAAATGTATCGAGCGTAAGACCGGCTTCTCGGCCGGCGATGGCCATGGAGGAGAAGGATACGATCGCACCGGTCATCCAAAGCGCAGCTTTTGCGATTTCAGCCGGTTGCTTGTCCATGGTGCCTCACTCCCCGTGATTGGGCTGCAGAAGGGGGGAAATCGCGCCAAAGGTCAAGACTGAAGCCGCTGAATAAAGGGCAGATGATGCCCGTCTCGTTGAGAGATATCGCGGACCAACAGGAAAGAGGACCAGTGCTTTGCAAAAAGCACTGGTCCAAAACCGTTTCAGATCATTCCCACTCGATCGTGCCCGGGGGTTTTGAGGTGATGTCATAGGTGCAGCGGTTGATGCCCTTGACCTCATTGATGATCCGGGTGGCTGTCTCGCCCAGGAATTCGTGGCTGAACGGATAGTAATCCGCTGTCATGCCATCGACCGAGGTAACCGCCCGCAGGGCGCAGGCGTAATCATAGGTGCGTCCATCGCCCATGACGCCCACGGTGCGCACCGGCAGGATGGCCACGAAGGCCTGCCAGATCTCGTCATAAAGACCGTGCTTGCGGATCTGATCGATGTAGATCGCATCGGCTTCGCGCAGGATCTCCAGCTTTTCGCGGGTGATTTCGCCCGGACAGCGGATGGCAAGACCCGGCCCCGGGAAGGGGTGGCGGCCGATGAAGCTTTCGGGCAGGCCCAGTTCACGGCCCAGCGCGCGCACCTCGTCCTTGAACAACTCGCGCAGGGGTTCGACCAGCTTCAGGCCCATCTTTTCAGGCAGGCCGCCCACATTGTGGTGGGATTTGATCGTCACCGACGGACCACCGGAGAAGGAGACGCTTTCGATCACATCCGGGTAGAGGGTGCCTTGGGCAAGGAACTCGGCGCCCTCGATCGTGTCGGCGTGCTTCTGGAACACGTCAATGAACAGCTTGCCAATGATCTTGCGCTTGGTCTCGGGGTCGGATTGACCGTCGAGTTCGCCCAGGAACAACTCCTGTTCGTCCGCATGGATCAGGCGCATGTTGTAATGGTCGCGGAACATGGTGACGACCTCTTCGGCCTCACCTTTGCGCAACAGGCCATGGTCGACGAAAACGCAGGTCAGCTGGTCGCCTATGGCTTCGTGGATCAGCACGGCAGCAACCGAGCTGTCAACGCCGCCCGACAGACCGCAGATCACCTGCTTGTCGCCGACCTGCTGACGGATCGCTTCGATGGCCTGCTCGCGGTAGGCGCCCATGGTCCAGTCGCCGGTGAACCCTGCCAGTTTCACAAAGTTCTCATAGAGCTTTGCGCCATTGGGGGTGTGATGCACCTCGGGGTGAAACTGAACCGCATAGAAATTGCGGTTCACATCGGCGGTGATGGCAAAAGGCGCATTGGGGGAGGTACCGTAAACCTCGAACCCCGGAGCGATCTCGCTCACGTGGTCGCCGTGCGACATCCAGACCTGTTCGCGGTCGCTGTCGTCCTGAAACCAGCCCTTGAGCAGCGGCAGGGATTTCACGGTCGGCGTCACATAGGCGCGACCGAATTCCGCGGTGCCATGTCCGGTCTGCACCTTGCCGCCCAGCTGGTGCATCATCACCTGCTGGCCGTAGCAGATGCCGAGGATCGGCACACCGTAGTCAAAGATCTCTTGCGGCGCGCGGGGAGAACCCTCGCGTGTCACACTGTCAGGACCACCGGAGAAGATCACGGCCTTGGGCGCCATCTCGCGCACAAAGTCCATTGTGACATTCTGATAGGGGTGGATTTCGCAATAGACGTTCAGCTCGCGCAGGCGGCGCGCAATCAGCTGCGTGACCTGGCTGCCAAAGTCGATGATCAGGAGGCGTTCGTGGGATGTCTGGCTCATGTCTGGCTCATAGGGCGTGACAGGCCTGCTTGCAAGGGGGCAGATCGCGCGACGGGAGTAGCTGCGCCAAAGCCGGCAATGGGATTCGATGCCTGTTGCGGCCTGAACGCTTGGCAGCGCGACTGGACGTTGCGGGCGTAAGTCTTGCGGGAGTCTGGGCAGGAGACTTGGCTGTTTTGATGGTTTCATGTCGGTTTTCAACCGGATTGGCCGTTATCCTTCTGCGCCGGGCGCGGGCAACGGGGTAGAACCTGCCCAACGACATGCCTTTGATGAGGATAAGCAATGGCTGAAGCAGCACCGCGTCGGCGCAGCCGCGGGGGTGGGGGCGCCGCCCGCCGCGCCGAACGTTCGAGCATTCGAATCGAGACCGCAAAATACATCGAGCGGAACATTCCCAACTTCGAGGTCCTGAGCCAGGAAGCCATCGAGATCATCGAGGCCAACGCCGACACGATCCTCGAAGAGGTCGGCGTGAATTTCGTGGACAATCCGGCAGCCTTGCAGCGCTGGCGCGATGCCGGTGCGGATGTGCAGGGCGAACGGGTCCGCATTCCGCGCGGCCTGGCGCGCAAACTGTGCCAAACAGCGCCGTCCAGCTTTACCCAGCACGCCCGCAACCCGGAGAAAAGCGTCGAGATCGGCGGTCGCAACCTGGTGCTGGCGCCGGTCTATGGCCCGCCCTTCGTACGTGATGCCAAGGGGGGGCGCCGCTATGCCACGCTCGAGGATTTCCAGAAATTCGTGAAGCTGGCCTATATGTCCAAGTGGCTGCACCATTCCGGCGGCACGGTCTGCGAGCCGACGGATGTCCCGGTGAACAAACGCCACCTCGATATGTTGCTGGCGCATATGACGCTGAGCGACAAGCCGTTCATGGGGTCGGTCACCGAGCCGAGCCGCGCCCAAGACTCCGTTGACATGTGCGGGGTGCTGTTCGGCAAGGAGTTCGTTCAGGACAACACTGTGATGACCTCGCTCATCAACATCAACTCTCCGATGACATTCGACGATGTGATGATGGGCGCGCTTGAGGTCTATGCCAAGAACAACCAGGCCTGCATCATCTCTCCCTTCATCGTGGGCGGGGCGATGGCACCGGTTTCGGTCGCGGGCACGCTCACGCAGGTTCTGGCAGAAGTCCTGGCCGGGGTGGCCTACAGCCAGCTGGTTCGTCCCGGTGCGCCGGTTATCTTCGGGGCGTTTGTCTCTTCGATCGACATGAACTCGGGCGCGCCCACCTTCGGCACGCCCGAAGCGTCGCTGGTGACCTATGGCGCGGGGCAGCTTGCCCGGCGGATGGGGCTGCCGTTCCGCTCGGCCGGCTCGTTCTGCGGCTCGAAACTGCCCGATGCGCAGGCCGCATATGAAACCGCAAACAGCCTGAACATGGGCCTGATGTCCGGCGTCAACTTCATGCTCCATGCCTGTGGGTGGCTTGAGGGCGGGCTGGTTGCCGATTTCGAGAAATTCGTCATGGATGCGGACCAGCTTGGCGCACTTCACGGGCTGGCAAAGGGAGTTGGCGTCAGCGAGGAAGACCAGGCCATGGGCGCGATCCGCGAGGTCGGCCCCGGCGGGCATTACCTTGGCTGCGCCCATACGCAGGCCAATTTCAAGACCGCCTTCTGGAAATCCGATCTGCTCGACTACAAACCGTTCGAGACCTGGGAAGAAGAGGGCGCGCGGGATACCTATGCGCTTGCTTCGGCCCGCGTGGATCATCTGCTGGCGACCTATCAGCCGCCTGCACTGGATCCGGCCGTCAAAGAGGCCCTCGAAGCCTTCGTACTGGAAAGAAAGGCCGTAATGCCGGACTCCTTCCTGTAACGTCGGGTCGCTGGCACTGGCAAGACAACAATTCCTCTTGGGGCGGTGGCGTTCGGGCTGCCGCCCTTTTCTTTGCGCGATCAGCCGGCTTTGCTGAGGCGCAAGAGATTGGCCTCTCCCATGAGGGCAATCAATACATCGATATGACGTGCCATGGTGTATCCCGCATCGCCGGACAGGCGGCGCGCATTCAGCACGAATTCAATGTCCAGAAGCTTCAGGATGGCCGCCGACGGTTTCGGCAAGGTGCCGTATCCCAAAAGACGATGAAGCGTCTTGTCCCGGATGTAGGTGGCGGCGCCAATTCGCGCGGCGCGCACCAGCAAACGGGGGCGGTGGAGCGAAGACAGGCGGCTTAGGGCATCTTGCATCGAAAGATCCTTTCCTGAACGACAACGAGCGTTGTCATAACACAACCAAAGCGGGTGTTGCGGGCTCGACACTTTCGGCGAACGGTCTATTGCCTGTTGATTGAGACAAATTTGGCAACAATGATGGGGAGTCGCGAAGTTTTGTTCAAAAACAGGTGGGTAGGCCACGACGTGCCTGTGGAGAACCAAGGGGGCGGATGGTGGAGTATTTGCCTCTGTGACGATTGGGGATCTTTTAAGATGTGTACACTGACTGTCTCGAAGCTGCCGGATTGGGTTCCCGAAGATGCCTTGCGTTATCTGGAACACACCGAGACCGGGCAATCCATCCGCAAACTTGCACGGCGTGCAGGATGCCATCCCTCAACCGTTCTGCGTCAGGTGCGCAGGATCGAGAACCAGCGCGAAGACCCGTTGATTGACGGCATGCTGACAGAACTGGCCCGCTGGCATGTTAGGCAGGCGGGTGCGGCTGGTCCCACCAATTACCAGGCCAATGCGCTGGAGGAGCGATCGGCAGAGGTATTGACCCGCTTGTCGCAGCCCGGTGCGGTTCTTGCCGTCGCCGATGGAATGGAAAATGCCGTCGTTGTACGGCAGGGCGATACGGCAGAGGTCAAATTTCCCGTTCACCGGGGGCTTGCCGGTGCCATGGCCTTGCTCGGGTGGATTTCCTGCACGCGAGCGGGACGGCTGAGCCGCTACCAGATCACGCAGAATGGGCGCAATGCACTGACACGCATCGTGGCCGAACGGGAAAACAGGGCGCGGAGCCGGGTCGAATGCAACCTGTCTCCAGGCATGGCCACGCCGAATGGCAAACAACAGCCCCGTCCGCGAAGGTCGCGGTACGGGGCGGGCGAGACCCCTTTGGACATGCTGGCGCGCCTGTTCGACAAGAATGGCGAACCGTTTCTGCCTGCAGATCTGGTTCAGGCCGGCAAACGCCTGCGGGAAGACTTTGAGGTTGCCCAGGTTGGGCAGCATCTGTCGCAAGAGGCAAGTCATTTTGACAGCCTTACCTGCGGTACAAGCCGAACAGTAAAACTGTCCAGCCCCTGCGCCCGAGACGCGGAACGCCGCGCGAAACAGGCGTTGTCGGCACTTGGGGCAGGGCTCAGCGATATTGCCCTGCGCTGTTGCTGCTATCTTGAAGGTCTTGAAACGGCGGAGCGGCAATTGGGCTGGTCTGCGCGTTCGGGGAAGATCGTGCTGCGGATTGCCCTGCAACAGCTCAAGTCACACTACGACGCAATCGATGGCACAGAAACCGGCGAACGAAAAATCGGGTGAACCGGAAGGAGCGGCGCCATTTGCCAGCCCATAATCAAGGCTTGCGGTGATGGTGAAACTGAATAATTTGAAGTTATGAACTTCACATTGCGTCAACTCACCTATTTCCGGGCTTTGTGCGACCAGCGGAACTTTGGCCGGGCTGCCGAGCTTTGCCATGTGTCTCAGCCAGCGCTTTCTGTGCAAATCCAGTCCCTGGAAGAAGCGATGGGCGGGTTGCTGGTGGAGCGCCGGGCGCGGGACGTTGTGTTGACGCCGTTGGGCCGTCAGGTTCTGCAGCAAGCCGAGGCGGTGCTGACCGCGGCCGAACAATTGGGGCGCATGGCGCGCGAGCAAACCAATGGTCAGCGCAGCCTGGCGCTTGGGGTTATCCCGACGCTCGCGCCTTATCTGCTTCCGGGGGTCCTGGCTCGGTTGCGCGCGACCGATCTTCAGTTGTCGATTCAGGTCCGTGAGGCGACCACGGAACGTGTTCTTGCCGCGCTGCGAACCGGAGATCTGGATGCTGCGATCCTGGCCTTGCCGACCGGCGGGCATGGGCTGGTGGAGGTGGAACTGTTTCAGGATCGTTTCCTGCTTGCCGGTTCGGCCAAACGGCTGGCCCAGATCAATGCAGAAGGGACCGAGATCCGCCCGCAGGATCTGCACTCGGAACAATTGATGCTTTTGGAGGACGGTCACTGCCTGACGGATCAGGCGCTGGAAATCTGCGGCATGCAGCGCAACGCGCCCGAGATCAACATGGGGGCCGGCTCCCTTGCCACCCTGTCTCGGCTGGTGGCCGCCGGGTTCGGATTGACCCTGATGCCGGAACTGGCCATGCGTGCCGAATGTGCTGCTGCCGACGGGCTGTGCGTTCAGCGGTTTCCTTCGCCCGAACCCTATCGGCGGATCGGCCTGGTGCGGCGTGATACAACCGAGGCAACGGACTGGTTTGAGCAACTGCTGGAGGTCGTCGGCGCGGTCGGCCTGCAAATCGTTACCGAGAGCAGAGCAGCACCTGCGGTGGATGCCGGTACCTAGAACGGCTCAGCAGGCGCCTGTCTGATGCCCGCTGAGCCAACACTCCTGCCTGCTATCAGGCAGCCACTTCGGACTTCGCAGTCTTCAGGTAGGACAGCACGGTGTCCGGCGAGGACACGCCATAGGGGTCTTCGGGGTGATTGTCGGACAGGCCCGGCTCTTCGAACCACGCTTCAATCACGCCATCATTCACAACGGCCGCATAGCGCCAGCTACGTGCGCCAAAACCGAGGTTATCCTTGGCGACCAGCATACCCATCTTGCGGGTGAATTCGCCGGACCCATCGGGGATGACCTGAACGTTTTCAATCTTTTGCGCCTCGGCCCATTTGTTCATCACAAAACTGTCATTGACCGACATGCAGTAGATGGCATCGATGCCCTCGGCCTGAAAATCCGCAAAACCATTTTCGAACCCGGGCAGCTGGTAGGTCGAGCAGGTCGGGGTAAAGGCGCCGGGCAAGGAGAACAGGACGACCCGCTTTCCGGCAAAGTAGTCGGCTGTGGTCTTGTCTTCCCAGCGAAACGGGTTCGGACCTTCGATCGAATCGTCACGCACGCGGGTGTGGTAGGTTACTTCGGGCAGTTTGACGCCGGCTTTCATGACAGTCTCCATCGACAAGTTGGTTTTGTGCGCTGACCTATTAAACGAACGCAAAAGGTGCAATGGGAAATGCTGCGGGTGCGAATGGGCCTGCGGCACTGCAGAACGAAGTTCGGGACCTGAAATGGAAAGGCAATATTCACGCGTCTTTGCAATTCTTGAAAGCCAGCCATGCAGAAATGGCCGTGTCATCCTCATGCGCCTGTGCTACATGGAACATCAAACTGTTGCCGCAAGGGAAAAACCCCGTGAGAGACCTGAAAATCCCCGCGCAGCGCCACCCGGAAAAGGCGCATCGCCCCGATAATGCTCAGCCCAAAAAGCCCAGCTGGATTCGCGTCAAGGCGCCCGGTGGCAAGGGGTATGCGGACACTCACAAGATCATGCGGGAAAACAACCTCGTCACGGTGTGTGAGGAAGCTGGTTGTCCGAACGTGGGCGAGTGTTGGAGCCAGGGACACGCCACGATGATGATCATGGGCGAGGTCTGCACGCGTGCCTGTACCTTCTGCAACATTGCAACCGGCAAGCCGCCAGAGGCGCTGGACGCTTTTGAGCCGGGCCGGGTGGCCCATGCGGTTGAAAAACTCGGTCTGAACCACGTGGTGATCACTTCGGTTGATCGCGATGACATCGAGGATGGCGGGGCCGAGCATTTCGCCCAGACCATCCGCGCCGTGCGCCACCGCAGCCCAAGGACAACCATCGAAATCCTGACCCCGGACTTCATCAAGTGCGGCCCGGAAGCACTTGAAACCGTTGTGGAAGCCCGCCCGGATGTGTTCAATCATAACCTCGAGACAGTGCCCGGCCTTTACCCCGAGGTGCGACCGGGTGCGCGCTACTTCCATTCGCTGCGGCTGCTGCAACGGGTGAAGGAACTGGATCCTTCCATGTTCACGAAATCCGGTATCATGGTGGGCCTTGGCGAGGACGCGCAGGCCGTGCGTCAGGTCATGGACGACATGCGGGCGGCAGACATCGATTTCCTGACCATCGGACAGTATCTGCAGCCGACGCCCAAACACCATGCGGTGGACCGGTTCGTAACTCCGGAAGAGTTCGAATCCTACGAAAAAGCCGCCTATGGCAAAGGTTTCCTGATGGTTTCTGCCACGCCGCTGACACGCTCCTCCTATCACGCTGGAGATGATTTTGCCCGCCTGCGTGAGGCCCGCAATGCCAAGCTGGGGCTTGCATGACGCCAGAACAGCTGGCGCGGCTCACCCGGCTGCGCCACGACCTTCACAAGATCCCAGAAGTCTCTGGCTCTGAAGAGAAAACTGCTGCGCATATCGCCAGATACCTGAGCGAGCATTCACCAGACGCGCTGTTGACCGGCCTTGGGGGACACGGCGTTGCAGCCGTTTTTCGGGGCGCAGAAGACGGTCCTGCGGTCCTGATCCGCTGCGAGCTTGATGGCCTTCCGATCACAGAGCAGTCGGCGGCGCCGTATCGCTCCATCCACTCCGGGCGTGGACATCTGTGCGGCCATGACGGGCATATGGTCATGGTGGCGGCCCTTGCGGATCGCCTGTCGCAACAACGCCCGGCATGTGGACAGGTCGTCTTGCTCTTCCAGCCTGCCGAAGAAACCGGCAAGGGCGCAGCGGCCGTCATTGCAGATCCGCAGTTCGAGCGGATCAAACCGGATTATTCCTTTGCACTGCACAACTACCCTGGGCTGGCTCGAGGGCAGATTGCCATCTGCACTGGCCCGGCAAACTGCGCTTCGTGCGGGATGCGGCTAAAGCTCAAGGGCAAGACCTCTCATGCTGCGGCGCCCCAGGATGGGCGCTCGCCAGCGGGGGCCATGACACGGCTTATGCCGTCGCTTGTGGCTTTGGGGCCGGGCGGTGATCGCACGCCCGATTACGCCTTGGTCACGCTGACCCATGCGTGGCTGGGCGAGGCCACCTTTGGCATCGCTCCCGGAGAGGCTGAAATCTGGCTCACTTTGCGGACCGTGACGGACGAACGCATGTCAGTGCTGGTCGAGGCCGTCACGCAGGAGGCACGCCGGGTCTGCACCGATGAGGGGCTGGAATGCATGGTTTCCTTTGACGATGTGTTCGAGGCCTGCACAAATCACCCCGAGGCCGCGGAAATCCTCACTAATGCTGCAAAGTCAAACGGGTACGATCCAAAGGTGTGGCAGCAACCACAGCCCTGGTCGGAGGATTTTGGCCAATTCGCCAAGGTCTCCAAGTCAGCGATGTTCTGGTTGGGAGCCGGTGAAGGTATGCCCCAGCTGCACAATCCCGACTATGACTTTCCAGACGAGATCATCCCGGTGGGATCCGCGGTTTTTGCCGGTGTTATTGATGCGATCCTGAACGAAACCCCAAAAGGTAACCGCTAGCGATCAGCCTTCTTCAAGGAAGCGGACCTTGCCGATATGGGGCAGGTTACGGTTTCTCTGGGCAAAATCGATGCCGTAACCGACAACAAATTCATCCGGGATCTCAAAACCAATCCAGTCGGAGCGGAAATCTACCTCTCGGCGGGACGGCTTGTCGAGAAGCGCGATAGATTTGAGCCGCGCGGGCTTGCGGCTTTCGAGGAGCTTGATCACGTGGTTGAGCGTGTGGCCGGTATCGACGATATCCTCCACGACCAGCACGTCACGCCCTTCAATGGCACCGCGCAAGTCCTTGAGAATTCGTACTTCCCGGCTGCTTTCCATGGCGTCGCCATAGGATGAGGCTTCGAGAAAATCCACCTCGATCGGCAGATCCAGTTCGCGGACCAGATCCGCGATGAAAACGAAACTGCCGCGCAGGAGGCCGACCACGACCAGCTTGTCGGTATCAGCAAATTCCGCATGAATATCGCCGCACAGCTCCTCGATCCGCGCGGCAATGGCCTTGGCTGAAATCATCACATCGATGACATATGGACGCTGTGACATGGCTGACCCCTTGAATTTCCCGCGCGTTCATAGGACATGACGCGGCACGATCAAAGCAGGAATATTGCCTCAGCCATGCCTACCCACTCGGAAAACCGCCAGATGCCTTACACGGCACAGCAGATGTACGACCTGGTCGCGGATGTGGCAGAGTACCCCAAATTCTTGCCCTGGTGCGCCGCAGCACGCATTCGCAGCCGCACTCCCCAAGGCGCGGCCGAGGTGATGGAGGCCGATCTGGTGATCTCCTTCAAGGTGTTCCGTGAACGGTTCGGCAGCCGGGTGACGCTGTTCCCCGGCGAGCACAAGATCGATACAGAATATCTGGATGGTCCGTTTCGCTATATGAAATCCAACTGGGCGTTTGCGGATCGCCCCGATGGGGGCTGCGATGTGGCCTTTTTTGTCGATTTCGAGTTCAAGAACGCGGTGCTTCAGGGCATTATCGGGGTGGTATTCAACGAGGCAATGCAGCGCATCGTGCGCGCATTCGAGAAACGCGCGGCCGAGCTTTATGGATAGGGCCTCCCGCGCGGCGGGAGGCGAGATGAGCGACGGTTTCACCAAAGAGTTGGCGGCATTTTCCTGTGGGCCTGTCCGTCCCAGTGCGCTTGCCACTGAAATTGCGCGACTTTCGGCCCTGGACTGGCTCTCGTGCGGGCGCGCCGGGGCTGGCGAACCGGTTGGCCACATCCTGCGCAACCTTGCCAAAGCGGAAAGCGGCACGCCGCAGGCGGCGGTGTTTGGCGGTGGTCATGCGCCTGCTCGGATGGCCGCTCTGGTCAACGGGACCGTCAGTCATGCGCTCGACTATGATGACACGCATTTTGCCCATATCGGCCACCCCTCGGTCGCGATCTTTCCGGCTGCCTTTGCCATCGCGCATTGGAAAGACAAAGGCTTGCAGGATTGTCTTGAGGCGGCACTGATCGGAATGGAGGTCTCCATCCGGCTTGGCCTGTGGCTGGGGCGGTCGCACTATGAGGTCGGATTTCACCAGACCGCGACAGCGGGCGCCTTTGGGGCCACCGCTGCGGCAGGGCGCCTGTTGGGGCTCTCCGAGGCGCAGATGGCGGGGGCCTTTGGCTTGGCCGCGACCCGTGCGGCAGGGCTCAAAGCGCAATTTGGGACTATGGGAAAACCCTATAATGCCGGGATTGCTGCCTCCGCAGGTGTTGAGGCCGCACAGCTCGTGGCGGCGGGGTTTGCGGCCAATGCAACAGCCCTGGAAGGTCCGTTCGGGTTTGGCGCCATCCATCATGGCGAGGGAAATGTGCGCGAGATGTTGAATGGGCTGGGCGAGGTCTGGCTGTTTGAAACAGTCAGTCACAAGTTTCACGCCTGCTGCCATGGTTTGCATGCCGCCCTTGAAGCCGCGCGCGAGCTGGACCTGGCTGCCCCCGAGATTGCCCGACTGGAGGTGAAGACGCATCCGCGCTGGATATCGGTTTGCAATCAGCCAGAACCGGATAGCGGCCTTGGCGCCAAGTTTTCCTATCGAACGGTGCTCGCCATGCAGGCGCTTGGAATCGATACGGCCCGGCTCGAAAGCTACAGCGATGCGATCTGCGCGGATCCCAGGTTGGTCGCGTTGCGCGCCCGTATTGATGTGACAGCCGACGATAATCTGAGCGAAACGCAAGCCACTGTGGTCTTGCTGAAGAAAGACGGGGAGCGGCTCGAGGTCAGTCACGATCTTCAACAGCCCGCCAGCCTCGAGGTGCGAGAACAGAGGGTGCGGGCCAAGGCGGCCTCCTTGATCGGACGCGACGCCGCAGAGCGGGCGTGGGCCGTGTTGGGGCAGGGCGGTTCGGTGGCCGCTTTCTCGAAACTCTTTGCATAAAAACAAAGGCAGGCCCGATAGTCTGGACCTGCCTTTACTGTTTTGCCAGAGCTGTCGCTTAGCTGGACAGATCGTAGGCGCGTTCGCCATGGGCCGAGATGTCCAGCCCGTTGGTCTCGGTCTCGGCATCCACCCGGAGTGTGGTGAAGGCGGCAACCACTTTGACCAGAACGATGGTCACGACGGTTGTAAAGATGCCAACAACCGCAAGGCCACCCAGTTGCGCAGCCCAGGTGCCTGCGCCGAAGACGGCAATCATGATTGTGCCGAAGATGCCGCCGACGCCGTGCACGGCAAAGACGTCGAGCGTGTCGTCGATCTTCAGCACATTGCGCACCAGGTTCACCGCTTCCTGGCACAGGATGCCGGCGACGGCGCCGATGATCAGGGCCTCAACGGGGCCGACGAAACCGCTGGCCGGGGTGATGGAGGCGAGGCCGGCAATGGTGCCGGTGACGAGGCCCACAACCGAGGCTTTGCCATATTTGATCTTTTCCCAAAGCGCCCAGGTCAGCGATGCGGTTGCGGCAGAAATATGCGTCACGGTCAGTGCCATGGCTGCACCGCCGTCTGCAGCCAGTTGCGAGCCGCCATTAAAGCCAAACCAGCCGACCCAGAGCATGGCGGCACCGATCACCACGTAACCAGGATTGTGCGGCGGGGTTGTGCGATTCCTGCGGGGGCCAAGGACCACGGCGATGATGATCGCGGCCAGACCTGCGGTTTCATGCACCACGATGCCGCCGGCAAAGTCCCGCACTCCGGTTTCACCGAAGATACCACCATCGGCCAGCATGCCGCCGCCCCAGATCCAGTGGACCACCGGCGCATAGCACAAGAGCATCCACAGCCCTGAGAAGGTAAGCACAAAGGAAAAGCCCACACGTTCGACATAGGCGCCGACGATGAGCGCGGGGGTGATGATGGCAAAGGTCATCTGAAAGGCAAAGAACAGAACCTCGGGCAGGGTGCCCGACAGGCTGTCGGCCGTCACGCCATTGAGGAACATCTTGTCGAGACCGCCCCAATAGCCGCCGGTTCCGCCACCAAAGGCAATCGAATAGCCGAACGCGAGCCACAGAACGCTCATCAAACAGGCGATTACATAGCAGTGCATGAATACACTGAGCACATTTCGGGCACGAACCAGCCCGCCGTAAAACAATGCGAGGCCAGGAAGCGTCATAAAGAGCACCAAAGCCGTCGCCACAATGATCCAGGCCGTATCAGCTCCGTTCATTTGCGATCCCTCCATCCATATTGTGTGGTTGGAGGCGGTGAAATCCGATGAGTGATGAAAAAAGAAGCGAATAGGGTGCATCAGGTGCCGGAAATTGCACCAATTCCCAAATCGCCTAAAAATTAGACGTTAAAAACCGAGTTGAGCTTGATTATTGGTCGAAGTTCAAAGCGCACTTCAGGAGCTGGAAAAGGGCGTGATCACAACTGGCGGTTCGGACATTGCTGCGCCCAATGGCTCCGAACTCAACCGTTTCGACCTGTGTCTCAGCCCCTTCGGCGGCGAGGCCAAAACACACCCTGCCTTCCGGTTTGAACTCAGAGCCGCCCGGGCCTGCGATCCCGGTAACCGATACCGCAAGGGTCGTGCCCGCGCGCGCCCGCGCGCCTTCGGCCATCTCGCGGGCCACCTCTTCACTGACCGCGCCGACGCGGGCCAGGGTCGCCTGCCTGACGCCGAGCATCTCCATCTTGGCGGTGTTCGAATAGGTAATGAAACCGCGATCCAGCACGGCAGAGGATCCCGGAATATCCGTCAGGGCTGCGGCGACCATACCGCCGGTACAGCTTTCGGCGGTGGCGATGGTGATGCCTTTTTGGGTTGCCAGCCGGATCAGTTCGGCGACATCAACTCTCATAGGCCCAGTACCCCATGGGACAGCCCGGCCAAGAGGCCCACACCAATGGCGGCCAGAAGGCCGGCAATCACATCGTCCATCATCACGCCAAAGGGCCCCTTCTTGCGATCCGCCCAGCCCACGGGGCCGGGTTTCAGGATATCGAACAGGCGGAATAGCACAAAGGCCGAGACCCAGCCCGGCCACAGGGCCGTGATATCGATGCCATGCGCCCAGGCCGGATAGGATATCGCCCAAAGCGCCAGGAACTGACCTGCCAATTCGTCCATGACGAACTCGGATGGGTCAAGATCTTCCTGGCCACGGGTCATCTCGGCCGCGGCCCAAAGCCCGGCGAGGATACAG
Source organism: Phycobacter sedimenti (assembly GCF_038148855.1). Lineage (NCBI taxonomy): Bacteria > Pseudomonadati > Pseudomonadota > Alphaproteobacteria > Rhodobacterales > Roseobacteraceae > Phycobacter > Phycobacter sedimenti. The sequence continues at coordinate 111,488 of NZ_JBBVGR010000001.1, read as the reverse complement.
ATGACCGTGGCAGCCGCCAGCAGCGGAAAGCCGCCCCATTGGTGGAGCCCATAAGCCAGAGGCAAAGCCGCCAGGGATCCCCATGTGCCCGGGGCGGGGCGCAGATAACCGACCCCCAGCACTGTCCCGATGGCTGTTGCGATCCTCATGGTTTCACCAGCGCGGCTGTTGCAAGCGCCGCGATCCCCTCTCCGCGTCCCGTAAAGCCGAGCCGTTCGGATGTGGTGGCCTTGATGGAGACGCGATTTGCATCCACGCCAAGAATGCGTGCAATTTCGCCCTGCATCTTTGCGGAATGTGGGGTGATTTTGGGGTATTCGCAGACGAGGGTGCAGTCCACGTTCGAGATCGAGAACCCCTTGCTGCGGACGAGATCGGCAGCGTGTTTCAGGAAGATCTCGCTGGCCGCGCCCTTCCACTGCGGGTCCGACGGAGGGAAGTGGCGGCCGATATCGCCCTCGGCGAGGGCGCCATACAGGGCGTCGGTGATCGCATGCATGCCGACATCTGCGTCGGAATGCCCTTGCAGACCTTTTTCATGCGGAATCTCCACGCCGCAGAGGATCACGTGATCGCCACTGCCAAAACGGTGCACGTCGTAGCCGTTGCCTAGCCTTATATCCATGATTTCGCCTTCGGTTCTGTCTGACTGCCTGCCTTTCAGGATTGCCTCTGCGCGGGCAAAATCCTGGGGGGTGGTTATCTTGATATTGTCAGCCTCGCCCGGAACGATGCTGACCTCAAGGCCTGCGTGCCGGGCAACCTCCACATCATCGGCTGCTTCGCCGGAATGGGCGATATGGGCGGCGAGAATTGCGTCATAGTGAAACCCCTGCGGCGTCTGGGCCGCAAAAAGGCCCGTGCGGTCCTGCGTGCCCGTCACGACGCCGTCGCGGCCTGTCCACAATGCATCGGTGACAGCGAGGGCTGGCGCGGCGGCTTTTTCATCTTCCAGCGCCCGCTCCACTGAGGCAATAAGATCCTGGCTCACGCAGGGGCGCGCGGCGTCGTGTATCAGAACGCGGGTGACACCCCGTCCCCGCAGTGCCTCCAGCCCACTCAGGACCGAGGCCGCGCGGGTATCGCCGCCAACCGCCAGAACGATTCCGGGTTGATCGCTGAATTCAGCCCAGGCCTCGGCGTCATCCGGCGAAAGAACGAGGGCAATTGTGCCAATTCCGGCCTGCCGAAAAGCTGCCAATGTCCAGTCTATGACGCGGCGCCCCTTGAGGGGGCGCCACTGCTTGGGTAATCCGCCCCCTGCACGGGTGCCGCGCCCGGCGGCGACGATCAATGCGGCAGTGCTCATGGGTGGTCCTTTGATTGCTTTTCGAGTGTTTATGGCCAGCACATTCCAGAGGCAATCGCCCAGATGGGGGTGATTAAAAAATAGGCAGCATCGCTGGATTTCGAGAGGTTGGAGGCCCATTTGAATTTCCAACACCCCTGTCATCGGTTAGAAAAGTCACAAACGCACAAGGATTAAGCAGTTGTCCTTCACCCTCGGCCCTATATCCATGACCCCGCCCATAGCATTGGCGCCCATGGCCGGCATTACAGATCGGCCGTTCCGGGATCTTGTGCGTTCATTCGGTGTCGGGCTCACGGTAAGCGAAATGGTCGCGAGCCAGGAGATGGTCCAGGCCAAGCCCGGCGTGCGCGAGCGGGCCGAGTTGAGCGCCGACGTCGAGAACACGGCCGTGCAGCTTGCCGGGCGTGAGGCGCACTGGATGGCCGAGGCCGCCCGTCAGGTTGCGGACCGCGGCGCGCGGATGATTGACATCAACATGGGGTGCCCGGCCAAGAAGGTCACCAATGGGTATTCCGGATCGGCGCTGCTCAAGACGCCTGACCATGCGCTTTCGCTGATCGAGGCGGTGGTGGCAGCGGTTGATGTGCCGGTCACACTGAAAACGCGGCTTGGCTGGGACGAGGGATCGCTCAATGCCGCTGATGTTGCTCGTCGTGCCCAGGAGGCAGGCGTTCAGATGGTTACCATCCACGGCCGCACCCGATGCCAGTTCTACAAGGGATCTGCGGATTGGGCCGCGATTCGGCAGATCAAGGAAGCAGTGAGCATTCCGGTGCTGGCCAATGGCGACATTACCGGCGTGACAAGCGCACAGACGGCATTGGCGGAATCGGGTGCCGATGGCGTGATGGTGGGGCGCGGGGCGCAGGGGCGGCCATGGCTTCTGGCTGAAATCGCCCATGGCATCTGGCGTACAAAGGCGCCCGAGGTGCCAAAGGGAGGCGATTTAATCGATTTGGTTTCAGGGCATTACGAGGCCATGTTGAGCTTCTATGGCGTCGATCTTGGGCTTCGTGTCGCGCGCAAGCATTTGGGGTGGTACATGGATGAGGCCGGGACCGAACCCACCTTGCGCCGTTCGGTTTTGACCGAACGGGACCCGCAAGCGGTTCTGCACCTGCTCCGGATCGCACTGGGGCAATGCGCGCAGGAGGCTGCAGCATGATCGAGGATGGCGCGATTTGGGCCTCGCTGCCTGTGCCGGCTTTTCTGATCGACGCAGAAGACCGCATTGCGGAGGCGAATTCGGCAGCGGAGGGTTTTCTCAACACCTCTTGCAAGTCCCTGAAAGGAAGCCGGGTTTGGGATCAGCTTCGGTTCGAAGCGCCCATAGCGGATGCGTTTCAGCGGAGCCGGGTTGCGGGCACGCCTCTGTTTGTGAATGACATCGACGTGGGCGCGGTCACACGGGCCCCGCTGCAGTGCGGGGTGCAGATTGCACCGGTCAGCGGGCATGAAGGCATGATGCTGTTGTTGTTGTCCCCGCGTGAACTCGCAGGGCGCATGACCCAGAACCATTCGGCAAAATCGGCAGCCCAATCTGCCATTGGAATGGCCGAGATGCTGGCCCATGAGATCAAGAATCCGCTGGCAGGCATAACAGGCGCTGCGCAGCTTCTGAGCATGAACCTCAGTGCCGAGGATCTGGAACTCACCGACCTGATCGTCAGCGAGAGCCGCCGCATTGTGAAGCTTCTTGAACAGGTGGAGCAGTTCGGCAATCTTTCCACCCCGGATTTCAAACCCGTGAACCTGCATGATGTGCTGGACCGGGCCCGCCGGTCGGCGCTTTTGGGGTTTGGCGCCAACATGACCATCACCGAAGAGTATGACCCCTCTTTGCCACCGGCCTGGGGAGACGCGGATCAGCTGTTGCAGGTCGTGCTGAACCTGCTCAAGAACGCCTCGGAAGCCGCTGGGAAAGAAGGCGGAAAAATCCGCATACGCACTTTCTACGAGCACTCTTTCCGGCTGCGCCGCAGTGATGGAACCGGTAAGTTGCTGCCGCTGCAGATCGAAATCATCGACGATGGCCCAGGCCTGCCGGAAGCCATCAAGGACGATGTCTTTGATCCGTTTGTCTCGGGCCGGGAAAACGGAACAGGGCTTGGGCTGGCCTTGGTCAGCAAGATCATTTCAGACCACGATGGCTGGATTTCGGTAAGCTCAGAGCCGGGGCATACGGTGTTCCGGCTGTCTTTGTCGCGCGAGCCGCGCCCCTCACAATCGCAGGAGAGCTAATCCATGGATGGCACAGTTCTGGTCGCTGACGACGACCGCACCATTCGCACGGTCTTGACGCAGGCGCTGACGCGCGCGGGATGCAAGGTTCATGCCACGTCGTCTTTGACGACGCTGATGCGCTGGGTCGCGGAAGGGAAAGGTGATGTGGTCATCTCGGACGTGATGATGCCCGATGGCAACGGGCTGGAGATGCTGCCCAAGATTGCCGAGGACCGCCCGGGCCTTCCTGTGATCGTGATTTCGGCGCAGAACACGATCATGACGGCGATCAAGGCGGCCGAGGCGGATGCCTATGATTATCTTCCCAAACCGTTCGACCTCCCCGAGCTGATGAAACGCACGGCCAAGGCTCTGTCGGAAAAGCGCACCACATCCAGCGGCCCGCGTGCCGATGCCGAGGAGCGCCCCGAAGAGCTGCCGCTGGTGGGGCGTACCGAGGTGATGCAGGCGCTCTATCGTCTGATCGCCCGTGTGATGAATACCGATATGCCGCTTCTGGTGACCGGAGAAAGTGGAACCGGCAAGTCTTTGATTGCGCGCGCTATCCATGATTTCTCTGACCGTCGCACCCTGCCGTTCGTCTCTGCTACGGCCGCAGATCTGATTGAACTTGAAGGTCCTTCGCGTCTGTTGTCCCAAGTAAAGGGCGGCACGCTCTTGATTGATGAGTTGCTCGATCTCCCCGACGAGGCGCAGGCGCGCCTGGTGCGGATGATGGATGCAACGGGCGACCATTCCCCGCGGTTCATGGCGACAAGCCAACGGGACCTGTCCCCGGCGATGGAGGCGGGTGAGCTGCGCGCCGACCTCTACTACCGTCTGTGCGGAACCGAGCTGCACGTCCCGTCCTTGCGCGAGCGTGTCGAAGATATCGCGCTATTGGCTGAGCACTTCCTGATCCGGGCTGAAAACGAGGGCGCACCGCACCGGACGCTCAGTGAGGAGGCAAGGGAGCTCTTGCGCCATTTCGCCTGGCCGGGAAATGTTCGCCAGCTGGAAAATGTCGTGCGCCGTCTTGCGCTTACAGCGCGAAGCGAAGAGATTGGAAAGTCCGATGTCGCCGCCGCGCTTGGGCCGCAGACTGGCGCCGAGCCAATGGTAAGGGGAGCCGTAAATGAAAAGCTCACCGAATCTGTGGCGCGCCATCTGCAGCGTTACTTCGACCTGCACGGAGACATGCTGCCGCCGCCGGGGCTTTACAGCCGAATCCTGCGCGAGGTTGAAACGCCCTTGATCGAGATTTCCCTGGCAGCCACCGGCGGAAACCAGGCGAAATGCGCCGAATTGCTTGGTATCAACCGAAATACGCTGCGAAAGAAGATTACCGACCTCGATATTGAGGTGACACGCCGCCGCAAACTGATGTAATATCGCCACATAGGCGTGGTCATCCTGCATGGGTGTTGGTTGGGCCACGATATCTAGCGGTTGGCCAGTATGGCCGTACATCGGGGTGAGAGCATCAAGTGGCGGATAAGTCACATCTTCGCTGGGGGTTTCGCACCTTTGCTCAGATGGAGCGGTGGCGCAGGACCCGCAAGGCCCGCAATATAGGGACATTGGGGCTTGTTCTTCTCGGCCCAATTCTGGCCTTTGCCACGTTCCTGATCTTCGGACCGCTGGGGCATGGGGCGTCTTCGCTGTCACTGCGGCTGATCCTGCTTGCGGATATGGTCTATATCATGGCCATTGCCGCATTGGTCCTTGCTCAGATCGTGCGTCTCTTTGCGGCCAGGCGTGCCAAATCAGCCGGTTCACGTTTGCACCTGCGTCTGATCGGTGCCTTCGGCTTTCTCGCCCTGGTTCCAACGGTCATTGTGGCGATCTTTGCGATGCTGACAGTGAACGTTGGTCTGGAGGGCTGGTTTTCGCAGCGGGTACGTCAGGTTATCGGAACCTCCCTTGCCGCAGCCGAGGCCTATCAGGCTGAACAGCGAGAAGATCTGATCGAAGATGGCGCAGCGCTTGGCCGCTATCTCGACACCAGTCGCTCGCGCAGTTTTTTCATGAACGATGCGGAACTGCGCCAGGTTCTGTCGCAAGGTCAGCTGCAGGTGCAGCGGGGCTTGCGGGAAGCCTATGTCATCGACGGACTGGGGACCATCCGCGCGCGCGGCGAAAGATCCTATGAATTCGATTTCGAAAAGCCGGAACCGACCGATATCGCCACGGCAACCGAGGACGGCATGGCCGTCATCCAGGACTGGGATAACAACGAGTTCCGCGCCATTGTGCGCCTCAACGCCTTTGTCGACCGTTTCTTGTATATCAGCCGCGATGTTGACGGCGAACTGCTGAACCTTCTTGATGATACCCAGCAAACGGCCAACCTGTACCAGCAGTTGGAGCGCGAACGGGGCCGGGTGCTGTTTGAATTTGGCCTTCTCTATATCGGCTTTGCGCTGATCCTGATCCTCGCCGCGATGTGGCTGGGGATGTGGTTTGCCGAACGGCTTTCGGGGCCGGTCGGGCGCCTCACCGTTGCGGCGCGCCGTGTGGGCGGTGGTAATCTGGATGTCCAGGTGCCCGAAGAGGATGGCAGCGACGAGATTGCCCAGCTTGGCACGTATTTCAACAAGATGACGCGCGAACTTAAACAGCAGCGACACACCCTGCTTGAAAACACCGATCAGATCGAACGGCGCCGCAGGTTGTTTGACTCGGTGCTGTCCTCTGTCACGTCTGGCGTTGTCGGGCTGGATCCCGAGGGGCGTGTGACCTTCGTGAACCGCTCGGCCGAGCGGCTACTGGACTGGCACGGCGACAGGCAGTCGCTTGCCCTGGCTGTAGCGGTCCCGGAATTCGGACACCTGTTCGAAACGCTGAAAGCAGGCGATGTGGAAACCGCCCAGGAGGAAATAAAGGTCACGCGTCATGGTCGCCTGGAAAACCTGTTGGTCCGCATGTCGCTGCGGCGCTCGGATGATGGGCAGCTCGAAGGCTATGTGGTGGCCTTTGACGATGTGACCGACTTGGTGAGCGCCCAGCGAATGGCGGCTTGGGGCGATGTGGCCCGGCGCATTGCCCATGAAATCAAGAACCCGCTCACGCCGATCCAGCTGAGCGCGGAGCGGATCAAGCGGAAATTTGCCCCGAAACTTGGGGAAGAAAACAGCGATCAACTGCAATCCATGACCGATGTAATTGTTCGCCAAACCAATGACTTGCGACGTATCGTCGATGAGTTTTCGAAATTTGCCCGCATGCCCGAACCTGAACGCCACGAAGAGAACCTGGTGGCACTGGTTCGGGATGCCGTGGTACTGCAACAGACAGGTCAGCCAGGGGTCAGGATCACGGCGGATCTTCCGGATGAACCGCTGTTTGCTGACCTTGATGCCACGATGGTTGGGCAGGCTTTGACAAACCTGATCAAGAATGCTGGTGAAGCCATTGAAACACTTCGGGAAAAAGGTGCTCCTGATGGTTTCAAGCCAGAGATCCGGGTCGCGGTGCGCCGCGGCGGCACCTCATCTTACGTCGTGACGATTGCCGACAATGGCATCGGGCTTCCCGAAGATCGCGCGCGTCTCTTCGAACCCTATGTGACCACGCGAACCCAGGGTACCGGGCTCGGCTTGCCCATCGTGAAAAAGATTATCGAGGAGCATGGCGGCTCTCTCATCCTCACGGATGCGCCCGTGTTTGAAGGGCAGTCCCATTTTGGAGCCATGGCGGAGATCCGCCTTCCGCAGAGCCTCCCGGTAGCGGAAGCAAACAGGAATACAGTGAAAGTAGGTCTGACATGAGTGATATTCTAATCGTCGATGATGAACGTGACATCCGCGAGCTGATCTCCGACATTCTGGAGGACGAGGGGTTTGCGACCCGAAAGGCCGCAAATTCAGATGAATGCATGGCAAAGATCAACGAGTCAGAGCCAGCGCTTTTGATCCTCGATATCTGGCTCAAGGACAGCCATATGGACGGGATCGATATCCTCAAGACCGTAAAGCGTGACCACCCCGAGGTCCCCGTTGTCATCATCTCAGGCCATGGCAATATCGAAATCGCCGTGGCTGCGATCAAACAGGGCGCCTATGATTTCATTGAAAAGCCCTTCAACATCGACCAGTTGATGGTGGTGATCCGTCGTGCGATGGAAACATCGCGTCTGCGCCGCGAGAACACGGACTTGCGCCGCAAGGAAACAGGGGCCGCAGAGATGATCGGCAGTTCGGCGGCTTTCCGCGCCCTGGTCTCCCAATTGGACAAGGTTACAAAATCCAACGGCCGCGTGATGCTGACCGGTCCGGCCGGGGCGGGTAAGGATATTGCTGCCCGGTACATCCACTCGAATTCGACGCGCGCCTCCGGACCTTTTGTAAGCGTCAACTGCGCGAGCATCGAGCCGGAGCGGATGGAAGAGGTGCTGTTCGGCCGCGAAACTCCCGAGAAAGGGATCGAGCCCGGACTGTTGGAGCAGGCCGACGGGGGCGTGATTTTCTTTGACGAGGTTGCGGATATGCCTGCGGGGACGCAGTCCAAGATCTTGCGGGTTCTGGTGGACCAGCAGTTCTGCCGGGTTGGCGGCACCGAAAAGCTGAGCGTCGATCTGCGCGTGATTTCATCCACAAACAAGTCGCTGGATGCCGAAATTGAAGCGGGGCGGTTCCGTCAGGAGCTGTATCATCGGTTGAATGTGGTTCCGATCGCGGTGCCGTCTTTGGCTGATCGGCGCGAGGATATTCCGGTTCTGGCCGAGCATTTTATCCGTATCTTCAACGCGGTACAGGGATTGCCGCTGCGGCAACTGACGGACGAGGCGGTTGCGCTGATGCAGACCATGACCTGGCCGGGGAACGTGCGTCAGCTCAAGAACCTGGTGGAGCGGATCCTGATCCTCGGGGACGGCTGCGAGCCGATCGATGCCCGGGATCTTCCGCGGGAAGAGGAAAAGGTCGAAGACGAAGGGCGTGTCGTCTTGTCCGGCGCATTGGCGACATTGCCCTTGCGCGAAGCGCGCGAGGCCTTTGAGCGGGAGTACCTCCTGACGCAGATCAACCGCTTTGGCGGGAACATCAGCCGTACGGCCTCCTTTGTGGGGATGGAGCGCTCTGCGCTGCACCGTAAGCTGAAATCGCTTGGGGTGGTGACCTCGAACAAGGCCGGGGCCCGGATTGCCCATGTTGAGGAGAGGGAGAGCGATCCGGTCTGAGACCGCTCAGCAAAAGGTGCGCCATGCCTCATTGATGGCCTGGCGCAGGCTGGAAGGGTTCCCTGTCTTTTCAGGGTGTCAGGATATGAAGCTGCTGGTCGGGGCTTTTCCAGACACAGGCCGCCTCGCTCAGCGGAGGCAGGCGTTTGGGCTGTGAGGCAAGGCGCGTGGAAACCTCGTCCATGGTGCACCGCTTGAGGGATACCTGACGGTAGCCTTTTTTCTCCATGCAGCTTTGTTCCAGTTGCCGGCGCAGGCCGAGGTTCACATCCACCGTGTAAATCTGCCCGTCGACCCAGTACCCCGGGCGCGTCCAGCACCGGCCATCCGCGCAGTATCTCTCGCCGGGGTAGTATCTTGGGGGGTGTTGTCTGATCTGGTTTTCAACCGGCGCGTCTTTCAAGGCGGCCACCTTGCAAGAGAGGCTCTCTTCCTCAAGCCGGGTCACGCTTGCCCCTTCGCGGTAGTAGACCGGGATCGGGCCACAGGCTGCGACAGTCACAGTCAGAAGGCTCAGCAGGACAATGGGTTTGGCGGAATTCTTGGTCTTGAACATGTGCGCAGCTTGCCGTGGAACTGCCCGCGATACAATTGATTTGACCGCCTCGGCCCCTTCTGTCATTCAAAAACGGCAAGATCGCGCCCAAGGGAATGGATCATGAAGGTTATCATCTGTGGCGCCGGCCAGGTGGGCTGGCAGATCGCACGACATTTGTCGGGTGAATTGAACGATGTGACGGTCGTGGACAACAATCCCGAATTGGTTCGCCGCGCGACGGATACTCTGGATGTTCAGGGGGTTGCGGGCTTTGCTTCATATCCCGATGTGCTTGAGCGCGCGGGTGCGCGGGATGCGGATATGATCATCGCCGCAACCCATTCGGATGAGGTCAACATGGTGACCTGTCAGGTTGCCCATTCGGTGTTCTCCATCCAGCGCAAGATCGCCCGTCTGCGTGCCAAAAGCTACCTCACCGCGATCTATTCCGATCTCTACCGCCGCGACCATTTGCCGATCGACGTGGTGATCAGCCCCGAACGGGAGGTTGCCGCCGCCGCAATCCAGCGCCTGTCGGCCCCGGCGGCGTTTGACACGGAAACCTTCATGGGCGGCAAGGCACAGCTCCTGGGGGTGCAGATCGACGAAGACTGCCCCATCGTGAACACACCTTTGCGGCAGCTGACCGATTTGTTCTCGACACTGAGAGCCATCGTTGTCGGGGTGCGCCGCGAGGGAACGCTTTTTGCGCCAGAGCCGGGCGACCAGCTGTTCGTCGGTGACAGTGCCTATGTGTTCTGCCATGTCGAAGATGTGAACAGAACCATAGAAGTCTTTGGTAAAAAAGAAAAACGCCAGGATCGTGTCGTCATCGTGGGTGGCGGCAATGTCGGGCTTGAGGTCGCAAAGGCGCTGGAATCAAAAACCGGGCGCATCCGGGCCAAGATCATCGAGAAAAGCCGCAAGTGTGCAGAGCGCGCCGCCGAAACCCTTGAGCGGACCATCGTTCTGCATGGGGACGGGCTGGACCGGTCGCTGATGGTCGAGGCGGGGATCGGCCGTGCAGATGCCATGCTGGCCGTGACCGATGATGACAAGACCAACATGCTGGCGGCGGTGCGGGCCAAGTCCGAAGGCTGCCCCTTTGTGGTTGCGCTCATCAATGACCCGACGCTGCTGCCCCTGATGTCGCACCTCGGCATTGACGCCTACATCAACCCGCGATCAACCACTGTGAGTTCAATCCTGCAGCACATCCGCTATGGGCGGGTGCGTCAGGTCTACTCCATCGGAGATGCCGAGGCCGAGGTGATCGAGGCCGAGGTGATGGGAACGACGCCGCTGGCCGGGCAGGCGATCCGGGACATTCCCTTTCCCGAGGGCGTACTGGTCGGCGGAATTCTGAAAGGCGGCGAAATGCTGCCGCCCAGCGGAGAGTTGCGGGTCGAAGAGGGCGATGTCATCGCGCTCTTTGCCATGGCGGCCGATGTACCAGAGGTCGAGAGGCTGATGCAGGTCTCGATCGATTACTTCTGACATGGTGCGCCGCAAACAGGCACCAATGGGGCTCCTTCGGCTGCCGCTGTTCCTGCTGATCTGGGGCATCGCCTGTCTGGCCATGTGGGTTCCGGCCATTCATGCGGTGATCCTGAACGATCACCCGACCTCGCAAAGCTTTTTCTTTTCAGGCCTTTTGGGCTTGTTCGCGGTTTCCGTCATCGCTCTTTCGCTGGGCAACCGGACGCCGCGTTTCGGGATGCCGGGGCAATTGCTCTCGCTTCTGGCAACCTTTGCGATTTTGCCGGTGTTCCTCGCCGTGCCGGTGCAAGACGCGCTAAAAAACACAAGCTTTCTCAATGCCTATTTCGACATGGTCAGCGCCGTAACCACAACCGGTGCCGACGTATTTTCTGATCCGGCACGGCTGCCGCCCAGCGTTCACCTGTGGCGCGCCCTCGTTGGCTGGCTGGGTGGGCTGTTGATGTGGATTGCGGCCTCGGCAATCCTTGCGCCGCTGTTTCTGGGAGGGTTCGAGGTCACCGCCCGCGGAGAGCCGGGCGGCGGCGCGGGCAGTCCGGCCCAGATGCAGCAGGCCGACCCGCGTCGGCGCCTGCTGACGGTGGCGCGCACCCTGACGCCGGTTTACGGCGGTCTGACCCTGGTGTTGTGGACCCTGCTGATGATCACCGGCAGCAAAGCCTTGCCCGGGCTGACGCATGCGATGTCGGTCATGGCCACGTCCGGGATATCCGCCGTTGGGGGCACACATCAGGCCAGCAACGGTGTTGCCGGCGAGATGGTGATGTTCCTGTTCATGTTCTTTGCCCTGTCGCGGCTCACCTTTTCAGGTGACACCGTCACGAATGGCCATGGCCGCCTGGATCGGGATCCGGAATTCCGGGCGGGTCTTCTTATTGTCTTTGGGGTGCCGCTTCTGCTGTTCATGCGGCACTGGCTGGCCACCCTGGAGGTGACAGGCACCGAGGACGGTTTTCAAGCGCTGAGGGCCTTCTGGGGCGCGCTCTTTACGGTCATGTCGTTTCTGTCGACGACGGGATTTGAAAGCGCCGATTGGCAGACGGCGCAGGATTGGTCCGGCCTGGATACGCCGGGCATGATCCTTCTGGGCCTTGCGCTGATCGGGGGCGGGGTGGCGACCACGGCTGGTGGGGTGAAGCTCCTGCGGGTCTATGCGCTTTATCTCAATGGCCTCGGCGAAATGGAGCGGCTGGTTCATCCCTCGTCGGTAAGCGGTGAAAGGGTCGGCAACAGGCGGCTGCAAAAGAACGGTGCATTCGTGGCCTGGGTCTTTTTCATGCTGTTTGCCCTGTCCCTTGCGGTGATCAGCACAGCTTTGGCCGCGCTTGGCACCGACTTTGAGACATCGTTGATCCTCGCCATATCGGCCCTGTCCACGACAGGCCCTTTGACCGATGTCGCGGCGAGCGAGCCAATCTTGCTGTGGCAACTGGCACCGGCCGCGAAACTGGTTCTGTGTTTCGCAATGGTTCTTGGTCGGCTTGAAACATTGGCGATCATCGCGCTTTTGTCGCCAAATCTCTGGCGTAGCTAGGCAAAGCTGGTTAACCTGCGAAGCGAACGGGTCTTTTTCGGGTGGAAACCTGCAGGGACTGCGTCCATAGTTGGACTTGAAAACGCGCGTTGGTCCGCAGCGCGTAGCAAGAAAAAAAGGCGAGATAACAATAATGGCTTCGGACAGACAGAATCTTCAGGATGCCTTCCTGAATCACGTTCGCAAAACCAAGGTTCCGGTTACTATCTTTCTTATCAATGGTGTGAAGCTGCAGGGAGTAATCACCTGGTTTGACAACTTTTGCGTCCTGCTGCGTCGCGATGGACAGTCGCAGCTGGTTTACAAACATGCAATTTCGACAATCATGCCTGCTCAGCCGATCAGCCTTTATGAAGGTGAAGACGCCTCTTGATGGAGCATGACAGGAAGCGCACCCGCGCCTGGGTGCTGCATCCAGAAATAAAATCCGACCTGGACAGGCGCGACCCGCAGCCTGCCCTTGAGGAAGCCGTGGCGCTGGCCCGGGCTTTGCCTGATCTCGACGTGGCCGGGTCAGAAATCGTGCGCTTGCCCAAAGCACATGCCGGAATGCTGTTCGGCTCTGGCAAGATTGAAGAGCTGGCGCAGCGCCTCAAAGGTGAAGACGTCGAACTGGTTCTGATCGACGGCCCGGTTTCGCCTGTGCAGCAACGCAATCTGGAAAAGGCCTGGAAGGTCAAGATCCTGGACCGGACGGGTCTGATCCTCGAAATTTTCTCTGACCGCGCCCGCACGCGTGAAGGCGTGTTGCAGGTGGAAATGGCAGCGCTCAGCTATCAGCGCACGCGGTTGGTTCGCGCCTGGACCCACCTTGAACGTCAGCGGGGCGGCCTGGGGTTCGTGGGTGGACCTGGCGAAACCCAGATCGAGGCCGACCGCCGCGCCATCGATGATCAACTTGTCCGCCTGCGCAGGCAGCTGGACAAGGTAGTCAAGACCCGCACCCTGCACCGCGAAGCCCGCGCCAAGGTGCCGTACCCGATCGTTGCGCTTGTTGGCTACACCAACGCCGGAAAATCCACGTTGTTCAACCGCTTGACCGGGGCTGAGGTGATGGCCAAGGATATGCTCTTTGCCACGCTCGACCCGACGATGCGGCGTCTTGTTCTGCCGGATGGACCAGAGGTGATCCTGTCTGACACCGTCGGGTTCATCTCGGACCTTCCGACCGAACTGGTTGCCGCTTTCCGGGCGACGCTGGAAGAGGTGCTCGCAGCCGATGTGATCCTGCATGTGCGCGATATCAGCCACGCGGAAAGCGAGAACCAGGCCAGGGATGTGACGGCGATTCTGGCGTCTCTCGGGGTGGATGAAGAGCGTACCTTGATCGAGGTCTGGAACAAGCTCGACAACCTCGGGGAGGACGAGGCCGCCGCCCGCCGGGAGCGGGCCGCGCGCGAGGACGATATCCATGCCATTTCAGCCCTGACCGGCGAAGGGATCGACGGTCTGCTGCGGGATATTGCTGAAAGATTGCAGGGCAAAAAGCATCAGGACGTTCTGAGCCTTGATTTTTCGCAAGGCATGCAGCGCGCATGGCTGTTCCGGCAGGATGTTGTGCTTTCCGAAGACCAGACCGACAAAGGCTTTGATATCACCGTGCTTTGGACACCGAAGCAGAAGGCGCAGTACGACGCATTGTAACGGCCGTTACAGTGCGTCCTGCCGCTTTTCTGTGGATCTTGATTGCGCAGACAGGGTACGGGAAGCCACGATCGGGCCGATCAGTTCAAAGGCGGTGGTGGTGCCGATGGCAAGGGCCATGAGGGACGCAGCATATTCCGGGAAACGCTCTGACGCGGCCAGGGCCATGCCGATGGCCACCCCGGCCTGTGGCAGCATCGCGGCTCCGAAATAGGGACCCTGCCGTTTGGGCGCGCCAGCAATCCAGCCTCCCAGCAATCCACCAAGGACCCGGCCCAGAACCCGGAAAACCACATATCCGATACCCGCCAGTCCAACAGTCGACAGGGCGGCCGGGTCGAGTGTGGCGCCGGCCAGGACAAAAAAGATGATCATGAAGGGCCATTCGAAATTGCGGATCTCGTGAAAGGCCCGGGTGTGGTGACGGGCGAGGTTCACGATCACCGCGCCGACCGTCATTCCGGCAATCAGATAAGACAGCCCCAGCATCAATGAAAGGCCTGCCGTGAGGAACACGAGGCCCAGGGCTTCGATCCTCAGGGGTTCGCCATCCGACAGGCGTCCGGTCAGGAGCGCGCCGGGCACGCCGATCACGCAGCCCAACAGGATGGAGCCGAACACCTCATAGGCGGCATCCGCCAGGGTCGCGCCGCCGGGCCCAAATCCGCTGACCATTTCTATCAGGACCAGCGCAAGGGTGAAGGCCAACAGTCCCCACGCATCATCTATGGCCACCAACCCTTTGAGGGTGCGTGTGAAACTCGTATCCTGTCCCGATTGTTCGATGACATCGTAGGTCGCGGCAGGATCGGTCGCCGTCGCCATGGCGCCAAGAAGAATTGTCAGGATCAGCGGAAGCCCCATGACCCATAGGGCGGTGCTGACCACAAGCTGCGTGACGACAACGACCGAAAGGGAGACCAGCAGAACGACACGGCCGTGTTCCCTCAGGTTCTGCACCGACAGGGCGCTGCCCAGGAGGACGGCCACTGCGCTCAGCGCCACGACGGCAACAACCGGATAAAGCGACGTCAGCGCGCGGGGCAAGAGATCGAAACCGGCCTGTCCGACAACCAGACCGAACCCGAGAAGCAGCGTCACCCGTGGCAAATGAAATCGTCGTCCGACCCTGTCGGCGGCCAGGCCTGCAAAGAACAGGAGACCAAACACGATCAACGGAACAGCTTGATCTTCCATGGTTTGTCAGTCCCTCGGCAGGATCCGGGTGGTGCCGACAGCGGCAGCCCGGGCCAATTCTGTATCCAGTGACATCGGGACGTACTCCCCACGGCGCCAGAGCTGCGCCATGTCATCGTAGTGGCGCGACAGGAAATGCCCCGATTGACCCGTTGCGGTAATGAAGACCGAGCTGTCGGGATCGGCGAAGTCATAGACGCCGCGATAACCGGCCGCATGCACGTTCTGGAAGGGATCCGGGGCCTCTCCGGAGGTGCGGCCACGTTGCAGGGTATTGTCCCCACCGCTGGTGGATTGACGGATGTTCACAAGAAACCGGAGTAATGGCACGTCACCAAGGACCTCGTGATCGTGGGTGGCTTGATGAGCATCTCCCCAACGCAGGGATTCAAGCGCAGTGCCATACCGTTCCTCGATCCACAGCAAAGCATCGTCGAGTGCGAGGCGCGCCATGTCCACGCAGCTTTCCTTGGGGGCGCTTTGACGGACGTCGCACCAGATCGAAGCCCCTTCGATATCGCGGTAGACCCGTTCGATGAACAGAGGGTCCACATGTTTGAACGCCGCGGCAAGGGGGCCAAGTTCATCTGCAATGAGACGGTTCTGCAGCGCCCGTACCCAGGCGGCATAGATCAGCGGTTCGGGCAGGTGCTCGTTCATTTCGCCATTCCATTCGGACAGCAGATTGAGCGCCGTGTGGCGCTGCCGCTCGCGACTGCCTTCCGGCGCGGCTTCACCGGTGAACCACAGATCAGCCCCAATGAGCGGCAACAAGGCGCGGGCCGAGAAGGACACCGTATCAAGCTGTGCCTCGATGAAACTGTCGCGGGTATGAACCTCCCGGTTCTGCATCAGCTTGCGCCAGCGGTGAATCCGCTGGGTGTCTCCCCAGTCGAAAGAGACGTGATTGGGGAAGGGGCGTTCAAGCACCTTGTTGTTGGTGTTGCCCAGCAGCCCGCCGCGTGGGCTGACGAATTCCGGGTTTGCGGCATAGGGCGCACGGCCTTGCCACAGGTTTTCCCGGCGCCACCCCTGACTGGGCATGCGTCCCTTGCTCTGGTGCCTGGCGTCGCGCTGAGGAATGGCGCCTATGGTCTTCATCGCAATGGTTTTCCGGTCCGCCAGAACCAGGTTCTGTGACGGGGCGATATAGGCCTCGGCCACCGAAATGGCATCGGTCACCGTTGTGCTGCGCATCAGGCCAATGGCCGCGCTCACCGAAGTGTCCTCGGCGCTCAGCGCCGTCCAGGCCAGGCTCACCACATGGCCTGCAGGTGTTATTTCGGCAAGATCGAACATGGTGCCCGGCAGGACGGGGCCATTCTCCGTCCAGCGCAGTGTCAGGGTCATGGGAGCCGCATCCTTGATCGTGATGATGGAACGGCGCGTCACGAAGGGTGTGTAACCGTTTGAACTCAAGTACTCTTCGGCATTCTCGGGGTTGATTTTTTCGATGAAGAGGTCCTGATCATCCATGTAGGATGAGGTGATCCCCCAGCCGAGCGTGTCCGAACGTCCGCTGATGACCGCGGGCACACCGGGGATGGTTCCGCCGATGACCCCGCCCGTGGCCAGTTCCAGGCGGGCCAGATACCAGATCCCGGGGGCGCTGAGCCCAAGATGGGGGTCATTGGCCAGAAGGGTTCCGCCAGTGGCCGAGCGGCTGGGGTCGGCAGCCCAGGCATTGGAGGCTCCGCCGCGCCCGCGCGGGGCAAGTGGAAATAGGGACGCCAAGGATTGAGGGCTTTGCGCCCTGTCCCCCAAAGAAGGCCGGGGCAGCCCGGGAAAGAGAGCTGCATATTCCGGCAAGGCTGCGGTGCCTGAGCCGGGCGCATCCGGCAGGATATCGCGCAGTCGCTCGGGGGCGCCAAGGGCCAGCGAGGTTCGAGCTCGCAGGATCTCTTCGCGCATGTGGCCGGAGAGTTTCAGCGCCATGAGCTTCATGACGGCAATGCTGTCGGCAGGCTGCCAGGGGGCCAGGGGCATGGGAAACAGGAACATCTCTGGCGCGCCTCGCCCCAGGGCGTCTTCGTTGATTTCCTGCAGCCGGGCGTTCACACCTGCGGAATAGGCGCGTAGCGCCACCGTTGCCTCGGGGGTTTGGACGGCCACGGATTGTTGCGCCAGACGATAGAGGTCGAGGCGGCGCACAAAGGTGTCGGTTTCCACGGTGCGAAGCCCGAAAACCTCGGACAGCCTGCCTTGGGCGGTACGTCGCAGCACGGCCATCTGCCACAAGCGATCCTGAGCGTGGGCATACCCAAGTCCGAAGAAAGCATCTTCGTCACTGGCCCCGATACTGGGGAAAATATGGGGTACATTGGCGTTGTCGCGCACAATTTCCACGGGCGCAGTCGGGCCGGGCAGGGCGATCGTCTTGCTGTAATCCGGCAGAGACTGCGAGGCAAAGTAATAGGCCAGAAGAATTGCCATCAGCCCCAGCAGAATCAAGGAGGTGGTCAGACGAAGCAGCCAGCGAAAGAGGAGGGCCATGTAGCTTGGTTTCCGTTTGTTTTCTTGATTTGGGGCCCCGCCACGATTGCACCCGGCGCCACCGATGCTAGGGTGTCGCCAACATATGCGAAGAAAGCACGAGGGAAAAGCAAATGGCAAAAACTGCGTTTCTGGGGTTGGGTGTCATGGGGTATCCGATGGCGGGCCATCTGAAAGCCGCCGGGCATGACGTCACGGTCTACAACCGGACCGCTGCCAAGGCAGAAAGCTGGGCCAGGGAGCACGGCGGCGCCAGCGCGCCGACGCCACGCGAAGCGGCGACCGGCGCGGATTTTGTGATGTCCTGCGTCGGAAACGATGACGATCTTCGCTCGGTGTGCCTCGGCGAGGAGGGCGCCTTTGCCGGGATGGAGCCAGGCAGCATCTTTGTCGATCACACGACGGTTTCGGCCAAGGTCACCCGCGAACTCTACGAGGCGGCCAAGGCGCGGGGTATTGCATTTGTCGATGCGCCGATCTCGGGTGGTCAGGCGGGCGCTGAAAACGGTGTCCTGTCCGTCATGTGCGGGGGGGACGCTGACGCCTACGCCAAGGCAGAGCCTGTCATTGATGCCTACGCCCGGATTTGCCGCCGCATCGGCGACAGCGGCGCGGGACAGATGACCAAGATGTGCAACCAGATCGCCATTGCGGGCCTTGTGCAAGGGCTGGCGGAGTCGCTGCACTTTGCCGAAAAGGCGGGCCTTGACGGGCGCGCGGTGGTCGAAGTGATCAGCCAGGGTGCAGCGGGCAGCTGGCAGATGGCGAACCGGTACGAGACGATGATTGACGATCATTTCGAGCATGGTTTTGCCGTGGACTGGATGCGCAAGGACCTCGGGATCTGTCTTGACGCGGCCGATGAAACCGGGGCCAGCCTGCCGGTCACGGCGCTGGTCGATCAGTTCTACAAGGATGTTCAAAAGATGGGTGGCGGGCGCTGGGATACTTCGTCCCTGTTCAAACGGCTGCGTGAAAGCGGTTGAACGATCTATGCCAAGACATTGAAAAGGCGCGCCGGGATGGGCGCGCCTTTTCTTTGAAATCCGTATCCGGCCGTCAGGATCAGGGAATGATGCGCGTGTATTTGGTGCCTTCCAGGGTCGCGCCGATGCGCAGCCCGGCCTGAGCGAACACCGCAGCAAGGATGGGTGAGGTCAGCGTGTTGGTGTCAGCCGTCACCGAATTGCCGTCATCGCGCACGACATATTCCAGATCCGCGCCGGCCGCCCAGCCGGAGGAGCGGCGGAAGCCTGCAAGGGCGTCATCGGTCATGAAGAACAGCACATGCGCATATTGCTGCGCGCCAATCTGAAGGCCGGCATTGCCCTTGACGGTCGAATAGTAATCGACGGTCACACCGTTGATCCGCAGGGCACCGCGCCCGTAGGCGCCGCCAACCAGAAACCCGGCTTCGGTCACAAGCGGCATCACCAGCATGCCGGTTGATTTTTCGGCCAGATCGATGGTGTTGGGATACTGGCGGTACATTTGGTTCAGCGTTGCGTCCACGCGGGCATCGATCGTTGCCGCGTTGTTTGTGCCAACCCCGTTTCCGCAAGCGGCAACCGCTCCGGCTGCGCCAAGAATCCCCAAGGTGAAACCGCGGCGTGTAACGCGGGAGGAAGCGTGTCTGCTCATGTGATTATCTGCCTGTCACGTTGTCGTTGAAACTGTGTCATCCAAGGCCGGTTTTCCGGCTTTCGCGCAACTATAGGCGCAAACAGGACGCCTGTCATCCACGTCATGACGCGCCGATACCGACTTGAGCAGCATATCGCTATTCCGCAGACAGCAGCCTTTGGGCCGCTGCTGATCAACCGTTCAGAATGCGGGCCGTTTCGGGGGCGAAATAGGTCAAGATCCCGTCGCAACCTGCACGTTTGAAAGCCAAAAGGCTTTCGAGCATCACCTGTTCGCCGTTGATCCACCCGTTTTGGGCGGCTGCCTGGATCATCGCGTATTCGCCAGACACCTGATAGGCAAAGGTCGGGGTGCCAAAGGCAGTTTTGACACGATGGCAGATATCGAGGTAGGCGATCCCCGGCTTGACCATGACCATGTCTGCACCTTCCTGCAGGTCCCGCTCGATCAGCCGCAGCGCTTCATCCGAGTTTCCGGGGTCCATCTGGTAGGTCTTCTTATCCCCTTTCAGCGCACCCGAGGCGCCAACGGCATCGCGGAACGGCCCGTAATAGCCGGACGCATATTTCGCGGAGTAGGAGAGGATCGCCACATTGCGGTGCCCGGCCTGTTCCAGCGCGCTGCGCATCGCACCAATACGCCCATCCATCATGTCCGACGGGCCAATGATATCCGCGCCTGCCTCAGCCTGAGCCAGCGTCATCTTCACCAGAGCTTCAACAGTCTCGTCATTCAGGATTTCCCCATCCACGACAAAACCGTCGTGGCCATTGATATTGTAGGGATCCAAGGCAACGTCAGTCATCACGGCGATGTCGGGCGCGACCGCCTTGATCGCTCTGATGGCCCGGTTGCACAGGTTTTCAGGGTTCCAGGCCTCGGCGCAATCCTCGGTCTTGAGGGCCGGATCGGTATAGGGAAAAAGGCAGATGGCCGGGATGCCAAGCGCCTGGGCCTCGACCGCGACCTCTGCGATCTTGTCGACCGAACGCCGCGCAACGCCCGGCATGGAGACCACCGGTTCCTCGATGCCTTCGCCGTCCCGCACGAAGACTGGCCAGATGAGATCATCGGTCGTCAAAGTGTTTTCGCGCACCAGGCCCCGAATGGCGGGGGAAACACGCGTGCGGCGCAGGCGGGCGGCGGGAAAGGGGGCGACAGTCGGCTTCATCGTGGTCTCTCGTCTGTTTGCTGCCCTTGGGTCGCACGGAACGGCGCGCGGAGGCAAGTGGCACATTCGCCGCGCCTTTGGCAGGAGAAACCACAGGGCTTGTGTCGCGCGGCGCGTCAGTGGATATAGGCGCAAGAGGGACGAGACCGGGAAAGGGTAAGGTTTGGATCTGCTGCAGACACTGTCAGAGATGATCGATCTGCGATCGTTTTCGAACCTGTGGTACTGGATCGCTTTGGCCGTGCTCTGGTCCTCGGCCAGCCATTGGATCCTGGGCGTGCCAATCGACATGGTTCACCGGGCGCGCCGGATGGGCGGGCAGGCAGGACAAGACCTTCATGATCTTGTGCGGATTAACATCAACAGATTGCTGTATATCTCTGATGTGGCAGGCATTTGGATTCTTGCAATTGTCTGTTTCGTGCTGTCGTCGCTTGGTACCCTGGGGTTCTTGCTGGATGTGGAATTTGCGCAGGCGGTTTTCCTGTTGCTGTTTCCAATGTCCATTGTCGGGCTGATCAATCTGGCGACGGCCCGATCGATCCGTCGGGACGCGGCGCAAGAGGATGCGCTGTACCGGCGCCTGGCAACCTGTCGACTGGCCATACAAGCCCTTGGAATGCTTTTTATCTTCATCACTGCGATGTGGGGCATGTATCAGAACCTTCGGCTTGGAGCCTTTGGGTAACCATTGCGTTTCCCCGACGCCCCCCAAGACCAAAAGAAGAGGACACGGATAGTATGGCGCAACGTGCGGTTACCATGGGCGGTGCCCCCGAAGGCTACGATGCCCGCCTGATCCTGAAGGAAGTGCAGAAATCCGGTGGGCCGGTGCTGCATGTGGCCCGCGATGACAAGCGGATGGAGGCGATGCGCGCCGCTTTGTCTTTCTTTGCACCTGAGATGCCGGTCTTTGTCTTCCCGGGCTGGGACTGTCTGCCCTATGACCGCGTGTCTCCCAATGCGGATATCTCAGCCGCGCGCATGGCCACCCTGGCCGCCCTCGTGCAGAAAATGCCGAGCGAATTTGTCCTGCTGACGACGCTCAATGCGGCCAGCCAGCGCATTCCGGCGCGCGCCACGCTGAGAGAGGCGGCGTTCACAGCAAGAGTGGATCACAGGATAGATGAAGAAGCTCTTCGCAAGTTTCTGGTTCGCATGGGGTTTTCCCAAAGTCCAACTGTGATGGAGCCAGGCGACTATGCTATCCGTGGTGGTATCATCGACATTTTTCCGCCCGGTGAAGCAGGCCCGGTTCGGCTTGATCTGTTCGGCGATGTTCTGGACGGCGCGCGGCGGTTTGACCCTGCAACCCAGCGCACCACGGAAAAGCTGGATCTGATTGAACTGGCGCCGGTTTCGGAAGTCATCCTGGACGAGGCCGCCGTCACCCGGTTCCGTCAGAATTACCGGATCGAGTTCGGCGCGGCCGGCACCGACGATCCCCTCTACGAGGCTGTGAGCGCGGGGCGCAAACACCAGGGGATCGAACACTGGCTGCCGTTCTTTCACGAAAAGCTGGAAACCCTGTTTGACTACCTTCCTGATGCCACGATCACTCTGGACGATCAGGTGACGCCGGCACGGCTGGCCCGCTGGGACAGCGTTGCCGACCAGTATGAGACCCGCAAACTGGCGATGGCGCAAAAGGGACGGATGGACACCGTCTACAAGCCGACCCCGCCAGAACTGCTGTATTTGAACGATACCGCCTGGGAGATGGCAACGGCAGACCATCGCACGATCCAGTTTCATCCGCTCCCTCAGGCCTCTGGCCCCGGGGTGGTCGATGCAGGCGGGCGGATCGGCCGCAATTTCGCGCCCGAACGCCAACAGGAAAGCGTCAGCCTTTTCGGGGCTTTGGTTGCGCATGTTAAATCACGGCTTCAGGATGGACCCGTGGTTGTCGCCTCCTATTCGGACGGGGCAAGGGAACGTCTGAGCGGTTTGATCGAAGATGAAGGTCTGGCCGAGGCGATCCCCATCGCCAATGGGACCCGGATTGGAAAGTCGGGGCTGCATCTTGCGGTCTGGGCACTGGAACACGGGTTCGAAGCGCCGGGCCTGACGGTGATTTCGGAGCAGGACGTTCTTGGGGATCGCCTGATCCGCGCGCCCAAGAAGCGCCGCAAGGCCGAGAATTTTCTCACCGAGGCGCAGTCCCTGTCCCCCGGCGATCTGGTGGTGCATGTGGATCACGGGATCGGGCGCTACCAGGGACTTGAGGTGATCACGGCGGCGGGCGCGGCCCATGAATGCCTGCTTCTGGAATATGCCGAAGAGGCAAAGCTTTACCTGCCGGTCGAAAATATTGAACTGCTGAGCAAATACGGCCACGACGAAGGCCTGCTTGACCGGCTTGGCGGTGGTGCGTGGCAGGCCAAGAAAGCCAGGCTGAAAGAGCGGATCCGCGAGATGGCCGACCGGCTGATCCGTATCGCTGCCGAACGCGCCCTGCGCAAGGCGCCGATCATGGATCCGCCGCCTCACGCCTGGGAGGAATTCTCGGCGCGGTTCCCCTATGAGGAGACAGAGGATCAGCTGCGCGCCATTCAGGACGTGATGGAGGATATGACCTCGGGGCGGCCCATGGACAGGCTGGTGTGCGGCGACGTGGGGTTCGGCAAGACCGAGGTTGCAATGCGCGCCGCCTTTGTCGCGGCGATGTCGGGCGTTCAGGTGGCGGTGATTGCGCCGACCACGCTGCTGGCACGCCAGCACGCGGCCTCCTTTGCCGAGCGGTTTCGTGGTTTTCCGCTTGAAGTCAGGCAGTTGTCCCGTTTTGTGAGTGCAAAAGAAGCGGCCAAAACCCGCGAGGGCATGGCCAAAGGCACCGTCGATATCGTGATTGGCACCCACGCGCTTTTGGCAAAGGGGATCAAGTTCCAGAACCTCGGGCTGCTCATTATTGATGAGGAGCAGCATTTCGGCGTCGGCCACAAGGAACGGCTGAAACAACTGCGCAGCGATATCCATGTCCTGACCCTGACCGCGACCCCCATTCCGCGGACCCTGCAGCTCAGCCTCACCGGCGTGCGGGACCTGTCGATCATTGGCACGCCCCCTGTGGATCGTCTGGCGATCCGCACCTACGTGAGCGAATTCGACGCTGTCACCATTCGCGAGGGGCTGTTGCGGGAACATTATCGTGGCGGGCAAAGCTTTTATGTGGTGCCGCGCATCTCGGACCTTGCCGAGGTTGAAGAGTTCCTGAAGGAGCAGCTTCCGGAACTCACCTATGTGGTCGCACATGGCCAGATGGCTGCCGGAGAGCTGGATGACCGCATGAATGCTTTTTACGACGGCAAGTATGACATCCTGCTGGCGACCACCATCGTGGAATCCGGCCTCGACATCCCGACTGCCAACACCATGGTCGTGCATCGCGCGGACATGTTCGGTCTTGCGCAGCTCTACCAGATCCGGGGCCGGGTGGGGCGCTCCAAGACACGCGCCTATGCGTATCTCACCACGAAACCCCGCGCGCGGCTGACGGATACTGCTGAAAAGCGACTGAAAGTGCTTGGCTCGCTCGACACTCTGGGTGCCGGATTTACCCTAGCAAGTCAGGATCTTGACATCCGCGGTGCAGGCAACCTTCTGGGGGAGGAGCAATCCGGCCAGATGCGCGACGTCGGCTATGAGCTTTATCAGTCCATGCTGGAAGAGGCGATTGCCAAGATCAAATCCGGCGAGATGGAGGGGCTGACCGAGAGCGAAGACCAATGGGCGCCGCAGATCAATCTGGGCGTGCCTGTACTGATACCCGAGGACTATGTGCCCGATCTGGATGTGCGCCTGGGGCTCTATCGTCGCCTGTCCTCGCTCACCACAAAGGTTGAACTGGAAGGATTTGCCGCCGAACTCATCGACCGTTTCGGCAAATTGCCGAAAGAGGTCAATACCTTGCTGCTGGTTGTTCGCATCAAGGCGATGTGCAAGCGGGCCGGGATTGCAAAACTGGATGGCGGCCCAAAGGGGGCAACGATCCAGTTCCACAACGACAAATACGCCTCCCCCGAAGGGCTGGTGGCCTTCATCCAGGATCAGAAAGGCCTCGCCAAGGTCAAGGACAACAAGATCGTCGTGCGGCGCGACTGGAAGAAGGACGCCGACAAGATCAAGGGCGCCTTCGCCATCGCGCGGGATCTGGCAGAGAAACTGGTCGCCGAAAAGAAAAAGGCCAAGGCCGCTCGGGGCTGACCTATCCGCAGCATCCCGGTGTCATGGCAACCTGAGCACAGCCGCAGGAGGCCATGACACCGTCGGATCGTGCCTGCGCCAGATCCAGTTTCAACCTGATGTGCTGGATTTCAACCTGCTCTCCGCGCGCTCTGAGACAGTCGTGCAAGCCCTTGAGGCTCCAGACATTATCCGGATGGATCGATGCCCGCGGCAGGCTGCCGTCCAGCCCCAGGTCTGCGCGGTAAACCGCTTCGGCCTCGGTGATGTGGCCCTGTTCGAACAACAGCGCCCCAAGCGCATGACGCGTTGGCTGCATCCAGCCCCAGGGTTCGTCATAGGGCAGGTTGTCATCCAGCGCGACCGAGCGGCGCAGATGCGCATAGGCCGCCTCAAAGTTCCCTTTGCGGTACTCGATCTCACCTCGCAGCATTTCCCGCGCGATTTCAAGAAGATCGACAACGCGGTTATTGTGCAGAAGGCGGGTTTCGGGCACGCGGTCCTTGGCGGCGAGGAACAGGCGCTCTTCCTCCTCGGCGCGGCCCACGTCACCAGTGGCGGCATGGCCAAGTCCGCGGGCATAATGCGTGCTCGCGGTCAGGGTGCGGAACAGGTCCTGATCCTTCGGCAACTCCAGCGCCTTGGCCTCTTCCCAGCGGCCAAAGCGGATCAGGATATGGGGATGCATCGCCATGTAGCTTTCGAAGTAGTCCGCCATGGGCGGGCTTTCGATGCGCAGCATGTCTTCGGGGACCGTCTCCCACAGGCCTGTGTTGGCGCGCAGGGCGGGCTCTATTTGTCCAAGGAATAGAGCGCCGTAGATCGCAAAGTGATAGTCGTGCATCCGGTAGCCCGTATAGATGTTATGGGCGCCTTCGCGGGCGTAATACTTCAGATCGGCCTCAATCGCCTTTTCGTTCCAGTGGACCACGTCCCGGTAGGATCCGCACAACACGTCAATATGGGTGGGCATGTGAACCAGGTGGCCTGCGTCCGGAACCAGTGTGCGCAAGACATCCCCGGCCTTCAGGGCCTTTTCCGGCGTGGGCGACATCTCCATCAGATGAACGTAAAGGTGCAGTAGGCCCGGATGGCGCATCGCAGACGGATTGCGATCAAACGCGACCTCCAGAACCTCTTGCGCCTCACGCGTGGATGCCCCCTTTGCTGGCGTGCCGGTCTTGAGATCCCACATTTTCCAGGGCGTGAGGTTCAGAAGGCTTTCAACGTAGACGCAGCGCAGATCCAGATGATCCGGGACCTCGGCAAACCCCGCGCGCATTGCATCGGCAAAGGCATGATCCCATGGGTGCATATCGTCAATGGGCAAACGCCGGGGGTAGCGGGCCGTTAATGCTTCGATCAGGACCCTTTCCGCCGGGCGACACCCCTCAAGCCGGTCCAACGCGGCCTGGGTGGCGTCATAGGCAGTGGCCAGCGCCTCTGCCCGGGTTGCCGGATCGTGTAGCTCCCATGGCATGTTGTAATTCGGTCCGGACGCATAAGAGAGGCCCCAGTAGGCCATGGCGCAGCCCGGGTCCGCCTCGATCGCGCGGCGGAAACAGGCACAGGCCTCTTGATGATTATAGCCATAGGTCCAGATCAGGCCCCGATCAAACCAAAGCTGCGCGTCCGGGGACGCGGTGGTCACCGGACAGGAATAATCACCCAGATCGTAATAAGAGTCTTCCATGAAAAAACCTCTCCAAACTGTTGGAGAGGTTAGGGAAGTCGCACTTTTCTCGCAAGCCGTTATAAGGTGGGCAGGCGGGCCTCAACCCGGGCCATATGGAGCATCACAAGGAACCCGAGCAGGGACATCGCCAGGATACCGGCGGTCAGGGGCAGCAGGGATCCGTCAAACAATAGCCCCACCGGCGCGGCGATCGCGGCTGCGGCGACGGTCGAAATCGCGCCCATGACCGAGGCCGCCATACCCGCGATATGCCCCATCGGCTCCATCGCCATGGCGTTGAGGTTGCCAAGGGTGACGCCCGCCATGAAGAACACGCTTGTCTGCCAGGCCACGAACAGCCCAAAGGCCACCGTGTTGTCCAGCGGCAGGGTCTCGAGAACCAGCATGGTGGCGGACAAGCCGATCTGAACAGCCAATGCCATCGTCACCATACGGCGCATGCCAAGGCGGACAACAAGCATGGCGTTCAGCAGACTTCCGGTGCCGGCAATGAGAGCGACGACAAAGAACCAGTATGGAAAGCTCTCGGCCTGGTCAAAAACGACATCATAGGCCGGTTGCACCAGGGTGATCATGGTGAACAGCATCCCCAGACACAGGCACTGGGCCAGGATGGACAGGCGCACCGTCGGATGGGAGATCATCTCCCTGAGTGCGCCGGTCATCAGTGAAATCCGAATGGGGCGCCGGTCGGAAAGCGCCAGGGTTTCCGGCAGTCTCAGTCCCATCCAAAGGGCGATAATGACCGCAAACCCCACGAAAGCGACGAAAATTCCGCGCCAGCTCGAAAACGCAATGATCCCGGCACCAAGCAGAGGCGCAACGGCTGGAACCAGCGTGAAGATCATCATGGCCACCGACACCACACGCGCCATTTCACGGCCCGAGTAAAGGTCCCGGACGACGGCCATGGCCACAACGCGCGGGCCGGCCGCTCCAAGGCCCATCGTCAGACGGGCCAGCAACGCAAGCTCAAGCGACTCGGCCGCCCAGGCAGCCGCCGCAGACAGGATATACAGCAGAACGCCCCCGAAGATGACGGGGCGGCGGCCCAGAGCGTCAGAGAGCGGGCCGGTAAAGAACGTACCGATCCCCATGCCCAGGACAAAGGAGGTGATGATCAGCTGCGCCCGGTTCACATGATCAGGGCTGAGTGTTTGGCCAATTTCCGGCAGGGCCGGGAGCATTGCATCGATCGAAAAGGCGATGGTTGCAAACATCATCGCGATGAGGGCGACGAATTCGCCCTTGGACATCGGATTTGATGTGGGGCTTGAAAGGGATTGTGACATGAATGACCTCTTGCACCACTTCAGAGGGATCCGGAAATCGGATCCAATCCGGGCGGCGCTAGAGGCGCGGTATCACGAATATCCGGGCGGTGCCATAACCGAGGCCGCACAGGAGTCTGTGCGCGGCTGCGCGACAGCCGTTGCCTTAGCGTTTTCCCGGCTCGAAAGGGGCCGGATCGGGACAGTCGTCTTCGTTGGCTGGTGGCGCCTCGTGGTGGTGCCGACCCAGCCGCGCCACCAGCCATTCGCTTTGTTCTTCGCGTTTCTGGATCTGGTAGAGGGCAAATTCGCGCATCGCCAGGGCAAAAACGCCAAGCCCGCTGAAAATGACAACCATCGTTCCGATTTTTCCGGCCACCGTGACGGGGACCAGATTGCCGTATCCCACGGTGGAAATGGTGACCACCGTAAAGAACAGACTGTCGAGAATGCTCCAGTCTTCAAAGTAGTGAAAATACGCCGTACTCAGTGCAATGATGCCAATCAGGGTGGCGAAGATACTGGAACGTTTGAACTGCATGAGCGGCGCAATCTACTCGGCGTCGGGGGCGGATTTGATTTGCCGCAGAATATCCTCGATCACCTGCTTCCACAACTCGGGCGGCTGGGCTCCGGGAACTGCGTGCTGATTTGCCACAATGAAGGTGGGGACCGAGGTCACGCCCATCTTGCGGGAGTGTGCGTCGCGGGTTCTGATCGTCTCACGGTCGCTGTCGCCTTCAAGCAGCTTGAGAACCACGTCACGCTCCATCCCGATATCCGACGCGATATCGGCAAGGATTTCGGGATCCCCGATATCCTGACCTTTGGTGAAATAGGCCGCAAAAAGAGCATCAACCGCTTCGGTCTGTTTGCCTTCGATCCCGGCCCAGTGGATCAGACGATGTGCATCCAGCGTGTTAGGAGTGCGCTGCATCGCCTCGAAATCAACGGACAAACCGGCTTTCTCGACATGATCGACAACTGGGGCATAGGCCCGGACCGCGCCATCCTTGCCGCCGAACTTTGCCTCCAGGTAGGCGCGCCGGTCCATGCCTTCATCCGGCATGTCCGGATTGAGTTGAAAGGGATGCCATTCGATCACAAAGGGATGATCCGGAACCTCGGCGAGGGCCTTGTCGAGATGGGCCTTGCCAATATAGCACCAGGGGCAAATCGGATCAGAGAGAATGTCCAGCTTGACCATCGTATCTTGCGTCATGAGGCGCTCCTTCGGGGCTATCGGGTGAAATGGGCGGGCAGGGCGCGCCGCAGCAGCTTTCCGTTTGCGCCGACAGGCAGAGCTTCGACGCGCACATAGGCGCGGGGCTGCTTGTAGCGCGCCAGCCGCTCCGCTGCAAAGGTCTCCAGCGCCTTGATCTCAAGATCGTGAGGACCTGTGTAAAAAGCCACGATGATATGGGTGTCTTCCTTGATCTCGACGGTGGTGACGCCGACCTGGGTTATGCCGGGATGGGCCGAAAGGGCGGTTTCCACCTCGATCGGGGATACACGAAAGCCCCCGGCGTTCATCATGTCATCTGCGCGCCCAAGGTAGGTAATCTGCCCGTCCACAGCCATGGCGCCCTGATCCCCGGTCAGGAACCAGTCACCCTGCATGCGGGCCTCGGTTTCCTGCGGGGCGCCCAGATAGCCGAGCATCAATCCCGGATCGCTGCGATGAATGGCGATGGTTCCTTCTGCGCCGCGCGGAACCGGTCCGTCAGGGCCCAGGATGGCAACGCGGCGACCGGTTTGCGGCCGTCCCAACGCCTCTCCGCGGGCCGGGTGGTCCGGACAGGAGGAAATGAAGGTCGAGCACTCCGACATCCCGTAAGCCTCGTAAAGGGCGGTGCCCGTGCGATGTGTCCAGAGCTCTGAAAGGTGAAGGGACAGCTTTTCCCCAGCGCATAGCCCATGCCGAAGATCCGGAAGGGACAGATCGCCACCATGGGTCAAGAGCTTGCGGTAGACGCCTGGCGCCGCGGCAAAAACACTGGCGCGGCTTTGGCGCAAAAGCGCAGGCAGGGCCTCTGGCGGAGTTCCCGGCTCAGGGATAAGTGCCGTTGCGCCCATCGTCCATGGATCCATGAGCCCAGTGCCGAGGGTGAAGGTCCAGTTGAAGGCCCCGGCATGCATCAGCCGGTCATCTGCCTTCAGGTCATACCAGTCATGTACCATCATCTGTCGCGCCCAGATCGCCCGGTGGGCATGTGCAACCGCCCGGGCAGACCCGCTGGTTCCCGAGGTAAAGACCACATAGGCCAGACGGTTCGGATCCCCCATGTCATAGTCGCAGGGCGGAAGGCCGCGCATCGCTTGCAGGTCAGGCAAATGGATCTGCCGCGCATGTCCGGCGCTGGCCACGCTCGGGTCACGCAGCACCGCAGCCACATCCAGATCTGCGATCATCCTGGCGGTTTCGGGTTCGGTCAGCTGGGCCGAGGTTGGAACTGGCACCAATCCAGCGGCAATCGCTCCAAGATAGGCAATTGGAAAATCCACGGTATTTCCAAGGCGCATCAGGATGATATCGCCGGGCCTTAATCCAGCTTTCAGCAGCCCTGTGCCGGTCCCGCGCACAGCGGCTTCGAGCTGAGCATATGTCCAGGACGTGGAGGACCTCGCCCCAAGAACCTCAAGCGCAGGTTTGTCAGGCTGGTCCTCTGCGTGACGCAGCACATGGGCGGCCAGATTGAATGGCTCAGGGCAAGGCGCAAAAGGGCCGGTGTCATATTCCGATATCATGAACCTTGGCTAGCGTGACACGTGCCGCGTTGCAAGCGGTGGCGGCGCGCCCTATAGAAACCGCATGACGGATCGCGACCCCAAAACCCTGATCACCATTGCCCGCGCAGGCGGGGACAGCGCGCAAGCCGAGCCCCTAGACCTGGGGGCACGGGTGCGCGAGTTGCGCAAGGCCCGCGACTGGACCCTGGAACATGCCGCCAATCAGGCCGGTCTGGCCCGCTCGACCCTCTCCAAGATCGAAAACGGGCAGATGTCACCCACGTACGATGCCCTGAAGAAACTTGCGGTGGGGTTGCAGATCTCGGTGCCGCAACTGTTCACGCCGCCACAGCGCGAGCAGGTGAATGGGCGCATGACGGTGACCAAGTCCGGAGAAGGTTCGGCGCAGGCCACTGCGACCTACGAACATGAGCTGCTGGCGGACGGGCTGACTCGCAAGCAGATGCTGCCGTATCGGGCCCGTGTGCGTGCCCGCTCGATGGAAGAATTCGACGGCTGGGTGCGCCATGACGGGGAAGAGTTCCTATACGTGCTGACCGGCGTGATCATGCTCTATACGGAGTTCTACGAGCCGGTCGAAATGCGCCGCGGCGACAGCGCCTATTACGACGCTGCGATGGGGCATAACGTGATTTCAACAAGCCCGGAAGATGCAACCATTCTGTGGGTGACATCCTTGACCTAAGCGACTGATTTTCAAATCAGGTCCGCTTCAAAGTCCACTTCCAGCTCGGCATGCAGGCTCTCCCAGAACAGGAAATCGTCCGCCTCTTCCCGCGCTTCTGTGAGGGTCAGGTGATGGGACTGCGCAAGGTAGGCTATGAACCCATCCTTATCTCGGACAGGACAGGGCGCAAGACGACGCTGGAGATAGGGGAAGCGCTGCTTGGCGCGAGGGAAGCGCACGGCCCAACTGGCAGTCGCAAAATGCTCTGTCATTTTGTTTCTCCCCACGCAACCATACCAACGACCCGAAGGTATCGTAGCAAAACTGGAAAAAAATGAAACAATTCTGTTACGCCAGCCCGGGGCGGGGTTTGTGACAGGCGGCCCCGCTCATTCCGGCTGGTACCACCACACATCGGGAAAATAGTCGCTACGGTCGCCGTAGATCGGTGATTTTTCCGGGTGGCGCAAGGCCTTCACATGGGCGATCCGGCCTCTGTCGTATTGCCAGATCGGAATAACGTAGCGGCCGGAAATCAGAACGCGATCAAGCGAACGGACAGCTGCTGTAAAGTCCTCCGCGCTTTGGGCGGTCAGCAAATGATCGATCATCGCCTCCACTGCCGGGCTGTCGATTCCCATCAGATTGCGGCTGCCCGGCTGGTTTACACCGGCCTTCCCCCAATAGAGACGCTGCTCATTTCCCGGACTGAGGGACAGTTCGCGGCGGATGCGCGTAAGGTCAAAGTCAAATGCGTTTTGACGCATCACATATTGAGCATTATCAACGAGCTCCGGGGTCAATCTGATGCCGAGACGATCAAGCGCGCGACCGTACAATTCAACCACGGTCTTCATTTGGGCATCTCCCTGTCGCAACAGGACCGACAGTTCCAGCGACCGTCCATCCGCGTTCTTCAACACACCGTCCTGAACCTGCCAACCGGCCTCGGCCAGCAGCGCGACAGCACGGCGGAGGTTCTTGCGATTGCGGCTGGTGCCGTCACTTTGCGGCAGGGCGTACCCCTCAAGCGCGCCGGGCAGAAGATCAGCCCGATAGGGCTCCAGCAGGGCGCGCACCTTTCCGGTGGCGGGGCCGGGCTGCATGGCTAGCGCTGAGTTGGAGAAATAGGACGAAATGCGCGGCTGCAGGCCGCCCGTAACCGTCCCATTGATGTATTCAAAGTTGAAGGCAAGCAACAGGGCTTCGCGCACGCGCCAATCGTTCAACGGAGCCCTGCGGGTGTTTATGGCCAGCCCCGTGATGCCGGAAGGGCGCTGATGCGGGATTTCCGTTTTCACCACATCGCCGCGCCGGACAGCCGGGAAATCATAGGCGGATTGCCATTTTTCTGGATTGAACTCCCGGTAGGCACTCAGCTCGCCTGCCTTGAAAGCCTCGAACAGGACCGTCTCATCTCCGAAAAAGTCGATGCGCAGCTCATCGAAATTCTGCGTTCCCCGGCGAAACGGCAAATCGGCGCCCCAATAGTCGGGATTTCGGGTCAGAGTGACAAAGCGGCCCGGCTCAAAATCGCTCACCACATAGGCGCCGGACCCGATGGGGGCCTCGGTCAACCCGGAGGCTGCAAAATCCTTGCCCGCCCATTGGTCCTTTTTCAGGATCGGGCGCAGACCCGCGATCAGGGCCAGCTCGCGATCCTCTGTATTGAACGTCAGCTTTACGCTGCGGGGGCCGGTCTGTTCGATCCGTTCGACCTTGGACCAGAAGCCACGGTAGCGCAGATGCCCTTTGGTACCGAGGGTCTCATAGGACCAGATGACATCCTCGATCGTGACGGGGCTGCCATCGGAAAACCGGGCCTCCGGGCGCAGAGTGAACTCCACCCATGAGCGATCATCGGGTACTTCAAGTGATTCGGCCAACAAGCCGTAAAGCGTAAAAGGTTCGTCCCACGACCGGCCCATCAGGCTTTCGTAGCTCCAGAACCTGAGTTGCCAGGGAGGGGTACCCTTCTGGGAAAAGGGGTTCAGCGTATCGAAACCACCTGTGTTTCCAACCACCAAGCGGCCGCCCTTTAGGGCATCAGGGTTAACATACGGTAAAGATTCAAAGTCAGCCTCGAGCGCAGGTTTTCCATACATTGCAATGGCATGCGCTGATTCTGCAGATGCAAAACCGGTTGAGGCAACGAGGACGATTCCCGCAACGAGGGCCCGTGCCGCAGAGAAATATTCTGGTCTCACTTTGGCAACAATCCCATTCTATCCTTATTTTGCTGAACCTTAACGGTAGAGGCTAATCTTGTTCTTTTCAAATTTTTGGCTTGGAGGGAAGCAATAAATTGCGTATAACGGAGTCACTGCTCGATAGGTTTCTTGCCTGTATGAAACCTGCCTCAATAACTTAACGCCCGCTTCGTGCGGGCGTTTTTTTCTTTCGCGCCCTCCGCTGTTTCAGGCAAATCCTTGATGTAATCGACGCATCAAATTCCTCTGGGTCAGTAGTCCTACGCGTTTTCTTCACGGGCGCCACGTGGCAAAGTGCCCGCAACCAATTCAGAGCGAAGGAAAGCTGAACCATGACATTGAAGGGCAAAACGGCGGTTGTGACCGGCTCCAATTCCGGGATCGGCCTCGGGGTTGCACGCGAACTGGCGCGGGCGGGGGCAAATGTGGTGCTCAACTCGTTCACCGATCGGGATGAGGATCACGCGCTAGCCGCCGATATCGCCAAGGAGTTTTCCGTTTCCGCACGCTACATCAAGGCGGACATGTCAAAGGGTGAAGAATGCCGTGCGCTCATCGAACAAGCCGGGGCCTGCGATATTCTTGTGAACAATGCCGGGATCCAGCATGTGGCACCGATTGACGCGTTTCCGCTGGACAAATGGGATGCCATCATTGCGATCAACCTGAGTTCGGCGTTTCACACAACTGCGGCCGCCTTGCCGATGATGCGTGCGGCAGGATGGGGACGGGTGGTGAATATTGCGTCCGCTCATGGACTTACCGCCTCTCCTTACAAATCGGCCTATGTCGCGGCAAAACACGGGATTGTCGGCATGACCAAGACCGTCGCCCTGGAAACCGCCGAAGAGCCGATCACCGCTAACGCGATCTGTCCGGGCTATGTTCTGACGCCTCTGGTCGAGGCGCAGATCCCGGACACCATGGAGAAATACAACATGGGCCGCGAAGAGGTGATCAAAAAGGTCATGCTGGAGCGCCAGCCCTCAAGGGAGTTCGCCACGGTCGAGCAGCTTGGCGGGACGGCGGTCTTCCTGTGCTCCGATGCCGCGGCTCAGATCACGGGCACCACGATCAGCGTCGACGGGGGCTGGACCGCGCTGTAAACCGGCTCAACGAAACAAGGCGGATCAGAGATCGATCCGCCTTTTTCATGCAATGCCCCGTCACAAACGCCTGATCGTCATGCAGCAGGTTTGCTTGGGTCCTTGGCGTTGGGATAGACAAGGCCGGCCGAGATCACCAGCTTTGCGGCATCTTCAACGCTCATGTCGAGCATGGTGACATCCTCTTCCGGCACAAACAGCAAGAAACCCGAGGTCGGGTTCGGTGTGGTCGGAATAAAGACGCTCATCAACCCGCCTGAGGTTTGCGCCCGGGTCGCGATTTCACCCTTTGCCTTGGTCGATACAAAGCCGATCGCCCAGATCCCGCGGCGCGGGTATTCGATCAGGCAGGCCTTGTCAAAGCTGCTTTCGGCCTGGGCAAACACCGTTTCGGAGATCTGCTTGATCCCGGAATAGATCGACCGGACCACCGGCATGCGGTCCACCAGGTTTTCGGCAAAGGTGATCAGCGAACGGCCGATGATGCCCTTGGCGACCCATCCCACCATGATAGTGAACAGAAGAAAGATGATCAGACCGACGCCACGCAGGTTGATGCCGATATACTGCTCCGGTCGCAGGTTATGAGGCACCAGCGGCAGAACGACCCCATCGATCCAGCCCATAACGGTCCACAGGAGCCACAGGGTCAGTCCAACAGGGGCAATGACCACTATACCTGTGAAAAAGGAAGAGCGGAGCCGCGCCAGAAGGCCCGGTTTGCGATAGGGTTCTTGATCGAATGGCGTGGTCATCGCGTGTGGTCGTACCGCAGTGGGAGTGGCGTTTCCGCGAACCTATGCACTGTTTTGAAAGAGGGCAATGGGGCGGGCGGGGAAATCCCTTATCCGCGCGCGATTGCGTTCAATTCTCGGGCGATTTCCGCGGCCAGACGCGCGTTGTTGCGCACCAGGGCGATATTTGCCACCAGAGAACGCCCCTCGGTCAGCTCGAAAATGCGTTGCAGCAGGAAGGGCGTCACCTGTTTTCCGGCGATCCCCTGTTGGTCGGCTTCGGCCTGAGCCTGGGCAATCACGGGCGCAAGGGCCTCTGCGGGGATTTCGGCCTCAGCCGGAATCGGATTTGCGATCAGCTGCCCGCCGGGGAGGTCCATGGCGCGGCGCATGGCATGGGCGCGGGCGATCTCTGCGGCGCTGTCCATCCGCAAAGGGGAGGTCAGCTCCGAGCGTGCGGACCAAAAGGCCGGAAAGGAGTCCTGACCGTAAGAGATGACCGGAACCCCTTGTGTTTCCAGAACTTCCAGGGTTTTTGGCACATCCAGAATTGCCTTTGCGCCGGCCGCGACAACACTCACCGGGGTCTGGGCAAGCTCCAGCAGGTCGGCAGAGATGTCAAAGCTGGTCTCGGCCCCCTTGTGCACGCCCCCGATGCCGCCAGTGGCAAACACCTCGATCCCGGCAATGCGCGCCGCGATCATGGTGGCGGCCACGGTCGTTGCCCCGGTTCCCCCGGTTGCAATACAGGCGGCGATATCCGCCCGAGACACTTTGGCGACGGATTTGGCCTGCCCAAGCGCCTCCAGCGTCTCCGGCTCCAGCCCGACGTGAAGGACCCCTTCGATCACGGCCATGGTTGCCGGTGTCGCCCCGGTATCGCGAACGTCCTGTTCCACCAGGGCGGCGGTTTCGACGTTCTGTGGGTAGGGCATGCCGTGGGTTATGATCGTGCTTTCGAGAGCCACGATGGGCAGGCCCTCGGTGCGGGCTTTGGTCACTTCGGCAGAGTATTGGATGGGGATCACAGCGGGGGTTCTCCTGAAACGTAACTTGCGGCTGCAGCCAGAGCAGAGGTGAGGGCCTGATCCGCAGGCTCACCGCGGCTTTCGGCTGCAATATGGGCGGCCATGAAGGTATCGCCAGCACCGGTGATGCGGGCCACCGTGACCTGCGGAGGCTCTTGCGTGTGGATGTCCCGCCCGTCCGCTTTGGTGGCCGAGCGGCTGCCGTCCGTTACCAGAACCCGCGCAGCGCCCCGCGCCAGCAGAGCCCTGGCGGCGACCTCGCTGTCTGTGAACCGGTCCTGACACAGTAGCCCGGCTTCCTCGAGGTTGACGTAAAGCGTTCCGCGCCCGCGCAACAGGAACGGACGCAGCCGCTCGGCCTTTCCGGGAGAAGCCGGCGCCACTCTCAGATCAGCGCTTGCAAAGGCGGGGCTGGCGGCGATTTCATCCAGCAGCGAGAGGGTCAGGTTACCATCAAGGGCGATTGGCCCCGAGTAGGGCTTTGCGTCCGAGCCCAACGACCCGTCCAGCAGCGGGCGAATGATCTTTGCTCCGGCGGCTTCAAGGGAATGCGCATCCGCGATGGCCGCGATCAGACCATTTGCCCCCTCCACGGCCATGTACCTGTCCGTCGGCAAATCTTCGGAGCGGTAGATGTGGCTGACATCAAGGCCAAGGTGGCCACAGGCCGCGATCAGCTCTTCCCCTTCGGCGTCACGGCCGATGGCACTCAGCAGCACCGGCGACATGCCGAACCGGGCCAGGGTCATCGCGATGTTCATCGCAACGCCCCCCGGCAGTCGGCTGATGCGACCCGGCATATCCGAACCGCGCCGCATTTCCGCCGTGCATCGGCCGATAATGTCCCAGAGGACCGAGCCGATACACAGGATCCGGGTCGGCGTGGCATTCGGCTGAAGAGGTCTTTGATGCGTCATCATGTCCCCCTCATGCCGCCTTTCGATGCCGCCCGCAAGCGGGATCCCGCCTCAGGGGACGGCAAAGGTCAAAGCGGCCCAGAGGGTTTCCCAAACGGCGCCGCTGTCTGCATCCGCAGGGCGCAGCACGACGGCGTCCAGGAGGTAACTGTGCCCCGGTTTGACAGGGATTTCTGCGCGCCCGCCGGTGTCGCTGCGCAGGAGGAAAACCGTGACCTCGCCTGTCGGTGTCCGCTCGAACACTTCGATCTGGGCACCAGCGCGCGGCTCGCCCTGATAGTAAATCCGAACGGGCAGGGTGTCTGCCTCTAGGGTGTAGGGGTTCGCCTCGGCCACGAATTCCGTTTCCAATCCACGCAGGCTGTCGGTGCCGGCACCGCTGCCAACCGCGATCAGGGCCTTGGCATGACGGCTGTAACGCTCAGTGAAATCCTCAAAGGGCAGCCCCCTTTCGCCGTGCCGCTCCCGAATATCTGCAAAACCCTTGTGCTGGGCGAAGGCGTCGAATTTCTCCCAGTCCTTGTAGTTCAGCGTTTCAGGTTCGGTTTCGTGCACGACCGTCAGGAGACCGGGCTCGGCAGCTCGCAAGGAAAGCGCGGGAAGATCCCCCATCCGGCCTTGATACTCCAGTCGCTGCGCACCTGAGATGACCTCGAACCGTTTCGTCCGTTTTTCGAAATAGGGCAGCCGTGCGCCCTTGAAGGACTGGCCATTGACAAGATCGGCTGTCACCGGCTCTCCGGCCGAGACTTGATAACTCTTGGGTTCGATCCAGAATTCATGGGCAAAGGCTGGAATTGATCCCGCCAGACCGTTAGCAATAAGAACGAATGACAACAGGCGATTTTTCATGACCGGACTTTTTGTTTTCCTCCGCATCAACTTGGCACTTATCGGGGTGCTGTCAAGTTTGGCCTTCGGGTTTGCCGCGCGGGGTCATGCCCATGAGGTGACGCCCACAATTGCGGATTTCGCGATCGAGGACGGGACTTTGCAGATGCAATTGCGCCTGAATGCCGAGGCTTTTGTGGCGGGCATCGATCTGGACACGCACCAGAACACCGAAGAGGCCGGGCAGGCCGGGGATTATGATCTTCTCCGGGCGCTTGCGCCGGATGAGTTGCGCCCCATGCTGCAACTCTTTGCCGAAGACTGGATCGCCACGATCGGGCTGGAGGCCGGCGTGCCGGTCCCGCTGAACCTTGTGGAGGTTCGGGTTGCCCCCGTGGGAGACCTCGACGTGCCGCGAGAAAGCTATCTTGACGTGAGTGCGTCATTGCCGCCCGGAGCAACGGCGTTGACCCTGACGTGGCCCACCGGGTCCGGGGCGGTGGTCTTGCGCCAGAACGGCGTCGAAGAGCCTTATACGGGGTATCTGCAAGGCGGCGACACCACCGGTCCGATCGCATTCTCCGGAGGCTCGGCGCTTAGCCCGAAAGAGGCCTTTTTTGCCTATATTCCAGTGGGTTTCGATCACATCCTGCCCAAAGGACTGGATCATATCCTGTTTGTCCTCGGGCTGTTTTTCCTCAGTACGCGCCTGCGGCCCCTGATCTGGCAGGTCAGCGCCTTCACGGTCGCCCATACGATAACACTGGCCTGCGGTGCGCTGGGGCTGGTCAAGGTCAACCCTGATATTGTCGAGCCGCTGATTGCCGCATCGATCGTGTTCGTGGCCGTAGAGAACATCTTTTCCCGGCGTCTGCACAGCTGGCGCACGTTGATCATCTTCGGCTTCGGGCTTTTGCACGGATTGGGCTTTGCCAGCGTGCTGGCCGAGTTTGGCCTACCAAAATCGCAATTCATCCCCGCCCTGATCGGCTTCAATGTCGGGGTGGAGCTTGGGCAGCTGACAGTGATTGCGCTGGCGTTTCTGACGGTGGGCTACTGGTTCGGAACGCACCCGAAATACCGCGGGCGCGTGGCCATCCCCGCATCCGTTACGATCGCCCTGATCGGCGGCTACTGGTTTGTGGAACGTGTCTGGCTGTAACCTGCGACAACAGGGCGGATCAGCCCATCGCCTTGATGAACGACTGAAGGGTTCCGGTCGGGTCTTCGGTCCGCCAGATTTCATCCCCGATGCCAAAGAAATCGGTCACCGGCGCATAGGTCCCGATCAGCTCTTGGGTGAGGCCGCCTTCGGCGACCACTGGCACCTCGATCATTTCCGACCACCACTGGAACAGTTCCAGTTCGGCCTGCGCGCCGTCGCCAAGGCCGGACGCACCTACCGGGCCAAAGCTGACATAGTCGGCGCCCGCTTCGCCCGCAGACATGCCGTCATGGCGCGATGCACCGCAGAAACTGCCGACGATGGCATCTGCACCCAGCGCCTTGCGGGCGCTGCGCACGGATTTTGACGCATCGCTCAGGTGCACCCCATCAAGGCCAAGGCGCTCCGCCAGGATCTGGTGATCCGTGATCACAATGGCAACATCCCGGGCATGACAGACCTCGCGCAGCGCGTCACCGGCCCGGCTCAGCGTGTCTTCATCGCGGCTGGCCATGTCAAGGCGCACGCAGGCGACCTCAACACTGT
Organism: Phycobacter sedimenti; assembly: GCF_038148855.1. Taxonomy (NCBI): domain Bacteria; kingdom Pseudomonadati; phylum Pseudomonadota; class Alphaproteobacteria; order Rhodobacterales; family Roseobacteraceae; genus Phycobacter; species Phycobacter sedimenti. Next base: position 71,949 of record NZ_JBBVGR010000001.1, on the reverse strand, counting down.
CGAGCGCCTTCGCCAATTGATCCGGGAACCGGCCCAGCTCGAAACTGGGTGGTGAAATCAGATAGATCTGAGGCTTCTCTACAGTGTCCGCGGCGGTGGTCATGACGGGCGCTCCTGTTCTGTGTCTGCAGGTGTTTAACCGATCTTGCGACGGACGCAAGGATCGGATCCTCAAACCCCGATGACGCGGCATGTCTTGCCCATCCCGCCGCCGCCGATTAGAGCAGGGCAAATGCACCGCAACTGCCCTTTGAGGCCAACGGAGAACGATATGCCCAGCGATATGCCACAGCCCGCCTTTGTTCTGGTTCGCCCGCAAATGGGAGAGAACATCGGCGCCGCCGCGCGCGCCATGTGGAACTTTGGTCTGGACCGGATGCGGATCGTGGCGCCGCGCGATGGCTGGCCCAACCCGAAATCTGTCGCCATGGCTTCGGGTGCGGGACGCCTGCTGGACGAAGCGCAGCTGGCACCGGACGTGCCGGGCGCGCTTGAGGATTGCTCCTTTGTCTTTGCCACGACCGCTCGCCCGAGGGAGCTTACGAAACCGGTCTACAGCCCTGAAGCAGCAATGAAATTGGCTCTTGAGAAAATCCGCGCCGGGGAAAAGGTCGCGGTGATGTTCGGCCCCGAACGGGCAGGGCTTGAGAATGACGATATCGCCAAGGCCAATGCCATCATCACGGTGCCTGTAAACCCTGAGTTCCCCTCGCTGAACCTCGGCCAATGTGTCTTGCTGACCGCCTATGAGTGGCGCCGTCAGGCCGACGAAGTACAGCACGAAGTCTTTGACATCGGCAAATCCGACTGGGCCACGGGCGTCGAAGTCGAGGCGCTGGTCAAACACTACGAAGATCGCCTTGAAGAAGCCGGGTATTTCTTCCCGCCGGAAAAGGCGCCAGGCATGAAAGTCGTTTTTCGCAACCTGTTCAGCCGCATGCGCCTGACGCGCGCCGATGTGCAGATGCTGCATGGCATCATGCGGCAGATGGTCCGCTGGAAGAAAAATGGCGAATGACCCCTGACCGGGGCCTTGGGATGATCTATATCTCGCCCGCAAGCGTGACCCGCAATCAAGAGAGACGAGCATGAGCAGCAAGCGCAGTATCTTTGAAGAGGTGGGCGAGGCGCAGCCCGCACAGGCGGCGGCCCTGCCGGGGGCGATCGACCGGGGCAGGGGCGGCGCACGCCGTGCAATCCGGGCCTGGTTGATGGTGCTCTTTGCCCTGGTCATGGTGATGATCGCCGTCGGCGGTCTTACGCGCCTCACGGATTCGGGCCTGTCGATCACCGAATGGCGTCCCGTCACCGGCGCGATTCCGCCCCTGACCGAGGCCGACTGGCAGTCCGAATTCGAGAAATACAAGCAGATCGATCAATGGCGGATCCACAACCAGTGGATGGAACTCTCTGATTTCAAAGAGATCTACTGGTGGGAATGGGGCCATCGCCAGCTTGGCCGGGTGATCGGCCTGGTCTGGGCGGTCGGCTTCTTCGGGTTCCTGCTGGCCCGCAAGATCCCCGCAGGCTGGACCGGTCGCCTGATCCTGCCCGGAGCCCTTGGCGGCGTCCAGGGCGCGATCGGCTGGTGGATGGTGGCCTCTGGCGTGACGCAGGGCGAGGGGATGACCTCGGTCGCCTCCTACCGTCTGGCCACGCATCTGGGGCTGGCCTTCGTGATCCTGGGCCTCATTGCCTGGTACGTCTTCCAGCTTGGCCGGGAAGAGCGCGAATTGATGCAGGCGCGCCGCGCCAAGGAAGCCAAGCTCTTTGGCCTGTCCACGGGGCTGCTCCACTTTGCATTCCTGCAAATCCTGCTTGGGGCTCTGGTTGCAGGCATCGATGCCGGCCGTTCCTACACCGATTGGCCGCTCATGGGGGGGCAGATCATTCCCCCGAACCCGCTGATGCTGGAGCCGATCTGGAAAAACTTCTTTGAAAATCCCGGCTTGGTACAGTTCATTCACCGGGTTTGCGGCTACCTTCTGTTTGCCTTTGGCGTTGTGGTCTGGCTTCGGGGCCGCAGCAGCGCCCATGCCCGGACGCGGCTGGCGTTCAACGCTGCCTTTGCAGCACTGTCGGTGCAGGTGGTTCTTGGCATCGTGACCGTGCTTTACGCAGCCCCCTGGCAGGCCGCCATCCTGCATCAGGTCATGGCGGTCATTCTGTGGGTGCTGATCCTGCGGGCCCGCTTCCTGGCCGCCTATCCCATTGCAACCTCGATCAAGGACAACTGACGCCCATGACTGCTTTCGAACAGCTGATGGCCTATGAGCGCGATACACAGGCGCTTGCACAGATCTCTGGCCGCCTCGGCTGGGACCAGGAGACCATGATGCCACGCGGCGCGGCCAGCCAGCGGGGCACTGAGATGGCCGCGCTCGAGGCGGTTCTTCACGCCCGCCGCAGCGCGCCTCAGGTCGGTGAGTGGCTTGAGGCGGCCAAGGCCCCGGATGAGGTGGGCGCGGCGCACTTGCGGGAAATCCGGCGCAGCTACGAACGCGCGATCAAGGTGCCGGCTGATCTGGCCAAACAGCTGGCTCAGGTCACCTCCGAGGCACAAGGGAAATGGGCGCAGGCTCGTGCAGACGAAGATGTCGCGGCCTTTGTGCCCGTCCTGGAAGAAGTCGTCGCGCTGAAACGGCAAGAGGCCGGGGCACTGGCACAGGGCGGGGATCTTTATGATGCGCTGGTGGCCGACTATGAGCAGGGCACCACGTCATCGGAAATCGCAGAGATCTTTGATGCGATGCGGCCCGCCCTGGTGGACTTGCGCGCCCGCGTGCTGGATCGGCCGGCGCCGAAGGGGCTGGAAGGCACGTTCGACGAAGCCGAGCAGATGAAGCTCGCCCGCAAACTGGCGCGCGCTTTTGGCTACAACATGGCCCACGGGCGCGTGGACAAGGCGGTACATCCTTTCAGCTCCGGCTCGGGGCTGGATGTGCGCATTACCACGCGCACCAGCGAAAGCGACCCTTTCAACTGTTTCTATTCCACCATCCACGAGGTCGGCCACGCCGCCTATGAGCAGAACATCAGCCGCGACTACCTGCTGACCCCGCTGGGGCGCGGCGTGTCGATGGGGGTGCACGAAAGCCAGAGCCGGATCTACGAGAACCAACTGGGGCGCTCCCGCGCCTTTACCGGCTGGCTGTTCGATCAGATGAAAGAGAGATTTGGGGATTTCGGCATCGCGGATGCGGATGCGTTTTACGCCGCGGTGAACCGGGTTCACAACGGCTATATCCGCACCGAGGCGGATGAGCTGCAATATAACCTGCATGTCATGCTGCGCTTCGATCTGGAACGGGCATTGATGCAGGGAGATCTCGAAGTGTCAGACCTCGAGGCGGCCTGGAATGACCGGTTCAATGCCGACTTCGGGTATGCCGTGGACAAGCCCTCGAATGGCTGTTTGCAGGATGTGCACTGGTCTGTCGGTCTGTTCGGATATTTCCCGACCTACTCGCTTGGAAATGTCTACGCCGGCTGCCTGCACGAGGCCCTGCGCCGCGATGTGCCGGATCTGGATCACCATCTGGCCAAGGGGGATACCTCTGCCGCGACCGGATGGCTGGGTGACAGGCTGCAGCGCCACGGCGGGCTGCGCAGCCCGCGCGAAACGATTTCACAGGCGGCGGGGATGGAGCCGGATCATACGCCTCTGATCACCTATCTCGACGAAAAATTCTCTTCGATCTATCAGCTGTAAAAAAAAAGGCCGGGCACTGCGCCCGGCCTTGATCCTTCATGCCCTGCCATTTCAGATCAGTGCCATTCGCTCGGCGCGCTCCGGGTCCGGGAAGGGGCGATAGAGGCCAAAATCGGACCGGGAGACGAGGGCTGAAACGTTGGCATAGAGCCTTTCGATCTCCTCGTCCTTTTCGCCCAGCACCCGAAAGGCCTGGTCCAGCTGGGTCATATTCTCGAACTCGATCTCCAGCAGGAAATCGCGGCAGGAATCGCTGGCAAGGTTCAGTTTCCGGCGCAACAGGCGCCAGCCCCTGATCACCTTGCGCTCTTTCAAATAGGTCATCCACTGGTCCACCGCACTGGAGAAGGCAAGCGCCTTGGCTTCGTGGTGCAGGTCGATATAGCAGTGATAAAGGTTCATCGGGCGGCTCCTCCCGCGCAAAGACTGTTTCCCGCCAAAGTGCCAGAAATAGATTACCCATCCGTAAAAGAAGAACGCCGCCCCTGACCGGGACGGCGTCGTGCATTGAGTTGATCGAACGCGCCTTTTAGCTGTCGGGGCTTTCGGAGTCGTCCTCATCGCCGCTGTCGGCGATCCAGGCAACCGAGACCACCTCTTCGCCCTTGCCGGTGTTGAAGACGCGCACACCGCCGGCCGAACGGGATCGGAAGGAAATCCCGTCCACCGGCACCCGGATCGACTGGCCCTTGGAGGTCGCCAGCATGATCTGGTCCTCCAGTTCAACCGGGAAGGAGGCAACGAGCTCGCCGCCGCGCATCGCCTTGTCCATGGCGGTGACGCCCATGCCGCCGCGACCGCGTACCGGGTAGTCGTGGCTCGAACTCAGCTTGCCCTGGCCGCCCTTGGTGATGGTCAGGATCAGGTTCTCGGCCGCAGACATTTCGGCATAAAGCTCGGTCGAGAAGTTGGGATCTGCGATCACATCCTCATCCGAAGATTCCGCATCATCCGCAATCCCGGCCATGGCGCGACGCATTTTCAGGTAGGCCGTCCGCTGTTCGGGTGTGTATTTCGAGTGGCGGATCACCGACATCGAGACGACTTCGTCGCCTTTGTTCAGCTTGATCCCGCGAACACCCACCGAGTTGCGGCTGTTGAACACGCGCACCTCGGTCGAGGGGAAGCGGATCGCGCGGCCCGTGTTCGTCACCAGCATGATGTCGTCATCCTCGGAACAGATCCGCGCATTGATCAGCTTGGTGTCGGCGTTCTCGTCCTCGAACTTCATGGCGATCTTGCCGTTGCGCATGACATTCGTGAAATCCGACAGGCGGTTACGGCGCACAGTTCCTGCAGAGGTGGCGAACATGATCTGCAGATCGGCCCACTCATCCTCGGCGCGGTCCACCGGCATGATTGCGGCAATCGACACCCCCGTGGGGATCGGCAGGATATTGACGATCGCCTTGCCTTTCGAGGTGCGACCGCCCTGCGGCAGGCGCCAGGTCTTCAGCTTGTAGACCATGCCATCGGTGGTGAAGAACAGGAGCTGCGTGTGCGTATTGGCCACGAAGAGGGTGGTCACAACATCCTCTTCCTTGGTCTGCATGCCAGAAAGGCCCTTGCCGCCCCGTTTCTGGGCGCGGAAATCGGCCAACGGCGTGCGTTTGATATAGCCGCCCGAGGTCACGGTCACCACCATGTCCTCACGCTCGATCAGATCCTCGTCCTCCATGTCGCCGGACCAGTCGACGATCTCGGTGCGGCGCGGCACGGCAAAGCTGTCCCGCACCTCGCGCAGCTCATCGGCGATAATGCCCATGATCCGCTCGCGGGATCCCAGAATCTCGAGGTATTCCTTGATCTTGCCTGCCAGCTCTTCAAGTTCGTCGGTGACTTCCTTGACGCCGATCTGGGTCAGGCGCTGCAGGCGTAGCTCCAGGATGGCGCGGGCCTGGGTTTCCGACAGGTTGTAGGTGCCATCCTCGTTGATCGTGTGGGTGGGATCATCGATCAGGCGGATGTAGTCGGCGATATCCATCGCCGGCCAGCGCCGGGTCATCAGCTTTTCGCGCGCCTCGGCCGCATCCGCCGAAGAGCGGATGGTGGCGACGATCTCATCCACATTGGTGACGGCAACCGCCAGACCACACAGGATATGGCTGCGCTCACGCGCCTTGCGCAGGAGGTAGGCGGTGCGGCGCGCGACCACATCTTCACGGAAGTCGATGAAGGAGGTCAGGAATCGGCGCAGGGTCAGCTGTTCGGGGCGGCCGCCGTTCAGCGCCAGCATGTTGCAACCAAAATGCGTCTGCATGGGCGTGAAACGATAAAGCTGGTTCAGGACAACCTCTGCCGTCGCGTCACGTTTCAGCTCGACAACGACACGTACCCCGTTGCGGTCGGATTCATCCTGCACATGGGCAACGCCTTCGACCTTTTTCTCGCGCACCTGTTCGGCAATCTTCTCGATCATGGACGCCTTGTTCACCTGATAGGGAATCTCATCCACAACAATAGCGTAGCGGTCTTTCCTGATCTCTTCGACACGGGTCTTGGCGCGGATGATGACGCTGCCGCGCCCCTCCAGATAGGCCTTGCGCGCGCCAGACCGGCCCAGCATCACGCCCCCGGTGGGAAAATCGGGTCCGGGCACATATTCGATCAGCTGTTCGCTGGTCAGATCGGGATCTTCGATAAGGGCAAGCGTCGCATCCACCACTTCGCCAAGGTTATGCGGCGGAATGTTCGTTGCCATGCCCACGGCGATCCCGCCGGCACCATTGACCAGCATGTTCGGAAAACGGGCCGGCAGAACAGTCGGTTCGCGGTCCTTGCCGTCGTAGTTGTCCTGAAAATCGACCGTTTCCTTGTCGATGTCGGACAGCATGAAGGCGGCGGGCTTGTCCATCCGCACCTCGGTGTAACGCATGGCCGCCGGGTTGTCGCCATCCATGGAGCCGAAGTTGCCCTGACCATCCAACAGCGGCAGCGACATCGAGAAATCCTGCGCCATCCGCACCAGCGCGTCATAGATCGCGCTGTCACCATGGGGGTGGTATTTACCCATGACGTCACCGACCGGGCGGGCCGACTTCCGATAGGCCTTTTCGTGGGTATTTCCCGTCTCGTGCATCGCATAGAGAATGCGCCGGTGCACCGGTTTCAATCCATCGCGCAGGTCGGGAATGGCCCGGCTGACGATGACCGACATGGCGTAATCCAGATAGGAGGTACGCATCTCGGATTCGATGGACACTGTCGGCCCCTCGTAAACCGACTTCGACGGTTGGTTTTCATCCATGTTTTCAGGAGTTTCCGGCGTATCGCTCACGTTTGCTGCCCGTTCTTCTGTGGGGGTCTGTCTTGTGTCAGGCCACCCTATCAGACACCGCATGTGGGGCGCAAGCTGACTGCACCCCTGGCAGGGCTCGATCCATGTCTTTGGGGACTGTTAACCTCTTGCGGCCTAGGATTTCCCTTGGGGGGCCTTCGAAAGAGGAGACCACAGATGGAGAAGAGCGAAACCGAACTCATGCTCAAAGGCTACGGCCTGACCACTGCCGAATTCATCTATCACATGCCGGACCATCCCCATGTCCTGAACACCTTTCTTTGGCAGGATTATGATCTGGCCCCGGACCATGACCGGATGTTCAAATTCATCGAGTTCTGGCAGCGCGAGATCGAGGGACCGTTGCATTCGGTGCGTTTTACCCACCGCAAGATGATCAGCGCCGGGGAATGGCGCCATGTGACGGGTGAATTCACCATTCACTGAAACCGGTCAGGCGGAACAGCTTGCTCCGCCCAGAACGCAGAACTTGGCACAGTGCGGATGGTTCAGCGCAACCGGTGCCTCGGCCTCGGCCAAAGTGGCGCCAAGTTCAAATTCCGGGGCATAGGGCAAGAGGGTACAGGCCAGCACGACCGGCGCATCTGCGCCTTTGCGTTTCACCACCATCCGGGAAGAGGCGCACATGACATCCTCGGGTGATTTGTTCAGAATCCCCCAGCAAGCCGTTGTGATTTCAGGCACTTCCACGTTTTCATCCATCTCGGGAAACAGCACCGTCTGCCCAGGATTCGAGGCATCGATGGCAAAGCCGTGCTCCGCAAAGAGGCTGGCAAACCCGGAGCGGGCCTCGCTTACACTTTCGGCAAAGACGATCCGTCCGGCCACGGCCATCTGAAACCCGTTGTCGCGCAGCCAGTCCATCCCTTGCAATGTTTTCTCAAAGCTACCCGGACCGCGTTCCCGATCATGAGCCATTGCGGTGTGATGGTCGAGCGATACCCGCAAGGTCAGCTTGCCGGGGAAGCTGCGCTGCAATTCAAGCAGATCCCTGCGCACCGATTTTCGCATCATCGGCCGCATCGCATTGGTCAGGATCAGAACCTCGTGGCCGCGCGACAAGGCAGCCTCGGCCATGGCGCACATATCGGGGTTCATGAAGGGTTCGCCCCCGGTGAAGCCGATTTCGCGGATGGGCCAGCCCCGCGCCTCAATCTGGTCCAGATAGCTTTGGACCTCGGCCGTTGACAGGTAGACCAGTGCATCGTTGCGGGGCGAACTCAGGATATAGCAGTTTGTGCACTCGATATTGCAAAGGGTGCCCGTGTTGAACCAAAGCGTTTCAGGCTTGGTGAGTGCAACAACGGCCCGTTCACTGCCATCCGCCGTCACAAGCCTGTCTTGAAATTTTCCCATATTTGCGGCGGGTTTAGGCAGATCTTTCACGCGAGTGTCCTCATGAGCCGTTCCTTTCCTGAAAGGCTAGCCTATAGTGACCCGAAAGTGAAAGACGCCGTATGCAGCACTGACGGGGATGTGAAGCGCATCTCCCGCTTTGATGGCCCGGCAAAAGGTATTGGACCAAGCCCCATGGCCCCTCGTGTGATTCCGGTCGACCCGTTTGATATGGTCATCTTTGGTGGCACCGGTGATCTTGCACAGCGCAAGATCCTGCCCGCCCTGTACCGGCGGTTCTGTGGCGGACATTTCCCTGACGCCGTGCGCATCATCGGCGCCGCCCGCTCACAGATGAGCCGCGAGGATTACCGTGAATTTGTGGCAGAGGCGGTGCAGGCCACGCTCGGAGAGCATGACCCTGACGCAAGCGCCATGCCTGCCTTCCTGGACCGGATCAGCTACATCTCGATGGATGCCCGCGAAGAAAGGGGATGGAACGAACTGTCCGACATCATCAAGGCGCGAAAAGACAATCCGATCCGTGTTTTCTATTTTTCGGTCGGGCCCAGCCTTTTTGGAGCGCTGGCACAGCGGCTGCAGGCCCACGGATTGTCAGATGCGGAAAGCCGGATTGTTGTTGAAAAACCTTTTGGACATGATCTTGCCTCGGCGCAGGAGCTGAACGCCACCCTGGCGGGGTATTTCTCGGAAAACCAGATCTTTCGCATCGACCACTATCTGGGCAAGGAAACCGTCCAGAACCTGATGGCGATCCGTTTTGGCAATATGCTGTTCGAACCGCTCTGGAACAGCCAGTATGTGGATCACATCCAGATCACGGTGGCCGAAACCGTTGGCGTCGCCGGGCGCGAAGAATACTATGACCGCGCCGGCGCCATGCGCGATATGATGCAGAACCATTTGATGCAGCTCTTGTGCCTGATTGCCATGGAGCCCCCGGCCAAGTTCGATCCTGATGCCGTGCGCGACGAAAAGCTCAAAGTCATCCGCGCCCTGGAGCCGCTCAAGCCGCACCATATCGTGCGCGGGCAGTACAGCGCCGGGCCGGGGCATGACGGGCAGGACCTGAACTACCGGGAAACCGTTGGAAATCCGCGCTCTACGACCGAAAGCTATATCGCCTTCAAGGCCCATATCAGCAATTGGCGGTGGGCTGGCACGCCCTTCTACATGCGCACCGGAAAACGCCTTGTGGCGCGCTCCTCGGTAATCAATGTGCTGTTCAAGGACGCGCCGCACTCGATCTTTGGCGCGGATGCGGGGCGCCATGCCAACCATCTGAAGATCCGCTTGCAACCGAATGAGGGGATCACCCTCAGCGTGACCATCAAGGAACCCGGTCCCGGTGGCATGCGGTTGATCGACGTGCCCCTGGACATGAGCTTTGCCACCGCTCTCGGGGCGGATGGGCAAAACCCGCCGGATGCCTATGAGCGTCTGATCACCGATATGATCCGGGGCAATCAGACACTGTTCATGCGGGGCGACGAGGTGGCGGCCGCCTGGGCCTGGACCGATCCGATCATTGCCGGCTGGCAGGCACGCGGCGATGTCCCGAAACCCTATGACACCGGCAGCACCGGCCCCGGTGATGCCGACCTCCTGATGCGCAGGGACGGACGTGAATGGAGAGGAATAAACCCATGAATATTCAAGAGTATCCCGATCAGGAGATCCTGGCCATCGATGTTGCCAAACGTCTGGCCGACGATCTTGACACGCACCTTCTGCATCACGAGACGGCCTCTTTCGCTGTGGCGGGCGGGTCAACGCCGGGGCCGATTTTTGACGATCTCTGCGCTGCCCCGATCGACTGGAACCGGGTGCACATCATGGCGAGCGACGAGCGCTGGGTACCCTCCGACAGTGATCGCTCGAATGCGCGGATGATCCGGACCAGACTGATGAGCGGACCGGCCTCCGCCGCCCGTTTCTTGCCATTCTACGTGCCGGACCGCGCGCCCGAAGACGTTCTTGCGGAGGTTGAGGCCATGATTGCGCCCGAACTGCCGCTTTCGGTTCTGCTGCTTGGCATGGGGGAAGACATGCACACCGCGTCGCTGTTTCCCGGGGTCCCGGGCCTGCGAGATGCGCTTTCGCATTCCGCATCCCCGCTTGCGGTCTTGCGCCCCGACAGCCAACCCGAAGCCCGCGTCAGCCTCACCGCGCCGGTCTTGAACGGCGCTTTGTGCAAACATCTGGTTATTTTCGGAGAAGCAAAACGGATCGCCTTGGAGCGGGCATTGTCATTGCCACCCGAAGAAGCTCCAATCCAGGCGGTACTGTCCGGCACCGAGGTCCACTGGGCCCCCTGAAGAGCGCTTACCCGCCGCTCAGATCCTCGGCCCCGTCGAGATCACGAAACTGGGCTGCCAGTGTGGCTGGGATGGGGTAGCCCGCCGTGCCGTCGGGGGTGCGCAAGACCATCACGGCCTCAAGTCGCGCCCGCAGGTCTGTGGACCAGATCTGCTGTTCCATCACGTAAGACGTGCGCCGGAAGGAGAGTGCCCGCGCCGTGGTGATATAGCTTTCGCCTTCGACCATTTCTTTGACATAATGCACGTTCGCATTGCGCATTACGGTGCGCGGCTCGGGCATTCCCGCAAAATGAGACAGGCAAAAGGTTTCGAAATAGGTGACGCGCGTGGTTTCGAACCACCCCAAATAGGCCTTGTTGTTCACATGGCGCAGCATATCGAGTTCGGAGAACCGTACCTTGTCTGCCACGGCAAGCGGGCAGGGGCGGTCCAGCCCATTGGCCAACTGTTCATCCGGGTCAAGCGGGGTCAGATATCTGAGTGTCATACGGTCTTGGGTAAAGAGGCAGACAGTGCTTTTCAATGCCCTCGCACTCGGTTCAGGCCATTCCCCTACGTCGCGGTCACGGCGCATCAGCGGTGAGGGGATACTGACAGGACATCAGAATGTGGAAAACGGCCTGGAGCGGGTGAAGGGAATCGAACCCTCGTCGTCAGCTTGGGAAGCTGCTGCTCTACCATTGAGCTACACCCGCGATGCTGTTGTGGTTAGCATCGGCCCGGCGCCTTCGCAAGACGAATTCGCAGCCGACATCTGCCTGTGAATTGGCCGATGAGGGCAGGCTAGCGTGATGCCAACTTGATACGATGACAGCCGAATTTTGGGATTGCAGCATGAGGGAACCACGGGTATACCGCCGATCAGACACGCACCTGTAGCTCAGCTGGATAGAGCGCTGCCCTCCGAAGGCAGAGGCCAGAGGTTCGAATCCTCTCAGGTGCGCCACCCCCCCCCCAACAGTTTCGCCCGCCGCTGCGTGTCAGCGCTCCAACTTCTGCCAATTGTGGCGCATTCGGTTCCAGGTCCCGCCGTCCACTTGTGAAAAAGCGCATTGCTCTGGTCGAGTGAGAATGTCCGACAGGCCAAAAATCAAAAAAGGACGCCCCAGGGACGCCCTCCTAAAATCCTAGACCAAATCAGGATCTGCGTTTGTCTTCCGATGGCTCAACCGCTCCAGTCGCGGACCACCCCGCAGTCCATGTGAACAAAGTTGGAGCGGTGGTATTTCCCGACACCACCCGCCCGGCACGCCATGGCTGCCTTGGCCATCTGTGACACGGATCTGGAAGAGAGGCGAAGGTCGGCCGCCTGGCCACGCATGTGCAGGGAGTTTTTCGCCACACCACGCGACCGGTTGCGCAGCATCGCGTTGGTCTTGGGGCTGCGGTAACCCGACAACAACATGTAAGGCTCGCTCACGTCCAGCAGATTGTGTGCCGCCGCCATGATATCGATCGTGCGCAGGTCGATCTCTTTCACGTCATCGGTTCGCCAATCGCGCATGAAGTGGTTGATCTCACGCACCGCGTCTTTGATGTATTTGCCCTCAATCCAGTAGACCATGTCCAGACGTTCCCCGGTACGACCGGAGTACATGCGGATGCGGCGGATATCACCACCCCCCCGCAAAAAGCCTGCTGCATTGGAAAAGGTTGGAGCTGCAGTGACGGCTGTCGCTGCAAAAGCGCCCAATAGTGCCCGACGGGTTAGCCCCGTACCATTAGCTTCTGCCATGTTATTCTCGCCATCCCGAACGATGTTTTATCCTGCCATATCCCGATGTTACGGGAGGCTCGTGTTATCCTACACGCGGGCTGTATGCCACAGCGGGAATCACGATCCAAGATTCGATTGGTCAGGCCCCGTTTTGCGCCGTTTTTTCGGCAAGTTTTTGCGCAAAAGGGGACGTTGCTCGATGTTTTCCCCTTCAATAGGCGCTCTTTGCTCTGGTCATGGAACCATTGAAGACCAAAAGTAGAATCTCAGGCAATGGTTTACGAAATGTGAATAGACAGTGGCGCCAAGTTTTTTTACCAGAATTTCACGTGATCTGAGCCAAGATAAAAATAACCGATCCGAAGGGGCTTGTTTTTCCATGACATCATCGCCGTTCCATAGTGTTGTGCCATCCTTCAGAGCCAGCCTGTTCGCGCTGGCCGTGTTCGGAGCCGGCCTCGCAGTTGCTCCGCAGGGGGCCTCAGCGCAGATCACCGCGTTCAAGCAGGCCGTTGCCGCCAGCGCATCACAGGACGACGCGGTTGCTCAGTTCTACCGTGAAAATGGCTATGCCCCGTTGTGGACGGGAAATGACGCGGCCTCCAGGGATCGGCGCGCGGCCTTGCTCCGGGCGCTGGAAGAGTCCTCTGCGCACGGGTTGCCGGATCGCAGCCGCCTTGCCCAAGAGCTGGTTGCAATGATGCGCGATGCACGCACGGTTCGAAACCTCGGGCAGCTCGAAGCCGCGTTGAGCCGCGCCTTTGTCGATTACGCTGTCGACCTTCAGACCGGATTGCTGAACCCGCAGTCCATCGACGACGGGATCGTGCGAGAGAAGCATCGCACCGATCCGGTCAAGTACCTTGTCGGCATCCGCGACAGCCAGCCCATGGCCTATATGCGGGCCCTGGTTCCAGCATCGCCGCAGTATCGCGCGCTGATGCGGGAGAAATTCCGCCTCGAAGCACTGGCCGCAAAGGGCGGCTGGGGCGCGACTGTGCCGAACGCAAAGCTTGAACCCGGTGATACAGGTCCCGCCGTGATCGCCCTGCGCGACCGGCTGGTCACCATGGGTTACCTGCCGCGCAGCGCCACGGCGCGGTACGATCACGAGCTGGAACTGGCCGTGCAGCAGTTCCAATCCGATCACGGGCTGGAGCAGGACGGGGTTGCCGGCACCGGAACCATCGCAGAGATCAACCAGCCGGTTTCGGAGCGGCTGAAATCCGTCATCGTCGCCATGGAGCGCGAGCGCTGGCTGACGCCCGACCGGGGCGATCGCCATGTCCTGGTCAACCAGACCGATTTCACCGCAAAGATCATCGACAATGGCGATGTCACCTTTGAGACGCGCTCAGTCATCGGCAAGAACCAGCACGACCGCCGTTCGCCCGAGTTTTCCGACGTGATGGAGCATATGGTGATCAATCCGAGCTGGCACGTGCCACGCTCGATCATCACCAAGGAATACCTGCCCAAGCTGCAGAACAACCCCAATGCCGTCGGTCACATCCAGATCACCGACAGCCGCGGGCGTGTGGTTGATCGCAGCTCGGCCGATTTCTCACAGTACACGGCGCGCAATTTCCCCTACGCCATGCGTCAGCCGCCGAGCACCCGGAATGCCTTGGGGCTGGTGAAGTTCATGTTCCCGAACAAGTACAACATCTACCTGCACGATACGCCGCACAAGAACCTGTTCAGCCGCGAGGTACGGGCCTTTTCCCACGGTTGCATTCGTCTGGCGCAGCCATTCGAGTTTGCCTATGCACTGCTGGCGCGCCAAACCGAGGATCCAGAAGCGTTTTTCCACCGGATCCTGAAATCCGGCAAAGAAACCAAAGTGGATCTGGAGCAGCAGGTGCCTGTTCACATTATCTATCGGACCGCTTATGTCACTGGCAAAGGACGGGCCGAATTCCGGCGCGACGTCTACGGGCGTGACGCAAAGGTATGGGACGCTCTGCAGCGGGCTGGTGTGGCTTTGCCCGGCGTGCAGGGGTAAACTGGGGGCCCGCCAACACTGGATGTGAGGAAGGGCTCTTATGTACACTGTCCGGCAGATTGCCGATGCGCTTGGCGCTGAATGCGACGGGGACGACACCCTCGTCATTTCCAAAACCGCAGAACCCCAGGATGCCGGGGCCAGTGATTTGGCCGTGGCCACATCCCCGAAATATGCCGAGAACCTGGCCCAGGGCGCGGCTCAGGCCGCGCTGGTCTGGGACGGCGCCGATTGGCGGGCAATGGGCTTGAAGGCCGCCATTTTCGCTGCGCGTCCGCGCATGGCCATGGCCGGGCTGACCTCCATGATGGATCCGGGGCAGGGCTTTGGCGGCGGCATTCACCCTTCAGCCGTGATTGACCCTTCCGCTCAGCTGGGCGCAGATGTCAGTGTCGGACCTTTGACGGTTATTGGCGCGGGTGCAACGATCGGCGATGGCTCCGTGATCGGGCCGCAGTGCCATATCGGATCGGATGTGACCATGGGGCCGTGCGCGCAGCTGCGCGAGATGGTCTCGATCGGGGCCCGGGTCACGATCGGCGCGCGTTTCCGCGCCCAGCCCGGTGCACGGATCGGCGGAGACGGGTTTTCCTATGTGACGCCCGAAGTGTCGGGTGCCGAGAACGTGCGCAAGACGCTGAAGGACACTGGCGATGCAAGACCGCAAAGCTGGCTGCGCATTCATTCCCTCGGTTCGGTCACCATTGGCGATGATGTCGAGGTGGGCGCAAACTGCACGGTGGACAACGGCACCATCCGCGACACGGTGATCGGCGACGGAACCAAGCTCGACAACCTTGTCCATGTGGGCCACAACACCCGCATCGGCCGCGATTGCCTGCTGTGTGGACAGACCGGCACCTCAGGCTCGGTCGATATCGGCAACAACGTGGTTCTGGGCGGTCAGTGCGGCGTGGTCGACAATATCTTCATCGGCGACGGTGTGATTGCCGGCGGCGGCACCAAGATCCTGTCCAACGTGCCTGCGGGGCGCGTCATGATGGGCTACCCGGCTGTCAAAATGGAGACACATACCGAGGTCTATAAGGCACAACGTCGGCTGCCCCGCCTGATGCGCGACATTGAGGCGCTCAAGAAGGCAGTTTTCAAATAACGGCGCAGTGACTACATCTGCGCCAGCCAAAGGATCAGGAGACCGCCATGAGCATTCAGGACAAGGTCATCGAAATCATTGCAGAGCAGGCCGTGCTTGAACTATCGGATGTAACCCCCGAAAGCACGCTCGAAGATCTCGGGATTGACAGCCTGGGGCTTGTCGAAAGCATCTTTGCAATCGAGGAAGAGTTCGACATTTCGATCCCCTTCAACGCAAATGCGCCCGAAGAAAGCGATTTTGACATTTCGAATGTCGCGGCCATTGTGGCTGGCATCGAGAAACTGATGACGGAAAAGGCTTGATCCGCGCGGGCGGGCAAGGACGACATCCATGAAACGAGTAGTCATCACCGGCGCGGGCACGATCAACGCGCTTGGGCACAGCGTGCCGGACACCCTTGAGGCGATGCGCGAAGGACGTTGCGGGATCGGAGCGCTTCAATTTCGCGACGTTGATCGCCTTGCGATCAAGATTGGCGGTCAGGTGCGGGGCTTCGAGGCCGAAGGGCGGTTCAACCGCCAGCAGATGAGCCTTTATGACCGGTTCACCCAATTCACTTTGACCGCAGCAAAAGAGGCGATCACCCAATCCGGGATCGAATTTCACGGTGAACTCTCTGCCAGATCGGGTGTGGTTCTGGGCACGGCAGGGGGCGGGGTATCGACCTGGGATGACAACTACCGGTCCGTCTACGAGGACGGAAAGAACCGGGTGCATCCATTCGTGGTGCCCAAACTCATGAACAATGCTGCGGCAAGCCATGTCTCGATGGAGTTCAACCTCAAGGGGCCGAGCTTTACCGTGTCAACCGCCTGCGCCTCGTCCAATCACGCCATGGCCCAGGCGTTTCAGATGGTGCGCAGCGGCATGGCGCCCGCGATGGTGACGGGCGGCTCTGAATCCATGCTGTGCTTTGGCGGGGTCAAGGCCTGGGAAGGGCTGCGGGTGATGTCCCGCGATGCCTGCCGCCCCTTCAGCGCCAACCGCAATGGCATGGTGCAGGGGGAAGGCGCCGGCATTTTTGTGTTCGAAGACTATGACCACGCCCGGGCCCGCGGCGCCGAAATCCTGTGCGAGGTGATCGGCTTTGCCATGTCCTCGGATGCGGCCGATATCGTCATGCCCAGCAAACAGGGCGCCACGCGGGCGATCGCAGGCGCCTTGCAGGATGCGCAGGTCGCGGCCGACAAGGTCGGGTACATCAATGCCCATGGCACCGGCACGGCGGCCAACGACAAGACCGAATGCGCTGCCGTGGCGGACGTTTTTGGCCCACATGCCGACCAGCTGATGATCTCATCGACCAAATCCATGCACGGGCATCTGATCGGCGGCACCGGCGCGGTCGAGCTGTTGGCCTGCATCATGGCGGTTCGGGACGGGGTCATCGCACCGACCATAGGCTACCAGGAGCCGGATCCTGAATGCGCGTTGGACGTGGTCCCGAACGAGGCCCGCGATGCAGAGGTCGAAGTCGCGCTGAGCAACGCCTTTGCCTTTGGTGGATTGAACGCGGTTCTGGCCGTCAAACGGATCTGAGCGCGGCGACGGCCCAGTCGCTTTCTACAAAAAAAGCCACCGAAAGCTGGTCCGCTTCGGTGGCTTTTCTACGTTCGTCAAAATTCTGACGTGGTGGTTTACTGGCTCACGACGTCCACAACGTCATACCCGGCAGTGAACCCGGCAAGGGACAGTTTCATTTCGATCAGCTGATCCGGGGCAGGGGCAGGGCGCAGGGAGAAGATCGCTTCAGTACCCTTCTTGAAGGCGTCGATGTCGCCCTGGGTAAAGCCGATCTGGGCAACACAGCCAAGCTGGTTGCAGAAGGAATAGTTATAGCGTTTCCCGGGTGCGCCATCGACGGAAATCGTCAGGGCCGTGGTCAGAAGGGTCTCCAGTGGAACAATCACGGTCGCACCGGCAACAGCCTGTCCGCCCTCCTGAGAGATGCGGAACATGGAAACCTCGGCCATCGGGTTGCCGTTCGGGTCGGTGAGGATCTGCAACAGGGAGCAGGGGTCCTCGTCTGCCTCGGTCTTGATGCAGGCCAGATCCCAGTCCCCGAATTCTTCCTTGAGATAACGATCACCGATCTGGGGCGTTCCGTCATCGACCGGCTGGCCCAGGTCGAGCATCTGATCCGCAGTTGATTCGCCAGCCCCGTCGGCCGCATTTTGGGCTTCCTGGGCAGCCAAGGGCGCGGTGGTCGCTAGGAGCGTCGCAAAAGCGATTCTGGTCAGGGACTTGATCATGTGTGCCTCTTTCGTGTCAGGACAATCACAGAACGATCTACCATGATGCACATCGGGTGTCAGGTCATTATCCAAGCATCGGCAAGGAAATGTATACGAGGCCGGACAGATTGGAAGGCAATGAAAACAAATAAAAAAGGGAACCGTGAAGGTTCCCTTTTTTATATTTGTGTCTCCCCGTCGGACTGGCCGACTTAGTTATTGGTAGGAACGTTACGAAAGGGCTGGGCTGCGGTCAACATCCAATGGCAAAAAAAGTGACACAAACAGACTCATGCCTATTTTTGCATATTTCACGGCCGTTCAGGACATTGGGCGCAAAAAAAAGGGCCGTGCACAACGGCACGGCCAGTCTGACAGGGAGGAAATGACCGCCCTCACATCCGTATTTGCGTGGGCGGGCAGTTCTAGTTATCCACAAAAAAGGTTAATTAAGTATTGTAACGGTACCAAAGCCGGGAAACTGGCAAAACGAGCAGGATCTTTGCGCATGACAGACGAGATTTTCATTGGCGGCGGAGGAGAGGAGTATGGATCTCCCCAAGGGCTTTCCCTGAAATACGCCAACCGACACGGCCTGATTGCCGGGGCGACCGGCACCGGCAAGACCGTGACGCTGCAGATCCTGGCCGAAGGGTTCTCGAACGCTGGTGTGCCGGTTATCCTGTCGGACGTCAAAGGCGATCTTTCGGGCCTCGCCAAAAGCGGCAGCACCGATCAAAAGCTCCATGACGCCTTCATGTCCCGTGCCAGCAAGATCGGCTTTGAGGGGTTTGGCTACCACGACACGCCGGTCACGTTCTGGGACCTTTACGGTATGCAGGGTCATCCCGTGCGCACCACGGTGGCGGAAATGGGTCCGCTCCTGTTGTCGCGACTGCTGGAACTGAGCGAGGCACAGGAAGGGGTCCTCAATATCGCATTCCGCCTGTCCGATGAGGAAGGCCTGCCGCTCTTGGATCTGAAGGACCTGCAGTCCTTGCTGCTCTGGATCGGTGAGAACCGCGCGGAATTGTCCCTGCGGTATGGCAATGTCTCGCCCGCCTCGATCGGCGCCATTCAGCGGCGCCTGCTGGTGCTTGAAAACCAGGGCGGTGCCAGACTGTTCGGCGAACCCGCACTGGACCTGTCAGACCTGATGCGCTGCGACACGACGGGGCGCGGGATGGTTAACATCCTGGCCGCGGACAAGCTGATGGCGGCGCCTGGGCTTTATGCCACCTTCCTGTTGTGGCTGCTGAGCGAGCTGTTCGAGGACCTCCCCGAAGTGGGCGATCCGGACAAACCCAAACTGGTCTTCTTCTTCGATGAGGCGCATCTTCTGTTCGATGACGCCCCAAAGGCGCTGGTCGACAAGGTGGAGCAGGTGGCGCGCCTGATCCGCTCCAAGGGCGTGGGTGTCTATTTCATCACCCAGCATCCCGGCGACATCCCCGAAGACATTCTGGGGCAGCTGGGCAACCGGATCCAGCATGCCCTGCGGGCCTTCACCGCGCGGGATCGGAAAAACCTGAAACTTGCGGCGGAAACCTACCGCGAGAATCCCCGCTTCTCCACCGAAGAGGCCATCCGCGAGGTGGGCGTCGGGGAGGCTGTCACCTCCATGCTGCAGAAAAAGGGCGTGCCCGGCGTGGTGGAGCGGACCCTGATCCGCCCGCCCTCGACGCAGCTTGGGCCGATCTCTGCGGCAGAGCGCAAGACCATTCTGGCGGCATCGGACATGGCCGGAAAATACGACACGCCGGTGGATCGCCACTCTGCCCATGAAATCCTGGCGCAGCGCGCCGCAGCTGCGGCCCGCGCAGCCGAAGCTGCCGAGGACCAGGCCGAAGCCGCCGACGACCCGATGGCGCGGGAATTCAACGCCGCCCGGCGATATTCCGGCGGGCGGGTCAGCCGCTCCAGCGCGCGCAGCTATGGCAAGCCGAAGGACACCTTCGGCTCGGCCCTGCAAGAGGCCGTCATCAAGGAGCTGAAAGGCACCACAGGCAGGCGCATCGTGCGCGGGATCCTTGGCGGCCTGTTCAAGGGTCGTTGAGGCAGGTCCACCCCTGCAAAGGAAAACGCCGCCCGGGTCGGGGCGGCGTTTTTGTTTCAGGCTTACTTTTCCGGGATCAGGCCCCTTGGGCTGAACCTGAGGACCAAGAGCAGGATCAAGCCCATCGTGAAGAGCCGCATGTGCGATGCGTTCTCGATCAGATGAGCCTTCAGCCAGTTGTCATCGGCCATGAAGGTGGTCAGCAGCTTGATCAGCTCGATGCCCATGGGCTCGACCTTGATCCAGAAGAACCAGATGAGCATGCCGCCCAGCACAGCGCCAAAGTTGTTGCCGGATCCACCGACGATCACCATCACCCAGATCAGGAAGGTGAAGCGCAGGGGGTTGTAGGTGCCCGGCGTCAGCTGGCTGTCGAGCGTGGTCATCATCGCGCCGGCAAGGCCACAGATCGCCGAGCCCAGCACAAAGATCTGCAAATGACGGCGGGTGACGTCCTTGCCCATGGCTTCGGCCGCGACCTCATTATCGCGGATCGCGCGCATCATGCGGCCCCAGGGGCTGCGCAGGGCCATCTGCGCCATCCACAAAAGCGCCAGCAGCACCACGGTGAACAGCACCGAATAGCCCAGCTTGACGAAAATCGTGGAGCCTTCGACCGGGTCCAGTCCAAAGGCCGCCGCGCGCTCTACAAAGGAAGGATCGTTCTGCAAATCCACTTCGTACGGCACGGGGCGGGGCAGGCCGACCACGTTCTTGACACCGCGCGACAGCCAGTCCTCGTTCTTGAGGACAGAGATGATGATCTCCGCAATCCCGAGGGTGGCAATCGCCAGGTAGTCCGAGCGAAGGCCAAGCGCCGTCTTGCCGATCAGCCAGGCCGCACCGGCAGCCAGCAGACCGCCCGCAGGCCAGGCCAGCAGCACCGGCAGGCCAAGGCCACCAAGGTTGCCTTCCAGCGCGGGATTGATCGCCTCGACCGCCTCGACCGAAGGGTCAAAGATGGCGCGATAGACAAAGAAACCCGCGATCAACACCACCAGCAGCACCAGAGTGCGCGCCAGTCCCGGATTCATCACCTTGTAGATCGCAACCGCTCCCACAACCGTCAGCGCGCCCATCACCAGCGCCATCAGGATGCCCATGCCGCCAGCGGCAAAGGCGCCCGGCGTCGGATTGGTGGAGACCAGCACCACCGCAAGGCCGCCAAGGGCGGTAAAGCCCATGATGCCCACGTTGAAGAGGCCCGCAAAGCCCCATTGCAGGTTCACCCCGAGCGCCATGATGGCCGAGATGAGGCCCATGTTCAGGATCACCAGCGCCGAGTTCCAGGAGCCCGAGAAGATGCCGCCGAATGTCGTTGAACCTTCCAGCAGGATCAGGACCCCGACAAAGGCGAACAGCAGGGAATGTTTCACTGTATCGCTCATACCGATTTTCCTTTGAAGATACCCGTGGGTTTGAACAACAGGACAATGATCAGGATCGCGAAGGAGACCGCGAATTTGTAATCCGTGCTCAGCAGCTGGACCAATCCGTCAGGTGCCATGCTTTCCGGCAACACGTAAGTCGCGACCTTCTTCCAGGCGTAGGTGATCATCACTTCGGAAAAGGCGATGATAAATCCGCCCGCGATGGCCCCGATGGGGCTGCCTAGGCCACCCACGATGGCAGAGGCAAAGATCGGCAGCAGAAGCTGGAAATAGGTGAAGGGTTTGAACGACTTGTCGAGCCCGTACAGAACCCCGGCGATGGTCGCCAGCGCGGCGACGATCATCCAGGTGTACATCACCACCCGTTCCGGGTTGATCCCGGACAGAAGCGCCAGATCTTCGTTGTCGGAATAGGCGCGCATGGATTTCCCGGTGCGGGTCTTGTTCAGGAACCAGAACAGAAGGGCCACAACGATCACAGCCGTGACGACCGTGATGCCCTGGCTGGTCTTGATCGCCAGCCCTTCATCCAGGCCGGTCATCTTCTTGAAATCACGCGCCGAAATGATGAACCGTTCGCCATCGGCAAAGCGCTGGTCGCCGGGGCCGATGATGAAACGGACAAGGCCGTTCATCATGAACATGACGCCAAGCGAGACCATGACGAAAACCACCGGTTTCGCCTTCTGCTCGCGGTAAAAGCGATAGACCGTGCGGTCGGTGACCAGCACCAAAAGCATCGTCACCGCAATGCCAAGCGGCAAGGCCAGAAGAGCGGTCGGCAGCGGTCCAAAGGACACCCCGGCAGACTGGAACCACCAGGTAAAGAGGATCGTCACCATGGTGCCGAAAGCCATGGTGTCACCATGGGCAAAGTTCGAGAACCTTAGGACGGAGTAAACCAGCGTTACCCCCAGCGCGCCGATGGCAAGCTGGCTGCCATAGGCGATGGCTGGCACGCCAACGAAGTTTGTAAAGGCCACAAGGGCGTTCAGGAGTTCCATACCTCAGCCCCCCAGGAAGGATTTGCGCACTTCGGGATCGGCCAGCAGTTCCTGACCGGTGCCCGTATAGGCGTTGCGGCCCTGGACGAGGACATAACCTTTGTCCGCGATCTCAAGGGCTTGTTTGGCGTTCTGCTCCACCATCAGGATCGGCAGCCCGGTACGGGCGACCTCGATGATGCGGTCGAACAACTCGTCCATAACGATGGGCGAGACGCCCGCGGTGGGCTCGTCCAGCATCAGGACCTTGGGCTGGGTCATCAGCGCGCGGCCCACGGCCACCTGCTGACGCTGACCGCCTGATAGTTCGCCCGCGGGCTGGTTGCGCTTTTCCTTCAGGATCGGGAAGAGGTGATAGACCTGCTCCATCGTGTCACTGAAATCATCGGTGCGGATGAAGGCGCCCATTTCCAGGTTTTCCTCAACCGTCATCGAGGTGAAGATATTGCTGGTCTGCGGCACAAACCCCATCCCCTTGACCACGCGGTCCTGCGGGGTGAGCTGGGTGATGTCCTCACCATCCAGTCGCACCGAGCCGGAGCGCACGTTCAGCATGCCGAAAACCGCCTTCATCGCGGTGGATTTGCCGGCGCCATTGGGGCCGACGATGACGGCGATCTCGCCGGGGTTCACGGCGATGGTGCAGTCGTGCAGGATATCCGGCCCTTTGCCGTATCCGCCAGTCATGCAATCGCCGATCAGGAAGGGGCTGTCGCCCTCGACCTTTGTGGTGGGGCCGCTTTTGCGGTGGGCGGGCTGCATCGTGCCCACGCCATGGGTGTTGGTGATCGTGGAATCCTTGTTGCCACGATCGTCCTGATACGGGTTGCCGCTCATGCGTCTGCCCCTATTTTATCTTTGTTTTTCAGGCCGGTGCCCAGGTAAGCTTCGATCACCTGTTCGTTGGCCTTGATCTCGTCCAGGGTGCCTTCGGCAAGTTTCTTGCCCTCGGCCATGCAGATCACCGGATCACAGAGGCGGCCAATGAACTCCATGTCATGTTCGATGACGACGAAGGTATAGCCGCGTTCCTCGTTCAGGCGCTTGATCGCATCGGCGATGGTGTAGAGGAGCGTCCGGTTCACGCCGGCGCCAACCTCATCGAGGAAGACGATCTTGGCATCCACCATCATGGTGCGGCCGAGTTCCAGCAGCTTCTTCTGCCCGCCGGACACTTCGCCCGCCTTCAGATCGGCGATATGGCTGATGGTCAGGAACTCCAACACCTCGTCGGCCTTTGCGCGCAGGGCACGTTCCTCATCGGCGATGCGTTTGCGGCCGAACCAGGTGTTCCACAGGCTCTCACCCGACTGGTTGCCCGGAACCATCATCAGGTTCTCGCGGCAGGTCATCGAGGAAAACTCATGCGCGATCTGGAAGGTGCGCAGCAGGCCCTTGTGGAACAATTCGTGCGGCGGCAGGCCGGTGATATCCTCACCATCCATGGTGACCCGCCCGGAGGTAGGTTCAAGAACACCCGCAATCACGTTGAAAAGAGTGGTTTTTCCCGCGCCATTTGGCCCGATCAAACCGGTTATGGAGCCCTTTGCGATTTCCAGCGATGCGCCATCAACCGCATGGAACCCGCCGAAGTGCTTGTGCAAGTCCTCGACGACGATCATGTCATTTCATCCCCCAACTGCTTGTTTTTTTTGCAGTCTTTAAATTTGGAACAGCCCGGACGATGCCGGGCTGATCTGTTGTTTTCGGTATCCGGTTCAGGATTAGCGGAATTTCACCGTGGTGTTCATCCCGTCCTTGACCTCGATCTCGCGGTAGGAACCTGCGCTCTCACCGGGGCCGATCAGCTCAACGCCGGTTGCGCCCTGGTAATCGATGTCACCGCCAGCGGCGAGGATTTCCAGCGCCTTGCCCAGTTCGCCGGGGTTGATCGGCTCACCGGGTGCGTTGGCGACGTCCATGATCTTGGCGCCGTATTCGGCCGGATCCATGGAGCCTGCGGCCTGCATGGCCAGCAGGAACAGGGCTGCCGCGTCGTAGGATTCAGGTGCGTAGGCCGAGGTGCCGTCGAAACCCTTCGCTTTGGCCAGCTCAGCAAAGACTTCGGCGCCCTTGGAGTCGGAGCCTGCGATCTGGCCGAAAGAGCCGTCGAGGTCCGCGCCAACGTTCTTGGGCAGGCTGTCGCCGATCATGCCGCCGGGCAGGCCGAAGGTTTCATAGGCGCCGCTGTCGAGGGCCGACTGGATGATACCCAGGCCACCCTGATCGAGGTAACCTGCAACCACCAGGATATCGCCGCCGGCAGAGGCCAGCGATGCGACTTCGGCCGAGTAGTCGCCCTTGCCGTCTTCATGGGCGGTGACGATGGTGACTTCGCCGCCGACCTTCTCGAAGGAAGTCTTGATCGCGTCGGCAAGACCCTTGCCGTAGTCGTTGTTGGTGTAGGTCAGGGCGATCGACTTGATGTCACGCTCCTGCAGGATCTCGGCCATCACCTCACCTTCGCGGGCGTCGGAAGGTGCGGTGCGGAAGAACAGACCGTTGTCTTCCATGCTGGTCAGACCCGGCGAGGTTGCCGACGGAGAGATCATCACCATGCCGTTCGGAATCGCGACGTTCTGCAGGATTGCGCCGGTCACGCCGGAGCAGTCGCCGCCGATGATGCCGTTGACGCCATCTGCGATCAGCTTTTCACCGTTGGCCACGGCCAGACCGTTGTCGATACAGCCGGTGTCGGCGCGCACCGAGGTGACCGAAGCCCCATCCAGCAGCTTGCCGGAGGCGGTGACTTCTTCCATCGCCATTTCAGCACCGGCTCCCATTGCGGAGGTCAGCGATTCAATCGGGCCGGTAAAGCCCAGCAGGACGCCCAGTTTGACTTCCTTGGCGTGGCCGCCAGCGAATGCCGTGCCAGCCGTCAAAGCAGCTGCGGCAGTTGCCATCATAAGTTTTTTCATTGTTTAACTCCCGTGTTGGAACATTTCAGTTCACATTGGACCCTAGGCAAGCTCTGACGAAAAGGGAAGTCCATTTGGACATTGCTTGGCGCGTTGCGTGCCGGGGTCTTACTCCTCCAAAACCGGGCGCGTTTTTGTCGATTTGGCCCGATTGGGGCGTGCGTTTACAGTGTTCCAAATGAAAGGGGAAGATGGCAATGCGAATATTCTGGTCGGTCCTTGTTCTGGGCCTGTCGCTCGGGTCTGGCGTGCCCGCTTCGGATGTCCGTGCCCTCAACAGCACGCAAGGCCCTTTGCAGGTGGACAGGATGGCCGAAGGCTTTGATATTCCATGGGCATTCGCCTTTCTTCCCGGTGGCGATCTGCTGGTAACAGAACGCGAAGGGGCTTTGTATCACCTGAAGGACGGCCGCCGCACGCGGATTGAAGGCCTGCCTGCGGTCGCGGCAGACGGGCAGGGCGGGCTTCTGGACATCATGGTTCCGCGGGATTTCACCCAAAGCCGCGAGGTCTTTCTGACCTTTGCCAAACGTCAGGGGCGCGGCGCAAACACGGCCCTGGCCCGGGCGATTCTTGCCCCCCGGAATGACCGGCTGACGGAGGTGGAAACCCTGTTCGAGGCCGCCCCGGGGGCAACCGGCGGCCGCCATTTCGGCTCCCGCGTCGTAGAGGCCGCGGACGGCACTCTGCTGCTGACGGTCGGGGATCGCGGGGATCGGCCCAGCGCCCAGGACCTTGCCCTGCATCAAGGCAAGGTTTTGCGGATCAACCGGGACGGCACAATCCCGCACGACAATCCTTTTGCGTCAACGCCGGGCGCCCAACCTGAAATCTGGTCCCTCGGCCATCGCAATCCGCAAGGGATGACCCTGGACGGGCAAGGTCAGATCTGGACCGCAGAACACGGGGCGCGG
This sequence comes from Phycobacter sedimenti, assembly GCF_038148855.1. Classification (NCBI taxonomy): domain Bacteria; kingdom Pseudomonadati; phylum Pseudomonadota; class Alphaproteobacteria; order Rhodobacterales; family Roseobacteraceae; genus Phycobacter; species Phycobacter sedimenti. The sequence goes on along the minus strand of NZ_JBBVGR010000001.1, from coordinate 45,906 downwards.
GGCGGCGATGAGGTGAATCTGATCCGCAAGGGGGCCAACTACGGCTGGCCGGTGATTTCCTACGGGCGCCACTATTCCGGCGCCAAGATCGGCGACGGCACGTCGAAGGCCGGGATGGAGCAGCCCCGGTGGTACTGGGATCCTTCGATCGCGCCTTCGGGCATGATTGCCTATTCCGGGGCAATGTGGCCCGCGTGGCGCGGGGATTTCTTTGTCGCCTCGCTGAAATTCGACATGATTTCAAGGTTGTCCGGCACGCCATTGCGCGAGGTCGAGCGGCTGCAAAACGATTATACCGGCCGCATCCGTGACATTCAGGAAGCCCCGGACGGATCTATCTGGTTTCTGTCCGAGACCGAAGGCGCACTGCTTCGCATCCACAGGGGTAAATGAGGCGCAGCATCTAGCCCGACGGCACCCTGACCGCCTTGCTTCCACGCTCCCGGTAGGGAGTAGTGTCGTAATGGGCACGGTAGCATTTGGAAAAATGCGAGGGTGAGGCGAATCCGCAGGCCAGAGCCACGTTGATCACGCTCATATCGGTCTGCATCAAAAGGTTGCGGGCCTTTTGCAGGCGCAGCTCCATGTAATAACGTTTGGGGCTGCGGTTGAGATAGCGGCGGAACAGACGTTCCAGCTGTCGGGTGGACATGCCCACATCCTGCGCCAGGATCGAGGGGCTGATCGGCTCTTCGATATTGGCTTCCATCATCTGGATGACCATCGACAGTTTCGGATGCCGCACGCCGATCCGTGTCGGGATCGAGAGGCGCTGGGTGTCCTGATCGGTGCGGATCGACGAATAGATCAGCTGGTCCGCCACCGCATTGGCCAACTCCTCGCCGTGGTCGCTGGCAACGAGCTTCAGCATCAGATCGATCGACGAGGTGCCCCCTGCGGTGGACATGCGGTTTCCATCCACCACGAAAACCGATTTGGTCAATTCGACCTCATCGAACTCCTCCGAGAAACTGTCGGCATTCTCCCAGTGGATCGTCGCACGCTTGCCATCCAGCAGACCTGCCTTGGCCAGGGCAAAGGACGCGGTGCAAAGACCGCCCACCATCAGCCCCTTGCGCGCCTCGCGGCGCAGCCAGGACAGCAGCTTCTTGCTGGTTGCCTCCTGCACGTCGATGCCGCCGCACAGAAGGATGGTGTCGTCCCGCTGCAACTCGGACAGGTCACCGTCCAGCTGGAACGTGGTGCCGGCCGAACAGGTGACCGTGCCGCCGCCCTCACCGAGGAGCGACCAGGCATAAAGCTGCTGCCCGCTCATACGGTTGGCAATGCGCAGGCATTCCACCGCCGAGGCAAAGGACAGCAGGGTGAACTGATCCAGCAGGACAAAGACGAACCGCCTGGGTTCGACGCTCATGGGTTTGATGTCGACACGTTTGCGTCGGATTTGCATAGGCAGCAGGCTCCCTAACGAGACTGGAAACATGCGCAGAGAGTCGGTTTTCTTCTGGCTGGCTGCCACCGTGCCCACAGGAGAGCGGCCCGGTCAAGTCATTCAAATTCTGAACTGGTCACCCGATCCCGGGTTTTGTATACGTGTACCCCGTGTTACCAGAAGACCTCTTGAGCGGAGAAAAGCGATGAGTGAGTGGCAAAAATCGACCTGGCGCCAGAAACCGCGGGTTCAGATGCCCGACTATACCGACGCGGCGGCCCTTTCGGCCGTCGAGGCGCAGCTTTCAAAATATCCGCCGCTGGTCTTTGCCGGCGAAGCACGGCGGCTGAAACAGCACCTGGCAGCGGCCGGGCGCGGAGAGGCCTTCCTGCTTCAGGGCGGCGATTGCGCCGAGAGCTTTGATCAGTTCAGCGCCGATGCGATCCGTGACACCTTCAAGGTGATGCTGCAGATGGCGATGGTGCTGACTTATGGCGCCAAGGTGCCGGTGGTGAAGGTCGGCCGCATGGCCGGGCAATTCGCCAAGCCGCGCAGCGCGCCAACAGAAGTCGTGGATAGTGTGGAACTGCCCAGCTACCGCGGCGATATCATCAATGATCTGGCCTTCAACGAGGCGTCGCGCATTCCCGATCCCGCGCGCATGCTGCAGGCCTACACCCAGGCGGCCGCCACGCTGAACCTCTTGCGGGCGTTCTCCACCGGGGGCTACGCGGATGTGCATCAGGTGCACGCCTGGACGCTCGGCTTTACCGAAAGTCAAAAGGCCGAAGCCTATCGCGAGATGGCCAACCGGATCACCGACACGCTCGACTTCATGCGGGCGGCAGGGGTCAACAGCGACACGGCCCATACCCTGCAGACGGTGGAGTTCTACACCAGCCACGAAGGTCTGCTGCTGGAGTACGAAGAGGCCCTGACCCGGCTTGATTCGACCTCCGGAAAATGGCTTGCGGGCTCGGGTCACATGATCTGGATCGGTGATCGCACCCGTCAGCCCGATGGTGCCCATGTGGAGTTCTGCCGCGGTGTCCTGAACCCGATCGGGCTCAAATGCGGGCCAACCACCACCGCCGAGGATCTGAAGGTCCTGATGTCCAAGCTGAACCCCGACAACGAGGCGGGCCGCCTGACTCTGATCGCGCGGTTTGGCGCCGGCAAGGCCCAGGAGCATCTGCCGCGGCTGATCAAAGCCGTAAAGGAAGAAGGCGCCAAGGTGACCTGGGTGTGCGATCCGATGCATGGCAATACCATCAAGTCCACCTCTGGCTACAAAACGCGCCCCTTCGACAGCGTGCTGCGTGAGGTTCAGGATTTCTTTGCCGTTCATACCGACGAAGGCACCATCCCGGGGGGTGTGCACTTCGAGATGACGGGCCAGGACGTCACCGAATGCACCGGTGGCGTGCGCGCGGTCACGGACGAGAACCTGAGTGATCGCTACCATACGGCGTGTGATCCGCGCCTCAATGCCAGCCAATCTCTGGAACTGGCCTTTCTGGTGGCAAAGGAACTGTCGAGCCTGCGCGAGGAACGCGCCTCAAACGCGGCACAGGCCGAAGCCGGCTGAGCTCGGCCGGGGCCATCAGTGTAAACCGGGAAGCCGCGCCGCAAGGGGCGGCTTTCCTTTTTGGACATCACGGTCAGCCGACGAAGCCGCAAAAGGAAACGCCCCGGGAATTCTTCCGCGGGGCGTAATTTCTGGCGCTATGACCTACGACCAGAATCTGGACCGGAGATGCTCCGGAGTATTCAATCAGTCTCGGCTGACCACCAGACGCAGATGAGAGCCGCGTTTATTGGTCTTGCCGTTTGTTGCAGGCGTTGCCGCCTCTTCGCTTTGCGCGGTCACCCCAAAAGTGGACCGATCAGCAAGCGAGCGCGCTTCGTCCAGGATCGACTTTTCGGGCGCAAACCGCGCTTCGAGAGCCTCAAAGCCGGGGTTCGGCGAATTGACGTCTTCCTTTTGCTCACGCGGCTTGGCCTTGAATGTGCCTTCCTCGGCCGATTGGGCCACGGTGCGCATTTCGATGGACGAAACCGAGAACCGTTGCGAGACGCCCGTGGGGTTGCCTTCAGACACGAACACACCCAGCGCCCGGCTCACGTCTCCAAGATCGCTGCGCAGCGGCAGCAGGAGCATGCGCGCTTCGCGGGAGCCATGGAGGCGGGTTGCCTCAGTCTTCAGTTCCAGCTCGATGATCGCCGGCGCGTCGAACATGTGCTCCAAGGCCGCGCTCAGCTGCTTGCGGGCATCCGGTGTGAAGAACGCCGTGATGGGCATTCCGCGCACTTCCATTCCAGCCATGTCGTTGACTTTCTGGCCCGCCAGACGGAAACGGGCGATCCCCGGCGCCACCCGCTCCAGAATGAACGTCTGGGACAGGATGTTCTCCAGCCCGCGCGGGTCAATCTGCGAACGGCTCGGGATGTCATCCCCGCGGCGCAATGCTGTCCAGTAGGCTTCTGCCTGGCGCAAGGCCGACACCGGTGTGCGGCTGCGGAAGTTGTTCATCGGAACCACCTTATCGTGACCCTTGCCGTGTCCAGAGCTCTTGCGACCACCGAAAAACATTTCCTCATCCTTTGCTTGCACCGGCGCGGGGCCAGTTGGTTGCGGTGGGCGTTCAAGCATTCTTAAGACTGCTTAACAACATCCACCATAATCCTTACTTCTCCGTTAATATGGCACAATGTAATTCAAATTGTGACTATTTGTTCAAGCAATGGTTAACGGAGAAGGTGAGCGGACCTATACGAATGGGGTTGCCTGCTATCCTTTGCCCGTATTAGGCCCATGATGGACATCTTGCCACGAAGGCAAAAATAAGGGGCAGAGCGCATGACGGTTAACAGCATGACGGGGTTCGCGTCCGGCCAGGGTGGCCTCGGGGCGCACGGCTGGAGCTGGGAAATCCGGTCCGTGAACGCAAAGGGGCTCGACTTGAGGTTGCGCATTCCGGATTGGCTTGACGGGCTGGAACCCTTTGTTCGCGCTGAGATTTCGAAACGGCTGTCCCGCGGGAACGTGACTGTTTCCCTGAAGATGAGCCGCTCCGAGGAGGGGGCGGCCCCGTTGTCCGTCAATCCCGCGGTTCTGACCTCCGTTCTTGAGGCGCTGAGCCAGACAGAGACGGCCGCCCAGAACATGGGGGTCGATCTGAAACCTTCGTCGGCGGCCGATCTTCTGGCGCTGCGCGGTGTGCTTGAACACGCCTCGCCGCAGGATGATCCGGCGCCTCTGGTTGCCGCACTCAAAGAGGAATTCTTAACACTTGTGGCGAGCCTTGCGGAGATGCGCGAACAGGAAGGTGCCCAATTGCTTAAGGTTCTGGCGCGGCAAATCGATGAAATCGAACAACTTGGAGTGGCGGCAGCCGCACTGGCGGAAGAGCGCAAGCCCCGGATGGCAGAGGCCCTGCGCGCGAATCTAGAGAAGGTTCTGCAGAACGCGGACGGGGTCGATCCGGATCGTCTGACCCAGGAACTGGCCCTGATTGCGGTGAAGTCCGACGTCACGGAAGAAATCGACCGCCTGACGGCCCACACTGCAGCCGCCCGTGATCTGCTTCAGGGTGGAGGCCCCATCGGGCGCAAGCTGGACTTTCTCATGCAGGAGTTCAACCGCGAGGCAAACACGCTCTGTTCAAAATCCCAAAGCAGCGATCTGACCAAAGTGGGACTGGAGCTGAAGACCGTGATCGACCAGATGCGCGAGCAGGTTCAGAACGTGGAATGATGTCATTTGCGTCTCGTCCATTGAACCTGCTGCGGTGATCGCCGTAGAAAGAACCCTGAACATAACAACAAGGGAGAGCAGCAGATGGCGGATCGCCGTGGCCTCTTGATCATCCTGTCATCGCCATCGGGCGCCGGCAAATCCACTCTGGCCAAGCGCCTTCGCGCCTGGGACGACAGCATCCGCTTTTCGGTCTCCGCAACCACCCGTGCCCCGCGCCCCGGCGAGGTGGACGGGCAGGATTACCATTTCAGCACCGTTGAGGCCTTCAAATCTGCCGTCGCAGAAGGCGAGATGCTGGAGCATGCGCATGTGTTCGGCAACTTCTACGGCTCTCCCAAGGGGCCGGTGCGTGATGCCATCAACCATGGTCAGGATGTGTTGTTCGACATCGACTGGCAGGGCGCCCAGCAGATCCGCAATTCGGACCTGGGCCAGCACACGCTGTCGATCTTCCTGCTGCCGCCGTCGATCCACGAGCTGCGCCGCCGCCTGGAAAGCCGGGCCCAGGACGACGAGGCCACGATCAAGCGCCGGATGGAGAAAAGCTGGGATGAAATCAGCCACTGGGGGAGCTATGACCACGTGCTGATCAACGATGATCTGGATGCCACGGAACAGGCGCTGCGCACGATCATCACCGCAACCCGTCTGCGCCGCATCCAGCAGCCGCATCTGGTCGACCATGTGCGTGGCCTGCAAGCAGAATTCGAGGAGATGAAATGACTCTTTACGCTCTTGGCTCCGACCGCCCCGACATTCACGAAGACACATGGGTTGCCCCCGATGCCAACCTCATCGGCAAGGTGGTGATGGAGGCGGGATCCTCGGTCTGGTTCGGCTGTACCATCCGCGCCGATCATGAAGAGATCCGTATCGGCGAAGGGTCGAACGTGCAGGAGAACGTCGTCATGCATATTGACGCTGGGTTCCCGTTGAGCATCGGCAAGAATTGCACCATCGGTCACAAGGTGATGCTGCATGGCTGCACGATTGGCGAAAACTCCCTGATCGGGATGGGGGCCACCGTTCTGAACGGGGCAAAGATCGGCAAGAACTGCCTGATCGGTGCCGGCGCCCTGATCACCGAAAACAAGGAAATCCCGGACAACTCCCTCGTGATGGGCGCGCCGGGCAAGGTCGTTCGTGAGGTGGATGAAGCCACGATCCAGAAGCTGAAGTGGAGCGCCCTGCATTATCAGGAGAACATGCGCCGCTTTCGCGACGAAATGAAGAAGGTAGACTAAATGAGAAATTCCAAAGGCTCGCTGATGCGGCCCGATCCGCTTCCTCACAGTGCAAGCCGCCCGGTGGTGACGCCGCTCAGCCCCTCGGTGGTTTATGCCAGCGAGACGCCCGATGCGCTGGATGACCAGTACGAGGGCCGCGTGCACGGCTACACCTATTCGCGCGAGGGCCACCCGAACGCCGATGTGGTGGCCAAGCGGCTCGATGCGATGGAAGGCATGGCTGGCGGTGTCGTCACCGGATCCGGCATGGCGGCAGTCTCTGCCGTATTGATGGGTATTACAAAGGCCGGTGACCATGTGATCGGCGGCAATCAGCTTTATGGTCGTTCCCTGCGCCTGATGAAGGAAGACCTGCCGCGCCTCGGTATCGCGACCTCTCTGGCGGATCCGTCCGATGTGGAGGCCGTGCGCGCCGCGATCCGCCCCGAAACCCGGATGGTGCTGGTGGAGGCCGTGTCGAACCCGACCCTGGCCGTTGCCGACATCGACGGTCTGGCCGCCCTGTGCAAGGAAAAGGGGATCCTGCTGGTGGTGGACAATACCTTCACCACGCCACGCGGGTTCAAGCCGTTTGATCATGGCGCCGATATCGTCATCCATTCCATCACCAAGCTGCTGGCGGGCCATTCGGACGTGATGCTGGGCTACGTGGTGGCGCGCGATCCGGCGCTCAATGACCGGATGCGGGTCTTTTCGGTCACCACCGGCATGACGCCCAGCCCGTTTGATTGCTGGCTGGCGGAACGCGGCATGCTGTCGTTTGAACTTCGGTTCGAACGCAGCCAGGCCACGGCTGCGGCACTGGCCGACCACCTGGCCGGCCTGCCGGGCGTCAAGCGCGTGATCTATCCGACCCGCAAGGACCATCCCGACCACGCCCGCGCCATGGATCTGCTCAAGGGGCAGGGGTGCAACATGGTATCTTTCGAACTGGAGGGCGGGCGCGCGGCGGCCAATGCATTCACCCGCGCGGCAGACGGTCTCAGCTTTGCGCCGACCCTTGGGGATGTGGGCACCACCCTGTCGCATCCGGCGTCCTCCTCGCACCGGGCGCTGACGGCGGACGAGCGTGCAGGCCTGGGCCTGAGCGAAGGATTCTTCCGGGTCTCGGTTGGCCTTGAAGAGCCTGACGCTTTGCTTGCCGTCTTTACCGGGGCTGTCGAGGCCGCGCGCGGCGCGTAGCAAAACCGTTACATTGGGCAGGTACTGGGGCTGAACCGCTATCGGAGAGTGCCATGACGCAAGAGTTGATCGAAGGGTTTCTGGAAGCCATCCCGCTGCCCGCGGTTCTGGTGGACCAGACCGAACGCTTCATCGGCGCCAATGCGGCAGGCACCACCCTGCTGGGGCAGCAGCTGAAGGGCAGGCATTTTGCCACCGTCCTGCGCCAGCCCAATGTAACAGCCGCGATCGAGGCGTCCTTGCACGACAAGGCAGCCCGGTCGGCGCGGCATTTGTCAAATGACGGGGCGCAGGACACCACGTTTGAGGTGAGCCTGCGTTATGTCCCTGGTATCGGCGCCGTCAGTGGCGGCGCCGTGCTGTTGTGCTTTACCGATGTGACCGAGCGCGAACAGGCCGGGCAGATGCGCCGCGATTTCGTGGCCAATGTCAGCCACGAATTGCGCACGCCGCTGACCGCTCTGATGGGGTTCATCGAGACCCTGCGCGGCGCGGCGCGCGATGATGCGGCTGCGCGGGATCGCTTCCTGACGATCATGGAAGGCGAGGCGAACCGGATGAACCGTCTTGTCGGCGATCTTCTGTCGCTGAACCGGGTCGAAAGCGAGGAACGCATGCGACCCAAGGAGCAGCTCGATCTCACCGCCCACCTGCAGTCCACGTTGAAATCCATGCAGCCGCTGGCCGATGCCGGCGATGTCACGCTAAGCCTTGACGCGCCCGATGAGCCGGTGTTCGTCAAGGGGGATGCGGACCAGCTGCAGCAGGTCTTTACCAACCTGGTCGAGAACGCGATCAAGTACGGCGGCAAACAGGTCAGCGTCATCCTGACCCCGATGGACCGTGACCCGGCGCTGCGCGCGCCGGCCGCGCGGGTTCAGGTCATCGACAATGGGCCGGGAATCGATCCGGTGCACCTGCCGCGCCTGACCGAGCGATTCTATCGCGCCGACAGCCACCGCTCGCGGGAACTGGGTGGAACCGGGCTGGGGCTGGCAATTGTAAAACACATCATCAACCGGCACCGGGGCAGGCTTCGGGTGGAAAGCGATCTGGGAGCAGGGGCCACGTTCACGGTTATCCTTCCGCGATAGCAGGGAAATTTGGTACCAGCAGAGTGGAATGATCGACTTGCCCCCAGCGTGATGGCGTCTGGGGGCTAAAGTTTTCTGTTACAAAAGCGCCCCCGAACCGCGCATTGTCATACAGCTGTTACATAGCTGTCACAAAAGCCTCATCAGACGCCGTTAGCAGAAGGCACAAGATCATCGTGGGGGTGATCGTGAACCTTCAAAACCTCATGGAGACCTAGATGTCCTTTGTGAAACTGTCCGCTTCCGCCCTGGCAATCGCTGCCGTTTCGGCCACTGCCGCCGCCGCACGTGACCAGGTGCAGGTTGCCGGCTCCTCGACCGTGCTGCCCTATGCCTCGATCGTCGCCGAAGCCTTTGGCGAAAACTTCGACTTCCCGACACCGGTTGTCGAATCCGGCGGCTCTTCGGCCGGCCTCAAGCGCTTCTGCGAAGGCGTGGGTGAAAACACCATCGACGTTGCCAACGCATCGCGCAAAATCAAGGAAAAAGAGATCAAGGCCTGCGCCGAAGCTGGTGTCACCGACATCATCGAAGTGCGCATCGGTTATGACGGCATCGTCTTTGCCTCCGACATCAACGGCAACGGCTTTGAATTCACCCCGACCGACTGGTTCCTGGCTCTGTCCAACGAAGTTCTGGTCGACGGCAAGATGGTCGCCAACCCAAACAAAACCTGGGCTGACGTGAATCCGGCCTTCCCGGCACAGCCGCTGCAGGCCTTCATCCCCGGCACCAAGCACGGCACCCGCGAAGTCTTTGAAGACAAGGTGATCCTGGCCGGCTGTGAAGCCACCGGCGCCTTCGACGTTCTGAAAGAAGCCAACGGCGGCGACAAGAAAGCAGCTGAAAAAGCCTGTATCTCCCTGCGCACCGATGGCGTGTCGGTCGACATCGATGGCGACTACACCGAGACCCTGGCCCGCATCGAGAGCAACAAGGACGGTATCGGCGTCTTTGGCCTCGCGTTCTACGAGAACAACACCGACAAGCTGCAGGTCGCAACCATGTCCGGCGTCGTTCCGTCCACCGAAAGCATCGCAACCGGCGAATACCCGGTGTCTCGTCCGCTGTTCTTCTACGTGAAGAAGGCCCATATCGGCGTGATCCCCGGCCTGAAGGAATTTGCTGAATTCTTCATCGCCGACGAAGTTGCAGGCCCCGATGGCCCGCTGGCCGAATACGGCCTGGTGTCCGACCCTGAACTGGCCAAGACCCAGGAAGCGGTTGCAAACGAAGACGTAATGGGCGGCAACTCCTAAGCCCCCCTTGCTGAATGCGATTTGGCCGGGGGAGTGATCCTCCGGCCTTTTCAGTCCCTCGGGACAGACTTGTCAAAACCCGCCACAAAACGGAGCAGTTGATGCCGACTTTCTGGCTTGTCATTCTTTTGTGCGCCATTGCGGCCATCGGGTATGTCCTGGGTCGCCAGCGCGCGCTTTCCTCCGCTGGCGGAGATGCAAGGGCGCTTCATTCCCTGCCTGCCTATTACGGATACCATGTCGGCCTCAGCACGCTGGTACCGGCCTTCGGCGTTCTGGTCGTCTGGCTTTTGGCGCAGCCGATGCTGATCGAGAACCGCGTCTCCGGGATGATCCCGTCAGAGGCGATCCCCGAAGGAACGACTTTGGGTCTGGTGATGAGCGACGTGCGGCGCGTTGCCGAAGGGCTGGATATCGCGGTGGCCGAGGGCGCCTTGACCCCCGAACAGGTGCGCAACATGCGCTCTGATGTGTCTGACATCCGCGGCCGCCTTGGGGAGGTCGGGATCGCGCTTGGCTCTGACGTCCGTCCCGAGGTGTTCGACGCCGCACTGACCTATCGAAGCAGTGCCGCAACAGGGCATACGATCATGGTCTTCGTGGTCGCCCTCGTGGCGGTGGCCGGTTTGGGCCTGTCCTACAGAAAGACGAACAAGGATTTCCGAGCACGCAACACTGTCGAACGGGCGGTGATGGCGCTGTTGATCCTGGCGGCCTCGCTCGCGATCCTGACAACCGTCGGCATCGTGCTTTCGATGCTGTTTGAAACACGCAACTTCTTTGCCCTGCATTCCTGGACCGACTTCTTCTTTGGCGGCACCTGGGCACCGAACTTCCGCGGCGACAGCGAACTGTCGATCCTGCCGCTTTTGTGGGGGACGCTCTACATTTCATTCATTGCCCTGTTGGTCGCAGTTCCGATCGGGCTGTTTGCGGCCATCTACCTTTCGGAATACGCCGGCCCCGCGGTGCGCGCCTTTGCCAAGCCGCTGCTGGAGATCCTGGCCGGCATTCCGACCATCGTCTACGGTCTGTTCGCGCTTCTCACGGTCGGCCCGCTACTGGTGCGGATCTTCGGCCAGGGCGAAAACGGCGCCTTGGGCGTCGAATGGATGAGCGGCGCCACATCTGTGCTGACGGCTGGCGTTGTGATGGGCATCATGCTGATCCCCTTTGTGTCGTCCCTGTCTGACGACATCATCAATGCGGTGCCGCAGGCGATGCGCGATGGCTCTTTGGGGCTGGGCGCCACGAAATCGGAAACCGTGCGGCAGGTGGTTCTGCCAGCGGCGCTGCCGGGCATCGTCGGCGCGATCCTTCTGGCGGCTTCGCGGGCCATCGGTGAAACCATGATCGTGGTGATGGGGGCGGGGGCCATTGCGAAATTCTCGGCCAACCCGCTGGAAAGCATGACCACGATCACCACGCGCATCGTCAGCCAGCTGACAGGCGACACGGATTTTGCCAGCCCGGAAACGCTGGTGGCCTTTGCCCTTGGGCTTACCCTTTTCGTTCTGACGCTGGGGCTCAACGTTCTGGCCCTCTACATCGTGCGCAAATACCGGGAGCAGTACGACTAATGACCGATATCAGCCAAACCCCCAGCACCCAGGGCGGCGCAACAGAGCCGTCCAAAGGCGGCTCCCTGCTGACGCAGAACGCGCGCACCCGCAAACGAAATGCCGCCGAGATGCGCTTTCGCGGCTATGGCATCGCTGCCATCGTGGTCGGCCTGATCATGCTGGTTGTCCTGGTCACCACCATCGTGAGCCGCGGCACCGGAGCCTTTCAGCAGACCTTCATCACGCTGCAGGTTGAGCTGCTGGAAAGCAAGCTCGACAAGAAGGGCAACCGGAACCTTGAGGAGATCAAGAAAGTCACGACCTTTGGCTACGCCCCCCTGATCAAGGGCGCCATGGAGAACGTGGTCGAAGATCTCGGGATCGAGACGAGCCTCAAGTCCAAGGATCTGGCCGGCCTCCTGTCCAAGGACGCCGCAGCCCAACTGCGCGCCTATGTGCTGGCAAACCCGGACCAGATCGGCCAGACGGTCGAATTCCGCTTTCTCGCCCAAAGCCGCGTCGATGGATATCTGAAAGGCCGCGTCAGCCGCGAGACCATCGAGAACGACAAGAACATCTCTCCCGCTCAGCTGGATCTGGTGGATGCCCTGGTGGCCGCTGAAGTGATCGAGAAGACCTTCAACATCGATTTCATCATCGGCGCCGATGCTTCTGACCAGCGTCCCGAAGCGGCCGGGATCGGGGTTGCCATGATGGGCTCCTTGTTCATGATGCTGGTGGTGCTGGCGCTGGCGCTGCCCATCGGGGTTGCCGCCTCGATCTACCTTGAGGAATTCGCGCCCAAGAACTGGATCACTGATATCATCGAGGTGAACATCTCGAACCTTGCCGCCGTGCCCTCCATCGTCTTCGGCATCCTGGGTCTTGCCGTGTTCATCAACTACATGCACCTGCCGATGTCGGCGCCGCTCGTCGGGGGACTGGTGCTGACGCTGATGACCCTGCCGACCATCATCATCTCCACCCGCGCCGCGCTGAAGGCGGTACCGCCCTCGATCCGAGATGCCGCCCTTGGGGTTGGCGCCTCGAAGATGCAGGCGGTGTTCCATCACGTGCTGCCGCTGGCCGCGCCCGGCATCCTGACCGGCACCATCATTGGCCTCGCGCAGGCGCTTGGGGAAACCGCGCCGCTGCTGCTGATCGGCATGGTGGGTTTCATCGCTTCCAACGCGCCGGAAACACTTGCCGACGGCTTTTTGTCACCGAACTCGGCCATGCCCGCCCAGATCTATGAATGGGCAAAGCGCGCCGACCCTGCGTTTTACGAACGCGCCTGGGGCGGCATCATTATCCTTTTGGTTTTCCTTGTAACCATGAATACGGTGGCCGTGATCCTGCGTCGCCGGTTTGAACGCCGCTGGTAAAGGGGCATCGATATGAACGACATGAGCACACTGGACAAGACCGTGACCAATACGACCAAAATCTCGGCGAAGAACGTCAACGTCTATTACGGCGACACCCATGCGATCAAGGACGTGAATGTCGAGATCGAGGGCAATACGGTGACCGCCTTCATCGGCCCCTCGGGCTGTGGCAAGTCGACCTTCCTGCGCTGCCTGAACCGGATGAACGACACCATCGACATCTGCCGCGTGACCGGAGAAATCCTCCTGGACGGAGAGGACATCTACGACAAGCGCGTGGATCCGGTGCAGCTGCGGGCCAAGGTGGGCATGGTGTTCCAGAAACCGAACCCCTTCCCGAAATCGATCTACGACAACGTGGCCTATGGTCCGCGTATCCACGGCCTTGCCCGCAACAAGGCGGAACTGGACGAGATCGTGGAGAAATCCTTGCGTCGCGGCGCGATCTGGGACGAGGTCAAGGATCGCCTGCACGCGCCCGGCACTGGTCTTTCGGGCGGTCAGCAACAGCGCCTGTGCATCGCCCGTGCCGTTGCCACCGAACCCGAGGTCCTGCTGATGGACGAGCCCTGTTCCGCACTGGACCCCATCGCAACGGCCCAGGTCGAAGAGCTGATAGACGAGCTGCGCGCCAGCTATTCGGTGGTGATCGTCACCCACTCGATGCAGCAGGCCGCCCGCGTCAGCCAGAAAACCGCCTTCTTCCATCTGGGCAGTCTGGTCGAGTTCGGCAACACGGGCCAGATCTTCACCAATCCCGAAGATCCGCGCACCGAAAGCTACATCACAGGCCGGATCGGCTGATCCGCGCAATCAAGGACTGAGACATGGTAGAGCAACATATCGCATCCGCATTCGACCGGGACCTTGAGGCGATCCAGGCCCGGATCATGAAAATGGGCGGCCTCGTCGAAGCCGCAATCATGGAATCCGCGCGCGCCCTGGAAACCCGCGACGAAGAACTGGCGCAAAAGGTGCGCGCCGATGACAAGGCCATCGACGGTCTCGAAGAGCTGATCAACGAGGAAGCCGCCCGCGTCATCGCGATCCGCGCCCCGGCAGCAGTGGACCTGCGCGTGGTCCTGTCGGTGATGAAGATTGCCGGCAACCTCGAACGCATCGGCGATTACGCCAAGAACATCGCGAAACGTACCGGCGTTCTCATTCAGGGTCATGACAGTGCAGACAGCGCCGCCGCCCTGCGCCGCATGGCGCGCGAGGTCGAACTGATGCTGAAGGACGCGCTTGATGCCTATATCCAGCGCGATGTAGAATTGGCCCATGACGTGATCACCCGCGACCGCGACGTCGATCAGATGTACAACGCGCTGTTCCGCGAATTCCTGACCCACATGATGGAAGATCCGCGCAACATCACCCCCTGCATGCATCTGCATTTCATTGCCAAGAACATCGAGCGCATGGGCGACCACGTGACCTCGATCTGCGAAGAGCTGATCTACCTGGTCACCGGCAGCCGTCCGGAAGAGGACCGGCCCAAGGCCGACACCACCTCGACCACGCCGCAGGAGGTCTGACCATGGCAGCCGAGCAGCCAACCGTCCTGGTCGTCGAAGACGAACTGGCGCAGCGCGAGGTACTGGCCTACAATCTTGAGGCGGATGGGTTTCGCGTGATCCGTGCCGAGAATGGCGAAGAGGGATTGCTTCTGGTCGAGGAGGACACCCCGGATATCATCGTTCTGGACTGGATGATGCCCAACCTCAGCGGCATCGAAGTCTGCCGCCGCCTGAAAACACGTCCGGAAACCCGCAACATCCCGATCATCATGCTCTCGGCCCGCTCCGAAGAGGTGGACAAGGTGCGCGGGCTGGAAACGGGCGCCGATGACTATGTCGTCAAACCCTATTCGGTGATCGAACTGATGGCCCGGGTGCGCACCCAGTTGCGCCGCGTACGCCCCTCGACCGTGGGCATGCGGCTGGAATTCGACGATATCGTGCTGGATGCGGAAACCCATAAGGTCAGCCGCTCGGACCAGCCTCTGAAACTGGGGCCGACCGAATTTCGGCTGCTCTCGACTTTCATGGAAAAACCGGGGCGGGTCTGGAGCCGTGAGCAGCTGCTGGACCGGGTCTGGGGGCGTGACATCTACGTCGACACCCGCACCGTGGACGTCCACATCGGAAGGTTGCGCAAGGCACTGACCCAGCATGGCGGCAATGATCCGGTCCGCACCGTGCGCGGCGCGGGCTACGCGCTCGGTTAGGACCGCTGCAACCAGGGTTCGCAAACCGGCGCGAGCACGGCGTAAGGGCGGTGCACGGGCGGTGCACGGGCGGTGTACAGGGGGTGTACAGGATGCACCCCCGGTCATTCATCGCGGCAGAGGGTCTTCGGGCTGCGCCTTTGTCGCCAGCCAATCCCGGAATTTCATGAGCGCCGGCATGCGTGATTTGCTGGCGGGCCAAACCAGGTAATAGGCACCGCGGGTTTCGGTTGGGGCAGGGTGCAGGGCCATCAACCGCCCCGTCGCGATATCCTGCTCCACCAGGTAATCCGGCATCAAGGCCACCCCCAGACCGTGCAGAGCGGCCTGAGTTATCGTTGAAAATTGATCATACATGGTACCCGCAACGATCGCAGGCGGGGTCACGCCATGCGCCTTGAACCAGTCGGACCAGGCCTCGGGGCGGGTTTGAATGTGCAGCAACGGCAGCGAAAGGATCCCGTCCGGACCGCCCAGATCCTGCGCGCGCCCAAGATCCGGGGCGCAGACCGGCAAAAGCTGCTCGCTTTTCAAGAGCATCGCCTCGGTGCCGGGCCATTGAGCCTCACCAAAATGAATCGCGGCATCAAAGGGTTCCGCGGCAAAGCTGAAGGGTTCCAGCCGGGTGGTCATATTGATGGTCACATCCGGGTGCAGGCGGGCAAATTCGGGCAGGCGGGGCATCAACCACCGCATTCCAAAGGCCGGCAGAATCGCAAGATTCAGCGTTCCGGTCAGCGGTGCGGTTTGCAGGCGCAGTGTCGCCTGCGCGATCTGATTAAGAGAAATCCGGATTTCCGCAGCGTATTCCTGCGCTTGCGGCGTCAGAGACAGCTTCTTCTGGGCCCGATCCACAAGATCAAGACCCAGCTGCCGCTCCAGCGCCTGCAGCTGGCGACTGACTGCACCCTGGGTCAGCGACAGCTCTCCGGCCGCAGCGGAGGCACTGCCCAGCCGGTCAAGCGCTTCAAGCGCGCGCAGGGAGGAAATCGAGGGAAGAAATCGACGGGGAGCGCTCATGTATGACCTATACTCATACTTTCTTGCCAAAGTCTCGCTGTTTTTTTTCTTAACCCGCCGTTAGGGTGCGCGGGAACTCACCCTTCAACCAATCACGGGGCAAGACGATGACCGATGCACCTAAACTGCGGGCCAAGGACAAGCCCGATCTTGGCGGCTTCAACTGGGAAGACCCGCTGCGCCTTGAGGATCAGCTGAGCGAAGACGAGCGGATGATTGCGTCTTCAGCCCGCGCCTATGCCCAGGAAAAACTGCAGCCGCGCGTCACCGAAGCCTATGAAAAAGAACAGACCGACCCGGAGATCTTCCGCGAGATGGGGGAAATGGGTCTGCTTGGAACAACCATCCCCGAGGAATATGGCGGGCTCGGCGCAGGCTATGTCTCATATGGTCTGGTGGCCCGCGAGGTTGAGCGTGTGGACAGCGGCTATCGGTCGATGATGTCGGTGCAAAGCTCGCTGGTGATGTATCCGATCTACGCCTACGGCAGCGAAGAGCAGCGCAAGAAATACCTGCCGAAACTCGCCTCCGGTGAATGGATCGGCTGCTTTGGCCTGACCGAACCCGACGCAGGATCCGACCCGGCCGGCATGAAGACTCGCGCCGAGAAAACCGCCACCGGCTACAAGCTGACCGGATCCAAGATGTGGATCTCCAATGCCCCGATCGCGGACGTCTTCGTGGTCTGGGCCAAGTCCGAAGAACACGGCGGCAAGATTCGTGGCTTCGTGCTGGAAAAAGGCATGAAGGGTCTGTCTGCACCGAAGATCCAGAACAAGGCGTCGCTGCGCGCCTCGATCACTGGCGAAATCGTCATGGATGGTGTCGAAGTCGGCGAGGACGCGCTGCTGCCGCATGTGCAAGGTCTGAAAGGTCCGTTTGGTTGCCTCAACCGCGCGCGCTATGGTATCAGCTGGGGCGCCATGGGGGCGGCCGAAGCCTGCTGGCACGCCGCCCGTCAATATGGCCTGGATCGCACGCAGTTTGGTCGGCCGCTGGCCAATACGCAGCTATTCCAGTTGAAACTGGCCAATATGCAGACAGAGATCGCCCTGGGCCTGCAGGCCTCCTTGCAGGTGGGCCGCCTGATGGATGCAGCCAACGCCGCGCCCGAGATGATTTCGATCGTCAAACGCAACAACTGCGGCAAGGCACTTGATATCGCCCGGATGGCCCGGGACATGCACGGCGGGAATGGCATCAGCCTCGAATTCCAGGTCATCCGCCACATGGTGAACCTCGAAACGGTTAACACCTACGAGGGTACCCATGATGTGCACGCGCTGATCCTGGGGCGTGCGCAAACCGGGCTGCAGGCGTTCTTTTAAAGGTTATCACTCTTTGCCCCGGTTCTGGCCGGGGCTGAGGGCCTTTTTGACCATGGGCCCGTTGTCCCGAGGACAGGATATCAATCCTGTCTCTGCCCACTACAATTCTTGCACTATCGCAAAGCTATCATGCTTTTTTGCGGATGGCGTCCACAACCGTAGTTCCGCAAAGGATGCACAGGGTTCGCCCAATTGCCGCCGCCCGGGATCGTATCCGAAACGATTAACGACAAGGTTAAGCCACATATCAATTTCGCGTGGAAAACCTGCCGCTGGCGGAAAGCTCAGCGAAAAGCCTGTTAAGACGCAGCCAACAGGCCTTGAATAACTGAATACGAGCATTGGTCTTCGGACTTCCAGCCTTGCAAAAAGCAGAGGCCCCATTTTGCCACGCCCTTGAACCGGCCGAACGGGAAAATGTGCAAGACATACTGTTCAGCTTGTTTTGAACAATCCTCGAAACACCCGATGCCTGCAAAGATGCAAGGCTTATTTCGCAAAAACGCCCCGGCATTTTTGCAAGACGACAGGGTCATTGCTCGGGATGATTTTGCGGTTCCCCCCACTCGTAACCCATTATTAACAAACCAGATGTGATGAAGTCGAGCAAGTTGTCGGAATAATTTTAACAACAGGCCTTTCCCCTTTGGTTGTTCACATATATATCGTTTTGTGAATATGTTGAGCCGGATCCGTTAACACCTGACGGGCTCCGAGGTTCCAAAGAAAGCCATAGCCATGCCATCGCCCATGTCCCGCATTGATCTGCAGCGCCTCTTCCCGGTTTTGGATTGGGGGCGGCGCTATGATCGTATCGATTTTTCCGGTGATATGACGGCGGCCGTGATTGTGACGATCATGCTTATTCCGCAATCTCTGGCCTATGCGCTGTTGGCCGGACTTCCGGCTGAGGTCGGGCTGTACGCTTCGATCCTGCCTTTGGTGGCTTATGCGATCTTTGGAACATCTCGCGCTTTGGCAGTGGGGCCGGTCGCCGTGGTTTCCTTGATGAGTGCATCCGCTCTGGCCCCACTGGGTCTCGACACAGTTGCCGAGTTCACAGCCGCCGCCGCGGTTCTGGCGTTGCTATCGGGGCTGATGCTGGTCGCCATGGGCGCGTTGCGGCTCGGGGTGGTTGCGAACCTTTTGTCCCATCCGGTGATTGCAGGTTTCATTACTGCATCCGGGATCCTGATCGCAGTCAGCCAGCTGAAACATATCCTTGGTATTCCGGCCCATGGTCACAACCTGCCGGAAATCCTGATGTCTTTGGGGCAGGGGCTGACCGGCCTCAATCCCTGGACCCTTGCGACCGGCCTTGCTGCGTTGGGTTTTCTGTTCTGGGTGCGCCGCCATATGGCCAATGTCCTGCATGCCCGCCTGGGGCTTTCAAGGGCAGCGGCCGGGACTGCGGCCCGCGTCGGACCCGTCTTCGCAGTGATCGGCACCATCCTTTTGTCCTGGGGCATGGATCTGCCTGCCTTGGGCGTTTCCGTGGTCGGTGAGGTCCCCACCGGTCTGCCTCCGCTTGGGCTGCCCATGATCGATTGGGCGCTGATCCCGGCGCTCATTGGTCCGGCTGCGCTGATCACAATCATCGGATACGTCGAAAGCGTCTCGGTGGCACAGACACTGGCCGCAAAACGCCGTCAAAAAATTCAACCGAACCAAGAACTTAAGGCGCTTGGCGCTGCGAACCTGGCATCGGCCTTGTCCGGCGGCTATTCGGTGACGGGCGGTTTTGCACGCTCGGTGGTCAATTTCGATGCGGGCGCGCGCACACCTGCTGCCGGTGCATTCACGGCAGTCGGGCTTACATTCGCAGCGCTGTTCCTGACGCCGCTGCTGTACTTCCTTCCAAAGGCGACGCTGGCCGCGACGATCATCATTGCCGTCTTGTCACTGGTCGACCTCAAGATCCTCAAGACCGCCTGGACCTATTCCAAAGCCGATTTTGCTGCGGTTCTCAGCACCATTCTGCTGACATTGATCGTAGGGGTCGAAACCGGGGTTGCCGCCGGTGTGCTGGTCTCGCTGCTGCTGTTCGTCTGGAAAACATCACGGCCGCACGTGGCCGAAGTGGGGCAGGTGCCCGGGACCCAGCATTTCCGCAACATTCATCGCCATCACGTTCTGACGGACCCCCGCGTTGTCACGCTGCGGATCGACGAAAGCCTGTATTTCGCAAATGCGCGCCGGATGGAAGATATGGTCCTGGCACGCGTCCAGTCCGCACCGCAGGACATGAAACATGTCGTGCTGATGTGCTCGGCTGTGAACGAGATCGACCTCAGCGCCTTGGAATCCCTGGAAGAGATCAACCAGCGACTGTCGGACATGGGGGTTACGTTGCACCTGTCCGAAGTGAAAGGTCCGGTGATGGACCGCTTGAAACGCAGCCATTTCCTGGATGCTTTGTCAGGTCATGTGTTCCTGTCCCAGCATGAAGCCTACGAGGCGCTGACCGCTCCAGAAGGGCAGGACTGAACGGTTCGTCCACAGCTGGCTCATCATCACCCATCCCATGTCCGCTCGTCCTCGTTGCCTTATGCGAGGAGAGTGACACTTCTGCTTTGCCAATGGGTGACATTACTGCTTTGCGGCTACAAACGTGAATCTCATAATCAGTATTATGTAACCCCTGTGCGTTCCGTTCCGTCACATAGGATTGGCAGATCACCAAACGCCAGCTAGCCTGCTTGTGCTATGGAAACGCGCAAGGATTGTCATGGAACTCAAGGATCGCTGTATCGTCGTCACCGGAGCTGCCAGTGGCATTGGCAAAGGACTTGCGCACAGGTTTGCCACCCTTGGCGCGGCCCATGTTGTCTGCGCAGATATAGACGCTGCGGGCGCGGAACGCACCGCTGCTGAGATCGGCGGCATCGCCAAGACTGTGAACGTTTCCTGCGAAGACAGTATCGCCTCGCTCATTCAGGATATCGAAGACCAGATCGCTCCGATTGATTTGTTTTGCGCCAATGCCGGGATCCTGACCCTCGGCGGCCTTGAGGTGGAAAATGACGCCTGGCAAAGGATTTGGGACATCAACGTCATGTCCCATGTTTGGACGGCTCGCCATCTTGTGCCGCGTATGCTGGAACGCGGCGGCGGTTACATTCTCACCACGGCATCGGCAGCCGGCCTGCTGAACCAGATCGGCGCAGCCCCTTACGGGGTTACCAAGCACGCTGCGGTGGGTTTCGCCGAATGGCTGGCGATCACATATGGCGACCAGGGAATTGGAGTCTCGGTTCTGTGCCCGCAGGCCGTCCGCTCCGAAATGACCCGCGGGATGGAAAACAGTGTGGCCAGCGTCGATGGACTGCTCGAGCCGGAAGATGTTGCAAACGCCTGCGTTGAAGCCATTGAAAGCAATCGTTTTCTTGTCCTGCCACACCCCAAGGTGAAAGACTACATGCAGGCAAAGACGGCCGATTATGACCGCTGGATCACCGGCATGCAAAAGCTGCGCGATCGCTATGATATCACATGAATTTCTAACGTTTCAGCGGTTGATCGGTCGCATCAGGCCTTCTTGTGCAACACTGGCGACCAGCTGACCGTCGCGGGTATAGATCGAGCCCCGATTGAACCCGCGCCCATTTCCCGCAAATGGGGAATCCATCGTGTAAAGATGCCAGTTCTCGAATTGAACCGGCGCATGAAACCACATCGCGTGATCAAGGCTGGCTGTCATCGCCTCGGGCTTGAACCAGGTGATCCCGTGCGGTCTGAGCGCAGAGCCGAGCAATCCAAAGTCAGAGGCATAGGCCATCAGAACATGTTGCAACTGTGGCCCTGCCCCTTTGGCCGCCTCCATCCTGATCCACATATGGTTGATATCACTTGAAACTTCCGGATCCAGCGGGTCTCGCGGCTGGATATCCCGGATCTCAAAGGGGCGTGCACGGGTGAATTCGTCGCGCATATGCTCTGCGATGCGGTGCACATGGGATTGATGCAACTCGTCCCGGTTCTGCAAGCCCTCGGGCGGCGGAACATCCGGCATCGTGTGCTGGTGGCTCCAGCCCGGTTCTTCCTTGTGAAAGGATGCCGCAAGGTTCAGGATCTGCTTGCCGTTCTGGATGGCTGTGACCCTGCGCGTGGTAAAGCTGCCGCCGTCACGGGCCGGGTCGACCTGGTAGATCACCGGGCTCGCGGGATCGCCAGGTCGAATGAAATAGGCGTGCAGGGAATGGCACAAACGGTCTGGAACCGTCGCATAGGCCGCCGTCAGCGCCTGGGCGATGACCTGTCCACCGTAAATCCGCGTTGGCGTCTCGCCGCCCGATCCAATGCCACGATACAGATTTGTATCCAGCCGCTCCAGATCCAGAAGATTGAGCAAAACCTTCCCAGCATCAGACATTTACGCCGCCTTTCTCAAGTGGTCTCCCGCGATTTTGCATAGGCGATGAAGGTCTCGAAGCTGGCCGGGTTGGCCATCGAGTCCCGGTTCACCACTTTCGCAGGATCCCCCCCAAGTAGCAGCTTTTTCACGGGAACTTCCAGCTTCTTTCCCGAAAGCGTGCGCGGGATTTCTGGCACCGCATTGATTTCATCCGGAACAAACCGCGCAGAGACCGAGCTGCGGATGGCTGATTTGATCTTGTCCAACAAGGCCTCGTCCAGAACGTGTCCCTCGGCCAGAACAACAAAGAGGGGCATGAAACTGTCGCGGCCCAGAAATTCGAGATCAACCACCAGGCTGTCGAGAACCTCAGGGAGCCCTTCAACTGCTTGATAAATCTCCGAAGATCCGAGCCTGAGTCCGCGCCGGTTTATCGTCGCATCCGAACGGCCATAGATCACCGATCCACCCTCGGGGGTGATTTCGATCCAGTCTCCATGGCGCCAAATGCCGGGATAGGTGTCAAAGTAACTGGAGTGCAGCCGCGATCCATCCTCATCTCCCCAGAAAAACAGGGGCATGGAAGGCAAAGGTTCGGTGCAGACCAACTCGCCAACTGCGCCGATGACCTCTTTTCCCGCCTCATCAAAAGCGCGCACCGCGTTGCCAAGGGCCCGGCACTGCATCTCTCCCGCGCGCACGGGCAGCATGACATTGCCGCAGACAAAAGCACCGCACAGGTCTGTCCCGCCTGAAATCGGGGCAAGCCAGATGTCCTGCATGACCTCGGAATACACCCAGTCATAGCCATCCGACGTCAAGGGCGAGCCGGTGGTGCCAAGCGACACAAGCGCCGACAGATCCAGTTCTTTTCCGGGCCTGATCCCAGCCTTTACGCAGGCGGTTATGTAGGCCGCGCCGACGCCAAGGTAGGTGATCCTTTCCTCGGCAGCGCGCCGCCACAGATCCAGCATATCAGGGTGGTTTGGGGCCCGGTCGTAAAGAAGGGTCGTCGCGCCCTGCCCCAAGGCCACGAATTGCGCGTTCCACATGACCCAGCCAGAGGAGGTCATCCAGCAGAACCGGCTGTCCGCGCTCAGGTCCTGATGCAGGGATTGTTTGGCACCCTCGAGGAGGATCCCGCCATGCCCATGCACGATGGGTTTGGGATTGCCTGTCGTGCCAGACGAATAGACCACCCATAGCGGATGATCAAAGGGCACCGGCTCAAAGCTTAAAGGCGTGTCGCGCCCCACCAGATCACGCCAGTCCCGTGCACCGCTTGGAACATCACCGACCACGGGCAGAACGATGGTTTGCGCGACGCTCGGCAACCCGTCGGCGATGGTGCCCAGCACTTCACGGCGATCAATGGTCTTGCCCGCGTGAACATAGCCATCCTGATAGATCAGGACCTTTGGTTCGATCTGCCGGAAACGGTCCAGAATGGCGACATGCCCCATATCCGGCGCACAAAGCGACCAGATTGCGCCGAGGCTGGTTGCGGCAAGACAGGCGATGATGGCGGTTTCCGTGTTGGGCAGCACGGCGGTCACACGATCGCCCTGCCCGACCCCCATCTCGCGCAGATGACTGGCGACGCTGGCCACCTGTGCGGCCAGCTCGGCCCAAGTCAGTTCGGTACGGCCAAAAGTTTCAGAGTGGACCACAAGTGCCTGAGAATTTGGCGTTTTTCCAGCCTGCCTCAGCATATGACGGGCCCAGTTCAGTTCGGCACCCGGAAACCATTCGGCGCCGGGCATGCTGCGGCTCCCCAGAACGGATGACGCAGCGGTATCAAACTCCAGCTCAAAGAACTCCGCCAGCGCACTCCAGAACCCGTCAAGATCGGACACGCTCCAGTCCCACAGCGCATTGTAGTCTTGAAACCTCAGGGATTTTTCTACGGCGAGCCAGTCCTGAAACGCGGCCATGCGGCTTGATTGCGCGCGTGCCGCGCTTGGGGTCCAAAGGTTCTCGCGGTTCATGATCTCGCTCATCGGCAGACCGCCCCATGAACCAGGGCCTTCAGTTCGGCGCGGGACGGATAGGAACTGGAGGGCGACAGCTGCGTAAAGAAAACAACCGACAGATCGAGCACAGGGTCGACCCAGAAGAACGTCGACGCCATGCCGCCCCAGCTGAAATCTCCCACAGAGCCCGGACAACGCGCCCGGCCCGGATCCAGCACCACGGCACCGCCAAGACCAAAGCCCATCCCCTCCATCGGCTGTTCGGCAAAGCTTTGCGGACCCATCGAGGCGATGTCGCCGGGGAGATGGTTTCTCATCATGAAATCAGCAGTCTGCGGGCTGATGATAAAACCGTCATCACAGGCGCCGCGCAGGCGCAGCATCTCGGCAAACTTCATATAGTCGTCAATCGTCCCAACCAGCCCGCCACCGCCGGACATCATGTCGGCGGTTTCAAACGGAGAGCCACCGTGGCTGTCTGTCAGACGCAGGGTGTCGCCACCGGACCTGGCGGCATTCAGCGCCATCGCATCCCCTGCAAGCGGCGTGTAGAGGGAGGCGAAGCGATCACCGGTGCCGTCAGCTACGCGGAACCCCGTTTCGCGCATGCCGAGAGGCCCAAAGATCTCGTCCTGAAAAAAGTCTCCCAGGGACTTGCCCGAGACCACTTCGACAACCCGCCCCAGAACATCGATGCTGACAGAGTATTCCCAGCGCGTCCCCGGCTGAAAGGCAAGCGGATAGGTCGCCAGTTCGGCAACCATCGCAGCGAGGCTTCCCTGGTTTGGTTTGAACATCAATCCGCGCTCGTTCATCGCTGCGGGCAGAACGCCGGGATTGAACGGGTAGCTGAGGCCGCTGGTATGAGTCAGCAGCTCATGCAGGGTCGGCGCGCGGCTCGCTTCGGTCTGGTCGATGGCCGTTGCGCCTGGAACCAATGCCATCATCTCATTGAACTCCGGCAGAAAATCGGACACCGGAGCATCAAGGTGAAACAAACCGCGTTCCAAAAGCATCATGATCGCGAGCGAAGTGACCGGCTTGGTCATGGAATAGATCCGAACCACCGTATCGCGAGCAAAGGGAAGCCCCTCGTGGACGTTGCGCAGGCCCGCGGCGTGGAATAACGCCTCTTCCCCGTTCTGCTGGATCAGAACCGAGCTGCCCGCATATTTTCTTTCATCCACATAGCGTTGCTGCCATGCCTTGACACGCTCCAAGCGGCCTTGGTCCATCTTTGCTCCCCCAATTGTTGCCTTGGCTTTGTGTCAGCCATCCCCCCGCACCATGCGTTCCATTGCCGGGGCTGTTTCATCCCTGAACCACCCTTGTTCGGGTGCATTGCCGCCTGCGGCCATGGCTGCCTTGATCCGGCCGATGGTTTCACCGCGCAATTGCATCTTTACGGATGCATAGGTCTCGGGCGGCAGCTCTGCCAGCTTGCGCGCCTCCCGCAGGCAGTAGATCTCAAGATCTTCCATGTCTTCGGCGATGATATCGACAAAGCCATAGTTTCGGGCCGCGATCGGGCCGATGGGCTGGCCGGTCAGCATCATACGTCTTTGGGTATTGGTATCGAGCGTCGCCTTTGCGACCTCAAGCGGGCCAACCGGAAAATCGACCCCCACGCGCACTTCGGCCAGCCCATAGGCCGATTTGGAATGACCGACCCGCACGTCCGAACCGAGAACAAAAAACAAACCGCCCGCGATTGCAGCCCCACCGACTGCGGCAACAACGGGTTTTGGGCAGCTGTAAAGACCAAGGACCGCTTCGTTCAGCCCCCGCACCATGGCGCGCTGCTGGTCAAGGTCAAAATCCTTGGCTTCTTTCAGGTCGACACCCGCGGAAAAAACCTTGAACGGACTTTTGAGGATGATCGCCCGAACGGCCGTGTCCTGCCCCAAATCGGCGATCATTCCTGCAAAATCCATCAGGAACTCGGCGCTCAGCGCGTTGACCGGGCCACGCCCCAGCTGCAACTCGAAAACCCCTTCGCCAAGGTTCTTTGTGTTCAGCCAATCCGACTGTGTCATCTGAATTATCCTCCCGGGCGGCCACAGATCTGGCGAGCCGCCTGTTATGTCCATAATGCGCAGTGGATGCATAAGGGTCGAGAGTTAAGGCATACGTAAAACCACGCAATCACGCCCGGCACTGCGCACAATACGCACAGAACGGGCCGCATCTCTCCTCGCTCCGAAACGCGCAAAACCGCGCGGCGCTTTGCCACCTGTCAGCGTTTCAACGCCTGCAGGCCGCTTTGCGCAAATATCGGGACAAACCCGCCCAGTTTTTCGGCCCGCTCCGGGTTTGACGCATTGCCATCCAGAGCCCGCTTCAACACGCCCTGCAGAATACCCGCCATCCGGAAGAAGCTGAAGGACAGGTAGAAGCCGAAGTTATCGATTCCCGGCAGGCCCCGGCGGCGGCAATAGGCCTCGATAAAGGCCTCATCAGATGGCAGGCCAAGCGCCTTGCGATCAATCCCGGCAAGGCCACGCCCCTCCTGCCCCGGCGGCATCTGCCATTGCATGATAACACCGGCCAAGTCCGCGTAAGGATGACCGATCGTCGAGAGCTCCCAGTCGAGCACGGCAAGGCATTTGGGCGCATCCGCGCTGAAGATCATGTTGTCGATCCGGTAGTCGCCATGGACCAATCCACGCTGGCCGTCGTCCCTTGGCATGGCCGCTTCCAACGCCTGGATCAATTCATCCATTTCGGCGATGACGCGGGTTTCGGACGCCCGGTATTGTTTGGTCCAACGCCCGAGTTGACGCTCAAAATAGTTGCCAGGCGGGCCATAGTCCGAAAGACCCACACTGTCGACATCAACATCGTGCAAGGCCGCAAGCACACGGTTCATGTCGTCAATCACGGCCCCGCGCTCTGCAGGGTCCAGATCCTGCATTACAGGATCGGTGAAATTGCGCCCGGCGACGTGCTCCATGATATAAAAAGCGGAGCCGATGACACTATCGTCCTCGCAAAGCAGATGCACCTTGGCGACCGGCACCTTTGTGCCCGCAAGGGCCTTTTGCACCCGGAATTCCCGATCAACGGCATGGGCCGATTTCAGCAACACCCCCGGCGGCTTGCGGCGCAAGACGTAGTTTCCAGCCGAGGTTTTGAGCAAAAAGGTCGGATTGGATTGGCCCGTCGCAAATTTCTCAACCTCTACCGCCCCGTCAAACCCGGCCAGGCGTCCGCCCAGGAACCGCCTGATGGCGTCAATGTCCAATGTCTGGGTATCGCTGCTCATGTCCTGCTCCCTCAGCTGTAGCTCATCAGTTCAGCGCGCTCTGCATCATGAAACTGTGGCACCGAATTGAATTCATGCAAATAAAATCGTCCTTTAGACGAGATGAACCGGGTGACGGAGGTGTTCTTTACTTGCAGGTTCAGGGCGATCATCTGGCGATCCGGCACCTCCAGAGTCGCAGCCACCAGCCGCGCGATCACACCGCCCGAGCTGATCACCAGGATCCGTTCGGCCTCCGTGTCGGCTGCATGCTTGCGCGCGGCCTCCACCCGCGCGGCAAACTCCGCCCAGGATTCCTTCGCCGTTTCCACTCCGCCATCCTGCCATTCCGCCAGGGTGTCACGCAAAGCTCGAAAGTGCGTTTTACGGTCAGTGATCACATCGTCGGGAGCCTGACCACCAAAACGCTGATGCAAAAGGTCGTGGAAATCATATTCATTCCATCCGCTATGCTCTTCAGCGCAAACAGAAAATCCCATCGCGTCAAGCGTCTGCTTTTGGCGCGCAAGACTCCCGGTGATCGCTCGGTCCGGCTGCCAGCCCATGGCGCGCAGCGTCTCACCAAGCAACTGTCCCTGTCTGCGGCCAAGATCGCTCAGTTCATCATAGTTGCCTGCCCCGAAAGAGGCCTGACCATGACGCACCACCAGTATCTCGGCCATGGTCTAGCCCTTAAACTCGGCAGCCAGCCGCGCACCAGCTGCGCGAAACTCCCGGTCGATCCGATCCACCAAGTCGCCCGTCGAGCAGACCTCTTTGACTGCGCCGATCCCCTGCCCAGAACCCCAGATTTCTTTCCAGGCTTTGGGCTTGGACGATCCGCTTCCGAAGTTCATCGAAGAGGATTCGGCCGTTGGCAAGTTGTCTGGATCAAGGCCAGCCTTGGTGACGGACTGTTTGAGATAGTTTCCCCAAACACCTGTAAACAGGGAAGAATAGACAATGTCCTCGGCACCGCCATCGACGATCATCTGCTTGTACTCGCTTTGGGCGTTGGCCTCGTGGGTGGCAATGAAGGGGGAGCCGGCATAGCCAAAATCCGCCCCCATGGCGCGCGCCGCAAGCAGGGATTCGCCGGTCGCAATCGCACCCGAAAGCGCCAGAGGGCCGTCAAACCAGCTGCGGATTTCGCGGATCAAGGCAAGGGGCGACTGTTGCCCTGCGTGCCCGCCAGCCCCGGCCGCCACGGCCACCAGCCCGTCGGCCCCCTTCTCAATGGCCTTTTTGGCAAAGCGGTTGTTGATCACATCATGCAGAACCACGCCGCCGCAGGAATGCGCGGCCTCGTTCACCTCAGGACGCGCCCCCAGAGAGGTGATCCAGACGGGCACCTTCCAGCGGGTGCAGATCTCGAGATCGCGATCAAGCCGCGTGTTTGAACGGTGGACGATCTGGTTCACCGCAAAAGGCGCGGCCGGCCGGTCCGGATTTTCCTGGTTGTGGCGGTCCAGTTCCTCGGTGATCTGTTTGAGCCAAGCCTCCAGCAAGGGCGGCTCACCTTCGCCTTCGCGGGCGTTCAGCGCCGGAAAGGCACCGATGATCCCGGCCTTGCATTGCGCGATGACCAGTTCCGGCACCGAGATGATGAACAGCGGCGAGCCAATCAGCGGAATGCGCAGCCCGCGCAAGGCCGACGGTAGGTGATCCTCGTTTCGGGACCAGGTGGTATCGTTCATTTTCAGCCCTCTAGAACAATTTCTTCACGTTTCAGGTCAACGCGCTTTCAAAAATATTATGGCCCGACATCACGTTGATGCCACCAGACACCGGTATAACGGCCCCCGTCACATAGGACCCGCCGCGCCCCGACAGGAACAGAACCGCACCAGCTATATCCTCGTCCCGGCCAACGCGGCCCAAAGGTACATCCCGGCCCACCTTTTCGCGTTTTTCCTCATCGCCTGTTGCAAAAGCGGTCATGCGCGACACGAACGGCCCCGGAGCGAGCGCATTTACCGTTACGTGTTTATGGGCAAGCTCTTTCGCGAGGATCCTGGACATGTGGATGACTGCCGCTTTGGAGGCCGAATAGCTGTAGGCGCCATCGCCCATCGGAATCTCGCCCATGACCGAACCGACGTTGATCACGCGCGCAGGGTCGTCCGCGTCAGACGACTCGATCAGAAGCGGCAGGAGCTTTTGGGTGAGGTCAAAGACGCCGGTCACATTGACGTTCATCACCTTTTCCCAGGCATGATGCGGGAATTGCCCCAGAGGCGCGCCCCAGGTGATGCCGGAATTGTTCATCAGGATATGAAGCGTGTCGGTTCGGGATTTCACTTCAGCCACCAGAGCATCAATGCCGTCGACATCCCCGACGTCTCCTGCAAAACCTTCGGCGCGGCCGGGTGTACCCAGCGCGTTCAGCTCGGCTGCAACCGCTTCGCAGGCCTCACCCTTGCGCGAGGCGATCAAGACCCGCGCACCGGCCCGCACCATAGCTTCTGCTGCCATTCGGCCAATGCCAGTCGCGCCGCCCGTCACAAGCGCGGTTTTTCCTTCCAGTGAAAAGAGTTCTTGCATCATATTGATCCCTCAAAAGCCACGCAGACGGGCCACTTGCGCTGCGTGATAGCCATAGTCCCCGAGCCATTCCGCCGCCACACGCGCGCGTTTCATGTAAAACCCCATGTCATAGGCATCGGTCATACCGATCCCGCCATGCATCTGCACCCCTTCACGCACCGCGAGCTGAGCCGTGTCGGTGGCCCGCGCCTTGGCCAGGGATACCGCAAGGGTTGCATTTCCGGGGTCGCTGTCGAGCATCCGTCCTGCGTGCAGGATCGCCGACACCGTCAGTTCAATCTCACACCAAAGATGGGCGGCGCGATGCTGCAGGGCCTGGAAACTGGAAATCGGCACGCCGAACTGCTTGCGCTCTTTCAGGTAACCGATTGTCATCTCAAAGGCCGCCGTCGACAGCCCTCCGGTTTCGGCCGCGAGCGCCGCCTGCCCCGCCTCCAGCCCGTACCGCAACAGGGCCGCGCCTTCTCCGGCAGATCCCAGCAATTCTTCTCCGGAGACTTCGACATTGTCAAAAACCAGTTGCGCGGCATCCCGGCTGTCAATCATCGCCGTGCTGTTGCGGGTCACTCCCGTACGATCGGCGGGCAGATCAAACAGGCACAGCCCGTCTTCGCTTTGGGCCAGCACCAGGACATGAGAGGCGTTGCTGCCATCAACCACAAACCGTTTTTCACCACTCAGGACGTACCCATTTCCACGCTTTTCCGCCGTGAATTCAACACGCTCAGGGTTGAACTTTACGCTTTCGTCAAGCGCAAGCGCGTAGGTGCGCGAACCGGATGCAATCCCGCTCAAGGCCGATTGACTGCGCGTATCATCGCACCGCCGCAACACTGTCGCCGCGATGATGGCCGTGCTGAGAAACGGGCTCACCGTCAGGTTCCGGCCCATTTCCCGCGCCAGAACATGAGCAGCAGCATGGCCCATATCGACACCGCCCGCAGCCTCCGGAACAAGGATCCCGGCCCAACCGGCCGCAACCATTTCCTGCCAAAGAGCGTCATCCCTGGTCCGCCCCTGATCGCGCAGCTCACGCAGACGGGACACGGGCGCGGATTTTTCCAGAAGAGCACGCGCTGCATCCTGCAGCATGGTTTCTTCTTCGGTTTGAATGAGTTTCGCCATGTCTTTCACGCTCCCAAACCCAAAATTCGACGGGAGATAATGGAGAGCATCACCTCGGATGTTCCGCCCTCGATCGAGTTTGCCTTTGTCCGGAGCCAGCTTGGCGCGCGGCCATCCTCCCACGCCAGGGCGTCACTGCCGCCGGCAGCCATGACCAGTTCAAGCCTGCGTTTGTTCAACTCCGTGCCTGCGTATTTCAACATGGCCGAGGCATCGCCCACCCCCTGACCGCCTTCGGCCTGGTCCTTGTAGCGTTCAAGGGTGAGTTCCATCGCCAGTGCGTCCACTTCGGTCCGCATGGCATCGGCACGCAGCACCGGATCGCTGGCTCCGGTCTCACTCTCGGCCAGGACAGCACCCAAGGGACGCCCGGCCCCCATGGTCTGACCGCCCGCGCTGATCATCTCCCGCTCATGGGTGAGCAGGTATTTGGCAACATCCCAGCCCCGGTTCACATCACCGACGACCTGTTCTTTGGGAACCCTGACATCGTCAAAGAAAGTTTCACAGAACGGGGACGCGCCCGAGATCAGTCGAATTGGACGTGTCGTGACACCTTCGCTTTGCATATCCATGAGAATAAAAGATATTCCCTTGTGCTTCGGTGCGTCTTTGTCGGTTCGAAGCAGGGCGAAGATCCAGTCCGCCCTGTCCGCGTAGGAGGTCCAGATCTTTTGCCCGTTGACCAGCCAGTGATCGCCTTTGTCCTCTGCTCTGGATTGCACCCCGGCCAAATCAGACCCGGCACCGGGTTCTGAATATCCCTGGCACCAGCGGATTTCCCCACGGGCGATGGGCGGCAGAAAACGCTTCTTCTGCGCGTCGGTGCCGAATTTGAGCAGCGCAGGACCCAGCATCCATATTCCGAAACTGTCCAATGGCGAGCGCGCGCCAAGGTCTGCCATCTCTTCCTTGAGAATCTTGTCCTGATCCCGGTTCAGCCCCGCTCCACCGTAGGCCCTGGGCCAGGTCGGCACGGTCAGGCCGACCGCAGCGCAGCGTTCCAGCCAAAGCTTCTGTCCCTCCGACGCAAAGGTCCAGTTGCGCCCACCCCAGCAGATTTCGGCCTCCCCACCTGCGCCATCCCGCATATCTTCCGGGCAGTTTTCCTCCAGCCAGGCGCGGATTTTCTTGCGAAAATCAGGCGCATCGGCAAACTCAGTGCCAGACTCTGTGGTCATGCTCTCCCCCCATGGTCCCACGTTACGTCACTTGTTTCGCAGAGCAGAATTGCATTTCGCTATTGCATTGACAACGCTCCCCGGCGGCAGAAGACTTAACGTAATTTCGGAGCTGAGCGCGGCACAAAAGGGAAAACTCAATGAAAGCGATGATGAGCAACGAGCCAGGTGGACCGGAGACATTGGTCTGGAGCGAATTCCCGGATCCGGCGCCCGGCAAGGGGGAACTGCTGATCGAGATCAAGGCTGCCGGTGTCAACTTTCCAGACACGCTGATCATTCAGGATCTCTACCAGATGAAGCCACCGCGCCCCTTTGCACCGGGCGGTGAGATCGCCGGGGTCGTTACAGCCGTTGGCGAGGGCGTCAAAGACTATGAGGTTGGCGACAGGATCCTGGCACTGACAGGTCACGGCGGCTTTGCCACCCATCTTTGCATCGACGCCGGCCGTGCGATCAAGATCCCCGACGCCATGCCCTATGAGGACGCAGCCTGTTTCATCTTTACCTACGGGACCTCTTACCATGCCCTGAAAGACCGGGCCCGACTGAAACCTGGCGAGAGCCTTTTGGTTCTGGGCGCGGCCGGGGGCGTTGGCATTGCCGCAATCGAGCTGGGCAAGGCTATGGGGGCACAGGTCATTGCAGCCGTATCTTCAGATGATAAGGCTGCCTTCTGCCGAGAAGCCGGCGCGGACAAAACACTTGTCTACAAACGCAGCCTCGACAAAAAAGAGCAGAAAGAGTTTTCCAACCAAATCAAAACCCTGTCCGGCAAAGACGGCGTCAATGTCGTCTACGATTCGGTTGGCGGGGCCTATAGCGAGCCTGCCTTGCGGTCTATGGCCTGGGAGGGGCGGTTCCTCGTCGTCGGTTTCCCTGCCGGCATTGCACAGATCCCGATGAACCTGCCGCTCCTCAAAGGCTGCGACATTGTAGGCGTCTTCTGGGGGGCCTCCGTGTTCCGGGACCCCAAAGGGCATGCGGAAAACATTTCCGAACTCTTCGCCCTGTATGAGAAAGGTGCAATAAAGCCCCGCATCAGCGAGAGTTTTCCGATGGAGCAGGCTGGCAAAGCCTTGGACCTGGTCCACGACCGCAAAGCGCTCGGCAAGATCGTGCTGCGCAACGACTAACCCCTACGCTGTAAAGAAGACGGCTTGCGCAGACACGACGCCCGAGCCGTTTTCGCAACTCCGTTTCAGATCAGACACAGTCCCCAAACCATCCTTTTCATTTGTCGCATTCCCAAAACTAGTGCTGTAGTTTCCGCCATATAAACTGCACAGGAAATCCGAGATGCCGAGTGTTCTGCTCTTGAACGGCCCCAACCTCAACCTCTTGGGCACGCGCCAGCCTGAGGTATACGGATCTCAAACCCTCGACATGGTTGAGCGCATGTGTGTGGCTCACGCCGCAGGCCGTGGCCTTGACATGACCTGCCTGCAATCCAACCACGAGGGCGCATTGATAGACGCAATTCACGCGGCGCGCGGCGTGCACGATGGGATCATCCTGAATGCCGGTGCATACACCCATACATCAATTGCGCTGATGGACGCGCTCTTTTCGGTTGCACTTCCTGCAGTTGAAGTTCACCTTTCAAACATCCATGCCCGCGAGGAATTCCGACACAAATCGCATATTTCGCGCGCGGTTATCGGTCAGATTTGTGGCTTTGGCTCCCAAGGGTACCTGTTTGCCATCGATGCCCTGGCCGAGCATTTGAAAAGGGAGGCACAGTCTGAATGAACATGTCGGAGTATCTGCATGTCGTATGTGGCGCCAAGACTCTGGAAGAGCTTTGGCACGCGCACGTCGAACAGATGGCCGAATATGATTTTGACAGGCTTATCTATGGCTATACGCGCTACAAGACGCCGACCTCTCTGGGGGATCCAGAGGATTTTGTCATTCTGTCAAACCACTCCCCGGAGTATCTGAACGGTTTC
The DNA here is from genome assembly GCF_038148855.1 of Phycobacter sedimenti. NCBI lineage: Bacteria > Pseudomonadati > Pseudomonadota > Alphaproteobacteria > Rhodobacterales > Roseobacteraceae > Phycobacter > Phycobacter sedimenti. The sequence continues at coordinate 12,067 of NZ_JBBVGR010000001.1, read as the reverse complement.
ATCCACAACGGCCTGTATTCCAGCGCGCCTATGTTGCGATGGGCCCTGGAAAACGAAGGTGCAGGCAGCTGGCGTTTGATCCAGAAAATGACCGAGGAGGGCAAACTTGGCGCCGACTCGGAGCGCGTCATTGCCTTCAACAAGAAAATGAACATGACCGCTGGCTATACGGTCAGTTTTTATTCCACATCGGCCCGTTTCAAGGGGGCGATTTCCCTCGCTGCGAGGGCCGGGATATCTCAGGATGATGTGGATGCGATCTGGGACGAGCATGGCAAGGATATCGTCTTGATGAACAACGTGGTTCATCTCAAGATTCTGACCCTGCCCTACACCCCTCCGAACCGCAGCCTGACCAAACGCCAAAGGGAAGCCCTGGAATGGGTCGGTGACGGCAAGACCACCCAGGATATTGCTCTTCTTATGGGGCTTACCCCGGCAACGATCGAAAAACACCTTCGCTTGGCCCGTGACGCCTTGGCCGTAGAGACCACAGCCCAGGCCGTTCTGAAGGCCGCGCTCCAGAATCAGATGTACGTCATGGAATCATAACGGGCGCGCCAAGCCCGCCAAAGATGACCCTAGGTCAATATTTGACACTGAGTGCAAGACGCTAAATAGCGTCAAATAGGTAAGGAATTCACGACTACCGAAATCGTGACCAAAGCTGCAATCTGTAGCCGTTCCGTGAGTGGTGGCTTTGGCCTTGGAACTTTGGGAAACGATCCTTGCGATATCAGGGCTCTCCGACCTGTGTGGTTGTCGGCGTTTATAGTCAACGTCGGCGGCCATGTTTAATGGGGTTCCATTCATCCCCATCAGTGGGACCCCATTTCCCTCTTCCCTTTCGCAACAGGTAGCACGAACCATCGTTGACATCCTGACGACATCACATGGCGTTTTTCTGTTCGTCGATTGAAGGCAGTTTGCACCTCCGCCGGCTCGGCCAATAAAAAGAGCCGACAGGTTTCCCCATCGGCTCTCGAAACGTTTGAATACGCGGAGCGTTTTAGCCTTGAGCTGCCTTGGCAACCTCAGCAGCAAAGTCTTCTTTCTCGACTTCGATGCCTTCGCCCACCTCAACGCGCACGAAACCGGTGATGGTTGCGCCCGCTTCCTTGGCCGCTGCTTCCACGGTCAGGTCTGGGTTCACCACGAACTGCTGGTTCAGCAGGGTGGATTCGGCCACGAATTTGTTCATGCGGCCGACGATCATCTTCTCGATCACCTGCTCCGGCTTGCCGGATTCGCGCGCGATGTCCATCTGAACCTGCTTTTCTTTCTCGACAACCGCCGGATCCAGGTCGGCTGCGCTCAGCGCGGCAGGGTTAACCGCGGCGATGTGCATCGCGACCTGTTTGCCAAACGCCTCGTCGCCACCGGTCATTGCAACCAGAACGCCGATCTTGCCCATGCCGTCGGCAGCCGCGTTGTGCACGTAGGACACAACGATGTCGCCTTCGATCTTGGCCATGCGGCGCAGGGTCATGTTCTCACCAATGGTGGCGATCTTGTCGGTCAGCGTGTCGGCAACGGATTTGCCACCCAGATCGGCCGCATTCAGACCGTCGATATCGTCGACGTCCAGGGCTGCCTTTGCAATGCCGGCAACCATGGCCTGGAACTCGCTGTTCTTGGCGACAAAGTCGGTTTCCGAGTTGACCTCGACGGCAACGCCCTTGCCACCTTCGACAACAACGGCCACCAGGCCTTCTGCAGCGGTACGGCCGGATTTCTTGGCCGCTTTGGCCAGACCTTTGGTGCGCAGCCAGTCAACGGCCGCTTCCATGTCGCCATTGGTTTCGGTCAGCGCTTTTTTGGCGTCCATCATGCCGGCGCCGGTGGCGTCGCGCAGTTCTTTCACGAGTGCAGCTGTGATTGCCATGTTAGGCTCTCCTCAAATCGAAACGGATTTGGGGCAGGAAATACCCTGCCCCTGATGTCAATTCTGTGACGGCCAGGATCAGGCTTCGGCTTCCTCGGAAACCGCTTCCTCTTCCGGAGCTTCTTCCAGGGCGCCGAGGTCAACGCCTGCCGCACCCAGCTGAGCGCTCATGCCGTCCAGGGCCGCACGGGCCACCAGGTCACAGTACAGAGCGATGGCGCGCGATGCGTCGTCGTTGCCCGGAATAATGTAATCAATGCCATCGGGCGAGCAGTTGGTATCGACCACAGCCACAACCGGGATACCCAGTTTCTTGGCTTCGGCGATCGCCAGCGCTTCTTTCTTCACGTCGATGACGAAGAGCAGGTCCGGCACGCCGCCCATTTCGCGGATCCCGCCCAGCGAAGCCTGCAGCTTGGCCTGGTCACGTTCCATGCCCAGACGCTCTTTCTTGGTGAGGCCTTCGGCACCGGATTCCATGCGCTCGTCGATCTCTTTCAGACGGTTGATCGACTGGGAAACGGTTTTCCAGTTGGTGAGCGTACCGCCCAGCCAACGGTGGTTCATGTAGTACTGAGCCGACTTTTCAGCTGCTTCTGCGATGGGCTGTGCGGCCTGACGCTTGGTACCGACGAACAGGATGCGGCCGCCTTTTGCGACAGTGTCGCGGACAACCTGCAGCGCCTGATCCAGCATTGGAACGGTCTGGGTGAGGTCCATGATGTGGATACCGTTGCGTGCGCCATAGATGAAGGGCGACATGCGGGGGTTCCAACGCTGAGTCTGGTGGCCGAAGTGAACGCCAGCTTCCAGCAGCTGACGCATGGTGAACTCGGGAAGAGCCATGCTATTCTTTCCTTTTCCGGTTTTATCCTCGGCGGGGGTCTCAGAGCGGATGCTCCAACCGGCGGCGTGTCAGGGATGTCTCCCCTGAACAGACCAAACCCCGCCTGCGGGTTCGATGGCGCGCGTATAGGCTACCTTTTCATGCTGGGCAAGCCCTATTTTGCGACCTCTGCGCGCAAACAGTCATGCCCCTCGCGCACCATCTCTTCGCAGCGGGCAGCCAGAGCCTTGCGGCTGTCAAAATCCCGCACCCTAAGCGGCGGGTGATACAAGAGCTCAACGCGCCCCTGACGTCGGGCTGCGAGCGTTTTCAGCAGGTGCGGGCCGAACTCCATGTCGCCCCACCAGCCATAAAAGCGGTCAGACTGCCCCTTTGGCGCAAAGAAGGCTACGGAAACCGGCTGGACGCACATGAAGTCACGCAAATGATCGCTAAAGAAGGCTGCGAACAAGGTGGTCTTGAACGGAAGAACCCGCAAGCCATCGGTCGACGTGCCTTCCGGAAAGAACAGCAGCTTGTGACCGGCTTTCAGGCGCTCCTCGAACACCAGCGTCTGCTCCTTGGCTTTTTTACGGTCGCGGTCAATGAAGACCGTTCCCGTGGCCCGTGCCAGCCAGCCAATACCGGGCCAGCCGGCAACCTCTGATTTTGAAACGAAATAGATCCGCTTGCGGGCATTCAACGCAAAAATATCCAGCCAAGAGGTGTGATTGGCCACCACCGCCCCCCTTTCCCGCATCAATTCCCCGCGCGTGGAAAAGCCGATCCCGAGAATGCGAAAGGCATTGCGGCAGACGAACTGGGTGATGAACGGCGTCACCGGCCGGTTCAGACCGCAGATCGGTTGTTCGATCAGACGAACCATCAAGAGGATCAAAAGCCCACCAAAGACCAGGCCGCCAAGCAGAAGCACGCGAACCACCACCAGGACCCAGCCCAAGGGACCAATGACGATGGGATCAGGATCAGTATCGCTGTGCCAGACCGGGTTCATATCCGCTTCACCCGTCCCTGCCACCGGAATAGATCTTTTTCTGCCGCGCATTCATCCGCTCGGTATCCAGGATCAGGCAAACATCTGTGGTGTTGAAACCGTGATCGATATAGGCCCCAGCGCCGACAAAACCGCCAAGCCTGAGGTAAGCCTTGATCAGCGCAGGGACCTCAATCATCGCCTTGCGCCGGTCCAATCTCTCGGGATCGATCAAATCCATGGCCTGATAATAGCGGGAACGCACGCGCAGCTCCGCGGGCGCGAGGTGGCGCTCATGCAATAGAGACAGCGGCGGCGCCAGAGCCTCCACATTGGTACCGGGAAAACTCGCCACCCCAAACAGCACCTCGATATCTCGCTCCGCCACATACCGGGCCAGGCCGTTCCACAGATGGTACATCCCGGCGCCGCCCCGGTAATCGCGATGCAGGCACGAGCGCCCCAGCTCCAACAGGCGCCGCCCCGACGCTTTGAGCGGTGACAGGTCGTATTCCGCCTCGGAATAGAACTGGCCGATCTCGGCGGCCCGATCACTTGTCAGCAGACGATAAACCCCAACCACTTGACCACTTGCGGTATCCGTCAGCAGCATGTGATCGAAAAAGGGGTCAAACCTGTCCCGCTCAAGGCCGACGTCATGATCAACAAGCTCTCCATCGCCGCCCAGTTCGGACACAAAAACCTCATACCGAAGGGCCTGCGCCGCGCGCAGATCCTCCTCGGTTTCGGCAAGGCGGACAGAGAATTCAGGCGAAGGTTGAGGCATGGGAGACTTTGGTTGTCACGTCCAACCGGCGCATACCGTATTCACCGGGAAACACGCAAGAGTTTAACAAAATCGAAAGAGGTTTATTAACCTCTCGTAAACCATTATGGCTCAAACACCGGAACGAGCGGCACCTGGCTTGCGTTGAACACGAGCTTGCCCTGGTCCCTGAAGTTTACGGTGATTTTGCCGGCGGCATTGGACTGAACCTGCCCGAGCCCCCATTCCGGGTGCTCGGGATGCTTTACGAACATGCCCGGAGATAGGATTGCGTTGAGGTCGGTCATGGAGCTGGCCCAATTCGGAGGAATTCACATGGCTGTAGATAACGAAGATCTGCCAGCTTTGATAGGGTCTCGGATCTGTCATGATCTGATCAGCCCGATTGGCGCCATTAACAACGGGCTTGAACTACTTGGAATGTCAGGCCAGGTCTCTGGTCCCGAGATGGAGCTGATTTCAGACAGCGTAACGAATGCCAATGCCCGTATCCGTTTCTTTCGGATCGCCTTTGGCGCTGCTGGCGATCAGCAGATGGGCCGCGCCGAGATCGTCTCGGTTCTTGATGACATCAGCAAGGGCGGTCGTCTGGCCTTTCAGTGGGCGCCGCTCGAAGGCGCCAGCCGTAGCGAGGTGCGCATGGCCCTTCTTGCAGCGCTGTGCCTGGAAAGCGCCCTGCCCTATGGCGGCACGGTCACGATCCTTTGCGCGGATGGGCACTGGACGGTGATTGGCGAAGGCCGCAAGGTGAACATGGACGAGGCCTTGTGGGCGCGCCTGACCGACAAAACCGCCGAGATTGAAGTCACCCCAGCGCAGGTCCAGTTTGCATTGCTTCCGCTGGCGGCCGAACAGGCAGGCCGCAGCATCCGGGTCGATCCGATGCTTGAGAAGATCTCGATCCACTTTTGAGGCGCCACACCTTTGCGAACGCAGAACGCCACCCTGCGAGGGTGGCGTTTTCAGTTTAAGGCAAGGTCAGGCGCGGACCGCTCCATTGCCCCGTACCAGATACTTGAAACTGGTCAGCTGCGCGGCTCCTACCGGGCCACGGGCGTGCATCTTGCCCGTGGCAATCCCGATCTCGGCCCCCATGCCAAACTCTCCTCCATCAGCAAACTGTGTGGAGGCGTTGTGCATCAGGATGGCACTGTCGAGTTCGGCAAAGAATTTTTTCACCGCTGTCTCGTCCTCGGTCAGGATACAATCGGTATGCTGCGAGTGGTGCGCGCGGATAAAGGCAATCGCCTCGTCGATATCAGCAACTTCGCGCGCAGCAATGATGGCATCGAGATATTCCTTGCCCCAGTCCTCATCCGTCGCCGCCACCATACCATCGGGGCCGGGCAGACCCGCCGCGGCATGGATTTCCACGCCCGCTTGCGCCAGAGCCGTCAGCACGTCCTTGCCAATCGTCGCGGCGACATCGCGATGAATCAGCAGACATTCCGCCGCGCCGCAGATGCCGGTACGCCGCGTCTTGGCATTGAGGACCACCTCCAGCGCCTTTTGGGGATCAGCCGCTTTATCGATGTAGATATGAACGATCCCCTCCAGATGGGCAAAGACGGGCACCCGCGCCTCGCGCTGGACCAATCCAACGAGCCCCTTGCCACCGCGCGGAACGATCACATCCACATAGTCGGTCATGGTAAGCAGCTCCTGCACCGCAGCGCGGTCGCGCGTCGGCACCAGTTGCACCGCCGTCTCGGGCAGTTCCGCTGCCTTCAAGCCCTCAACCAGGCAGGCATGGATGGCACGGGCCGAATGGAAGCTTTCGGAGCCGCCGCGCAGGATCACGGCATTGCCGGACTTGAGGCACAGGGCACCGGCATCGGCCGTCACATTGGGGCGGCTCTCATAGATCACGCCGATAACCCCCAAAGGTGTGCGCACCCGCTGGATCCTGAGCCCCGAAGGCTGCGTCCATTCTTCCAGAACCGCACCAACGGGATCGCCCTGTGCAGCCACTGCCCGCAGCCCATCAACAATGCCCTGGATGCGCGCCTCATCCAGCATCAGCCGGTCCATCATCGCGGGCGACAGGCCCTTTTCGCGGCCAAAATCCATATCCTTGGCATTGGCGGCAATAATCTCGGCCCGCCGCGCCCAGACCGCATCGGCAGCGGCCAAAAGCGCCTTTTCCTTGCGTTCGGCGCTGGCTGTTGCCAGTTTTGCAGCTGCAAACTTTGCGTTTTTGCCAAGCTCGGCCATGATGGCCTTGATGTCACTGTTGTCTTTCATCGGTTCTGCCTTTGACGCCCTCGCGCAGACCCTACTGCGAAACCCGAGGGAAATTCCATAAAGAAGAGGATCAGAAGGCGATGTCGTCCCGGTGGATCAGCGCCGCCCGGCCCGGATAGCCAAGCGTTGCCTCGATCTCTGCTGACTGGCGCCCCTGAATGGCACGGGCCTCGTCGCCGGTATAGCGCGACAGCCCCTGCCCCAGTTTGCGCCCGTCCGGGCCAAGGATGGCCAGGGGCTCACCCCGGCCAAAGTCTCCTTCTACGTAGCGCACGCCGGCGGGCAGCAGGCTTTTGCCGTTCATCAGCGCATGGGCCGCACCGGCATCAACGGTGATGACGCCTCGCGTCTTCATCGCGGCGATCCAGCGCTTGCGCGCCACTTGCGGATCCCCTTGCGCCGTGAACCAGGTGCAGGGTGCACCGTCTTCGAGTGTTTTCAGTGGGTTCAAAGCCGACCCTTCAGTGATCACCATGGCGCAGCCTGCTGCGGTGGCCATCTTGGCCGCCACCAACTTGGTGATCATGCCGCCCTTGGAAAGCCCCGAAACGCCATCGCCGGCCATGGCTTCGATTTCGGGCGTGATCTCATCGATCCGGTCAAAACGCTTTGCCTCGGGATCCTGCGCGGGATTGGCACTGTAAAACCCATCCACGTCGGACAACAGCACCAGCGTATCGGCGCCCACGGTCACGGCAACTTGCGCCGCCAGCCGGTCATTGTCCCCATAGCGGATCTCATCGGTGGCAATGGTGTCGTTTTCGTTGACGATGGGCACGGCGCCAAGGCCGATCAAGGTTTCCAGCGTGGCGCGGGAATTGAGGTAACGGCGACGGTCCGCGCTGTCCTCCAGCGTGACCAGAACCTGCGCGGTGGTGATGCCATGGGGCGCAAGGGCTTCCTCATAGGCGCGCGCCAGGCGGATCTGACCCACCGCTGCGGCGGCTTGCGATTGCTCCAGCGGCAGTTCAGTGCGCGGCAGGCCCAACACCCCCCGCCCAAGGGCAATCGACCCGGACGAGACGATCACCACATCCTTGCCCTGCCCCTTGAGCCAGGCAACATCATTGGCCAGAGAATGCAGCCAGCCTGCGCGCATGTTGCCGGTTTGTCGATCAACCAAAAGGGCCGAACCGATCTTGATCACAACCCGGTGCGCGTCGCTCAGGGCTGCCACGGAGCGTCCCCCTCCTCTTCCTGAGGCTTCAGCCGCAGGCGGTCTTCGTCGATCTGGCTGCGCAGGGCGCGAAGGACCTCGGTCAGACCTTCACGGCTGACCCCGGACATCATGTAGACTGGACCTCCCACCGCGTCTTCAAGGGCGGCCTTCGCCTCGGCGCGCTCTTCGTCATCCAGCGCATCCACCTTGTTGAGCGCAGTAATCCGGGGCTTGTCGGCAAGTTCGCCGCCGTAAGCTTCGAGTTCTCCGATGATGGTATGATAGTCTTCGACCACCGTATCGGATGTGCCGTCCACCAGATGCAACAGCACTGCGCAGCGCTCCACATGTCCAAGGAAGCGATCACCGATCCCCCGTCCCTCGTGCGCCCCCTCGATGAGGCCGGGAATATCCGCCACCACGAATTCGGCATTATCCACGCCTACAACCCCCAGGTTGGGGTGCAGCGTGGTAAAGGGGTAATCGGCAATCTTTGGACGTGCATTCGAGGTGGCCGAAAGGAAGGTGGATTTGCCTGCATTGGGAAGACCCAGAAGCCCTGCATCGGCGATCAGCTTCAGACGCAGCCAGATGGTGCGATCCACGCCCTCTTGCCCCGGATTGGCGCGGCGCGGAGCCTGGTTTACCGAGGTCTTGAAATGAAGGTTGCCAAAGCCGCCATTGCCGCCCTTGGCAAGCAGCACCCGCTGGCCCAGCTCGGTCATGTCGGCGAGGACCGTCTCTTCATCCTCATCCAGAATCTCGGTGCCGACAGGAACGCGCAGGATGATGTCATCGCCATCCTTGCCGGTGCGCTGCCGCCCCATGCCGGACTGGCCGTTCTTGGCAAAGAAATGCTGCTGGTACCGGAAATCGATCAGCGTGTTGAGGCCATCAACGGCCTCTACCCAGACAGATCCGCCTTTGCCGCCGTCACCACCATCCGGGCCGCCATATTCGATGTACTTCTCGCGCCGGAAGCTGATGCATCCATTCCCTCCGGCACCAGAGCGGATATAGACCTTTGCCAGATCGAGGAATTTCATGTCTGCTCCTTCATGCAAGGACGCCTTCTGCGCCCTCGCCAGTCAATGATCGGTCGGCGCCGCCTTTGGCGCCCCCCGTGGTTTTCTGATTGCCTTACCCGATCCCTTCGCAGGGGCCAATCGGCAAATTAGACGCCGTGCTTGCGACTGTAGGTCCAGGTCGGAACCGTGGCATCGCGAGCAACGCAAAAGGTTTCGGCATCCCCGAGGTATTCAAAGCCGCAATGGATCAGAACCCGCGCCGAGGCCGGATTGTCCTGAAAGACCGACGCGAACATCGCCGCATTGCCAAGCGGATTTGCCCGCACCAGCGCTTCAAGCGCCTCAGAGGCAAGGCCGGTGTTCCAGAACGCCGGAGCGACCCAATAGGCCACCTCGGACTGGTTGCGGTCCATCCGCTTGAGCCCGATCACGCCCTTCAGTTCATCCCCGCCCGAGGGCGTACCATCGATGGCCCAGACGTCTTCGTCCCGGTCCGCGCCCATGGCCCGGCTCACATAGGCCTCTGCCGCGCCAGGCGGCAGGGGATGCGGAATCGAAGAGGTCATCCGGGCAACGCGCTCGTCCCCCGCGTAGTGGGCAATCAACCCCTCATCCGATTTGCGCAAAGGGCGCAGCACGAAACGCTCTGTCTCGATGATGGGCTGCGTGCCGATCTGATCCAAGCTCATTCCGCTCTCCTCCTTAAAAAACCTTCATCCGCTCTGCGTCTCGCTCACGAAACCCCTTGCCCCTAGATAGGTATCGATCCGTGTCGTGCCAGACGGCCGCGGTACAACTCCTCCACTCTGGTTTTTCACCAATGTTTGATCCCGACCGTCCTTTTCGGGCCATACCTCAAAACCATTGAGAAAACCAAAAAGGGGACCGGCTGAATCGCCGATCCCCCAAAATTTTCTTGCCACGTCGGGTTCGGCTTACTCAGCGGCCTCCGCCACTGGGAGAACCGATACAAAGGTGCGGCCCTTGAGGCCCTTGTGGAAGGTCACAGCACCGTCGGTGGTTGCAAAGATAGTGTGATCCTTGCCCAGACCAACGCCTTCGCCCGGCCAGAACTTGGTGCCGCGCTGACGTACGATGATGTTGCCTGAGATGGCCGCCTGGCCACCATAGAGTTTCACGCCAAGGCGGCGACCGGCTGAGTCGCGGCCGTTACGGGAGGAACCGCCAGCTTTCTTATGTGCCATTGTCTATCTCCTTAGCCTTTGGCCAGATCTTTGGCCTGTTCAACCCATTCGGGCTTCACTTTGACAGCGTCGATAGCAGCAATATCGTCTGCCGACAAGGCCGCGATCTGAGCAAAGCTGGTGATGCCAGCCTCGTTCAGCTTCTTGGCGGCGGCAGGGCCAACACCGGTCAGCTGGGTCAGGTCATCCGCAGCGCCAGCGGCCGGAGCGGCCTTGGGTGCGGCTTTGGCAGCAGCTTTCGGAGCAGCCTTGGTTGCGCCCGACGCCACGATCTCGGTGATCTTGATCAGGGTCAGCTTCTGACGGTGACCCTTGGTGCGCTTGGAAGAGTGCTTCCGGCGACGCTTCACGAAGTGAATGAGCTTTTCACCTTTGATCTGGTCGATCACCTCTGCCTTAACGGCAGCGCCATCAACGAGAGGAGCGCCGACAACCGGTGCGTCGCCACCAAGCATCAGAACTTCGTCGAACTGGATTGTTTCGCCGGCATCTGCAGCAAGTTTCTCAACGCGGAGCACGTCGCCCGCCTGAACCTTGTACTGCTTGCCGCCAGTCTTGAGGACCGCAAACATGTGCGTCTTTCCTTTTTCAACCGCGTCCTTTGGCCCCTGAGACTCAGGCGTTGGTGGCTTTCAGCGCGAGCGCCGGGTGCCGCCTCGAACAGCGCGACCTTTGAAAAGGTCGTTATGACAAAATAACCCCGGCGCAGGGAAACCAGGCCGGGATGCGTGCCTTTTAACCATCTGGCTTTGTGTGTCAACAGAAAGATGGACGTGTGAGCCGCTCAGCGCCCCCGCCTCTTTGCCCCCCCGCCTCAAGGCGCGTCGGCTTCAGATATCCTCACCCTGCCCCAGCCCCTGAAGTCGGTATGCCAGTTCTTCGTAGCGGTTGGCGGTAATCTCGTATTGGACGGCATTCAGCAGCGCATAGACCTCCTGCATCAAGGGCGCTTCCAGAGCTCGCACATATGAGCGCACTTCGTCGTCTGAAAACCCCTGGTAGGTATAGGCAGAAGAGGCAATCGCAGAGGCGTTCAAGGCCATCCGCAGCCCCGCAGCCTGTTCTTCCTGCCAGGCGCGTAGCCCCTCCGCATCGAGCTGCAGATCGATGACGCCGGCTGCACTGGCCGCCATGATGAATCGGAACTGGATCTGCTGAACGGCCTTCACAGCGGTATCCGCCGTGTCAATCGCCCTGTTCATACGCTGCAGCAGCGCAACCCGGTCGCTGCCTGCCCGCACGAGATCCGAGATGATCCGCTGGCCGGCTTCCTGCTTGACCTCATCGTCTTCGACCTTGTGCGCTGCGTTCTCGGCCGCAACCAGGCGTTGCCCCAGGTCGCTGGCGTAAAACGCCTGGGCGTGATCAAGGGCGCCATCATCCAGAGTCCCTTCCAGGATATCAAGCGCCAGTTCACGCATTTTCCGCCGATCAAAGACCTGTTCGGAAATCCGGGTCCACTGCTGTCCGAAATCCTCAGCCTCAAGGCCCAGCATCCGGGGGGCACTTCCCGCGGACAAGGCGATGCTGTCCAGCGCAACGTCAAAGCCGGTCACCTCAAGGAATGTCACAACCCGGGCCCGATCGGCAGCACGGGTCGCGGTGCTCAGAAACATCAGCGCAAGCGCAGCGAGCAGGATCGCGGCAAGGATCGGAGCGGGTCGGAATGTCTGTTTGGTCATGGGTTCAAAACTATGGGAAATTCCGCGGCAGGCAATGAAAAAGACGCTTTCTCGGATTTCGTGGAAAATCCCCCTTGCGCCCATGCACATTCCTGATTAAACCGCCGCTCACCCCCCGCGGAGAGGTGCCGGAGTGGTCGAACGGGGCGGTCTCGAAAACCGTTGTCCCTTCACGGGGACCCAGGGTTCGAATCCCTGTCTCTCCGCCACTACCCCCATCCAAGTACATGAATCTATACGCAAATACGGGATTGAGG